>JADLEQ010000059.1 GCA_020846005.1 Polyangiaceae bacterium
GACGCGAAGCCCGCCGACGCGAAGCCCGCCGACGCGAAGCCCGCCGACGCGAAGCCCGCCGACGCGAAGCCCGCCGACGCGAAGCCCGCCGACGCGAAGCCCGCCGACGCGAAGCCCGCCGACGCGAAGCCCGCCGACGCGCCGCCGCCTCCGCCTGCGGAGAAGAAGTCCGCCGATACTGGACCCGTCGACGGCTCGACGCACGCGGTTCGCCTGCGGGATCTCGAGCAGCGCATCAACGAGCTGAAGGAGCAGATCCGGCGCAGCCACACCCGCCTGAGCCTCCTCAGCGACACCATCCTCTCGGGCGGCGTGGGCGGCGCGCGCGCCGAGGTCCGCTTCGTCAACGAGCTGTCCACGGCCTTCCGCCTGACGCGCGCGCTGTTCGTTCTGGACGGCGCGGTCCAGTACAACAAGCAGGACGACACGGGGACGCTGGCGACCCAGCGGGAGATCCCGATCTACTCGGGCGCGATCACCCCTGGCGATCACGTACTGCAGGTGCTCCTCAAGCTCCGCGGCCACGGCTACGGCGTGTTCTCGTACCTGCGCGGCTACCACTTCGAGGTGAAGTCGAGCCACTCGTTCACGGCCGCCGAAGGCAAGACGACCCAGGTCGATGCCGTCGCCTGGGAGAAGGGCGGGGTCACGACCCCGCTCGAGCAGCGCCCGGCGATCCGGTACTCCGAGCGCGTGCGCGCGGGGACGCAGGCGGGGTCTGGTCCCTCCGCCCCGGCGCCCAGCGGGAAGCAGCCCGGCGTCTCCGGGGGCTTCTCGGTTGGGACCGGGGGGAAGTGATGGGGCGGCACCGGCTCCTGGCCGGGGCGCTCGCGACGGCCACCTGGCTCGCGCCGGCGCTCGCCAGCGCGCTCTCGGCGAGCGACGCGCAGACGCGCGCGGCGACCAGCCTCAAACAGGTCGAGGGTGAGCTCGGCCAGATCGGCGCTGCGGCGGCGAAGGCCGCCCAGCGCCAGCGGACGCCCGCGTCCCGGGTGGCGGACGCCGAGCTGCTCGTCGGGATCAAGGACTGGGACCGGGCGATCGATCTGCTGAGCCAGGTGATCGAGCTCCACCGCCAGGGGAAGGCCTCCGTTGCAGCGCACGCGGACGCGTCGTTCCTGCTCGGTGAGGCGTACTTCAAGAGCGGCCAGCTGCTCTCGGCGGAGCTCCACTTCCGCGAGATCCTCGACAAGGGCGCGACCGTCCCGTACGACCGCTTCGCGGGCCGCTCCCTCGGCCGCCTCGTCGACATCGCGATCCAGACGGGCCGGCTCGACGGCCTCGACGACTTGGTCGCGCGCGCGGCCCGGCTCTCCGGCGCCGATCCCACTGGCTCGCTCCCCTACGCTCGCGCGAAGGCCTACTTCGCCAAGAGGGACCTCGCCGCGGCGAAGAGCGCCATCGCCTCCGTGCCGTCGAGCTCCGCGTGGGCGATTCAGGCTCAGTACCTCCTCGGCGTGATCCTCGTGCGGGAGGCAGCGCCAGCTCCCGGCGGCGACGGCGCCGGCCAGCCCACCCGCTACGCTGCCGCGGTCGAGCAGTTCCGGCGCGTCACGCGCATGAGCGCCCCGACCGCCCAGCAGCGCCACGTCGTCGATCTCGCGTGGATGGCGGTGGGGCGCCTGTTCTACGAGTCGGACCAATTCTTGGACGCCTCCGAGGCCTACAGCCACGTCGATCGCACGTCGCCCGAGCTCGGCCACATGCTCTACGAGCTCGCGTGGGTGTACGTCCGCCTCGGCGACTACCAGCGCGCCCAGCGCTCCCTCGAGGTCCTGTCCGCGACCGATCCGGACAGCCGTGAGATCGCCGACGGCACGCTGCTCCGCGCGGATCTGATGCTCCGCTCGGGCCAGTTCGCCGAGGCGCTCGCGCTCTACGAGAGCGTGCGGAGCCGCTTCGAGCCGATCCGCGAGCAGGTGGCGACGTTCCTCGCCACGAGCACCGATCCGGCCGTGTACTACGATCTGCTCGTCGACGAGAGCGCGAAGGAGGGCTCGGAGAAGGCGCTGCCGCCGCTCGCGCTGCGGTGGGCTCGCGAGGAGGCCGAGGACAGCCGAGCCTTCGCGGTGATCGACGACGTCGCCCGGGCTCGGGATCTCGTGCGCCGCTCCCGGCGCCTCGTGGTGAAGCTCGAGGGCGTGCTCAGCGGGGGGGGGCGCGTCCGCGCGTTCCCCGAGCTCCAGGCCTCGCTCGAGGCGGCCCTCGCGCTCGCGAACCGCGTCGCGCTGGCGCGCATGGCGCTCGCGCAGGGGATGGACGACGTGGGCTCCGCGTCGCCCGGCGGCGAGCTCGGCCGCGTCCGCGCCGAGCGGAGGAGCCTGATGAAGCGACTCGCGATGGCCCCCGCCTCCGACGGAGACTTCCGCCGCCGCGAGTCACAGGGCGAGAAGCAGTGGAACCGCGTCTCCCAGCAGGTGCAGCGGATGTCCCTCGAGGCCGATCGGCTGCAGGCGTTGATCAACGCGCTCGAGCGGGTGATGCGCGACGCGGACAAGCATGGCGTCACTCGAGACCCGGAGAGCCGGCGCCGGTTCCGCGCCGAGATCGACGACAACAAGCGCCTCCTCGAGGGGTTCCGTTCCCGTATCAACGAGCTGCGCGATCGCATCGATCTGGGTCGCTCTCAGGTCGGCTTCGGCGATCAACGCTACGTCGACGACGACCGCATCCGCGCGCGCTTCCGTCAGCTCTTCGCTCGCGAGGTCGAGCTCGTCGCGGGCGGCGGGGACGGCGGGAGCGCGGCCGAGTACGCTCGCGCCATCCGCCCGCTCCTTGCGCGCGCGGACTCCCTCGAGGCTCGCCTCGAGGGCACGGCGACCGAGCTCCAGCGGACGGCGAAGCAGCGCGGCGAGAAGCTCCTCGCGGACGTGGCGCGCGAGTCGTCCGCGATCGAGGACTACGCCTCGAAGCTGGAAGCCATGGATCTAGAGGCCCGCAGCGCGGTCGGCGAGGTCGCGATGCGCAACCTCGCCCTCGTCCGGGATCGACTGAAGGGCGTCGTGCTCCGCGCCGACGTGGGCATCGTCCAGCAGGCGTGGGAGGTGCGCGAGACCCAGCGCATCCGAGTCCGGAATCTTCAGCGTGAACGCGCGCGCGAGGAGCTCCGTCTCAATGACGAGCTCCGCGAGGTCCTCGACGACGCGGAGGTCCAGTGAGCATGCCGTCGCCCTACCACCGCCGTTGGCTCTCCGCCCCGTGGGGCAAGGTGTCCGTCGCTGCGGTCGCCGCCGCGCTCGCGGCGCCGGCCGTCGCCCAGCCCGGTCCCGGCGCCGCGGCCTCGGCCGCGGCGAGCTCGGCGAGCCCGCCCGCCTCCCCGCCGCCGGCGCCGCCGGCGCCGCCGACCCCGGCGACGCCCGTCCGCCGAGGCGCCCCGCCTCCGCCGGCACCCAGCCCGGCGCAGCAACGCGCCTTCGAGGAGCTCCAGCGTGAGGCCGCAGAGTACGAGCGCGGCGCGAAGGATTTCCGCAACATGCTCACGACGATCGTGCGCCACCACTACGAGGACCGTCGCCGGCGCGTCCTCACGGCGCTCGATCGCGAGCTCGACACGGAGAAGAAGTCGCTCGACGAGGCGAGGGACGAGGCGATCCGCCGGCTCGAGGCGTTCGTTGAGCGATACTCCGGCGCGAACGCGGACCCCGACGCGACGCCGGACGCCATGTTCCGTCTCGCCGCCCTCTACGAGGAGCGCGCGAGGACGCGCAGCGATCAGGACGTCGGCGACGCGCTGAAGCCCGCCATCCGCCTCTACCGGCGCATCCTCGCTGACTTCCCCGAGTACAAGGAGGCGGCCGCCGTCCACTACTACCTGGGGCACGCGTACACCGACGCGGGGCGCATCGAGGAGGGGCAGCAGGCGTGGCGCGCGCTCGTCTGCTCGAACCGCTACCGGGTGAAGGCCGATCCGACGGCGGACGACAAGATCGTCCTCGAGCCGCAGCCGCAGGACCACGACACGAAGTTCTGGGACGACTGGTATGCCTCGAACCCGATCCCGCTCGATCAGGCGCCGAAGACGAAGCCCCGGCGGCCGGCGGCGAAGCCGAAGCCGGGCGCCAAGCCCGCGGGCCTGCTCGAGGAGGAGCTCGTCTACGTCCCGCCCTACTCGACGGAGTGCAAGCCCATCCCCCAGGACACCACCCCGGGCGAGGATCCGAGGTACCTGGCCGAGATCTGGTGGCAGCTCGGCAATTTCCACTTCGACCAGCTCGATCCGAAGGGTGGCCCCTACAATCTGAACCGCGCCGCGACGGCCTTCGATCTCTCGCTCCAGTACAAGAAGGAGCCCGTCTACTCGGTCGCCCTCTACAAGCAGGCGTGGACGTTCTTCAAACAGCAGCGCTACCGGACGAGTATCGACTGGTTCGTCAAGCTGCTCCACCACACCGACGAGATCGAGAAGAAGACCGGCGATCCCGGCGCGGACTTCCGCCAAGAGGCGTACACGTACATCGCCGGGTCGCTCACCTACGTGGATCTCGAGGGCCCGCCCCCGAGTGATCCGTACATCCCGCGGAACGACGTGCTCGACACCGAGACCGATCCGCTCGTGGCCGAGCAGAAGATGGCGGTCGCGATCGAGCGCGTGCAGGATCCCAAGTACGTCCCCCAGCCCGATCCCGCCTGCACGCAGACGAGCAAGGACTGCGCGCCGAAGTGGACGGTCGAGATCTACAAATCGCTCGCGCAGGAGTTCATCGAGATCACGCAGAACCGGAACGCGATCGCGATGCTCGAGCTCACGATCCAGAGGTTCCCGCTCGATCGCGACGCGCCGGTGATGCAGAACAAGATCGCCGAGCTGTACGATCAGCTCTCCCGGCTCGCCCCGGAGGGCTCCTCGGCCAAGGCGGAGTACGCCGAGCGCGCGCTGGCCGCGCGGACGAAGCTGTCGGCCTACGTCGGCGTGACCCCGTGGACAGACGCCAACAAGGACGACCCCGAGGCGCTGGAGACGGCCGAGAACCTCGCGAAGAACGGCCTGAAGCGCGCCGCGGCGGACCACACGAACTACGCTCGCTCGTTCTATGACCGCGCGACGCAGCTGAGCGATTCGGGCCAACAGAAGGCGTGGATCGAGAAGGCCATCGCGGAGTACCGCCTGGCGGCCACCGCGTGGGCGGCGTACCTCGCCCGCGACGAGGCGTCCCCGGACGCCTACGAGAGCCGCTACTGGCTCGCCGACGCGCACTACTGGATCGTGGTGCTCCAGGTGACGATCGAGCGGTCGCCGACGCAAGGCGAGGTCGACATCGCGCGGCAGACGTCCGCGGCCGTCCGAGACTCCAACGAGGACGACAAGTACCAGGTGAACGCCGGCGTCTACCTGGTGAAGATCGCCGAGCAGGTGCTCGAGGACGAGTACCGCAAGTTCGCCCGCTCCGAGGGCCGCGAGGGCATCGAGCGGCGCGAGGAGGTCAAGCTCGAAGGGGAGGGCGACGCGCGGAAGGTCGTCGTCGACACCGTCCCGGCGCCCGTGATGGCGACCATCCAGGCTCGCGACGAGTACGCGGTCCGCATTCCCCCTGAGCGTGATCCCTACAAGAACGGGATGCTCTACCAGTTTCAGGCGGGCGACTACTTCTTCGTCTACGGCCAGTTCGCCGAGGCGAAGAAGCGGCTCCAGCCGCTCTACGAGCAGTACTGCGGCGTGAACGAGTGGGGGTACAAGGCCTGGGACAAGCTGTTCAGCATCGCCGCCTTCGAGAAGGATCTCGAGGGGGGGCGGAAGCTGCAGCAGGGGAAGTCCTGCGCCGTCAACGAGGAGGACAAGGCGAAGGAGGGAGCGCGCCGCAAGGTGCTCGCCGAAGGCCTCGCCTACGAGGACGCGCGCAAGCTCTACGACGAGGCCGAGAAGATGCAGCCCGGCCCCGAGCGGGACAAGAAGTGGCGCGAGGCGGCCGCCCTCTACAAGGCCGCGCTCGAGCTCGCGCCGTCGAACGAGGGCGCCCCTGAGGCCGCCATGAACGGCGCGTTCGCGTACAAGCAGGTCGGCGAGTACGACAAAGCGATCGAGATGTACGAGCTCTTCATCGCGAAGTACGGCAGTGACAAGCTGATCTTCGGGCTGAAGAACGGGGACCCCAAGGCGAACCCGCCCGTCGCCGCGGATCCGAAGAAGTACGAGACGCGCGTCAAGTACCTCCAGGACGCGTACACCGCCCTCGCCGACGCCTACATCCTGTTCTTCAACTACCCGAAGGCCGCGGAGACCTTCGAGAAGATCAGCGGGATCGAGCACTTCTCGGAGGCGCAGCGCCGTGAGGCGGCGAAGCAGGCCCTCACCCTCTACGCCAGCATGGGGGATGATGCCGGCGTCGAGCGTGCCCGCAAGCGCTTCCGCGATCTCGGCGCGTCGCCCAAGGAGATGGCGGAGGCGGACTTCATCATCGCCGACGGCGTGCGGAAGAAGTGGGACGAGCTGTCGCCGGACACCGGCGCCAACCAGCGCGCGCGGCGCGACGCCGGGGACGCCATGGCGCGGTACTACGGCGCGAACAAGGGCAAGCCGGAGTCCGCCCAGTACGTCGTGCAGGCCGCGTACTGGGTCGCCAAGACGAAGAAGGCGAGCAACGCCAACGACACCGTGAAGTGGTGGCAGAACACCATCGCCGCCTTCGAGGCCTACAAGCGGACCGCGCCGCAGAAGGAGGGTCGCTCGTCCGCCCTGGGGTCGCCGGAGGCGGCGATGGGCGCGGAGGCGGACTTCACGCTCGTCGACGACGAACTCAAGAAGAAGTGGGACTACGAGTCGGGCTTCCACCGCTACAAGGGCGACCCCGTCCAGGTGATCCAGAAGTACCGGGCCGAGGCGCAGGAGGCGAAGAAGTGGGACGCGCGGCTGCAACAGATCGTGGACGCCTACGGGTCGCCGGAGTGGGCCATCGCGGCCTTCTCGCGCCAGGGGTCGGTGTGGGACTCGCTCCGCACGGGCCTGTACAACACGCGCGCGCCGGCGTTGAAGCTGGTCCCGGACGACCTCGAGAAGAAGCTGCGCAAGGCAGAGGAGACGGGTGACGACGAGCTGCTGGCGAAGGTGGACGCCATCCGCATCAGTATCCAGACGAAGTGGCGCGACGAGCGTGACAAGGAGCTCAACGCGGCAGACGAGCTGATCGTCGATCGCTACGGCAAGTCGATCGTCCTCTCCCGACGCTACAACGTCACGAGCCCGGCGGTGGCGCACGCCATCCGGCGCCTCGCCTTCCTGACGGACGTGGTCGGCGAGGCCAAGATGAAGGGCTACGCGAGCGCGGTGAAGGATCTCAACTACACGGAGGGCATGTTCCTCCGGATGCGGCCTGGACAGGTCGTCCACCCCGAGTCGAAGGGCCACCCGGCGCCGCTGCCGGCGGCGGTTCAGTGAGGGCGAGGAGCATGCGCATGTCGAGACTCCTGGCGAAGCTTCGAGCGACCGCGATCGGCCCGGTGGGTGTGGGCTGCCTCGCGCTGGCCGCCGTAGCGTGCGGTGGTGACAAGACGGGCGGCCCCGGCCCGAGGGCGCCGACCGGCGGCCAGATGGACGCGCCGAAGGTCGGCGGGGACGCTGTCACCGCGCCCGGCACCCAGCAGCAGACGGCGGTCGCGGACACGCCCTCGAGCGGTGAGGCTGCCACCGATCGGCCGGCGATGAGCGGCGCCGCGCGGGAGGCGTACCAGGCCGGGATGGCCGCGTTCCAGTCCGGCGATCTCGACGGTGCGCAGGTCCAGTTCGCCAAGGCGTCGGCGGCGGACTCGAACGCGTACCAGGCGAGCTACTCGCTGGGCGTGGTGCGGGAGCGCCTGGGCGACACGGCGGGCGCGCTCGCAGCCTATCGGAAGGCGACGGCCGTCGTCCCGGACTACGAGCCCGCGATCGTGGCCTACGGCGTCTTGCTGGCACGGTCCGGCAAGGTCCAGGACGCGGAGTCCTACCTGCTGGAGCTCGAGGGGAAGTTCCCGAAGAGCGCCGCCATCACCGCGGGCCTCGCCGAGGTGAAGAGCATGCAGGGCCTCTCGGGTGACGCGCAGCGCCTGGCGCAGACTGCGCTCAAGAAGAACCCGAACTTCAAGCCCGCGATGATCGTGATCGCGCGCGACCACTACCGCGCGCGGCGGCTCGACGCGGCGCTCTTCGCGTTGAAGGGCATCCTCGACGGCTTCGGCCCCGAGAACCCGCCGCGCGACGCCGACAACGCCGACGCGCGCCTGCTCCGCGGCATCATCTACAAGGAGCGGGGCGCGAGGAAGGCCGCGATGGAGGAGCTCCAGCGCGCGGCCGAGCTGCGGCCGGATCTCGTCGAGGCGAAGGTCCAGGTGGCGGTGTACAAGCTCGAGGCGGGCAACGCCGCGGAAGCCGTGCAGCTCCTCGAGGGCGCGCTCAAGTACGACCGCACCCATGTCATCGCGCGGTTGAGCCTCGGGGACGGCTACCGGCTGCTCGGGCGCGCGCCCGACGCGTTGAAGGAGTTCGAGTGGGTGCTCTCCAAGGAGCCGTCCCTCGCGCAGGTCCACTACAACCTGGGGCTGCTCTACCTCTCGGCGGAGACGATCGGGGGGTTGAACAAGCTCCAGACGGTCGAGAAGGCGCTCGCGGAATTCGAGAAGTACAAGCAGATGAAGCCCCGCTCGACGGGGCCCGACGACACCGACGAGCTCATCAACCGGGCGAAGGCGAAGAAGGGCCAGATCGAGGCGGAAGAGGCCGAGAAGAACGCCCCGCCCCCGCCGCCGCCAGAGCCCCCGCCCGCCGAGGCGCCGCCCGCCGAGGGCGGCGGCAAGCCGCCCGCCGAGGGCGGCGGCGCACCCCCGGCCGAGGGCGGCGACCAGCCGCCGGCCGGCGGCTGACGTGGCGGGCGTGACGGAGCGTTCGGTGGTAGTGCGGACCCAGAGTGCGAACCGAGGAGCCACGGCGATGAAGGTCTCGAGAGCCGCTTGGATGGTGTGCGTGGCGATCGGCGTCGCCGCGATGGCCCCGGCCGCGCATGCGCAGAAGAAGGGCCGCGTGGTGACCATCAGCGAGGTGACCATCGTAGGCCGGGTGCAGAAGCCCATCGCGGCGGTCGACATCAACCGCCTGGAGCCGAAGCTCACGCTGACCGAGCTCAAGCAGCCCTTCCTCGAGCGGATCGAGAAGGCGCTCTACAGCGATCCGTTCTGAGGGCGCGCCGCGCTCGCGGCGGCAGGTCGGAGCCACGATGCTCGGGGCAGCGGTCTCGGTGGTGCTGGCCGGTGCGGCAGCGGGCTGGGCGGTCGAGCGGGGGCGTCGGGGTCGCCGTGAGCTCCGGGGCGACGTGGAGCGCGTGCGCGCGCGCGCGTGCCGGCCGGCCGCCGAGGTGCTGGACCTGGCCTCGGACCCAGGGCTGGGCGTGGGCGTGGCGGCGTGCCTGCGGGCGATCGCAGCGGCGGAGACCCCCGACGCGCGGCGCGCGGCGGTGGCCGAGTCCAGGTGCGATCTTCGCCTCGCGCTCGACGGCCTGGTGGGCGTCCCGCGCGCCATGGCGCGCGTAGCGCTCTTGGGTGGGGGGGCGCTCGCGCTGGTGGAGGCGGCGCCGGTGGTCTCGGTGGGCGCTCCGGAGCCGGCGGCGCTCGGGTCCGCTGGGGTCGCGCTGCTGGCGGTTCTGGTCGCGGGCGGCCTGTGCCTCGAGCTCGCCCGGAGGGGCGCTTCGTACCGGGCCGACCGCGCGCGGGCGATCGAGCGTCTGCTCGCGCTGTTCGAGGCGGGGTGGACCGGGCAAGCCGGTGCAGGTAGTCTCTCGGGCGCCGCGAACCTTTCCCAGGGCTCGCTGTCGAATCGACGCCCGGCCGCACTACGCCCGGGCGCCGACGGAGAAACCACATGACGCAGCAACCCGCTCCGCAGACCCCCGCGCCCGGTGCCCGCCCCGGACAGATGACCGCCGTCATGCGGGCGGTGGCCGCGACCGGCCCCAAGGTGCTGCGCATCGGCGTGGTGCAGGGCGGTCGCGTGAGCGAAGAGCGCATCATCAAGCAGCGCACGCACGTGACGGTCGGTCCGAACGAGAAGAGCATGTTCGTGATCGCGTCGCAGAACGTGCCGCCGTCGTTCCGGCTCTTCGAGATGGTGGGGAACGAGTACTGGCTGAACTTCCTCGACGGCATGGCGGGGCGCCTCGCGCTCCCCACCGGGATCAGCGATCTCGCAGTGTTGAAGGGGCAGGCGCGCCGATCGCCTCAGGGCGCCTACCAGGTGCGCCTCAGCGAGGACTCGCGCGGCAAGGTGGTGATCGGGGACGTGACGTTCCTCTTCCAGTTCGTCGCGCCGCCGCCCATCCAGCCGCGCCCGCAGCTCCCCGTGTCCGTGACGCGTGGCGCGAGCGACATCGACTGGGGCACGACGATGATCGCGGCGTTCTGCTTCCTCCTGCACTTCATGGGGATCGGCGCGATCTACTCGGACTGGCTCGACCCCATCATCGACGACGAGGTCAGCGTCGCGGGGCTGGTGGCGTCCGTGCAGGCGCTCCCCGCGCCGCCGCCCCTCGAGACCGAGAAGGAGACGACCGAGGTCGATCCGAACGCCGCCAAGGCCGACGCCAAGGACGACAAGCCGGCGGCGAAGGCGAGCGGAGGTCCCCAGGGCGCGGGCGGTTCCAAGGGCCCGGCGGGCGGCCTGAGCGAGACGAAGCGCGCCGCGATCGCGGCCGAGCTCGACACGCTCGAGATGGCGGCGATCGGCGCCATGTCGAGCCAGGGCGCGGCTACCGCGGGCGTGCTCCGCGGCGGCGAGGTCGCGACGGGGACGCTCGACGCGGCGGCGGCTTCCGGCGCGGGTGTCTCGGCCGGCGGTGATCTGCGGCTCGGCGGCGGTGGCGGCGCCATCCGTCCAGGCGAGGCGGGAGGCGGCGCGGGCCTCGGCCAGCTCGGCGCGGCGGGCAAGACGGACGGCACCGGCGGCACCGGCGAGGTGAAGAAGGTCGAGGGCCCGAAGGGCTCCGCGGCCGTCGGCGGCGCGGCCGTGAGCGGCGGAAACATCAGCAACGCGGCGCGCGTCGTCGCCGGCATGCGCGCGGCCTTCCGCGCCTGCTACCAGCGCGGGCTGAACGAGAACCCCGACTCCGCGGGGAGCATCCGCCTGAGCATCCGGGTCGGACCTGGCGGCGAGGTGCAGAGCGTGTCCGCGTCTCCGAGCGGTAACCTGCCCGGCTCTGTGGTCGGCTGCGTGCGCGGTCGAGCTCAGGCGGCGAGCTTCGACCCACCCGAGGGCGGCGCGGGTGCCACGGTGGTCGTTCCGGTCACCTTCGTGAAGCAGTGAGGCCGCGACGCAGATCGACTCGCGCGCCGTGCGGGTCCGGGGCGGCGTGAGCCTCCGTGCCGGGGCCGGGCGAGAGCCCGGCCCCGCTCGTCTGATCCAGTGCAGGTGAACACGCCCGGCTCGCCGGCCCTTGCGGCTCACGGTCCGGATCGTGCGCGTGCGTCCGAGGGGCTCAGCGGCGGGGCGCGGGGCCGCGCTGGGGTGAACGCCCGATCCGCCTGGGGCAACGTATCGAGCCGATGAGCAGCCTCGCCCTGGGAGCATCCGGCCGAGCGCGGCGCGTTGACACGGTGCGGCTCGCGTTGCTATGGACGACGCCGTTCGCCGATGCCGAAAGTTCTTCGGGAGGGCCTTAGCTGATGCGCGTGAAATCGAGGCGGTGGAGTGCGGGTGCCGCGGTGGCCGTGCTGAGCGTGCTCGGAGCCGCGGGCGCGCAGACGAGCAACGTGCCCGCGCCGCCCGTGGTGGCCGGGCAGCGGCAGGTTGAACTGTCGCTGGGCGAGATGGTCACCGAGGCGAAGAAGGGCTACGCGGAGATGCAGACGGGCCGCGAGAGCGTGCGGCGCATGCTGCAGGAGGCGCGCGCCGCGAAGGACAAGCCGCGCGAGTTCTGCCTTGAGGACACCTTGAACCGGATCGACATGGCGATGCGGTCCGCGAACGAGCGCCTCGAAGCTCTGGTGGGCATGCAGAACGCGGGCGCCGCGGCCGAGTCAGCGAGCAACAAGTCGCGCGCTCGGCAGGATTTCCTCGTGTTCGACTCCCAGCGCGCGAACGTGACCGACGCGCTGAGCGACGCGAAGCAGTGCATCGGCGAGGACGCCGTGTCCGACGAGGGCACCTCGGTCACCATGGACATCGATTCAGACGTCACTGACGTGGACCCCTCGGCGGACGGCGAGGAGCCCTTCGATGTCTCCGTGCCCCCGACCCTGAAGAGCGAGACGCAGTAGCTCTTCGAGCCCAGCGGAGTCGATGCGAATGAAGAAGCGACACGCGGTCGCAGCCGCCCTGGCTGCCACGGCCCTGAGCGGCACAGCGCTCGGTCAGGGCCAGCCCTGGCTGTCCGACCGCCGAATGGGGCAGGGAGCGGGCGTCCGCGCGGGCGACATCGAGATCCACCCCGGCATCGCCGGCGAGGTCGGCTACGACTCGAACTACTTCAAGCGCGCCGGGACGGACTCGGAGCCGGTGTACTCCGCGGCCAGGATCCGCGTGACGCCGCACCTCAACCTGAGCACGCTCTCCGGGCCGCGCGTCGAGGGCGCGACGCCGAGCAACGTGCAGTTCGAGACGGGCGTGTTCGCCGTCTACAACGAGATCATCCCGATGAACTCCGGGGATTTCGAGGGAAAGGACCAGCGCCGGCTGGACCTCGGGGCGAACCTGAAGCTCACCATCGCGCCGCAGAGCAAGGTGGGCGGGGACTTGTACGGCGACTTCGCCCGGGTCGGTGAGCCGTCGGACACGCCGGACCCTGAGTTCGCGTACGACCGGAGCGCGCTCCGCGCGGGCGCCGGCGTCACGTGGCGGCCGGGCGGCGGCCTCTTCGAGTGGAGGCTCGGCTACGAGTTCCTCTACAATTTCTTCGCTCGGGAGAACTTCCAGGACTTCGACAACACGACCCACGCGGCGAAGACCCGTGGGCGGTTCCGCTTCCTGCCGCGCACCGCGATCTTCTACGACGCGACCTTCGGCGTCCTGAGCTACCGCGCGGGGAGCCCCGCGAACGGCGGCGAATTCGTCAACAGCCGGCTCGGCCTCAAGGGCCTGGTGACGAACCGCTTCGCGTTCATGGTGTCCGGCGGCTGGGCGTCGAGCTTCTACGAGGCGCAGGTCGGCCCGATCCAGGACTACGACAGCTTCACGGCGCAGACGGAGGTCCGGTACTTCCTGATCCCGCAGGCCGAGCTAGACGACGGCTCGGCGACGGTCGGCCTCTCGTCGATCGCCGCGGGCTACACGCGGTCGTTCGCCAACGGCTACCTCGGCAACTATTTCGGTCGGGATCGCGGCTACGCCGAGTTCGCGTACTTCGTGGGTGGGATCTTCGCGCTCACGCTCCAGGGCGGGTACTCCAACTACTCGTACCCGGACAGCTACCGCGGCAACGGGGCCGTCCTCCAGCCGGCGTTCAACCAGGGCCGGGCGGACGCGACGATCTTCGGCGAATATCGCCTGACGGACGGGGTCGGCATCTTCACGACGTTCCGCTACAACGCCGTCCTCACGAAGACGGTCATCCTCGCGGATCCGGCGGTGCCCGCGTCGGCTGACGATCTCTCGTACAGTCGGCTCGAGGCGTACCTAGGGCTTCGCTGGTTCCTCTGACCGGCCGCACCCCCCGGCGCCGGTCCGCGAACTCGCCGACCGCGGCCCGCAACCAAGGGCGTAGATGTCACGCGATCCGGTCCCGCTCGACGCGGCGCGCGCTCGGCGACGCTGGCTCCTCGAGGCCGCGTCGCTCGCCGGCGGGCTGATCCTCCTCGGCGCCTGCGGCGCCGCGGCCGACAATTCGCGCGCGGTCCTCCCGGCGCCCGTCGAGAGCACCACCGTCGGTCCGGGCGACATCTTCCAGATGGAGATCGTGGGTGAGAAGGACCTGCCACGCGAGTACCAGGTCGCGTCCGACGGCACGGTGGACATCCCGTACGTGGGGCGGCTGAAGGTCGAGGGGCTCGAGCCGCAGGAGATCGCCGCGCTCGTGCGGACCAAGCTCCAGCAGGGGGAGATCCTGAGCTCGCCGAGCGTGATCGTGGCGGTCAAGGAGTACAACTCCAAGCGCGTCACGGTGCTCGGCCAGGTGTCGAAGCCGGGCAGCTTCCCGTTCACCACCGGGATGACGCTCATCCTCGCGCTGAGCCAGGCGGGGGGCCTCACCGCCATCGCGCACACCGGTCGCGTCAACCTCACGCGCCGCACCAAGCAGGGAACGAAGACCGTGCTCCTCGACGTGGGCGCCATCAACGACGGCCGATCGCCGGACATCGCGCTGCAGGCCGGCGATCGGATCTACGTGCACGAGCGCGTCTTCTAGCGGTCCGGTCTGCCCGCGCGGCCGGCAGCTTCCTCACGCTGGCGCAACCTCCCGGCTGCGCCGGCCGCCGCCGGCCCTCACTCGGCGTGGACGGTCACCACGAGAGTCGCGCGGGCGCGCGGCGCGCCGGGCGCAAACGCCCCGCCGCCGCCGAGCGGGAGGCCCGTGCCGCCGGAGAGGTGCAGCGAGACGGCGCTGGCGGGGCGGGACCCGACGCCGAGCGACCACTCGCCGGGGATCACGGCGTCGCCGCGCGGCTGCGTCGCGAGCACCGGCGCGGCCCACGCGTCGAGCGTGAGGGACAGCGCGTCGCGCGCGGCCAGCCGCAAGCGGCTCCCGACGTGCGCGACTAGCTGATCGTCGAGGATGGCGTCCGCCAGCCGGACCCGAGGACGGAACCTCGCGTCCACCGCACCCACCAGCTCCCAGGCGCCGCTCCGCCAGCCGCCCGCGGCGCCGGGAGCGACGACTGCGCTCCGCTCGCCCGCCAGGGCCTCCTCGTCGCCGAGCGGTGTCACGACGACGAGGCGAGCCGTCGCCGCGGCCCTCGAACGATCATCGCCCAGCACCTGAGCGGCGAGGCCGATCCGCGGGTCTCGCACCGCGGTGGGTGCGAGCGGCGCGGGGCGTGAGCTCACCGCCGCGTCGCTCCCTGCGCCGGACTGCCAGAGGACCACCGGCGCCGCGAGCTCGAGCGCGACGCCCGCGCCGATCCCCAGCCCGAGCAGCCACGTCAGATCGAGCGCGTGGTCGACGAGGTGGAGCTCGCGGCCGTCCGGGTCGGGCGCCGGCGCGACGAGCACGATCGGGCGCGACATCCAGCCGAGCGCGAGCCCTGCGGTCGCGGCGCCGCCCGGTGGCGTGCGTGCGGCGCCCACGATCGAGGCGCCCTGGCGGCCCGGCGCCAGCCACGCCGACTGCGCGTCGAGGCACGGCGCCGCGCCGCGCTCCCCGCAGGCGCCGGCAGGGGAGGTGACCGCCAGCGAGGCCGCGACGGCGAGCGCTGCCCATGGCACCCGGGAGCGGTCGCGCGGCACGGCGGGGAGCATACCCGCCGCGCGGCCTCGCGCCGCGCTCGCGTCGGCTCGGGCGTGCCCAGGGGGCGAGGGCCGGGCGGCGTGGTACACGGCGGGGCGAAATGGACGTGATCAGCGCGGCGAGGCCGCTCCTCCTCGGATCGGCGTCCCCGAGGCGCCGGGCGCTCCTCGAGGGGCTCGGCATCCCCCATCGGGTGCGCGCGCCGGAGGTCCCCGAGGACGTCGAGCCCGGCGAGCTCCCCGAGCCGTACCTCGTCCGGATCGTGAACGCGAAGCTCGAGCGCGCGTGCGAGCTCGCTCCGGCCGAGTCGGCGTGCGTGCTGGTCGCCGACACGACGGTCGTTCTCGGTGAGCGCATCCTCGGCAAGCCGTCCGGGCGGCCCGAGGCGCTCGAGCTGCTGCGGGAGCTGGCGGGGCGCACCCACCGGGTGCTCACGCGGTACGCCGTGGGTGGGCGAGGCGACGCGGAGGCGCGCTTCGCGCGCACCGTGGAGACCCTCGTCTCGATCCGGGCGGCGTCGTCGGACGAGCTCGAGCGGTACGCGGCGAGCGGCGAGGGGCTCGACAAGGCGGGCGCCTACGCCGCCCAGGGGCTCGGCGCGTTCTTGGTGGAGCGGGTCGAGGGCTCCTACACGAACGTGGTCGGCCTCCCCGTGTGCGAGCTGGTCGTCGACCTCCGCGCCGCAGGGCTGCTCGCGAGCTTCCCGTGACCTCCGTCGCCGCGCACCATGATCCGAGGGCGGAGCGCGCGCTACGCGGCGCGCGGGGCGACGAAGCGGTGCTCGGCGCGATCGCGGCGCTCGTCCGGGTCGCGGTGATCCTGTGGGCTGCCCCGCGCTTCCCGCCTGCGGACGACGGCAAGTACTACCACGTGATCGCGAGCCGGATCGCTGAGGGGAACGGCTACACGTGGCTGTGGCCCGACGGCGCCGTCACCTTCGCTGCGCACTACCCGGTTGGGTATCCAGCGCTGCTCGGCGGGGCCTACGCGCTCCTCGGCGCGCACCCCGGCGTCGCGATGGCGCTCCACGTACCGCTCGCGGTGCTCGGAACGCTGGCGGTGCGGCGGGTGGCGGCGAGCGCGTTCGACCGGCGCGGAGCGTTCGTCGCAGGCGGCGTGTTCGCGCTCCACCCGGCGCTCGTGGCGCACGCGCCGGCCCTGATGACGGAGTCGGTCAGCGCGGCGCTGCTCGCGGTGGCGGCGGCCGCGGCGCTGGCGCTGCGGGGCTCGTCGCGTGGGGTCGCGTGGGGCGTCGTGGGGCTGCTGCTCGGAGCGACCGCGATGATCCGGCCGCAGCTGCTCCTGGTCGCGCCGGCGATCGGCGCGCTCACGGCGCCGTCGGGCGTCGCGCTGCGGCGCGTGTTCGCCGGCGCCGGCGTCGTCACCGCGATCGCGGTCGCGGCGTGCGTACCGTGGACGCTCCGCAACTGCCAGCGCATGGGTGCGTGCGCGTTCGTCAGCGCGAACGGCGGGTGGAACCTCTACATCGGGACGGCGCGGGACGGCCGGGGGACGTGGGTCCCGCTGGAGTCGATCGGCGTGCCGGCGGAGTGCCGCGAGGTCCACGGCGAGGCAGCGAAAGACTCCTGCTTCGGCGCGGCCGGGCTGCGGAGGATCCGTGCGGATCCAGCCGGGTGGCTCGCGCTCGCCCCGGCCAAGCTCGGCGCCACGTTCGACGGCGCGGTCGCCGCCGCGAGCTACCTCCACGCCTCGAACCCGATCGCGTTCCCGGGCGCGGCGCGGGATCGGCTCGGGGCCGCAGAGGTGACGGCCCAGCGGCTGACGCTGCTCGCGGCGCTCCTGGCGCTCGCCCGGGCGCCCGGGCCGCGCCGCCGCGCGCGCTGGGCCGTGGCCCTCGGGGCGGCGCCGTTTGCGCTGACGCCCCTCGCGTGGCCGGCGTGGCTCGGGGTCCCGCTGGGGGCCGCGCTGCTCGGCCGGGGGCTGGCGCGACATCCCCCGGCGCTGCTCGCCGCGGCGAGCGTCGTGGCGATCGCCGCAACGCACGTCGTCTTCTTTGGGGCGGGGCGGTACGCGCTGCCGGCGCTGGCCGGGCTGGCCGCGCTCGCCGGCGGAGCGCTCGGCGGGCGGTCGCCCCTGCGCGAGTGGGCCTCGGTGGGCGCATCGCCAGGCGCGGGCGAGGCGCGCGAGTCGCGCGCCCCGGGCGGGGCGAGCGAGCCGCCCGCTCCAGCGTTTTGACACCGGCGCCCGCCTCGCGGGATACTCGGGGCCCGCGTCCAGAACCGAGGAGCCCGGACCATGCCGCTGATCGAGACGGAAGAAGCCGCCCGCCGGCTCGCGCGCGCCATCGCCAGCGATCTCTCCCTCTACAACGAGGAGAAGATCGTGCGAGGCATCGAGTCGGACACCCTCTTCGAGGAGATCAGCGAGGAGATCGAGGAGGGGCGGGCCCTCTACAAGAGCCGGGTCTCCCCAGACCTCTACCAGCGGAACTACTACGACCGCGCTGTCGTAGACATCCTGGTCCGCTCCAAGGGGCACCTGAAGAGCAAGCTCTGGTAGCCCGGAGCAGCGAGGGCGCGGGGGGGGCGCAGCCGGCGGAGCCGACGGATCCGCTCGTGCTGGTCGTGGAGGCCGGCCGGGCCCCCGAGCGCGTCGATCGCGCCGTGGCCGAGCGCCTCGGTGAGGTGTCACGCGCGACCGTGCAGCGCTGGATCGGCGAGGCGCGCGTGACGGTGAACGGCGCGGCGTGCCGCGCTCGGGATCCAGTGGCGCCCGGAGATCGGATCGAGGTGCGCCCCGGCCCGCGCCCGGCGAGCGCCGCGAGGCCGGAGCCGGAGCTCGAGGTCCCCGTGGTGTTCGAGGACGAGCACCTCCTGGTCGTCGACAAGCCCGCGGGCATGGTCGTCCACCCCGCCCGCGGCCACGCCAGCGGGACGCTCGTGAACGGGTTGCTGGCGCGGCCCGGCTTCGAGCGCGCTGGCGCCGATCCCGGGGATCCAGAGGGCGCCCTCCGACCTGGGATCGTGCACCGCATCGACAAGGACACGAGCGGGCTGCTCATGGTCGCCAAGGACGAGCGCACTCGCGAGGGGCTGAAGGCGCTCCTCGCGGCGCACGAGATCGAGCGGGCGTACCTCGCGCTGACGGTCGGAGTGCCCCGGCAGGCCACGATCCGGACGCTCCACGCCCGCGATCCGCGGTCTCGGCTGCGCTTCACCTCACGCACCGAGCGCGGGCGCGAGGCGGTGACGCACGTCGAGGTGCTGGAGGTGCTCGCAGCGGGTCGCGCCGCGCTCGTACGATGCCGGCTCGAGACGGGGCGGACCCACCAGATCCGCGTCCACCTCACCGAGCGCGCCGGCACCCCGCTGCTCGGCGATCGGCTCTACTCGCGGGGCCCGATCTCCGCGCCGCTCGTGCCGGCGGCGGCGGCGCTGGGGCGTCAGGCGCTGCACGCCGCGGTGCTCGGCTTCCGCCACCCGGTGACGGGCGTCGCGTTGCGCTTCGAGTCGCCGGTCCCCGCGGACTTCGCGCTCGCGGCGAGCACGCTCCGCGCGCTCGCCTGATCGCCGGCGAGTCGCGCGCGGCGCCTCACGCCGGCGTCGGCGCCTCGGGCGAGCCGCGGAGGAGATGAGGGAACCGGACGCGGAGGACGCCGAGCGCGGCGAAGCCGACGATCACCGCCCACCAGAGCGTCGCGAAGCGGATCAGGATCATGGCGGCCGTGGCCGGCGCGGCGGGGACCCCGCCGAGCCGGACGAGCTGCTCCTGGATCATCGCCTCGGCCACCCCCAGCCCGCCCGGCACCGGCACGATGGCGCCCGCGAGCGTCGCCGTCGCGTAGAAGAACATCGCCAGCGGGATCGGGGATGGCGTGCCGAAGCCCTCGAGCAGCAGCGCTAGCGCGAGGCCCTCGCCGCCCCACCCGAGGACGGAGAGCAGCGTCGGGTAGAGCAGCGCCGCCGGGCTCGCGAGGATCCGCATCGAGTCGAAGGCCTCACGGAGCCGAGGCGCGAGCGCCGCCGCCCGCCCGCTCCGGCGCTCGAGGCGCGCGATCAACCACTCGCCCGGGGCCCGCCAGACGATCACGGTCATCCCCGCGACGACGCAGGCGGTGCCGGCCGCGGCCCAGCCGAGGCCGCCCTGGAAGCCGACGCTCCCTACGACGATCAGCGCGATCACGCCGATCACGTCGGTGAGGCGCTCGGCGACGACGATCGGCGCGGTGCGCGCCACGGGGACGCCGTGCGTCTCGGCCAGCACCGCGCTCTTGAAGACTTCGCCGACCTTTCCGGGGGTGATCGTGAGCACGAACCCGGAGAGGAAGACCAGCGCGCTGTCGAGCTTCGGCACGTGCCGGACCTC
Source organism: Polyangiaceae bacterium (assembly GCA_020846005.1). GTDB lineage: Bacteria > Myxococcota_A > Polyangia > Polyangiales > Polyangiaceae > JADLEQ01. The sequence goes on from JADLEQ010000059.1 coordinate 19,659, forward strand.
GAGCCGCCCGAGGTAATACTCCCATTTCAACCAGCGCAGCACGTAGTTGAGCGTGGCGAGCCCGAGCGCCGCGGCGAACGCGCTCCAACGGAAGCTCGCGAGCGACCCGCCGATGGCGCGGTGACCCGTGTACGCGACGAAGGCGCCGTAGACGGCCACGCCGACCAGCAGGGCGAGGAGGAATCGTCGGAGGTGGCGCTGCACGGGGGTGGCTCGCTCCTCGTGATCGGGGCTAGGGCCGGCTGGTCCGGCGGAGGCGCGCCATCCACGCCGCCGCCGCGACGCTCACGCCGATGCCGAGCGCCGCGATCGCCCAACTCGGCGCCGCCCACACGCCGCGGGCGGGCCCCTCCGGCGGCCGGTCGACGGCCAGCGTGGGCGCGGCGCCGCTCGCGGTGCTGGCCGACGCGGCGCCCGGACGATCGTTCATCGGCCCCGGCCTTAGCCGCTCGGGCGCCTCTCGGCAACGCCCGGGCCCGCGCTGGGCGGGGCGTTTGGCGGCCGGGCGGGCTGGTGTACGCTGCGCCGCCCGTGCCGCCCGTGCCGCCTGGAGACTCCGAGCTGCTGGAGCGAGCCGCCCACGCTTGCGGCCGGCTGCGCGCCTCCGTCGCGGAGGTGGTCGTGGGTCAAGAGGCGGTGGTCGACGCGCTCCTCGTGACGCTCCTCGCGCGCGGGCACGCGCTCCTCGTCGGCGTCCCGGGCCTCGCGAAGACGCTCCTCGTCTCGAGCGTCGCCCACTCACTCGGGCTGTCGTTCGGGCGGGTCCAGTTCACGCCGGATCTGCTCCCCGCCGACATCACGGGGACCGACGTGCTCGAGGAGCTCGAGGGGAGCGGCGGGACACGCCGGGAGGTGAAGTTCCTCGCAGGACCGATCTTCGTCAACCTGGTCCTCGCGGACGAGATCAACCGCACGCCACCGAAGACCCAGGCGGCGCTGCTGGAGGCGATGCAGGAGCGCCACGTCACCGTGGGGGGCACCACCCACGCGCTGCCCGACCCGTTCCAGGTATTCGCGACGCGGAACCCGATCGAACAGGAGGGGACCTACCCGCTCCCTGAGGCGCAGCTCGACCGCTTCCTGCTCGAGGTGCACGTCGGATACCCCTCCCTGGAGGAGGAGCGGGAGATCGCCCGCCGCACCACGTCCGGCCCCCCGCCCACGCTGGAGCCGATCGTCGGGATCGAGGACGTGCGGGCGCTCGGCGCGCTGGTGCCGCGGGTGCCCGTCACGGCGGAGGGGATCGAGCTCGCCGTCGCGCTCGCGCGCGCCTCACGCCCCGAGTCCGCCGACGCCCCGCCCGAGGTGAAGAAGTACGTCCGCTTCGGGGCTGGCCCCCGCGGCACGCAGGCCTTGGTGCTCGCCGCGAAGGCGCGCGCGGTCGTCCGGGGTGAGGCCGCAGCGGACGTGGAGGACGTGCTCGCGCTCCTCGTGCCGGCGCTCCGCCATCGCCTCGTCCTCGGTTACCGGGCCGAGGCGGACGCCGTGCGCGACGAGCACGTCCTGGCCGCGATCCGCAGGCAGCTCCGAGTCTGAGCGGGCCGGTTGGGCCAGCGACGAGCCGGGCGGTTTGCCCGAGCCCGACTCGGACGTATGCTGCTCGCCCGCGATGGATCGCGCCCGCCTCCTCGACGAGCTCCGCACGCTGATCGTGGAGGAACTCGAGCTGCGCGACGTGGCGCCCGCCGACCTCGCGGAGGATGCCCCCCTCTTCGGGGGTGAGCTGGCGCTCGACTCACTCGACGCCCTGCAGCTCGTCGTCGCGGTGGAGGAGCGCTGGGGCGTCCGCATCCCCGAGGGGGACGAGGCGCGCGAGATCCTCCGCTCGCTCCGGACGCTGTCCGAGTTCGTCGCGGCGCAGAGCCCGTGATGTCGGGCCGGCGCGTCGCCGTCACGGGCGTCGGCGCGATCACCGCGCTCGGCGGAACGGCCACCGAGACGTTTCGCGCCCTGGTCGAGGGGCGGCGCGGGATCGGACCGGTGCGCTGGCGTGAGGGTGGCGACCATCGGACGCGCGTGGCGGCCGAGGTCGCCGCGGTGCCGGACGGGGGGGGGCTCGGCCCGGCGCCTCGCTCGCGCTGCGAGCGTCTGGCGATCGCGGCGGCCCGTGAGGCCGTGGCGGTCTCCGGCGTGTCCCCCGGCGGCGTCGGGGGGGTCGTCGTGGGGACGACCACCGGCGGTATGCGCGAGGCCGAGCGGGCCCTCGCCCGCCTGGCGCGCGGCGACGCCCCGCCGGATCTCGGCGAGGCGCTGCTCGGCTACCCGCTCTCCGCGACGGCCGAGGCGGTCGCTCGCGCGGTCGCGCCCGGGGCCGTGGCGCGCACCGTCACGAGCGCGTGCAGCAGCGCGGCCGCCGCGATCGCGCTGGGCTCGGCTGCCATCGAGCGCGGCCTGGTGCGCGCGGTCCTCGTGGGCGGGGTCGACGCCCTCTGCCACCTCACGTGGGTGGGCTTCGACGCGCTCGGCGCGCTCGATCCAGAGGGCTGCCGGCCGTTCGATCGCCGGCGCGCGGGGCTCTCGATCGGGGAGGGCGCCGCGTTCCTCGTCCTGGAGCGTGAGGCGGACGCGGCGGCGCGCGGCGCGCGGGTGTGGGCGTGGCTCGCGGGCTGGGCGCTCGGGGCGGAGGCGTTCCACCCGACGCAGCCCGAGCCGTCCGGCGCGCGGCCCGCCGCCGCGGTGCGCGCCGCGCTCGAGCGCGCCGGCCTCGCCCCGAGCGCGATCGACTGGGTGAACGCGCACGGCACGGGCACCCCGCAGAACGACGCCATGGAGGCCGCGGCCCTGCGTCTCGCGCTCGGGGAAGCCGCGGCGACCGTCCGCGTGTCGTCCTGCAAGGGCCAGCTCGGGCACACGCTCGGGGCCGCGGGCGCCGTGGCAGCGGTGGTCAGCGTCCTCGCGCTGGTCGAGCGGTGGCTCCCCGCTACGGGGGGCCTCACGGAGCCCGACCCGGCGCTCGGGCTCCGCCACGTCGCGCCGCCAGCGGAGCGGGTGGACGCGCGCGTGGTGCTGAGCACGTCCTTCGGCGTCGGGGGCGCCGTCGCCGCGCGGCTGTTCGAGCACGCGGAGGCGCCGCCGCGCGCGTCGGCGGCGGGCGGCGGCCCCGCGCCCGCGACGCTCTGCGTGACGGCGGCCGTCGCGTCGGCGCGTGACGGGGGCGCCGCCCGGCGCGCGCTCGAGCCTCGGCGGACGCGCCGGTTCGACGGCGCGTCCATGGCGCTCACCGCCGTCTGCGCCGACGCGCTCGCCACGGCGGGGGTCGCGGCGCGGGGCGTGGGGCTCGTCGCGGGCAACGGCCTCGGCGCGCTCGGGCGCGCGGCGGCGTTCCTCGCCCGCGTCGACCAGAGCGGGCCGCGGTTCGCGCCACCCGCCGAGTTCCCTCAGATCGTGCCCTTCGCGACGGTGGGCAACGCGTCGATCTACCTCGGGCTGGAGGGGCCCGTGGTTGGCGTCGCCGACCTGGAGACGAGCGCCGAGGCCGCGCTGGCGGTCGTGGCCGCCTGGATCGACGATGAGACCCCATTCCTCTGCGGGGCCTACGACGTCGTCGACGCCTTCACGGAGCGCCTCTTCGGCGGTGACCCGCCAGAGGCGCCTCCCACCGCCGCCGCCGCGGTCCTCCTCGTCGAGACGCCGGCCGGCGCAGCGCGCCGGGGTGCCCATGTGCTCGCCCGGCTGGAGCCGCTCGACGCCCGGCCGCTGCCCGCGGCTCGCGCGTGGCTGGCCGCGACGGCGCCGGCGGGTGCGGTGGTGGTCGGCACGGGCGGCGCCGAGCTCGCGGCGCTCCTCGCGGAGAGCCCGTGGGCCGCGGTGCCGCGCACGGTGGCGGGGAGCGACGGCGGTCCCCACCGCGCGCCCGGCACGCTGGCGCTCGTACGGGCGGTGGAGCTCGTGGAGGCGGGGGCGCGTGAGGTCGTCGCGCTCGCGCTGGCTCGGGGGCAAGTGCACTTGACCCGCGTGAGCGCGCCGTGAGGGTCGAGGTGATCGCCGCGGGCGCGATCTCCGCGCTCGGGGTGGGGCGCGCGAGCCTCGTGCCGTGGCGGATCGGCGAGGCTGCGCTCACCGCCGTGCGCGAGGATTCGGAGCTCGCGGCGGAGGGTCTGGTGCGCGCGCGCTGCGCGCGCGCGCCGCTCGGGCCGGCGTCGCGCGATCGAGCCGCCGAGCTGCTCGGGTCGGCGCTGTCGGAGGTCGCGGGCGAGCTCGACGCCGTGCTCCCGCGCTGGCGCGGCCTCCGGGTCGGCGTCGCCCTGGGCAGCTCGAGCGGCGGGCTGCGCTCGCTCGTGGCGCTCCTCGACGCGCGCGCCGCCGGCCGTGACGTCCCTCGGGACGCGGCGCTGGGGGCGCCCTATTTCGGCCCGCTCGACGTCGTGGGCGGGGCGCTCGGGCTCGCGCCGGAGGTCGCTGTGCTCGTGCTGGGCGCCTGCGCGTCGTCGGCGCTCGCCATCGGGCTCGGGCGGTGCTGGGTCGCAGCCGGGCACGTCGACGTGGCGCTCGCTGGGGGCTTCGACGCGGTCGGCGGCTTCGTGGCAGGCGGGTTCGAGGCGCTCGGCGTCGTGACCGGCGCCGCGCCGGCGCCGTTTCGAGTGCGACGGGACGGGCTCGCGCTCGGGGAGGGGGCGGGGGTAGTGGCGCTGGCGCGAGACGGGCTCTCGGCCGCGCCGTGTCTCGGCGTGGTGAGCGGGTTCGGGGCGTCCGCGGACGCGGGCCACCCGACCGCGCCCGATTCGAGCGGCGCGGGGCTCGCGCTGGCCGCGCGGCAGGCGCTCGCCGACGCGCGGACGGAGACGAACCGGCTTCAGCTCATCAGCGCGCACGGCACCGGGACGATCCTGAACGATGCCGCCGAGCTTCGCGCGCTCCAGCGCCTCGGCGCGCTCGCGGCCGGCGGCGCGCGCGTGCACGCCGCGAAGGGCGAGCTCGGTCACACGCTGGGGGCGGCGGGGGTCCTCGAGACGATCGCGGCGCTCGAGGCGGGGCGACGCGGCCTGGCGCCGCCCAGCGCGGGCTGCGGCGAGGTGGAGCCCGCGCTCGGCTCGCTCCTGCTCGAGCGCGCGGAGCGGAGGGCGCGCGGGCCCGTCCTCAAGCTGGCCGCGGCGTTCGGCGGGGCCAACGCGGCGCTCGTGCTCGACGGCCCGCAGGAGGAGGCCGCGCGACCGCCGCGCGCGGTCGGTGTCGTGGCCGTCGGGCGCGACATCCACGATCCGCTCGAGATCCGGCAGGCGCACGGTCGGCTGGACTCGGCGCGGGCGGCGCGGCTCGAGCTCCCGCTGGCGCTCGCCGTCGCGGCGACGATGCGCCTCGCGGAGCACCAGTCGATCGCGGCCTCGCCGCGTGTCGGCGTCGTCGTCGGGACGGCGACGGCGACGCTCGAGCTCGACGCGCGCTACGCGGAGCGGTACCGGGGGCGCGGGCCGCGTCACGCCGATCCGCGGCGCTTCCCCGCCACGTCGCCGAACCTCGCGCCGGGCCTGTGTGCCGCCGCGCTCGGGTGTCGCGGTCCCGCCCTCGCCGTGGGGGCCGGCCTGGCGGCGCCCCTCGAGGCGCTCCTCGTCGCGCTCGACCTCGCCGCGGCCGGCGTCGCCGACGCGTTCGTCGTGGTCGCGCTCGAGGAGTGGGGAGCGGTGAGCCAGCAGGCGTGGGCCGCCCGCGGGTGGGCCGAGCTCCCGACCCGCGCGACCGCGGTCCTGGTCGAGGCCGGGGCGGGGAGGGCGCTCCGCCGTGAGCCGCTCGCCGAGGCGCTGCGCGTCGCCGCCTCGGGAGCTCCGGGCGCCCCGATCCGTGGGGGGGGCGACCTGCTGAGGGAGGGGATCCGCGTCGCGTCGCTTGCCGGGGGCCCCGGGTTCCCGTAGGTTGCGCGGAATCGCCCTGGCCACTCGGGCGTTGAAGCGATGTCCGTGCGTCACGCCCTCCCCCTCCTCCTCGCCGTCGCCGCGCTCGGTTGCGCACGCGAGGCCATCCCGAACACGGACGTGGAGGACACCGCGGAGAACCGCCGGGTCATCCAATTCTGCGAGGAGTACCGCCGCGCGGTGGAACGGAAGAACGTCGCCCTCCTGCTCCGGCTGGCGCACCCGCGCTACTACGAGGACGGTGGCAACTCGGACGCCGCGGACGATCTCGACTATGCCGGGCTCGAGGCGTACCTGCGAGAGAAGTTCCGGGCGACGAAGGCCATCCGGTACGAGATCCGATACCGGCGCGTGGGCGCGGGCCGGCGAGACGTGATCCACGTCGATTACACCTACAGCGCGAGCTACAAGCTGCCGACGGAGAAGGGCGACGTGTGGCGTCGCGTCGTCGCCGACAACCGCCTCGAGATCGTGCCGGCGGGAGACGGCTTCCGCATCTTGTCCGGCATGTGACCCACGGCGCGGCGCGCTTGCCCCGGCCCGGCGCTCGTGAGAAGGTTGGGGGATGCAGGCACGTCCGCGAGTAGCGTTCGTCGGTACGGGCGGCGCAGCGCGGGGGATCGCCCACCTCGGCGTGCTGAAGGCGTGCGAGGAGCTCGGCGTCGTTCCGGACATCTTCGTGGGCACCAGCGCCGGGGCCCTCATCGCGGCCACCTACGGCCAGGGGGTGCCCCTCGACGTGCTGCTCGACGCCTACCGGCTGCCGTGGAAGCGGCGGCACGGCGGCCCCCGCTTCCACCTGGGGACGTTCTTCGGCCCTCCGGCCGCGGCCGATCTGGGGCGCCCCGGCTATCTGGCGTCGGGTGCGTTCTCCGCGGACCGCCTCGAGCGGCACCTGCGCGAGCAGCTCCCGACGAACGACTTCCGCCGCGTGTCGACGCAGCTCGTCGTCACGGCCGTGGACATCGATCGCGCGGAGCGCGTCGTGTTCGGTCGCGGCTGGGACGACCGCACGCCGATCAGCCAGGCGGTCGCGGCGTCGTGCTGTGTGCCCGGCCTCATGCGCCCGTACCGAATCGGGGATCGGTACTTCGTCGATGGCGAGATCGCGCGCACCCTGTCGGCCGATCTCGCGATCGAGTGCGGGGCCGAGGTGATCATCGTGTCGAACGTGTACCGGCCGGCGGTCGCGCGGCACGGCGAGGCCAGCCTCGCGCGCCGTGGCCCGTTCGGGATCCTCACCCAGGCACTCAATGTGCTCATGACGGAGAAGGAGCGCCGGGGGATCGACCTGTACGCTCGCACGCACCCCCGCGTCCGCTTCATCGACGTGGCCCCCGATCTCGGGAGGTTCTCGTATCTCGATCGCTTCCGCGCGCGTCCGCTCGTGATGCGCGGCTACCGAGCGGGGCTCCGCGCGCTCGCCGCAGCGAAGCAACAGGGCGTCTTCGATCGTCCGGGGCGCTGGGGCGCCGACCGCGCGAACTAGCGCGCGCCGCGCCGCGGGCGGGGCGGGCTCAGCGGACGACGACCGCGCACGTCTCGCCGTCGAGCGTGCGGGAGAGCTTTGGGTCGGTCGGGTGCGTGGCGAGCCACACCGCGCGGCCGAGCTTCTCGTTCCAGGCGTAGATGAACGAGAGCTCGTCGCCCGCCGGCATCCCCGAGGCGACCGCGCGGCGCCACGCTTCGTCCAAGTTGCAGTTGGGTTCGTGGACGCTTCGCGCGCCGGCGGGGCCCGTGCCCTCGCGCTCCGTCATCTGCCCGCCCGTGCCCGAGAAGGCGAGGACGAGCCGCTCGGCGCCGACCTTGGCGCCTGCGGCGGCCGTCCCGGTGCGCTTGCCGAACGCGAGCTCGAGCGTCCCGCCCGGGGTGAGCTTGGCGTCCTTCACGCCGCGCGCCTCCAGCGTCACGAGCGCGGACTCCGCCGACCACCGCGAGGCGCGCGAGACGCCGCGGGCGATCGAGTCGAGCGCGTCGAGCGCCACGGCGCCCGAGGGTACGAGGGCGAGCGCGGCGGAGCCGGTGGGACGCGCGGAACCCGCGGCCGGCTGGCTGGAGCCGCGGAGATGGACCGCCGCGCCCACCCCGAGCGCGACCAGCACCATCGCGCCCGCGGCGACGGGCACCACGGGGAACGACCGCCGCGGGCGCCCGCCCACGCGAGCGGCGGCGACCCCGGGGGCGAGGCTCGGCTTCGCCGCGACCAGCACCGGCGGGAGCTCCGCGCCACAGGATGGGCAGCGACCCCCGTAGGAGGACACGACCGTCTGGCACGCCGGGCAGGAGAGCACCGTGTCGTTCATGGCAGGTCGAAATCCTCCTCCACCTGCGCGATCTTGTAGCCCGATCCCTCGACCTCGAGCAAGAGCACGACCGCGGGACCGAACAGCCGCACTCCGCCGTCGGTCGCCGCAGGCGGGTCGATCTCGACGCGGACTCGCCGCGCCCCGTCGCCCGGCGACGGGGGCGGCGCGAGCGTGGTGCGCGCGCGCCGGACCGCGTCTGCGTAGCGCACGCCGGAGTAGTCCAGCCGGGCGAAGCGCGCCTGGTACGCGCTGACGAGCTCACGCCTCCCGCCGCGCGAGGTGCGCGCGCTCGCGCCGGGCCGGGCCAGCCGCTCGAGCGCGGCGGGCGACTCCGCCCGTACGGCCTCGAAGAACGCCCGGACCACCGCGCGGATCGCGTCAGGCGCTGGGGGCTCGAGCAACGTGACGACGACCGCGCCCGAGGCGGCGCGATCCTGGGCGGGCGGGCGCCAGAGGGCGGCGTCAGCCGCGGCCGCCGGGCGCGCCGCGCCCGCGGGCGCAGCCGCGGGCGCGGCGGCGGCGCACCCCGTGGCGAACAGGACGCCCAGCGCCAGGCGGGGGCCGCTGAGGGCCCGGAGCCAACCGTCGAGGCTCGCCACGGTGGATCGCGGTGGGGGGCGCGCCGGCTCTCAGAGCGGCTCGACCTCCGGCGGGAGCGAGCGGCGCAGGGTGAGCAGGCTGCGGGCGGTGAGCGGGGTCCACCGCGGCGGAAGCGGCGCGGAGATCCCGCACGCGACGAGCGAGAAGTGGGTCGACTCGATCCCCGGGATCCGCGTCCGCTCGGCGCCCACGCCGGAGAGGACCTCCTCGGCGTCGTTGCGCCCCGAGAGGACACGGTACGCGGCGCGATCGCTCCGGTGGAGCGCGATCACGACCTCACCGTTGCTCACGAGCGCGTCTCCCGTGTTCTGGCTCTGTCCCTCCTCGGCGCTCAGCCGATCCACGAGCGCTACGCTCGCGCGCAAGGCGCCGCGGATCCGCTCCGGCTCCACGCCTCCGTCGCTCAACATGCCGGCGTCATGGAGGAACGAGAGGAACAAGTAGAAGAAGAGCTCGGTGTCCGTCTCCCCGCGGACGTTCCGGCTGAGGAACGCGGGCATCGAGTCGAGCAGGCGCGGCCGCAGCCGATCGAAGCCCTGGATGGTGCCGGTCGCCGCGAAGAGCCACGAGCGATACCGGAACGGGTGGGTGTTCTCGGTGCGGAGGCCGCCCACGCTGGCGTGACGCACGTGCCCGAGGAGCACGTCGGTGCGGATGTCCGCCGCGGCCTCCGACAGATCCACGACCTCGCGCTCGTCGAGCGGACGCCGGCGAAGCAGCACCTCTCCCGCCTGATGGAACCCGATCCCCCAGCCCAGCGGCTGCGCACCGACGCGCCGCTCGCGCAGCACCTCGCGCTCGAACGCCAGGATCGGCGCGCCGAGATCTGGGCGGTTGCCGATGATGCCGACCATGCGGGCCATGACTCCCACAAGCATGAGTCGGACGCGGGAGGATGCAAAGCCCGCGTGACGCCGGCCGGCCCGGGGGCCACGAAACGCTACGGTGCGAGGCGATTCAGCATGCGCGGGAACGGGATCGTCTCGCGAACATGGGGCAGGCCGCAGAGCCAGGCGACCGTGCGCTCGACGCCCAGGCCGAAGCCCGCGTGCGGGAAGCTCCCGTACCGGCGGAGGTCCAGGTACCAGTCGAACGCCGCGCGTGGCAGGTGGTGCGCGTCGATCCGCGCCTCCAGCGCCGCCAGATCGTCCTCGCGCTGCCCGCCGCCGATGATCTCGCCGTAGCCCTCCGGCGCCAGCACGTCCATGCACAGCGCGAGCTCGGGCGCAGTCGGATCGCGCTTCATGTAGAACGCCTTCGCCTCCGACGGGTAGCGGTGGACGATCACCGGGCGGTCGAACCGCTGGCTCACGAGCGTCTCCTCGTCGGCGCCCAGATCGTCGCCGAACTTCGCGTCGTGCCCCGCCTCCCGCAGCACGTCGATCGCCTGCCGGTACGAGATGCGTGGGAACGGCCCCTGCACGCGCTCGAGCGGCGCGAGGTCGCGCTCGAGCAACGCGAGCTCCGTGCGCCGAGCGTCGAGGACGCGCGCCACGATCGCGCACAAGAGATCCTCCGCGAGCTGCATGTCCCCGTCGAGATCGAGGAACGCCACCTCGGGCTCCACCATCCAGAACTCCGCCAGGTGACGCCGGGTCTTGCTCTTCTCTGCGCGGAAGGTAGGGCCGAAGCAGTACACCTTGCCGAGCGCGGCGGCGGCGGCCTCCATGTAGAGCTGCCCGGACTGGGTCAGGTACGCGGTGTCGCCGTGGTACTCCGTCTCGAAGAGCGTGCTCGTGCCCTCGCACGCGTTCGGGGTGAAGATCGGGGCGTCGACCAGCGTGAACCCGCGTGTGTCGAAGAAGTCGCGGATCGCGCGCACGATGGAGTGGCGGACTCCGAGGATCGCGTGCTGGCGCCGGCTGCGGAGCCACAGGTGCCGGTGATCCATCAGGAAGTCGGTGCCGTGCTCCTTCGGCGAGATCGGGTACTCCACCGACGGCGCCGTGACGCGAAGGCTCGTCACGCCGAGCTCGACCTCGCTCGCGCGGCGCGGGTGCGCTCGGACTTCGCCCTCCACCTCGAGCGCGCTCTCCTGCGTCACCTCGGCGGCTGCCTGCCACGTCGCGTCCGGCACGTCGGCCTGCGCGACGGTGCACTGCACGACGCCGGTGCCATCGCGGACCTCGAGGAAGGCGAGCTTCTTGCTGCCCCGCTTGTTGTAGAGCCAGCCGGTGAGCCGGACTCGCTCACCGACGAGGCCGGCGAGCTTCGAGATTTCCACGCGGGGGAGCGGGGTGGGGGCGGGGACATCCATGGCGGAGGCGAATAGCTCCATCCCGGGCCACCGTGGTAGCGTCCGCCTTCCCATGAGGAGGACCCTCCGAGAAGTGAGCGCCCGGGCGCTCGGGGCGCTGATCGCGCTGGGCGCGGGCTCCGTGCTGGCTGGCAGCGCCTGCACCGCCGTCTACCCTGAGCTGCTCACGCCCGTTCGCCCGCCGCCGCCGGGCGCCGCGTTCGACCCCGGTCCGCCGCCCGATCTCGTGTACCTGGCGGTAGAGTCGGCCGAGATCCCGGAGCGTACCCGCGACGGTCGGAGCTGGGATCGCGTCGGCGGGGCCCTCCCCGATCCGTTCATCATCGTCTTCGTGGACGACAAGGAGCTCTTCCGCACCCCGACGGAGCCGGACACGCTGAACCCGACCTGGCCGTCGCAGAAGCGGCGCAACTACCGCATCGATCCGGAGGCGGAGGTCCGCGTGGAGATGTGGGACGCGAACACCATCACCAGCCGGCCGATCTGTGTCCAGCGCCTCCGCAACCTCCCCCGTCGCCTCGACGACGAGGCGCGCCTCCTCGTCTGCGGGAGCGGCGCACGGATCCGGCTGGTCGCCGCGCCTGCGCGTGCGCGCTGGGGGATCGGGCTCTACTACGAGCTGCGCTCCGAGCAGGTCGTGGTGTCGCGCGTGATCCGGGAGTCGCCCGCCGCTCGCGAGGAGCTCGCGCGTGGCGATCGGATCCTCCAGCTCCAGGGCAAGGACGTAAAGACGCTCTCGGCCGACGAGATCCGCACGCTGGTCAACATGAACGCGCGCGGCGGGCTCGAGCTCCGCGTGCGGTCCGCGGACGGCCGCGAGCGCACCATCCAGCTGAAGGACGGCCCGATGTACCCCGCTGCGGACGAGGCCGTCCCCGTCGAGTGACGCTCGGCGCTGCGCGCCGGCGTCGCGCTTGACACCGGGGTGCGCTGGCGCGACACCCCATCGCGTGACCGCCGAGGCCGATCCGCGCGGAGTGACCCGCGACCTCTTGCGCTGCGTCCGGCGCTCCGATCTCGGTACCCTCGTCGTCGAGGGGGCCGATCGAGTCGGTTGGCTGAACGGCGTCGTCACGTGCGACGTGCGGGAAGTGGCGCCAGGCCGCGGCGCGTGGGGCCTGGCGCTGACGAAGCAGGGGAAGATCCTGACGGACGTGGTCGTCGTCGCCTCCAGGTCGTCCCTGCTGCTCGGCGTCGCGGTGGGATCCGCCGCGACGTTGGCCGCCCACCTCGAGGGCCTCATCGTGATGGAGGACGCCACCGTGCGCGACGCCTCGGGTGAGTTCGCGTGGTGGAGCCTGCACGGGGCGGGCGCCCCGGCGGTCGCCGCCGCGGCGGGACCCACCGCCGGGGCGGGGTCGGTCCCTTGGACGTCGCTCGGCGACGCGGTGGTCGTCGCCTCGACGGAGGACGCCGCGACCGTCGAGGCGGCGCTGCTCGAGGCGGGCGCCGCGCTCGCCGTCGACGACGAGTGGGACCAGCTCCGCGTGGCGGAGCAGCTCCCGCGCTTCGGGCGGGACTACACCGCGGCGGAGAACGCGCATGACGCCTCCCTCGAGCACCGGGCCGTGAGCTGGACGAAGGGCTGCTACCTCGGCCAGGAGGTCGTGTGCATGCAGGACATGCGGGGCCGCGCGAGGCGCCGCGTCGTCGGCCTGGCGGCCGCGGCCGAGTCCGCGAGCGCCGTCGTGCCCGGGGCGCCGCTCTTCGGCGCGGGCGGCGCCGAGGTGGGGGCGATCACCTCCGTCACCCGGCCGTCCGCGGGCGTCGTCCTGGCGATCGGCCACGTGCAGGCCGCGCTCGCCGAGCCGGGCACCGTGCTCACGGCGGGCGGCGCCGAGGTCCGCGTCCGCCCGCGCTGAGGGCAGGTCGTCCCCTGCGGCGGGCGACAGCGCGTTCGCGGGCGATCCGATGAACGCCTCGCCGCGCGAGTGTATGCTGCGACCGTGACGACCGTGACGACCGTGACGACCGTGACGAGACTGACGCAGAGCGGCCTGACGGTCGCAGACGACGTGACGGGGCTCATCGGGAGGACACCGATGGTCCGCCTCGGGCGCGTGGCGTCGCCCGGTGCCGGGCGCGTGTGGGCGAAGCTCGAATTTCGCAACCCCGCGGCCAGCGTGAAGGACCGGCCAGCGCTCGCGATGGTCCTCGCCGCCGAGCAGGCCGGGCAGATCGGGCCGGGCGCCACGCTCGTCGAGGCGACGAGCGGCAACACCGGGATCAGCCTGGCGATGATCGCTGCGCAGCGCGGCTACCGATGCGTGCTCGTGATGCCCGAGGACATGAGCCTCGAGCGACGCTACGTGCTGCGGGCCTACGGGGCCGAGATCGTCCTCACCCCCGCGACGGAGGGCATGGCCGGCGCGGTCGAGCGCGCTCGCTCGCTGCTGCGCGAGACGCCCGGCGCGGTGATGGCCAGCCAGTTCGACAACCCCGCCAACCCGACGGCGCACGAGGAGTCGACGGGGCGCGAGCTCCTCGAGCAGCTCGATGGCGACGTCGCGGCGTTCGTCGCGGGCGTCGGCACGGGGGGTACCCTCACCGGGGTGGCGCGCGTGCTGCGTCGAGCGCTGGGCGAGCGCGTCCAGATCGTCGCCGTGGAGCCCGCCGCGAGCGCCGTGCTCTCGGGCGGCGAGCCGGGCCTGCACGGGATCCAGGGGATCGGCGCCGGCTTCGTCCCGGGGATCCTCGACCGGTCGCTGATCGATCGCGTGGTGACGGTCACCGACGTGGCCGCGGAGCGGATGGCGCGCCGCCTCGCGCGCGAGGAGGGCCTGTTGGTCGGGCCGTCTTCCGGCGCGAACGCCCACGCCGCGTGCGACGTCGCCGCCGGCCTCGCCGGCGGCAACGTCGTCACGGTGCTCTGCGACTCCGGCGAGCGCTACCTCTTCTGAGCTCGGGCCGGGGATCGATCACGCGCCGGGCGAGGACTCCACCCGTTGCCAGCTCAGGGTGCGGCTGGTGTCGAGGTGAACTTCGACGTGCGGCGGTGGCGGAGGGTGACCGAGCTCTCGGGGTCGAGGGCGGGATCCGCGCTCCCCGACCGGTTGCGCGTGATCTCGAGGTCGATGTCGCAGGTCTCGTCCTTCGAGCTCTCCGGGGCGTCCAGCGCGCCGGCCGGGATGGTGAAGCTCCCGGTGTCGCCCGGGATGTCGTGCGTGTAGAGGAAGATGCAGGAGCCGTTGGCCTCGATCCGCATGTCGTCGCTCGTCCCCGACGGCGACCACTCCACGACGACGTCGGCGTCGCGCGCGAAGGAGCTCGTGGCGAACGCCGTGAGCGAGAACGGCGCCGGGAGCGTCCCGCTGCTGTTCGGCGCCGGGTCGTCATCCTCGCGCTGCAGATCCACCTTGAACGGCGTGTCCGCCGCCCCGGTCGCGAAGGACGTCTGGTAGACGCCCGTGCTCTCGGCGCCCATCTCCTTCGTCTCGGTTCCGCCCGTCGCGAAGAGGGCGTCGCCGTCGCTCAGATCGACGTACGTGTTGCTCTCGTCCCCGCCGGCGCGGAGGACGGCCTTCACCGTCGACGAGCTCTCGCTGGACGCCGTCACCGTCATCGTGAGCGCGATGCCGGCCGTCCGGAGGTTCTTGGAGTCGATCGTCTCTTTGCAGCCCGCGGCGCCCACGCCGAGGACCCCGACCACCGTCAATGCAAGCCTGAAGTTCATGTCGCGCTCTCCGTAGGGGGACACCTGAGCATGCCCTGGTCCCTTCGACGAGGCGAGCGCGCCACGGATTCAGCGCCCGCGGCGACCGAAATAGCCATGGGATTACGAGGGCTTGGAGCTTCTCGGCGCGGTCTCCGGATCGACCACCGGCACCTGGCTCCGCGGGGCAGCCCCGTACTCGAGGAGCTTGTACTGCACCTTGCGCACGCTGATGCCCAGCACGTCGGCTGCGCGGCTCGTCGATCCGCCCTGGGCCTCAAGCGTCTTCAAGATCGCGTACTTCTCGATCTCGGCCATGGTCGCGCCGGGGATCTGCGGCGCGCCGGCGCCGCCGGTCGCCGAGAGGTTCGGCGGCAGGTGCGCCGCCTCGACCACCGCGCCCTCCGCCAGCACGACCGCGCGCTCCACCACGTTCTCGAGCTCCCGGACGTTCCCCGGCCACGGGTGCCGGACGAGCCGCTCGAGCGCCTCGTCCGAGAAGCTCGCCACCGCCTTGCCGTTCTCCTCCGCGAAGTGCCGCAGGAAATGCGCCGCGAGCAGCGGGATGTCCGACGCGCGCTCGCGGAGCGCCGGCATCCGCACCTCGATCACGTGCAGGCGGTAGTAGAGATCCTCGCGGAACTGGCCCCGCGCCACCAGCTCCCGCAGATCCCGGTGCGTGGCGGCGATCACCCGGACGTCGACCCGGATCGTCTGGTTGCCCCCGACTCGCTCGAACTCCCGCTCTTGCAGCACGCGGAGCAGCTTCACCTGCACCGAGGGCGCGATCTCCCCGATCTCGTCCAGGAAGAGCGTGCCGCCGTTCGCCAGCTCGAACCGCCCCTCGCGCCGCCGCTCCGCGCCGGTGTACGCGCCGCGTTCGTGCCCGAAGAGCTCGCTCTCGAGCAGGTTCTCCGCGAGCGCGGCGCAGTGGAGCTTCACGAACGGACCGCGCCCGCGCGGCGACCGCTGGTGGATCGCGGCCGCGACGAGCTCCTTGCCCGTCCCCGACTCGCCGGAGAGCAGCACCGTGGCGCGGCTCGGCGCGACCTGCACGATGCTCTTGAAGACCTGCTGCATCCCGGGAGAGGTCCCGATGATGTTGTCGAAGCGGTAGCGTTCCTCGACGCGACTCCGCAGCTCCTGGGTCTCGCGCCGGAGCCGGCGGCGCTCGAGCGCGCGCTCCAGCACGAGGAGGAGCTCGTCGGTGTTGAGCGGCTTCGTGAGGTACTCCGAGGCGCCCTGCCGCATCGCGGCGATCGCCGTCTCGACCGCGCCGAACGCCGTCATCACGACCACCGGGATCTCGGTGTCCTGCGCCCGCACCTTGCCGAGGAGCTCGATCCCGTCCATCCCCGGCATCTTGAGGTCCGTCAGCACGAGGTCCGGCGCGAAATCGTCGAACTTGCCCAGCGCCTTGAAGCCGTCCGCGGCGGTCGCCACGTCGTAGCCCTCGAGCTCCAGGATCTCGGCGAGCGCGTTGCGCGCGTTCGCCTCGTCGTCGACCACCAGGACTCGGCCGCGCTTCGTCGCCATGCGGGCCTCATTATGCATCAGGCGTGCCTCCGGGAGAATTTGCGCGCCCGCGCACCCGATGCGCCGCCGGGAATTCACGCCCACGCGAGGCTTGCGGGGGAGACGGACGCCGGCGCAATCCCGGCGCCGGTCAGGCAAGGCGCGGGCCGGCGCGCCGCCCGGCGGCCACGCGGCCGCGGCTCACTGAGCGCAGCGCACGCCGACCGAGAAGTTGTCGAATCGCGCCGTCGTCACCGAGTCGCAGAGGCCGGTGCAGCCGCCCTGGAGGTACGGCCCGGCGTAGTCGAGCGGCAGGTTGACCCACGTCGAGTCGTTGCCGGTGCCGGTGAACGAGTACGTCCCGGTGGCAGGATCGCTGAAGCTGCTCGTGCCGTCGCTCCTGGACTCGAGCCGCCACTGGTGCGTGACGGCGTTGTAGGTCACCCGCACGCTGAAGTACCGGGTCACCGTGTTGCTGCCCGACGCTACGATGTTCGTCAGCGTCCCGTTGCGCAGGCCGCTCTCGAAGCGCACGAGGCGGACGGCGCCTGAGCTCCCGCCCAGGACGACCGCGTAGCCCTTGCCGGTCGCGCTGGGCGAGCAGGTGCTGGCCGAGGCGGCGGCGCCGTTTGGCAGATCCATGGCCAGGATCCACGCCAGGCCGACGGTGCCGTAGTTTTGGCTCGAGGACGAGCTGCAGCTGAAGCCGCCGCTGGTCGTGTCCGGGTCGTCGCGGCGCATGTTGAAGCTCCACACGACCTCCTCGCCGGCGTTCGCCGCCAGCGTCGAGTCGTACACGCCGGTGTCGTAGTGCGCGCCCGCGCCGCCCGCCTTCACGTACGCGAAGCCCTGCCCGTGGCCGGTCGACGTGCTCGGTTGGTTGGTGATCTCGAGCCGCCCGCCGCTGTAGCGCACGGCGTAGTACGAGGAAGTGTACACGCTCCACGGCCCGCCGCCGAGCAGCGCGCCGGAGCCGGTCGTCCACGAGGTCGAGCTCGGGCTCGAGAAGTCCGCCGAGAAGGCCGAGACGAGCGTCGGGGAGCAGGCGACGCACGTCCCGCCTGAGCAGCTCCCGCCAGCGCAGGGAGTGTCCGTGTAGTTCGCGAACGTGCACGTCCCGCCGGTGCACGTGCCCGGCGCCGCGTAGGTTCGGACGGTCGTGGCGTTGGCGCAGCTCGGGGGCGGCGCTGTGGCGCAGCTCACGCCGCTGCACGGGTCGGGGATGCACGCGCCAGCGCTGCAGGCGTAGCTGCAGGCCGTGTCGCTCGACGGGAACGTGCAGGAGCCGGCCGCGCAGGTGCCGGGCGCGGCGAACGTGCGGAGCCTGGTGGCGTCGACGCAGACCGAGGCCGGCGCCGCCGTGCAGCTCACGCCCGCGCACGGATCGGTGACGCAGGCTCCCGCGCTGCACCCGAGCGGGCACGTCGAGTCCTGCCAGGTGTACGTGCAGGCGCCCCCCGAGCACGACCCGGGGGACAGGAACGTCCGCAGGTTGACCCCGTCGAGGCAGGTGGCCGCCGGCGGGGCGCTGCAGGCGACCCCCGCGCACGGGTCACCGCTGCAGACGCCGCTCGCGCAGCCGAACCCGCAGGTCGTGTCGCTCGGGGTGTACGTGCAGCCGCCGCCGCTGCACACCCCACCGCCGAAGGTCCGCCGTGTCGAGGCGTCGACGCAATACGAAGCCGGCGGCGTGGTGCAGGAGACCCCGAGGCACGGATCTCCGTTGCAGGTACCGCCCGCGCAGCCGTTGGGGCACGCGGTGTCCTGGGACGAATAGGAGCACGTCCCGCTCAGGCACGTCCCCGGGGAGGTCCAGCTCCGCCGAGTCGACGCGTCCGCGCAGGTTGCGGCCGGCGGCGAGGTGCAGCTCACGCCCGCGCACGGATCCCCCACGCACCCACCGCTCGCGCACCCGTTCGGACACGTCACGTCACTGGGCGTGTAGATGCACGCGCCGCCGCTGCAGCTCCCCGGGCTCGCCCAGGAGCGCAGCGTCGTGGCGTCCACGCACGCCGGCCCCGGCGCGGACCCGCACGTTACCCCGGCGCACGCGTCCCCACCCCCGCTCCCCCCCGCGCTCCCTCCTGCCCCCGCGCTCCCTCCCGCTCCCGCGCTCCCTCCCGCGCCCGCGCCCCCGCCCGCGCCCGCCCCCGCCCCCGCGCTCGCCCCCGCCCCCGCGCTCGCCCCCGCCCCCGCGCTCGCCCCCGCCCCCGCGCTCCCGCCGACCCGCAACACCTCCTCGCTCTGCGCACACGCCGCGCTGACCAGACCGGCGCTCAGCAGGAACATTCGTCGCATCGCAGCCTCGGGGGAACGCGGGGACCGGCGCGACCCAGCGGTTCGCGCCGGCCAGCCGACCCGGATGCCTAGCACGGGGTGCCAGCTCGCCCCAGCCGCGCGCGGTCAGCCGGACGTGCCGGCCTGCTCCGCCCCCGCAGGCGGCCGATCCGTCGAGGCGGGGAGCACGACTGTGAAGCACGTCCGCCCCGGCCTCGAGCTCGCGCCGACGCTCCCGCCGTGCTCGCTGACGATGCGGTGGACGAGCGCGAGCCCGAGCCCGGTGCCAGCGGGCTTGGTGGTGTAGAAGGCGTCGAACACGGGCGCGTCCTCCGCGAAGCCGACGCCCGTGTCCTCGACCTCCAGGTGGACGTTGCCGTCCGCGTCCGGGCCGGCAGACCGCAGCGTCAGGATGCCGCCCTCCGGCATCGCCTCGATCCCGTTGTGCGCGAGCGCGACCAGCACCTGGACCAGGCGCCCCGGCTCGGCGTCCACCGTCCCCGCGTCGCCGAGCCGCTCCACGCGCACCTCGACGCCGGCCGCCGCCGCCGCCGGGCGGATCGCCTGGACGGCAAGATCGAGCGCCTCGCCGACGGCGACCCGAGCGAGCGCCAGCGGGCGCGGCTGCGCGAACGCGAGGAAGTCCCTGACGAGGGCGTCGATGCGCTCGAGCTCCGCGGCCACGCGGTCGACCGTCGGCAGCAGCGCCGCAGGCTCGGGGTCGCCCCGGTTCAACTTGCGGCGCAGCACCTGGAGCTGGAGCGACGCGGAGTTCAGCGGGTTCCGCACCTCGTGCGCGAGGCCGGCCGCGAGCGTCCCGACCGCGGCGAGCCGCTCCGCGCGAGAGCTCCTGCGCTGCAGCGCCTTCTCCTCCGTGACATCGACCCCGATCGCGTACGTGACCCCATCGGGACCGGGCGGGCCGCACTCCCAGCGGACGATCCGGTGCCCGCCCCCGGCGACCGGGAGCGCGCGATCCCCCTGGCAGCGGATCAGATCACGGCCCGGCTGGCCCACCATCTCCTCCCGCGAGCGGCCCGTGACGCGCTCGAGCAGGCCGTTCCACAGGGTGATGTGGCCGCCCGCGTCGAGCGCCAGCACGAACGCGGGGACGAACTCTGCGACCTCGCGCCGCTCGGAGTCGCGGATGCGGGCGAGCAGGTGCTCGCGGTAGCTATCCATCAACACGGCGAGCGACGCGTCCAGGATCTGGTGCACGGCGGCGAGCGTCGCGGCCCGACGCTCGGGGGCGACCCGGGCGTCGACCAGCGACACCAGGCCCGCGCGCAGGCGGCTCACCGCGGCGGGGAGAAGCTCCTGGGGGAGCCCCACGCGCACGTGCGTGTCGCCGGTGCGCGCGTAGGACCGCGCCCACGCGGAGTCTTGCGGCCCGAGGAGCAGGGAGTCGAGCCAGCGCGCGAGCGCCCCGTGCATCCGCGTGAGCTGCGCTTCCCCGCCCGTCACGACCGCGCGCGCCGGATCGTGCGCGAGGACGGTCGCCTGGAAGTCGTCCACGAGCTCGCCGAGCGCGTCGCCCGCGACGGCGTGCAGCTCGCGCAGGCGCTCGGACGCGCTCGCATCGAACCCGACGTACGCGAGCAGGGCCGCGAAGCGCCGGTCGTCCATCGGCTCAGCCGCCGCCCTCGGCCCGGATGATGAGGACCGGCGTGCGGCTGGCGCGCACGATCTTCTCCGCGACGCTGCCCAGGAACAGCCGCGCGAGGCCGGTGCGACCGTGCGTCCCGACGACGACGAGTCCATATCCCCCTTCCTCCGCGAGTCGGACCACCGTCTCGGACGGGTCGCCCTGCTCGGCCCGCCCGTGGTGGAGCTTCAGGCCGGCGCCCTCCGCCTCCTTCAGCAGGTTGCCGATCGCGAGGTCGGCGCGCGCGCGTGTGTGTGCCAGCAGCGTCTCCGTGTCCGTCCCGGCAGACGCCACGACGAGATCCGGCGCGACGAACGCCGGCATCTCCCACACGTGCACGACGTCGACCGTCGCGCCGAGCTTGCTGCCGAGCTCACACGCGGCGCGGAGCGCGAGCTGCGAACACTCCGAGAAGTCGGTCGCGACGAGGATGGATTCAATCTGCTTCATCTGGTGGCTCCTGGTCCGGGGGGAGGTGCGCTCACGCGGCCGGGGCGCCCTCGCGGGCGGGGGCGAGAGCATCGGCGAGAGCGGCGAGCGCGTCCACCGTCGTGAACACGCCGACCACGCGCGCGCCCTGCGCGACGATGGCCGAGCCGAGCTTCCGATCGCGCATGGTCGCGATCACCACGCCGAGCGGCACGTCGGGCGCGACGACGTACGGATCCGGCGTCATCGCGTCGTCCACCGTGACGCGCCGCTTGTCGACGCCCGGCAGCGTCTCGACGAGCGCCAGATCCCGCTCCGTGAGCACCCCGACGAGGCGACCCCCGTGCAGCACCGGCAGGTGCCGGATCCCGTAGAGGCGCATCATCTCGTGGGCCACGGTGAGCGGCTGCTCGGTGCCGATCGAGTGGGGCGACTCCGACATGTAGGCGGAGATGGTGGTTTGGGCGGACAGCATGCCCACCCTCACGCAAGGGACGTACCAGGTCGACACGGCGCGCGCTCCGCCGCCGAGCGGGCCCGAACGCGCAGAATCCGCGCTCGACCTGGGTCGGCCGCGCACCGCGGGCGGGGACCCGAGCGCGCCTCGGCGCGGCCCGGGGCGCGCGCCCGTGGCCCCGCGCCCGTGCGACGGACGCCCGCCTCGAAGTCGTGGCGATCCGTTCACACGGCCGCCGCTGGCACGGGTCTTGGATGAGGGGCGGCATGTCGCTCTTCCAACGCATCCTCGTGCCCGTGGCGTTCGACGCGAGCACGCCGGCGGCGATCGAGCTGGCGTGTCGCCTCGCGACCGAGCTCGGCGCCACCGTAGACCTCCTGCACGTGATCGACGTCCCCGAGAGCGCTCGCGCCGACCTCGAGAGCTGGGCCGCGGTGACCGCGTCGCGGGCGTACGCGAGCGACTATCGCGGTGAGGTCGAGGCCCGCTTGCGGCGTCTCGCCGACGATCTCGCGCCGCGGCTGCCGCGCCCCGCCGCCACGCACGTGCTGGTCGGGGACCCGGCGGCCACCATCGTCCACCACGCCCGCGAGCGTCGGCACGACCTCGTGGTGATGGGGGCGCACGGCCGCACGGGCGTGGCGCGCGTCTTCCTCGGCAGCGTGGCCGAGCGGGTGACCCGCCGCGCGCCCTGCGCCGTGCTCACCGTGCGCGGGGCGGGCGCCGAGGCGGACGCCGGCAGCGAGGCCGCGGCGTGATCACGCTGGCAGCGCCCGAGGCTGCCGAGCGGCTCCTCCGCGCGCAGCTCGTCGGGCGGATCGGCTGCCACGTGCTCGGCAGGACTCACGTCGCGCTGGTCCCGTACCTGTACGAGCAGGGCGCGATCCTCCTCTGCGTCGAGCCGGGGCTCGAGCTCCGCATGATGCGACTGAACCCTTCGGTGTGTTTCGAGGTCGACGACACCGACACGCTCCCGTGGGCGAGCCTCGCCGTGAGCGCGGAGTTCCGCGAGCTCGCCGGCGCGGAGGCCGAGGACGCCCGCGCCCGCCTCTTCGCGGAGCTCGGCCGGAGGGTCGAGGAGCGCCACGGCGCCGACTCCGCGCGCGACCACGCGCCGCGCTGGGCGAGGGGGGTCGTCGCCCGGCTCGAGATCGTGCAACGTAGGGGGTCGAGCGTCCGGCCGGCGGGCGCTCCAGCCCGCCACGCGAGCGCCGCATGATGCCCGCCGCGCGGCCTCCCGAGGAGCGAGAGATGAGCCCACCGACCAGCGCCATGCCTGTCCAGAAGCGATGCCGTATCGTGGTGACTGGGGGGCCCGGCGGCGGCAAGACCACTGCCGCCGATCTCTTCCGCCGGGAGCTCGGCGAGCGGATCGTCGTCGTGCCGGAGGCAGCGACCCTGCTCTTCGCCGGCGGCTTCCCCCGCTGCAAGGAGGCGGACGCGGAGCGGTTCGCGCAGGCCGCGATCCACCACGTACAGAAGAACCTGGAGGACGTGCAGTCTGCGCGGTACCCGGGCCGCGTGCTGCTGTGCGACCGCGGCACGCTGGACGGCGCCGCCTACTGGCCCGGCGCGCCCGACGACTACTTTCGCCACATGGGCACGACCTTCGATGCGGAGCTCGCGCGGTACGACGCGGTGGTGTTCTTCGAGACGGCCGCCGCGGGGGACATCTCGATCGAGGGCGGCAACCCCGTGCGGAACGAGTCGCAGGAGGAGGCCCGCGCGCTCGACCGTACGCTGCGGGAGCTCTGGTCGAGGCACCCGCGGTTCACGCTGGTGCCGCACTCCGCGTCGTTCCTCGCCAAGCTGACGTTCGGCCTGGCCGCCATCCGCGCGGTCGTCGACGGCCACTTCCGATGAGCCGCGGTCGCGTCGCGGTCTCGACCGGGGGCGGCGACGCGCCCGGGCTCAACGCCGCCCTCCGCGCGGTCACCGTCGCCGCCGTCCGTCGCGGCTGGGAGGTGATCGGGATCCGGCGCGGGTACGCGGGGCTGCTCGAGCCAGGGGACGCCGGACTCCTCCCGCTCGACCGGGAGACGACGCGGGGGATCGCCCACCTCGGTGGCACGATCCTGGGCACGAACAACCGCGGCGATCCCTTCCGGTGGGCGGTCGAGCGTGACGGAGTCCGCGCCGCGGAGGACGCGAGCGGGCGGCTCGTGTCGCGGTTCCGGGAGCTCGGGCTGCAGGCGCTGGTGACGCTCGGCGGCGACGGCTCGATGCAGATCGCGGCGCGACTGCTCGAGCGCGGCCTGCCCCGCGCGATCGGGCTGCCGAAGACGATCGACGGCGATCTCCGCGGGACGGAGCGCACGTTCGGCTTCGACACCGCGGTCGCGACGGCGGTCGACGCGCTCGATCGCCTGCACAGCACCGCGGAGGCGCACGACCGCGTGATGGTCGTGGAGGTGATGGGCCGGTACGCCGGCTGGATCGCGCTCGCCGCGGGGCTGGCCGGGGGAGCCGACGCGGTGCTCCTGCCGGAGCGCCCGTTCGAGCTCGAGCGGGTGGCCGCGAAGGTGCGCGAGCGCGAGGCCGCCGGGCGGCGCTTCTCGATCGTCGTCGTCGCCGAGGGCGCGCGCGAGCGGGAGGGGGCGCTCGCCGTGCGCGCTGGCGCCGACGCGTTCGCCGAGCACCCGCGGCTCGGCGGCATCGGTGAGCGCGTCGCGGCGGGCCTCGCGGAGCGGACGGCCAAGGAGACGCGTGCGCTCTGCCTGGGTCACCTGTTGCGCGGCGGGAGCCCGGTAGCGAGCGATCGGCTGCTCGCGCTCGAGCTCGGGGCGGAGGCGGCCCGCGTGCTCGACGAGACGGACTCGAGTGGCGTGGTCGTGGTCCGCGACGGCAGACCGCGCCTGGTCCCGTTCGCGGAGTGCACCGGGGGCTTCCGCCCCGTGCCGGAGGACCACCCGTGGATGCTGGCCGCGCGTGGGATGGGGATCAGCCTGGGCTGACGGGAGCATCCAGCCGCCGGGCGTCGCCCCCGCGCGCGGCGCCTTCCGAGCCCGCGGCGCCCGACCCCCGCCGTGAGCGACGCGACCGCCAAGCGCGCGGCTACCTCGCGGGCCGCATGTGGCGCAGCCGCTCGAGGAGCTCGTCCTTCACCTCCGGGGGTACGGGCTCCGGAGGGAGGGCGCCGACGGCACGCACCGTCGCTCGAAGCTGACTGACGTACGCACGGCAGTGCTTGCACATGCCGAGGTGCATCCAGAACTCGATGCGCCGCCACGGGCCCATGCGGCCCTCGGCGTACTCGGTCACGAGCTCAGTCAGCTCCTGGCACGTCAGCATGGGCTGCCTCCGGCGGCGAGGTGGGCCTCGAGGGCGGCCCTGAGCCTGGATCGGGCACGGTGCAGCAGCACGCGCTGGTTGGTCTCCGTGATCTCGAGGATGTTACACACCTCGGCGGAGTCCAGACCCTCGATGTCGCGCAGGGTGAGCACGGTGCGCTGCGCCGGGGCGAGGGACTCCAGCGCCTCCTCCAGGCAGCGGAGCGCCTCGCGGGTCTGCAGGCGGCGCTCGGGCGTGTCGGCGTCCCAGCGCTCCGGCGGCGCGGCCCAGCCGCCGTCCGGCCGGAACCGCGACGGATCCACGGCCGGCGCGTCCGGCTCGGCGGGATCCGCGAACGCCGAGAACGGCACGCTCCGCTGCTCTCGGGCGCCGCGGGTCTTCGCCCGGTTGGCCAGGATGCGAAAGAGCCACGTCTTGAACGACGAGCGGCCCTCGAAGCTCCCGAGTCCGTCCAGCACCGCCAGCCAGGTCTCCTGCACCACCTCCTCGGCCACCGCCCGGCTCCGGACGAAGCCCAGGGCGAACCGCAGGAGCGACCCGTGATGCCGGTCGATCACCTGCGCGAAGGCCGCCTCGTCCCGCGCCCGCAGGCGCCGGAGCAGCTCGGCCTCGGAGCCGTCGGGGCCGGCGGCGGAGGGGGGCGGATCACTCACGGCGTGTCGCGGGGGTCGGTCCGGGGCGCGCGGGCGATCCGCGGCGCGTGGCCGAGCTGGGCAGGTCGCCCCTCGGGCCACCGTGCCGGTGCAGCGCCGCGATATGGCGCGGGTCCCGCCCGCGTCAAGCGACGGCCTCGGACCCGCCCCGCGTAACGTCTGGGCGGCTCCGCGGACCCACCCGCATGCAAGACCTCTGCGACCACCCCGCGGCGGGCCCCTCGCGCGTCGGGCGTCTGCTCCGAGGAGCGCGGTGACTCCGGCCCGGACGAACCTGCCGGTCGCGCGAGCCGAGTTCTCCGACGCGCTCGCGGCTCATGGCCTCGGGGTGCTCGCGCGCGAGCGCGTGCGGACGGTGCAGCTCAATGTCGGTAAGCGGTGCAACCTCGCGTGCCTCCACTGTCACGTGGACGCTGGGCCGTCGCGCGTGGAGGAGCTCGGCGCCGCCACCGCGGAGCGCGTGCTCGAGCTGCTCGCGGCGAGCCCGTCGGCCGACACCCTCGACCTCACCGGTGGCGCTCCGGAGGTCAATCCCAATTTCCACAGGCTCGTCGAGGGCGCGCGCCGGCTCGGTCGCCGCGTGATCGACCGGTGTAACCTGACCGTGCTGTTCGAGCCGGGGCTCGAGGGGCTGCCAGCCTTCCTCGCCGCCCACGAGGTGGAGGTCGTCGCCAGCCTCCCCTGCTACGGGCCGGAGAACGTCGAGCGGCAGCGCGGCAAGGGGGCGTTCGGCGCCAGCGTGCGGGCGCTCCAGCGCCTGAACGACCTCGGCTACGGGCAGACCGGCTCGCCGCTGGTGCTCCGGCTCGTCTACAACCCGCTCGGGTCGTCGCTCCCGCCGCCCCAGCAGGCGCTCGAGGCCGAATACCGGGCGGAGCTGCGCCGGCGCTACGCGATCGAGTTCACCTCGCTCTCGACGATCACGAACCTGCCCATCGGGCGCTTCGCCCACGCGCTCGAGCGTGACGGTACGCTGCCCGCCTACGAGCAGCTCCTGGTGGAGCGGTTCAATCCGCGCACGGTGCCCGCGCTGATGTGCCGCTCGATGATCAGCGTCGGCTGGACGGGCGCGCTCCACGACTGCGATTTCCACCAGGTGCTCGAGCTGCCGCTGGCGGAGGGCCCCCGCTCGATCTGGGAGCTTCGGAGCTTCGAGGAGCTGGCGCGCACCCCGATCCGCGCGGCGGGGCACTGCTTCGGGTGCACGGCTGGAGCCGGGTCGAGCTGCGGAGGGGCGCTCACATGAGCCGGGCGCAGCTCGCGCTGCCGGTGGGAGAGTGGGCGCTCGAGCTGGTGCAGTGGGCGCAGGCGGCCGGCGCGGCGGGCATGCTCGGGTTCGCCGGGGCGTACCTCGCCGCGACGGTGTTCCTTCTGCCGGGCTCCGTCCTCACGCTCGGCGCCGGCTTCGCCTACGGCCCGGCGCTCGGCACGCTCCTGGTCTCGCCCGTGAGCGTGGCCGGGGCGACGATCGCCTTCCTCATCGCTCGGTCCGCGGCGCGCGCGTGGGTGGCGGCCAGGGTCGCGCGCGACCCGCGCTTCACCGCGCTGGACGCCGCCCTCGGAGATCGCGGGCTGCAGCTCGTGCTGCTGCTCCGGCTGTCGCCGGCGTTCCCCTTCAACCTGCTGAACTACGCGCTCGGGCTGACGCGGGTGCGGTTCTGCGACTACGTGGTCGGATCGTGGCTGGGGATGCTGCCCGGCACCGCCCTGTTCGTCTACCTCGGGTCGGTCGCCACCAGCGCGAGCGAGCTCATCGCGGGGCGGCGTCCGGCGGCCGGCCCTGCGGAGGAGGCGTTCTACTGGGGGGGCCTCGCCGCGACCGTGCTGGTCACCATCCTCATCGGCCGCGCCGCCCGCCGGGAGCTCGAGGCTCGGCTGGCGGCGGCGCGAGCGGGTGAGGCGACCGGTTCGTCGGGGCCGCGGTGACGGCGTCGCGGCGGGCGGGTCCGCGGCGCCGGCAGGTGGGCTCGGGCGCCCCGGCGCAGGACACGACGATCTGCCTGTTCGCGAAGCCGCCCGTCGCCGGGATCGCGAAGACGAGGCTCGCGCCCGCGCTCGGCGCCGCTGGTGCGGCGGAGCTCGCGTTCGCCCTGTTGCAGGACACCTGGGCGGCCGTGGCGGGCTGCGCGTGGGCTCGCGGGGTCGTCGCCACGCCTGCGCCGGAGCGCTGGGACGTCGACCTGGCCGGGCGCCCCGAGGTGTGGGCGCAGGGGGAGGGCGACCTCGGCGCTCGTATGGAGCGCGTCGCGCGCCGGGCGCTCACCGAGTCGCGGCGGGTCCTCCTCGTGGGCGCCGACTCGCCGGGGATCCCCGCCGGGGCGCTGACCGACGCGCGGCGGCGCCTCGGCGCCGCCGACGCGGTGCTCTGCCCGACGCCGGACGGAGGCTTCTGGGCGCTCGGGCTGCGACGGTGCCCCGAGGGAGCGCTCGCCGAGGTCGAGTGGAGCGCGGCGACCACGCTGCGGGCGACGGAGGCCCGCCTCCAGCGGCTCGAGCTGCGCGTCGATCGTGGCGTCGCGTGGCTCGACGTCGACGTGCCGGCGGATCTCGCGCTCGCCGCCGCCGCGATCGCGCGCGGGGACGCGCTCGCTCCGGCGACGCGAGCGGCGCTCGAGCGGGGGCGCGCGCGGGGGTCGCCCTCGCCGTGACGGCGCGCGCCGCGATCTCGGTCGTCGTGCCCGTCCTCGACGAGGAGCGGCGCGTCACGGAGCTGCTCCGTCACCTGGAGGCCGTGCTCCCCGGAGCGGAGCGGATCGTGGTGGACGGCGGCAGCCGCGACGACACCTGCCGGCGCGTCGAGGACGCGGGGGGGGCGCGCCTCGTGCGCGCGGCGCGAGGCAGGGCGGTACAGCTGAACGCGGGTGCCGCGGTCGCGCGCGGGGACGTGCTGCTGTTCCTCCACGCCGACGTGCGGCTCCCCGCGGACGCTGGCGAGTGGATGTCCCGCGCGCTCGCCGACCCCGGAGTGGTCGCGGGCGCGTTCCGCACGTGGACCGTGGCGGACGGTCCGTCGCGGCCGCCGTGGGCGCCGCTGCTCCACCTGGCCGACCTCCGCTCGCGGTACACGCGCCGCCCCTACGGCGACCAGGGGCTGTTCGTGCGCGCGCGCGTGTTCCATGAGGTGGGAGGGTATCCGAGCCAGGCGCTGATGGAGGACTACGAGCTCTCGCGGCGCCTCGGGCGCGTGGGCAACGTCCGCATCGTGCCCGCGCGCGTGCAGGTGTCGGGCCGGCGCTTCCTCGCGCGGCCCTGGTTCTTCACAGCGGTCGTGAACCTCTTCCCGGTGCTCTATCGCCTGGGGGTGCCCCCGGAGGCGCTCGCGAGGCTCTACGCCAACGTCCGCTGACGACGGCCGGCGCGCGCCCGTCGCCCCGGGGGGCGGTCCCCCCTTGCCGCGCGCGGCGCCAGGTGCGATGCAGCGATCGAGGCCGCCCTTGGAGCTCCTGATCGTTCGTCACGGCGAGAGCACCGGCAACGCGGAGGGGCGCATGCAGGGGCGGCAGGACTGGCCCCTCTCGGAGCGGGGGCGCGAGCAGGCGCGCGGCCTGGGGGAGTTCCTCGGCGCGCGGGGCGTGACGCTCGCTGCCGTCTACTCGTCGCCGCTCTCGCGCGCGCTCGAGACGGCCCGGATCGTCGCTGCGCGCGCCGGGGCGCCGGAGCCGGTGACGGAGCCGGAGCTCGCCGAGATCGACGCGGGGGGCCTCGAGGGGCTCGACCGTGCCGGCATGGAGGAGCGCTTCCCGGAGTTCCTCCGCCGCGACATCACCACGTTGGGGGACTTCGGCGCGTTCGGCGGCGAGGGGTACGAGGCCGTGCAGGCCCGGATCCAGCGGATGCGCGAGCGGCTCGAGGCGCGGCATCGCGAGGCCGGGGATCGCGTGATGCTCGTCGCGCACGGCGGCATCAACTTCCAGCTCGTGAAGTCGCTGATCTGCGTCCCCGTCCCGCGGGTGTGCATCCTGCGGTTCGGCAACTGCAGCGCCACGCTCGTCGTGATGCGGGAGCGCCGCGGGACGTGGCTCGGGGAGATCGCCTGGCACCTGCCGATCGAGCTCGTGGGGGGCTCGAGCGGCGACGGCACGGCGGCGCTGTTCCGGTGAGCCGCTCGCCCGGCGCGCGAGGCGACGTGGCGCGAAACCCGGGGCGCCGGCTGGCCGTACGGGGGAGCGCCGTGCGACTCGCGCCTCTCCTGGTCGTCGTGGCGCAGGTCGCGTGCGCGAGCGACCCGGCCACCGGGGGCGCCCCGCCGTTGTCCGCAGGCGGGGTCGCGGGCGCCTCGGGCGCGGCCGGCGCGTCGGGGTCGGGCGGGGCGGCCGCGTGCACCCCGGGTCCGGGGGAGACGTGCGTGCGGGAGCTCCGCGGGCGCGTGGTGGACACGAGCGGCGCGCCGGTGGCCGGCGTCTTCGCCAGCGTGTGCGGGGCCGTCTGTTACGCGCCGCCGCCCGGTGAGGTCACGCCGGCGGACGGCACGTTCGCGTTCCCGGTCGGCGCGCCGCTCAGCCCGTCGGAGTTCTCGACCCTCGTGCATGGGCGGCCCGTGTGGGCCGGCTTCTATCTCCCGCTGCCCGCCACGCTCACCGCGACGCTCGATCTCGGGGAGCTGCCGGTGGTGGCGCTTCCCCCGTCCGGGCCGCGCCTCGCGGTGAAGGGCGACGGCGCGCCCGCCCAGCGAGCGGTGTCGGGCGAGCTCACCCTGATCGTCCCGGCGGGCACGGAGCTCCGCCTCGACGTGGAGGACGCAGCGCTCGGCGCCGCGGGCCAGGAGCTCAAGGTGGCGCGCGTCCCGGCGGCGGCGCTCGGGCGCTTCGTCCCCGCGGAGCTCGGCGCCGTAGCCGCGTGGGCGATCTCGCCGTTCGAGGCCACCCTGCGCGTCGTGGCGACGGGCGAGCCCGGGCTCGCGCAGGTCGAGCTCGAGAACGTGACCGCGCTCCCCGCGGGCACCCGCGTCGAGCTGCTCGCCCTGGGCTCGTACCTCTTCCCCGAGTGGGTGCCGCCGGCGACCTGGGCCAGCGTCGCCGCCGGCGCCGTGTCGGCGGATGGCGCGCGGGTGGAGCTTGACCCGGGGCAGGGGCTGCGCCATCTGACGGCCGTGGCCGTGAAGGTGTCCCCGTGAGCCGCGTAGCGCCGATTGTGATCGCGTGGGCGCTGGTCGCGAGTGGGTGCGGCGAGTCCGAGTCGGCAGGGCGGGCTGGGGCCCCCGGCGGCACGGCGGGTCAGGGCGCGGAGGCCGGCGCGGCGGGCGTCAGCGGGGCGTCGGGCGCCGGCGGCGCGTCGGGCGCCGGCGGCGCGGCGGGAGCCTCCAGCGCGTACCCAGCGGGCCCCTACGGCGCCGCGGTCGGCGACGTGCTCGCCGACTATGCCTTCGCCGGCTACGTGAACCTCGACGGCGCGTCGCTCTCCACGGCGCTGCCTTACTCGGATCCGGTCACGTTCGGCCAGCTCCGGCAGTCGGGGAGGAGCCACGCGCTCGTCCACCTCTCGGAGTTCTTTTGACCCGGCTGTCGCAGCGCTGCCCAGGTCCTGGGAGCCAGTAGCCAGCCAGCGCAAGACTCCGGGGGGCTCGTCGTCGAGGTGCTGCTGAGCGGCGCGCTCGATCCGTGGGTCGACACCTACGACCTCTCCGTCACGGCCCTGTCCCCTGCGCCCGGCTCCACCTTCGGCGCCGATCTCGGCGGGCGCGAGTGGGCGTACGTCGTCGAGCTCTCGACGATGCGCATCGTGTGGAAGGGCTTCGGCTCGTACGGCCCCACCACCAACTCAAGCGCCCTCCAAGGGTTGGTGGAGCTCGAGAAGGCGCTCGCGCCGTGAGCCCGCACCCCGCCCGCTAGCTGGCGATCGCCTCGGCCAGCGCGACGAGGCGCCGCGCCTCGGCGACGTGGAGGTTCTCCACGAGCTTGCCGTCGAGCACGGCCACGCCCTTGCCCTGGGCCTGCGCCTCCTCGAAGGCCCCGATCACGCGCCGCGCGTGCTCCACCGCCGCCGCCGACGGCGAGAAGACCTCGTTGCAGGGGTCGACCTGCTTCGGGTGGATGAGCGTCTTGCCGTCGAAGCCGAGCTCGAGCCCCTGCACGCAGGCTGCCCGGAAGCCCTCGTCGTCGTCGAGCGCCAGGTGCACGCCGTCCAGGATCGCGAGCCCGTAGGCCCGCGCCGCCAGCATCGACAGCCCGAGCGAGGTGAGCACCGGCAGGCGCAGCGTGGTGTGCGCAGCGTGTAGATCCTTCACCAGATCGCTCGTGCCCATCACGAGGCAGGCGAGGCGCCTCGTCGAGGCGGCGATCTCCTTGACGTTGAGCACGCCGAGCGGCGTCTCGATCATGCACCAGAGCGAAGTCTGCGCTGGGGCGCCGCTCGCCTCGAGGAGCCGCTCGAGCGCCACGACCTGGTCCACCGACTCGACCTTCGGGAGAAGCACCGCGTCCGGTCCGGCCGCCGCCGCCGCGCGAGCGTCGGCCTCGCCCCACGGCGTGTCGAGCGCGTTCACTCGGATGACCAGCTCACGCCGGCCGTAGCCGCCGGCCTTCACGCTGGCGCACACCGTCTCACGCGCGGCGTCCTTGGCGTCGGGCGCGGTGGCGTCCTCCAGATCGAGGATGATGGCGTCGGCCGGGAGCGTGCGCGCCTTCTCCTGGGCGCGAGCGTTGGAGCCGGGCATGTAGAGGACGGAGCGGCGGGGGCGGGCGGTCGCGGGCATGGGGACACTCCTCTCGGCGGCGTCCCTCTCGCCCGTCTCGTCTGGACCGTCAAGGGCGCTGGCGCCCGCCCGGAGATCGCCGTAGATGGGGCGGCCATGAAGCTGCCCCGCGATTTCTTCCGCCCGCTCGCGATCGGCGCCCCGGAGCCGCTGCGCGAGATCCCGTTTCGCCCGTCGCGCATGATCCACTTCTTCGACCCCTCCAACCCGAAGATGGTCGCGAAGGTGCCCGAGCTCGCGGGCAAGGCCGACGTGCTCCTCGGCAACCTCGAGGACGGCGTGCAGACGGAGAAGAAGGTCGCCGCTCGTGAGGGGTTGTGCGAGCTGGCGCGGAGCTTCGTGCCGGGTCAGGCGCAGCTCTGGACTCGGGTGAACGCGCTGAACAGCCCGTGGTTCCTCGATGATCTGCTCCGCCTCGTCGCGGACGCGGGCGACCAGATCGACGTGATCATGATCCCGAAGGTGGAGGGTCCTTGGGACATCCACTTCGTGGATCAGCTCCTCGCTCAGCTCGAGGCGAAGCACGGCCTCCGCCGCCCGCTGCTCCTGCACGCCATCCTGGAGACGGCGAGCGGGGTGAACCACGTCGAGGCGATCTGCGCGGCGAGCCCCCGCATGCAGGGGATCTCGCTCGGCCCCGCCGATCTGGCCGCCTCTCGCCGAATGAAGACGACGCGGGTCGGTGGCGGGCACCCGGGCTACCTGGTCCGCGCGGATCCCGACCCCGCCGACGCCGCGGCGCCCCGCGCCACCGCCCAGCAGGATCTCTGGCACTACACGATCGCCCGCATGGTCGACGCCTGCACCGCCAACGGCATCCTCCCCTACTACGGCCCGTTCGGGGACATCGCCGATCTCGTCGCGTGCGAGGACCAGTTCCGCAACGCGTTCCTCATGGGCTGCGTCGGCGCGTGGTCGCTCCACCCGAACCAGCTCGCCGTCGCGCGGCGCGTCTTCAGCCCGCCCGCAGAGGACGTCACCTGGGCGAAGCGAGTGGTCGCCTCGATGGGCGACGGCTCCGGAGCCGTGATGCTCGACGGCAAGATGCAGGACGACGCGACCGTGAAGCAGTGCCGGGTCATGCTCGACTACGCCCGAACGATCGCGGAGCGGGATCCGGAGCTCCGCGCCGCGTACGCGCTGGATTGAGCGCCGCCAACGCGCGCGCGGCCCCGTCGCTTCGCTCCGCCGGGCCGCTGCGCTACGCTCCCGCCCGTGGAGTCCCGCTCCCTGTTCGCGCGGTGGCGGTGGATCGCCCTGGCCGCGGGCGCCCCGCTGGTGGCCGGCGCTGCGCTGGCCGGCCCCGAGCCCGGCGCGCCGCCGTGGGTGATCCCGCCCGGCCAGGAGGCCCTCGTGCTCGACCTGCTCGGGGGCAAGGACACGCTCCCCGGTGGCTGTTCGCTCGAGTCGGCGAACATCGCCGCGGCGGAGATCAGCGCCGAGTACACCTGCACGGGAGGGCGCCGGCAGCTCGTCGCGGAGCACCCGTCCGCGCCAGGCGCGGGGGCCGCGCGGGCGGAGGCGCTGGCGCTGCGCGGCGGTCCGGAACCGCTGCCCCCCGAGGCGATCGCCGCCGTGCTCGCGCGGGTGAAGGCGAGGGGGGGCGCGTTCCGCTGGCAGGCTCCCGGCGGCGGCGCTGCGTCGGGCGCCACGGCGAGCGCCGCCCCCGCGGTGTCGGCGCCGCCGGCCGCGGCCACGCCGGAGGAGCACGAGTACGCGCGCGGGCTGGCGCTCTACCGCGACGGGAAGAGCCGCGAGGCGTCCGTGATCTTCGTGGAGCTCGCGCGGAAGAACCCGCGACAGAGGGGCGTCCTCGGGATGGTGGTCGCGACCCTCGCAGGCAGTCAGCTCTTCGAGCCGGAGGTCCGCGAGCTCCTGGCGACGGCGGACACCGCGCCAGCCGACCTCCTCGCCCAGTTCCGGGCGGGGGTAGCGGCGCACTACTTCGCCCACGAGGAGGCGTCTTCCGTCGAGGAGAAGCGCGGCTGGTACGAGACGGCGCTACGCTACCTCGATCGAGCCCGGCCGCTCGATTTCGAGGCGCGCTGGCACATCTACCAGGCGGTCACCAACTTCCGCCTGGGCAACCAGGCGCTCGCCGAGGAGCAGATCGAGCGCGCGGTCGCCCTCGGCAGCGACGATCCGGACGTGTACTACTGCCGGGCCGAGATCTTCCAGCGCACGAACATCCCCCGCGCGCTCGAGGACATCCGCCGCTACCAGGAGAAGGTGGCCGAGATCGTCCGCGGGGGCGGGACGACCTCCGCCAGCAAGTCGGCACGCGTCCAGATGATGTACGATCACCTGTCGGCGGTTCAGCGGGGCGAGGCCGCGCCGCGCGAGATCTTCGATCCGGTGTCCCATGATCCGCTCACCGGGATGCTCCGCAGGATGGTGCGGCGCCCGGTCTGGTTCGCGTACCTCGCGCTCGCGATCGGGGGAGTCGGGTTCGTCGCCGTCCGGCTCGCGCGTCGCGGCAGGCGCACGCGCCCGTAGTCGATGTACTCGCCCGAGTGGCTCGAGTTCACGCTGGCCGGGCTCGCGCTCGCCCTGCTCGGGTTGGCGCTCCCCTCGCTGCTCAGCGCGTACGGCGTCGCGCTCCGCGACTGGAGGGCTGCGGATCGGGGCTCGCTCGCGCTGTTCCTGGTCGCCCTCGCGCTCGCGGCCGCGCTGCGCTGGCTGGTCTTCCCGCGCTGGCTCGCGATGGTGTTCATCGGGTACCTGCAGACGCAGCGCGCCATCGACCTGCTGCCGCTCGCGCACTACGGCGCGGGCTCCGCGGCGTACTATCACGCGCTGCTCGGCTGGCTGCCCGCGGATCACGCCTCGGTAATGTGGGTCAACTCCGTGACGGGCGTGCTGGCGCTCCCGCTCGCTGCGACGCTCGCCGCACGCGTCGCCGGTTCGCCGCGCGTGGGGGCGTGGTTCGCGCTGCTGGTGGCTGTGACGCCCATGTTCATCCGCAACGACAACTCGGAGGCGAACAACGTGCCCCTGCTCTGGTGGCTCTGCGGGGGGGGGCTGCTCGCGTGGGAGCACCGCGAGCGCGCCGAGCGCGCGATCGCGGCGCAGGCGGCCGTGCTGCTCGCGCTGGCCGCCATCTCGCGCCCGGAGGCGCCGCTCGTCGTCGGCGTGGTGCTCGTCGTGCTCGTCCGCGCGCGCCCAGCCGCAGCGGGCGCGCGGGACCGGTTCGGGCGGGCGCTCGTCGGGCTGGGACTGCTCGTGTGCGCACCGCACCTGCTCCACGTGGTGCTCGCGGCGGGCGTCGTCGGGACGATGAGCGTGCTCGATCTGCTCCCGAGGTTGGCCAGCGCGGTCACCGTGCACAACGTGTTCGTCGATCCGCGGCTCTTCCCGGCGGGGAGCGTCCTGCTCGCGATCTTCGCCGCGCGGCGCCAGCGCGCGGCGGCCTGGGCGCTCCTGTTCGCCGCGGGCTGCGCGCTCGTCTACGTGGTCGACCTCTGCAGGGGCAACATGGCGCGGGTCCTCGTCCCGGCGGCCCTCGTGGTCACGTCCGTCGCCGCGGTGGGGCTCGAGCGCTGGCTGCGGGAGCGGCCGCGCGCGCGGTGGCCGAGCCTCGGCGCCTTGGCAGTGAGCGTCGGCGTCACCGCCCCGTTCCTCTACGCGCCGACGAACGAGCAGGCCGAGGACGACTTCATTCGGGAGGCGCTCGCGCAGCTGCCGCGCGAGGCCAAGGTGTTCGTCCGCCACGGCTACCTCGACCTGAACGAGCCGGGCGCCTTGGGCGTCACGCAGCAGCACTTCCCCGACTACCTGCTCGACGCGCGCGCGGGGCCGACCCGCGTGGTGACCCTCGGCGAGTTCCGCGAGTCGCCGGAGTTCACGGTGCCCGTCTACCTCTACTGGGGCGTCCGCTGTTCGGGGCGCTTCCGCGACGAGGGAACGCCCGCGCCGCGCGGTGGGCTCGTCCAGCCGGCTTGCGCTGCGGTGGGAGAGCAGTTCCGCCTCGAGCCGGTCGTCGAGCGGCGGGTGCGGAACCGCGGCGACGTCTGGCTCGAGTACTACTCCGACCAGCCAGAGCTCCCGCTCGCGCTCTTCCGCGTGTGGCCCCGCGAGCGCGGCGCCGGCTCGCCGGGCGAGTGAGCGACACGCAGCGGTTGCGCGGGGGGACGCAGCGGCGCGCGGCGGCCGTCGCCGTGGGGGACGCCCGCTCGTGGCCGCGGCGCTCGGCGCGCGCCCGGCCCCGCCGCCCATCGACATCATGCCGCAATGTGTCATATACGTTCGCGCTCGATGGCCAAGGATCTCTACGAACTGGGCGAGACGCCGGAGCTCGGCGTCGTTCCTCGGAAGATGCACGCGCAGGTCATCCGTGCCGAGCGCTTCGGGGAGCCGCGAGACGCGTTCCAGCGCGAGGTGATCGAGGTGCCCGAGGTCGGCCCGCACGACGTCCTCGTGTGGGTGATGGCCGCGGGCGTGAACTACAACAACGTCTGGGCGGCCCTCGGGATCCCGGTCGACGTGATCAAGGCGCGACAGAGGGCCGGCGAGAAGGAGGCCTTCCACGTGGGCGGCTCCGACGCGAGCGGCGTCGTGTGGGCCGTGGGCTCCGCGGTCGAGGGGTTGGCCGTGGGCGACCAGGTGGTCGTCCACTGCGGGACCTGGGATCTGGCGGATCCGCACGTGGTGGCCGGCAAGGATCCGCAGCTCGCGGCGAGCGCGAAGATCTGGGGCTACGAGACGAACTGGGGCAGCTTCGCCCAGCTCGCGCGCGTGCAGGCGCACCAGTGCGTGCCCAAGCCGACGCACCTCTCGTGGGAGGAGGCCGCCGCGTACATGCTCGTTGGCGCCACCGCGTACCGTATGCTGCACGGGTGGGAGGGCAACACCCTCCAGGCGGGGGATCCCGTGCTCATCTGGGGCGGCGCGGGCGGGCTCGGCGTGATGGCGATCCAGATCTGCAAGGCCGCGGGCGCGCTGCCCGTCGCGGTCGTGAGCAGCGACGACAAGACGGACTACTGTAAGAAGCTCGGTGCCGTCGGCGTGATCAACCGCAAGGCCTTCAACCACTGGGGGATGCTCCCCCACTGGACGGACGACGCCGCCTACGGCGAGTGGCTGAAGGGCGCGCGCGCCTTCGGCCGCGCCTTCTGGGACGCCCTCGGCGACAAGCGCAACCCGACGATCGTCTTCGAGCACCCCGGCGAGTCGACGATCCCGACGAGCATCTTCGTGTGCGAGACGGGCGGCATGGTCGTCATCTGCGCCGGCACCACCGGCTACAACGCGACGCTGGACCTCCGCTACCACTGGATGCGGCAGAAGCGCTTCCAGGGCTCGCACTTCGCCAACGACGCCCAGTCGCGCGGGGTCAACGATCTGGTCACCGCGGGCAAGGTCGATCCGTGCCTGTCGCGCGTGTTCGAGTTCGACGAGACGGGCGCGTGTCACCAGCTCATGCGCGAGAACCGCCACCCTCACGGGAACATGGCGGTCCTGGTCAACGCGCGCGAGCGCGGGCGGCGGTCGCTCTGAGCGAGCGCAGGGAGCGTTCGCGCGGCGCTCGCCGCTGAGGCAGTCAGGCCTCCGCGCCCGAGCCGCCCGGCGCCGGGGTGGGGCGCAGCACGAGCGCGCTGCCGTCGTGGTCCACGACGACGTGCCCGCCGCCGGCGAGCTCGCCGAAGAGCAGCAGATCTCCGAGCTTGCGCTTGAGGTCGTCCTGCAGCAGGCGCCCGAGGGGACGCGCGCCGAAATCCTTGCTGTAGCCGCGCTCCGCCAGGTCGGCGCGGGCCGCGGGCGTGAGCTCGAGGGTCACGGCGCGGTCCGCGAGCTGGGCGGAGAGCTCGGCCACGAACTTGTCGACGATGTGCCCCATCACCGCGGGTGACAGCGGCTCGAAGGCGATGCGGGCGTCGAGCCGGTTGCGGAACTCGGGGCTGAAGGTGTTGCGGAACGCCGTGTCGTCCCGGCCGCGGGTCTCCCGCTCGCCGAAGCCGACCACTCCGCGCGCGAGGTCTGCCGCCCCGACGTTGCTCGTCATGATCAGCACCACGTGGCGGAAGTCGCTCTTCTTGCCCTCGTTGTCCGTGAGCGTGCCGTGGTCCATGATCTGCAGGAGCACGTTGAAGACATCCGGGTGCGCCTTCTCGATCTCGTCGAGGAGGAGCACACAGTGGGGAGTCTTGGCGATGGCCTCGGTGAGGAGGCCGCCCCGATCGTAGCCGACGTAGCCGGGGGGGGCACCGATCAGGCGGCTCACCGTGTGACGTTCCATGTACTCGCTCATGTCGAACCGCACGAGCTCGACGCCGAGCGTCTTGGCGAGCTGGCGGGCCGCCTCGGTCTTGCCGACGCCCGTCGGTCCCGTGAAGAGGTAGCTCCCGATGGGCTTCTCCGGCGAGCGGAGCCCTGCGCGAGCCAGCTTCACCGCCGAGACGAGCTCCTCGATCGCGCGATCCTGGCCGAAGACCACCCGCTTCAGATCGCCCTGGAGCGCGGCGAGCGCGCTCCGGTCGTCGGAGGAGACCTGCTTGGGTGGCACCTGGGCCATGCGGGCTACCACGGCCTCCACGCGCGCGACCCCCACGACGGCGCCCTCCGCGTCCTCGAGCTTGGCGTCCGCGCCCGCCTCGTCGAGCAGGTCGATCGCCTTGTCTGGGAGCTTGCGATCGCGCAGGTACTTGTCCGCGAGCGCCACGCAGGCGTCGACGGCGGCCTCTTCGTAGCGGACGCCGTGGAACTCCTCGTACTTCGGCAGCAGCCCGCGCAGGATGAGGCGTGTCTCCGCGAGCGTCGGCTCCAGCACCTCGATCTTCTGGAAACGGCGCGCCAGCGCGCGGTCGCGCTCCAGGTGCCTCCGGAACTCCTCGAACGTCGTGGCGCCGATGCAGCGGAGCTTGCCGCTCGCGAGCCCGGGCTTGAAGAGGTTGGCGGCGTCCATGCTCCCCCCGCTGGTCGAGCCCGCGCCGACCACGGTGTGGAGCTCGTCGATGAAGAGGAGGCTGCCGGGCTGGGTCTCCAGCTCCTTCAGCACCGCCTTGATGCGGTCCTCGAAGTCGCCGCGGAAGCGAGTCCCCGCGACCAGAGCGCCCATGTCGAGCGACCAGATGGACGCGCCCTCCAGCGGCTTCGGCACCTTGCCCGCCACGATGGCGGCCGCCAGGCCCTCTACGATCGCCGTCTTCCCCACGCCCGAGTCGCCGACGAGGAGTGGGTTGTTCTTTCGGCGGCGGGCCAGGACCTGGATGGCGCGTTGGAGCTCCTTCTCGCGGCCGACGAGCGGCTCGACCGCGCCCTGCCGGGCCCGCTCGTTGAGATCCTCCGCGTAGCGGGCGAGGGCGCTCTGCTTGCCCTGCTTGCCCTGCTTGCCGCCTCCGCCGGGTCGCGCGGGCTCGTCCTCTTCGTCCTCCTCGCCCTCGACTCCGTCCGCGTCCGCGGTGCGCGGGCCATCGAGGCCCTGTGCCTCCGCCTCGCCGCGCCGGGGCGCCCCGTGCGAGAGGTAGGTGACCACGTCCAGGCGCGTGACGCCGCCCTCGGTGAGCACGCGGACGGACGGCGAGTCGAGCTCCGAGAACAGCGCGACCAGGAGGTTGAAGCCGTGGACCTCCTCCTTGCCGGAGGACTGCACGTGGATCGCTGCGCGCTGGACGACCCGGTGGAAGCCGCGCGACGGCCGCGGATCGACGTCTTCGTCCTCGGGGGCGGCCGTCATCTCGTCGTCGAACACGGCCTCGAGTGCCTTGCGCAGCGCGTTGGGCTTGCCGCCGCACTTCGTCACGACCCGAGCGGTCGCGGCGTCGAGCAGGAGGGCGTAGAGCAGGTGCTCCACCGTCACCAGGTCGTGCCGGCGGCGCGCGGCCTCGGCGTGGGCCACCTCGAACGCGATCTCGACCTCGGTGCTGAGCTTCACGACTCGCTCTCCTCATCGTCCTCGGCCGGCTCGGCCGTCGCCCGGAGCGGGTGGCCGTGCTCGCGCGCGTAGTCCATCGTCTGCTCCGCCTTCGTCTCGGCCACGTCGCGGGTGTACACGCCGACCACCCCGTACCCCTTCCGATGCACGCTCAGCATGATGTGCGTGGCCTCGGCCTCGCTCTTGTGAAAGAGCTTCTGCAGGACGTGCACCACGAACTCCATCGTCGTGTAGTCGTCGTTGTGCAAGATCACGTGGTAGCGGCGCGGGCGAACCGTCCGTGGCCGGAGGTCGACCGCGACGTCGCCTGCGTCATCGGGGGCGCCGGGGCGCGGGGGCGTGGAGCCGGCCATGGACACGGAGAAGCATGGACACCGCCGGGGCTCGTGTCGAGACGCGTCCGGGCGCTCGGCCCTCCGCGCGCGCGCCGGCGCGGGCCTCGACGCGCGCGGCCGCGCGGCTAACCTTCCGCCTCGTGGCCCCCCGTGAAGCCCCCTGGTTGATGCGCACGTACTCGGGGCACAGCTCCCCGAGGCGCTCGAACGAGCTCTATCGGCAGAACCTCGCCCGCGGGCAGACGGGCCTCTCCGTCGCCTTCGACCTGCCGACGCAGACCGGCTACGACGCCGATCATCCGCTCGCGCGCGGCGAGGTGGGGCGGACGGGCGTCCCGGTGTCGCACCTGGGCGACCTCCGGACGCTGCTCGACGGCATCGATCTTGGCGGGATGAATACCTCGATGACGATCAACGCGACCGCCGCCTGGCTGCTCGCGCTCTACGTCGCCCTCGCGGACGAGCGCGGGACCCCGCGGTCTGCGCTGCGTGGCACCACGCAGAACGACATCGTCAAGGAGTACCTCTCGCGCGGGACCTACGTGTTCCCGCCCCGCCCGAGCCTGGCGCTCACCGCGGACGTGGTGCTCTTCTGCGTGCGCGAGGTGCCGGAGTGGAACCCGGTCAACGTCTGCAGCTACCACCTCCAGGAGGCGGGGGCGACGCCGGAGCAGGAGGTGGCCTACGCCCTCGGAACGGCGATCGCGCTGCTCGACGCCGTCCGCGAGCGTGGCATCGCGGAGGCGGAGCTCGCGCGCGTCTTCGGGCGGCTGTCGTTCTTCCTGAACTCGAGCGTGCGCTTCGTGGACGAGATCTGCAAGCAGCGCGCCTTCGCCGAGCTGTGGGATCGGCTGGGGCGCGAGCGCTACGGCGTCGCGGATCCG
The DNA here is from genome assembly GCA_020846005.1 of Polyangiaceae bacterium. Lineage (GTDB taxonomy): Bacteria > Myxococcota_A > Polyangia > Polyangiales > Polyangiaceae > JADLEQ01. The sequence continues at coordinate 60,367 of JADLEQ010000059.1, forward strand.
AAGCTCCGGCGGTTCCGGTTCGGCGTGCAGGTGAACTCCCTCGGGCTGACGGAGGCGCAGCCGGAGAACAACGTGGTGCGCATCGTGCTCGAGATGCTCGGGGTGACGCTGAGCCAGCGGGCGCGCGCGCGCGCCATCCAGCTCCCCGCCTGGAACGAGGCGCTCGGCCTGCCGCGCCCGTGGGATCAGCAGTGGAGCCTCCGGGCCCAGCAGATCCTCGCCTACGAGACGGACCTCCTCGAGTACCCCGATCTCTTCGACGGCAACCCCGCGATCGAGCGGCGGACGCGGGAGCTGGGGGAGGCCGCGTGGGCGGAGGTCGAGGCGGTGTCGTCCCGCGGTGGGATGATCGAGGCGGTCGAGAGCGGCTACGTGAAGGAGCGGCTGGTCGTGAGCCACGCGGCCCGCGTCGCCCGCATCGAGTCGGGCGAGCAGGTCGTGGTGGGGGTCAACCGGTGGGCGGAGACGGCGCCGAGCCCGCTGCTCGCCGAGGGCGGCGCGGGGGCGATCCTGGCGATCGATCCGGCGGCGGAGCGGGCGCAGCTCGAGGAGCTCGCCGCGTTTCGCGGGAGACGCGACGCGGGGCGGGTCGCCGCGGGGCTCGAGGCCCTGGAGCGCGCGGCGCGGGCCGGGACGGGCGTGATGGAGGCGAGCATCGAGTGCGCCCGCGCGGGCGTGACCACCGGCGAGTGGTCGGACGTGCTGCGGAGCGTGCACGGCGAGTACCGCGCGCCGACCGGGCTCGCGGGCGCGCGCACGCCCGAGGTCGCGTTGACGCGCCTGCAGGGCGTGCGCGAGCGGGTCGCCGCGCTGGCGGAGCGGCTCGGTCGCCGGCCGAAGCTGCTCGTCGGGAAGCCCGGGCTCGACGGCCACTCGAACGGTGCCGAGCAAATCGCGCTCCGCGCGCGCGACGCCGGCTTCGAGGTCGTGTACGAGGGGATCCGAGTGACGCCGCGGGAGCTCGCCCGCGCCGCGGCGGACGAGGGCGTGCACCTCGTCGGGCTCAGTGTGCTGAGCGGCGCGCACCTCGCGCTGGTCGGCGAGACGCTCCGTGAGCTCGCCGACCGAGGCGTGGGGGGCGTGCCGGTCGTGGTGGGCGGAATCATCCCGGACGCGGACGCCACCGAGCTCCTGCAAATGGGCGTCCGCGCGGTGTACACCCCGAAGGACTTCGACCTGTCCCGCATCGTCGAGGAGTTGGTCGGGTGGGTGGAGCGCGCGGCGGAGTGAGCGCGCCCGGCGATCCCGAGGCGCTCGCCGCGGCGGCGCTGCGCCGGGCGCCGGCGGGGATCGCGCGCGCCATCTCGCTGGTCGAGGACCGCAGGCCCGAGGCGCGCCCGGCCGTCTGGCGGCTGCTGAGGCGGCTCGCGGCCGAGGGCCGCGGCGCGAGCTGCCACCGGGTCGGGCTCACCGGCCCGCCGGGGGTGGGGAAGAGCACGCTCGCCTCGGCCATGGTCGGCGAGCTCCGCCGGAGAGGGCGGGTGGTCGGCGTGCTCGCGGTCGATCCGTCGAGCCCGCGATCGGGCGGGGCGCTGCTCGGTGATCGCGCCCGGATCGCGCTCGACCCGGGCGATGACGCGGTCTTCGTGCGCTCGATGGCCGCGGGCGGCGACCTCGGCGGGCTGTCGCGGGCGGCGGGCTCGGCGGTCGAGGTGCTCTCGGCCGTGCACGACGTGGTGCTCGTCGAGACGACGGGCGTCGGCCAGAGCGAGACGGACGTGGAGCACGTCACGGACACCGTGATCGTCGCCATCCAGCCCGCGAGCGGAGACGTGCTGCAGTTCCTCAAGGCCGGGCTCCTCGAGGTCCCAGACGTGCTGGTCGTGAACAAGGCGGACCTCGGCGCCCCGGCGGAGCGCGCCCTGGCGGAGCTGCGGAGCGCCCTCGGCACTCTGGACGCCGGCGCGGGGCGCGCCGGCTCGCCGCCCGTGCTCGCCACGAGCGGCGCCACGGCGCGCGGCGTCCCGGAGCTGGTGGACGCCTGCGACCAGCGGTTCGCGGCGCTGGTGGCCGACGGCTCGCTGCTCGCGCGGCGACGTCGCGCGAGCGCCGCGTGGGCCTACGGGCTCCTGCGCACGCTCTGGGGGGAGCGCGGCGTCGAGCGGGCGGGCGGGCGCGCGGCGCTCGTGGGCCGGCTCGAGGCCGCGATCGACCGGGGTGCGCCGGCCGTGGAGGCCGTGTACGCAGAGGGCAGCCGCCTCGAGTAGCCGCGCGGTCGCGCCTCCGCCCCGGGGCCGGGCGAGGCGCGGGCGTCAGGTCGCCGTCTTGGCGTGTTCCTTCGGCTTCGCGACCTCGGCGTTCTCGCGCTCGCGCTCGAGCTGCCACTGGAGGTTCTTCTTCGCGCGGCGGAGCCGCTGCTTGCGGCGCGCCACCGGATCCTGCGGGGTACCCATGGTGGCGCGCGGCATAGCAGAGCGACGGCGCCCCGTCACGCGGGTACGCTCGCCGGCGATGGACCTGCTCGCGTACCCGGCCCAGGTGGCGGAGCTCGAGGCGATCCAGCGCATCCTGGGGGCTCGGCCCGCGCCGCCCCCGCCGCTCGCGCCGCTGGGTCCGCCGGGGGCCGGGCGCTGCGTCGTCTGCCGGGCCGAGCGGGCGCGGCCCTGCTCGGCCTGCGGAGCGGTCGCTTACTGCGGCCCCGAGCACCACGCGCGCGACGCCCGCTGGCACGCGCCGGCCTGCGAGGCGCTCCGGCGCGCCGAGGAGGACGGCGCGCACTGCCGCTCCGACCCCCCACGGGGTGAGCCGCCGCCCGCGGTGGCCCAGGCGGGCTCGCCGCTCGGCGGGTGGGTCGACCGCCTCGGCCGACCGCCGGACCCGGGCGCCCCGGCCGACCGGCGGTCGACCCGCTGGCTGTCTCGGCCGCTCACCGTCGTCTCGCTCGCCGAGCGGCTCGGCTGGTGGCGCCCCGGCGCCGCGACGTTCCGCGTCCACGTGGCGGGCGCGACCCCGTACGAGCTCGAGCAGGTGCCCGCCTGGCGCGAGCTCACGGAGCGCTGGCCCGAGACGCGCGTCCACCTCACGTGGATCGGCCCGGAGCTCGTCGGGTGGACCGCGCCGCAGGGCCCGGAGCGGCTGGCCGTGTCCGTTCGTGGGGGCCTCTACGATCCGGCGCTCGTGGCCGACCTCGGCGCACCGGACGCCGTCGTCGCCTTCGACGCCGGCCTCGTCCGATACCCCTCCTGGGAGAGGACGGTGCGGGCCGTCCTAGCGGCCCGGGCGCCGCTCGTCGTGACGAGCTACAGCCCGTGGGAGCTGGCCCTCGAGGCGCGCCTGCTCGCGGCGTCCGGCGGCCGGCACCTCGTCCCGCCCGGGCCCAACCCGTTCGCGTCGCTGGCCCCGCTCCGATCGTCGACGATCGCGAACGCGGTGCGCTACGAGAACGGGTGGCTGGCGGCGGTTCAGGGGGGGTAGCGCGCCGCCGGCCTAGACCGTCCAGGTCTCGCCCGTCTCGAAGAGCTGCTGGAGCGACAGCTTGCCGGACTTCGCGGCGGCGGCCTCGTGCTGGGCCGCCAGGGCGGCGTCGTACGTCTGGCGCTCGACGGCGTGGAGCACGCCCGTCGCCACCGGGAACTCCGGGAACGGCATGTGCGCGAGCAGCATGGCGAGCGGCGCGTTCGTCTCGTCGTGGACCAGCACGTCCGCCTCCGTCATGCCGTCCTTTCCGAGCTCGATCACCTCGAGCTCCAGCGTCCCGGGCCGGATGCGGAGCCCGCGGTTCTTCTCTTTGCCGAAGAGCAACGGCTTGCCGTGCTCGCAGCGGATGGTCCGCTCCGGGCGGACCTCCGGGGCCGTGAAGGCATCGAACGCGCCGTCGTTGAAGACCACGCAGTTCTGGTAGATCTCGACGAACGCGCTGCCGTGGTGCTTACCGGCGCGGCGCAGGACGGCGCCGAGCAGGTCGGCGTCCACGTCGATGGCGCGCGCGACGAAGCTCGAGCCGCAGCCGAGGGCCAGGCTCGCCGGGTCGATGGGGTAGTCGGTCGAGCCGTCCGGCGTGCTCTTCGTGACCTTGCCCGCCTCGCTCGTCGGCGAATACTGGCCCTTCGTCAGCCCGTAGATCCGGTTGTTGAAGAGCAACATGCGCAGATCGACGTTGCGCCGCAGGCAGTGCATCAGGTGGTTGCCCCCGATGCTCAGGCCGTCGCCGTCCCCGGTGACCAGCCACACGCTGAGGTCCGGGTTCGCGGCGCGGATCCCGGTGGCGATGGCCGGCGCGCGGCCGTGGATGGTGTGAAACCCGTAGGTGCTCATGTAGTACGGGAAGCGGGACGAGCAGCCGATGCCGCTCACCCACACCATGTTCTCCGGCCGCACCCCGAGCTCCGGCAGCACGCGCTGGACGTTCGCGAGGATCGAGTAGTCGCCGCAGCCAGGGCACCAGCGGACGTCCTGGTCGCTGGAGAAATCCTTGCGGGTGAGCGGCGTCGGCTGGACTACGTCGTTCATGGCTCCTCGTGGACGGCGCTGCTGCCGTTGGTGGCGGACGGGCGGTCGCCGGGCTCGAGCTCCTGCCGGATGCGGCTCTCGATCTCGTCGACCTTGAAGGGCTTGCCCTGGATCTTGGTGTAGCTGATGGCCGGCAGCAGGTACTGGCTGCGGATGAGCCGCACCAGCTGGCCGAGGTTCATCTCGGGGACCAGCACGCGCTCGAACTTGCCGAGCAGCGCGCCGAGGTTGCGCGGGAACGGGTGGAGGTTCCGGAGGTGCGCGTGGCTCACGTCGAGCCCGCGCGCGCGGCACCGGCTCACGGCCTCGCGGATCGCGCCGTAGGTCGAGCCCCAGCCCAGCACGAGGAGCTTGCCGTGATCGGCGCCGACCTCGATCCCCTGCTCCGGGATGTCCTCCGCGATGCCGAGGATCTTGGCCTCGCGGGTCCGGCTCATCAGCTCGTGGTTCTCCGGGGAGTACGAGATGTGGCCCGACTTGAAGTCCTTCTCGATGCCGCCGATGCGGTGCGTGAGGCCCGGCGTCCCCGGCACGGCCCACGCGCGGGCGAGCGTCTTCGGGTCGCGGACGAACGGGTGGAAGCCCTCGACCTCCGTCCGCTGGGTGACGGGGATCTTCGCCAGCTTCGACACGTCCGGCACCCGCCACGGCTCCGCGCCGTTCGCCAGGTAGCCGTCCGTGAGCAGGATGACGGGGGTCATGTACTTCACCGCGATGCGCGCCGCCTCGATCGCCATGGCGAAGCAGTCCGCGGGGGTCGCGGCGGCGAGCACGCAGATCGGCGCCTCACCATTGCGGCCGTACACGGCCTGGAAGAGATCGGCCTGCTCCGTCTTCGTCGGGAGGCCGGTGCTCGGACCGCCGCGCTGCACGTTGACGACGACGAGTGGGAGCTCCGTCGACACTGCGAGCCCGAGCGCCTCCGTCTTCAGCGCCATGCCGGGGCCGCTCGTCACGGTGACGCCGAGGCTGCCGGCGTACGACGCGCCGATCGCGACGCAGATGGCCGCGATCTCGTCCTCCGCTTGCACGGTCGTCACGCCGAGCGCCTTGTGGCGGCTGAGCTCGTGCAGCACGTCGCTGGCCGGCGTGATGGGGTACGCGCCCATCACCACGGGGAGGCCCGTGAGCTGCCCCGCGGCGAGCAGGCCCCATGCGGTCGCGATGTTGCCGCTGATGTTGCGGTACTTACCCGGCTGTACGGCGGCCGGCGGGACGTCGTAGCGGTGGTGGGAGATCTCGGCCGTCTCGCCGTAAGCGTGGCCCGCCTTGAGCGCCTGGACGTTGGCGGCGACGAGCTCCGGGCGCTTGGCGAACTTCGCCTCCAACCAGCGAACCGTCGGCTCGAGGCTGCGCCCGTAGATCCAGTACATCAGGCCCAGCGTCCAGAAGTTCTTGCAGCGCGCGGCCTCCTTCGACGAGAGCCCGGTGCTCGCGACCGCGGCCTGCGTCAGCTTCGTGATGTCGATCGCCAGCACGTCCCACGACGAGAGCGATCCGTCCTCGAGCGGGTTCGCCGCGTAGCCGGCCTTGCGCAGGTTGGCGGCCTTGAACTCGTCGGAGTTCACGATCAGCAGCCCGCCGCGCTTCAGATCGCGGAGGTTCGTCGTGAGGGCGGCCGGGTTCATCGCGACGAGCACGTCGGGCGCGTCCCCCGGTGTGAAGACGTCGTCGGCGCCGAAGTGGATCTGGAAGCCGCTCACGCCGTACGTCGTGCCGACCGGGGCGCGGATCTCCGCGGGGTAGTCGGGGAAGGTGGCGAGGTCGTTACGGGCGAGCGCGGCGGCCAGCGTGAACTGGTCGCCCGTCACCTGCATGCCGTCGCCGGAGTCGCCACAGAATCGGACGACGGCGCCGCGGACGGCTCTTGGAGTGGGAGACGGGGGGACGTGTGGCGATTGATCGGTGGACATCTGCCTCGGGGGGCTCTGGGGCTACCGCGTGCTCGGTCGATCGGGGTCGCCCGGGCGGTTTCGCGGCGGCAGTCTAGCGCGGAGTGTGCGGTCGTCACCCCTTCGCGGGGGCGTGCCGGTCGAGCAGCCTGCCGAGCCGAGGCGCGGCGGCCTCCACGTGCTTCTTCGCAGTGGGCCGGAGCTGATCATAGGCCTTGCGGATGCCGCCCCGCTGGGCGTTGGCGGCGCGCGCGTCGGTGATCGCGAGGAGCGCATCTGCTGCGCGGCCTGCGTTCTTCTCCAGGTGAGCGCCGGGCAGGACGCCCTGCGCGATGGCTTCCTGGTACAGAGGGTCCAGCGCGTCCAGGAAGTCGTCGAGCAGGTGGTCGATCACCTCGCGGACGAACCCGGGCTTGACGCCCTTGACCACGGCGAACGCGCCCTTGATGGCGATGCCCGTCAGGCCGGACTTGCTGGCGACCTCTTCGTCGAGCGTGCGCTGGGCGTCGTCGACCACGGCGGCGCGGGTCGGCGCGGCGCCGAGGCGGTCCTTCAGGTTCGTCATGGGCGCGGGGGCTAGCAGAGTCGGGCGCGCGCGGCGACCGACGGCGCTCATGTAGGAGGATGTGGGAGGCGCGCTCGTGCGGGGCGGCGCGGGTCGCGCGGGCCGAAAGCTGCGACCCCCGCGTAGCGACGGCCAAGATCGGGTGTAGGCTCTTCCATGAGCTTCCAGCTCGGGGCCGATCGAGCGCCCCGGTGGAACGTACCAGGTACGGATGTCGGACGATCTGAAGCGCGGCTCGCGGCTGGGCCGCTACGAGCTCCTCCTGCGGATCGGTCGCGGTGGCATGGCGACCGTCTGGGTCGCGCGGGAGCGCGCCGAGCAGCGCGAGGACGAGCGCCTCGTCGCCATCAAGGCGATCCTCCCCGAGCTCAACGAAGATCCCGAGTTCGTGAAGATGTTCCTCGACGAGGGCCGCCTCGTCCGGAGCATCCGCCACGAGAACGTCGTCGCCGTCTACGACGTGGCCGAGCTGGACGGCGTGATGTGCATGGTGATGGAGTGGATCGAGGGCGACTCGCTCCACACGCTGATCGCTGAGGCCGGCAAGCGGAAGCCCGTGCCTCCCGAGCTGGCGGTCCGCATGATCGCGGACGCCGCCGCGGGCCTGCACGCCGCGCACGAGGCGAAGGACGAGAAGGGCGAGCTGCTCGGCGTCGTCCACCGTGACGTGTCGCCCCACAACATCCTGATCGGGACGGACGGCTCGGTGAAGCTGGTCGATTTCGGCGTCGCGAAGGCGATGGGCCGGATCACGGAGGCGACCAGCGCCGGCCAGCTCAAGGGCAAGTTCGGTTACATGTCGCCCGAGCAGGCGATGGCGAAGCCCGTCGACCGCCGCGCGGACGTGTTCGCGCTCGGGATCGTGCTCTTCGAGCTGACGACGGGCCGCCGCCTGTTCCGCGGGGAGCACGACGCCGAGACGCTGCACCTGGTCGTCTCGGGCGAGATCCCGGCGCCCACCTCGCTCGACGCAGAGTACCCGAAGGCGCTCGAGACGATCGTGTTGAAGGCGCTCGAGCGCGACCTCGGCAAGCGCTACCAGACGGCGGAGGAGCTCCAGCGGGACCTCGAGGGGTACCTGAAGAGCGAGCGCATCGTGGTCGCGCGCGCCGGCCTCGGCGCGTTGCTGAAGCGCGTGCTCGGGGATCGGATCGATCAGCGCCGCAAGGCCGTACGGGCGACGCTGCGGCAGCTCGACGGCGGGGACGCGGCGCCGCTCGCGAGCGCGCCGGACTCCGCCGCCACCGGCGCGGGGGACTCCACGGGCTCCGGGATCAGCCAGCTCGGCGGGCCCGCGTCGTCGACCAGCGGCCTCTCCCACACCAGCTCGTCGGGCGTGTCGGCGGTGCAGCCGCCTCCCCGACGCAGCTCCCTCGGCGGCTACGTCGTCGGGATCGGGGGGCTCGTCGTCGCGCTCGGCGCGGTCGCGGCGGTCGCGCTCACGCGTCGCCCGCAGACGACCGTCGTGCAGCCGCCGGTCGTCGCCGCGACGCCCGAGTCGACCGAGGCGGCCCGCCCGAGCGGCGCGCCGGCGCGCGCGCCCGCGGCGGACGACGGCGTCGCCGTCACGGATCTGTCCGCGCTCGGCCCGGCGCAGGCCGGCGGCGCGGCGCCTCGCGCGAGCGCCGCCGCGTCGGCGGCGGGTCGCCCGGCGGAGAAACCGAGCGAGAAGCCGAAGCCCGCCGCACCCGCGGCCCCGGGCCCCGCAGGGCTCCCCCGCGCCAACCCCTACGGGAACTGACGCCGTCCGCGTGGGCGCGGGCTCACGGCGGTGTCTTCGGTACCGAGCGGATGAGGCCGCTCGAGGTCGCGAACACCACGACCGTCGGCCCGTGGTCGAGCGCCTCGACGCCGCCCTCGGCGGGCGCGATCTGCGTCACGTCGCCGCCGCCGATGGGCGTCATGAACACTCCGCCGCCGAGGTAATCCGGCGCCGCGCCGCCGCGCGCGGACCACGTGACGGTGCCCGCGTAGGTGACCACGTCGCCCACGTTCACGAACTCGTTGGCGCCGATGCGGGCGGCGATCCGGCGCTCGGCCTCGCCCTGGCCGTCGCAGCTGTTCGAAGACAGCTTGCGTTGCCAGATTTCGCCGCTCGAGCGCGAGACGTAGAAGTTCAGGTTGTCGCTCGCGATGCCGACGGCGTCGTCGATCGGATCGGCGAGCGCCTCCGCCCGGCTGCTCCCGCCGTCCGTCCGCGTGACCCACACGCCGCCATTGCTGATCCAGTACACGCACCCGCCGGACACCGTGAGGTCGCCGCCCGTCTCGTTGCCCGCCTGCGAGGTGTAGACCGTCGTCGCAGTCGTCCCGCCGGCTGCCTGCGGGAACCTCACGAGCCCGATGGAGCCGGCGCCGACCACCCGCAGGCTGACGTAGACGTTGCCGTCCGCGGCGGCGAAGATGCCGCGCCCTTCGCCGATGGGGCCGGGCGGCGCGATCTCGATCGGAGTGCCGTCGGACTTCGTGATCCGGCGGATGCGACCCTCCTGCGTGCTCACCTTGCCGGCCGCCAGGTACACGAAGATCGAGCCCGGGGGCGTGGCCATCGCGAACGGGAGCTCGACCCCCGCCGACACGGGCACGCCGGCGCCGCCCGCGAGCGGGACCTTGCCGAGGAGCGCCGCCGAGCTGCCCCGAGTGGTGCGGAAGACGTCCGCGGCGTCCGTCGAGATGAGCAGCGGCACCTCGGACGGCAGGTTCGCCAGGTTCTTCACCGGGTGGACGCCGGAGTCGTAAGGGACGAAGACCGGTGGGAGCGGCGCGTCGGGTGGGGCGTCCGCGGGCGCGTCGCTCGCGGCGTCCGGGCCCGCGCCGCTCGCCCCGCCGGCTCCCGCCCCGCCCGCGCCGGACGCCCCCGCCGCGCCCGCGCCGCCGCTCGTGCCGCCCGCGCTCGCGTCCGCGTCTCCGTCCGGGATGAGCGACTCGTCGAGCGTCGCGAGGCACCCGCCGGCGGCGGCGGTGATCACCGTGGCGATGGCGAGGTGATGAGGGAGGCGAGACGGCATCGGGACATCGATGCTATCATCGTTCGTCCGATGCGACCTCTCGTTCTCGCGGCAGCTCTCGGGCTAGGAGCCCTCGCGCCGGCGCCGGCGTGGGCCCAGTCGGCCGAGCCGGACCCGGCTACGGCGGCCGACGCGCGGCGGTTCTTCGACGTGGCGCAGAAGGCGTTCGACGAGGGGCGCTACGTCGACGCCGCGCGGGCGTTCGAGGAGGCGTTTCGCATCAAGCCGCACCCGTTCCCGCTGATCAACGCCGGCGACGCCTGGGAGAAGGCCGGCGAGTACGCGATGGCGGCGCGCATCTTCCAGCGGGTGCTCGAGCTCGAGCAGTCCACCGACCAGGATCGGACGGACGCCATCGAGCGGCTGGCCCGGCTGAAGCCCCAGCTCGGGCTCATCGAGCTGAAGGGCAAGCCGTCGGTGAAGGTGAAGGTCGGCGCCGACGAGTTCCACGGCGGCCAGCGCGTCTACGTGTTCCCGGGCGAGCACAAGGTCGTGCTGGCGGAGGTGGATGGCGCCAAGCCCCGCGTGGTCGAGGTGGCGGCGGGCGCCACCGTCTCGGTCGACGTGGAGAAGCTCGATCGCGCGCCGGCGTCGACCGAGTCACGACCCGGCGAGGGCGGCCCGGCGCGGCCGCCGAAGGCCGCGCCGGTCGAGGCGCGCGGCGTCGGCGTCGGCACGTGGATCTCGTTCGGGATCGGCGGGCTCGGGCTGGGCGCCGCGGCGGTGTTCGGGCTCCAGGTGACGGACGCCCAGAGCTCCTTCGAGGAGCGGCCCAACCGCGGGGACTACGATCGCTTCGAGCAGGCCAAGCTCCTCACGAACGTGAGCCTCGGCGTCGGCGTCGTCGGGCTCGGGCTGGGGACGTACCTGCTGCTCGGCGATCTGAGCTCGGAGCCCGCGGCTGACGCCCGGCGGCCCCCGGCGCGCGGGGCGCGGGTCGGGGTGGTCCCGCTGGAGGGTGGCGCGCTGGTCGTCACCGGGAGCCGCTTCTAGGGCGCTCCGCGTGGGGATGGCCCTGGGAGCCTTGGCGCGCGACGCGGGTGGGGTATGAAGCCCTCCATGGGGAGCCTCCCATGAGCTCGGAGCCGGTCCAGGCGGAGTCGGTGTCGGCCGTCCGGCGCGTGCCCGAGCAGCTCGGCAAGCTGCTGGTCGTGGACGACCAGCGGAACATGCGCACGACGCTCGCGCTGATGCTGCGCGGCGCGGGGCACGAGGTGGACGAGGCGGAGGACGGCCGCCGCGGCAGCGAGCTCGGAGCGACCGGCGCGTACGACGTCGTGCTCACCGACCTGCGGATGGGCGAGGTGGACGGCATCGAGGTGCTGCGAGCCGTGAAGGAGGCGCAGCCGATGACGGAGGTCATCGTGATGACGGCGTACGGCACCATCGAGAGCGCCGTCGACGCGATGCGGCTCGGCGCCTTCGACTACATCCAGAAGCCGTTCACCGAGGAGGAGCTCGCCGTCAAGGTGACCAAGGCGCTCGAGAGCCGGCGCCTGCGCGGGTCGCTCCAGGTCTTCGCGCAGGAGTTCAAGGAGCGCTACCACTTCGAGAGCATCGTCGGGCGCTCCCAGGCCATCCGCGACGTGCTCGGCCGCGTGGTGAAGATCGCGCCGACGGACGCCACCGTCCTCATCACGGGCGAGAGCGGCACCGGCAAGGAGCTGGTCGCGCGCGCGGTGCACGCCAACAGCCGCCGCGCCGACCGCCCGTTCGTCACGGTGAACTGCGCGGCGATCAGCGAGACGCTGCTCGAGAGCGAGCTCTTCGGGCACGCGCGCGGCGCGTTCACCGGCGCCGTGAGCGCGCGCAAGGGCCTCTTCGAGGAGGCGGACGGCGGGACGTTCTTCTTCGACGAGATCGCCGAGACGACGCTCGCCTTCCAGGCGAAGCTCCTGCGCGCGATCCAGGAGGGCGAGATCCGGCGGATCGGCGAGAACCGGCCCGTCCGCGTCGATCTGCGGGTGATCGCCGCCACCAACGTCGACCTCGCCACGGCCGTGGAGGAGCGGCGCTTCCGGCAGGACCTCTACTACCGCCTGAACGTCGCCCGGTTCACGCTGCCGCCGCTGCGCTCGCGCCGCGAGGACGTCCCGCTCCTCGTGCAGTTCTTCCTCGACAAGTACAACCGGAAGATGAACACGCGGGCGCGGCTGGGGGACGGCGTCATCGAGCGCGTCACCGCGTACGACTTTCCCGGCAACGTCCGCGAGCTGGAGAACATGGTCGAGCAGGCCGTCGCGCTGTCGTCCGGGGGCATCATCACCGTCGACGACATGCTCCCCGAGCCTCCGCGCCCCGCCCGCGCCCAGGGGCGCACGCTGGCGGACATCGTCGACGAGGCGGAGCGGCACGCCGTCGAGGCGGCGCTCCGAGCGTGCGAGGGCAGCCGCGAGAAGGCCGCGGAGCTCCTCGCCATCAGCCCGACGACGCTCTGGCGCAAGATGACGCGCCTCGGCATCACGTTCGACTGAGCGCCGCAGCGACCCCGGGAGCGCTGCTCCAAACGGCCGCTCCAAAACCGCTCCAAGCCGCCGGGCCGGATCTCACGATCCCGCAGAAATCTTCGAGGCGAGGACCGGATTCGAACCGGCGTGTGACGGTTTTGCAAACCGTTGCCTAACCGCTTGGCTACCTCGCCAGAGGCCGTCTGGAGCGGACGGGTACGCTATCGCGTCCCTGCGCCAGCGCAAGCCCTCGCGCGCTCCGCTGCGCTCGTTGGCGCGCCCGTGCCGGCTACTCGTCCGGCGCGAGATCCTCGGCGAGGAAGTTCAGGATGACGTCGTCGAGCGACTGGCTCGCGACGTCGCCGCCGAAGATGGTGGCGCTCTCCGGCCGCGGCGGCTCTGCGAAGATGGTGGCCGGGCGGGACGCCGCGTACTTCGCGCCCTCACCTCGCGCTGCCGCGGGCTCGGCGGCCTGGACGGCCGGGGTGCCGAGCGCGGGCGTGCCGCGCCGTCGCGGGTAAGGCGCGCCGACCGTCGACACCGCGGGGACGGATGGCTCCGGCAGCGAGGCGGCCGCCTGCGCGAGCGCCGCCTCGAGCGCGCGCTCCGCGGACTCCACGTCCCCCGGCGGCGGGGGCGCGGCTACTTTCATCAGGAAGGGGTTGGAGAGGCGGCGGCGCTGCGCCGGGGGGCGGGGCGCCTCCGGAGCCGCTGGCGCCTCGTCCGGCTCGGGCTCGGGCTCGGGCGGCGGCGCGGCCTCGACCGGCGAAGGGTCGAGGGTCACCGACGCGGGCGGCGAGTCGCCGCATGCGCGCTCGATCAGGGCGTCGAATTCGCCGGCGCGGAGCGACACGAACATCGCCTTGTGCTGCTCCTTCATCAGCCGGCGGACGACGGTCGTCATGTCGTCGCGCCCAAGGTGCTCGGCGTAGTCCGTCCGCGCGGAGCGCACGATGCGCCCGCCGTCCGCGAAGAGGTGGGTCACGATGCGGGGATGGCGGACGCCGGAGTCCTCCGTCTGGATGTGGAACACGCGGCCGCGATGGCGCACGTTGTTGTTGAAGCCGAGGAGCGGCGGGGGATCGCCCGCCATGGTCAGCGCCCCGCCTCGTCCAGGCGGCGCATGCCCTCGAGCAGGAGCGCCTCCGGGCTCTCGTGGATGACCTGCTGGGATGCGGTGAAGTTCGGGTCCATGGCGAAGTCGCCGTCCGCGAGCTTGAGCATCGCGTAGAAGGCCTCCGTGCCGCGGAGGCTCCCCCACATCGCGTTGAAGATCGCGCCACCGACGAAGTGGATCTCCCCCGCCTCCCCCGCGGAGCGGATCTTGAGCGAGCCGGTCTTGCGCCCGTGCCAGAGCACCTGGACGATGTCCGGGAGCCCCATCTCGACCAGCGACCCAGAGACGCCGCGGGGCCCGTGGCCCTTCGCCTCGCGCTCGATGATCTGCCGGAGCTTCGCCACCAGGACCTCGTTGGCGATGGGCTTCGTCAGGTAGTCGCTGACGCCGATGTCGAACGCTCGCTGCGCGTCCGCGCGGCCGAGGCGGGCCGTCACGATCACCCACGGCAGCGCGCGGCCCCAGGCGTGTTTTCGCGCCTCCGCCAGCAGCGCGAAGCCGTCCTGCGGCGTGAGGTCGATCTCGCTCACCACGATCTCGATCTCGCCGCGCTCCAGGATCTTCAGCGCCTGGTCGGTCGCCCGCGCCTGTTGCACCTCGAACCCCTGCTCGATCATGCGGAGCTCGAGGACGGTCGTCTCCTCGGGATCGGCGTCCACGATGAGCGCGCGGTGGCGGTTGGCGAGCAGGCGCGCGCGCACGTCGTCGCCCGTCACCATGTGCTTGAAGACATCGACCAGGTTCGGGTCGAAGATGGTGCCCTTGTACCGGGCCAGCACCTCGCACGCCTGCGCGGGGCGGAGCGTCTTGCGGAACGGGTTGCGCGGGTTCTGGGTGAGGTCCGCGTACGTGTCGGTGATGGCGAGGATGCGCGCGCCGAGCGGGATCTCCTTGCCCGCGGCAGTCCCCGGCGTCCCCTTGCCGTCGAAGCGCTCGTACATGCCCTCCAGCGCGCCGACCGTGTCGCCCGCCAGGCCCACGGCCTCGAGGAGGCGCGCCGGAGTCTTGAGGAGCTTCTGCGCCGAGGTCCGGTGCCCCTCGTACTCGGCCACGTTGAGCGCCGTCAGGTGGTAGGCGCTCATCTTGCCGAGATCGTGGACGTACCCCGCCACCACCAGGCTCGCTCGCTGTACGTCGCTCAGGCCGATGCGCTCGCAGAACTTCCTCACCAGCCGCGCGACGTGGGCGGAGTGCCCGCGCAGATCGGCGCGGGAGCTCTCGAGCAGGCTCACCATGACGTTCAACGTCTCGAGGTAGGCGTCCCCCGAGATGCCCTTGCCCGCGGCCGTCGTCGGCCGGGCGCCCCGGTCGATGTCCGAGGCGGAGAGCACCCGCTCGCGCCCCGCGCCCTCCGTGGCGAGGGCCGTCGCCATCGTCTCCTCGCTCACCAGGTTCCGCTCGTACACGTCGAGCATGCTGGTGAACTGCTCGTGCGCCGAGCGATCCAGGGCCGCGAAGGCGTGGATGTCGCCGTTGTACGCCTTGGCGATCGCGGCCTTCACGGCGCGGGGGCGGCCAACGAAGGCGCGGACCTCGCGGGCCCCGGCCGCGAGCTGGATCTCGTGGAGGAGCGGCGTGTTGTCCGGGTCCGGCGTGACGACGCTGAGCACGGCGGCCGCGGGGTCGTAGAGCACCGGGAACACGCACTCCCGCTCCGCCACCCGCTTGGGCACCTTCTCGAGCGTCAGCCGGTCGATATCCGCCTTGGCGAGCTTCTCGGTGGAGACGAAGCGCGTCTTGTGGACATTGGCGAGGAACCGGAGCAGCCCGGCCTCGTCGAGCGCGTTGACCTCGAGCAGGGCCTCCTCGAGCCGCTCGCCCGTCCGCTGCTGGTAGTGGAGCGCCGCCTCGGATTGCTCGGGCGTGATGACCTTCTCCGCGACCAGGCGGTCGAGCAGGCGCGGGTTGCCGGGGCCAGCCATTCTCGTAGTTTCTCAGTATACGCGACAACCGGCCCCGGGAAGGGGCGTCTCGGCCCGGCCAGCGCGCCGGGCGCCGACGGAACGGTCACGGGGGTTACGCCGCCGGGCCGCCCGGCACCCGGAAGTGGGCGTGGCTTGACCGGTTCGGGCCCGGGGGCTAGAACGCGCGCCCCTCCGGCCGAGAGGCCCCAGGTCGCCGCCGGCCCGCCAACTGAGCCGGCATGAGAGCCGCCATGAGAACGTTCGTCGAGAAGCCCCGAGATGCCGCCGAGTCCCGCTCCTGGTGGGTGATCGATGCGCAAGGCAAGCCCCTCGGTCGCGTCGCCACGCGCGTGGCGAGCGTCCTCCGCGGCAAGCACAAGCCGACGTACACGCCCCACGTCGACACGGGCGATTTCGTTATCGTCGTGAATGCTGGCAAGGTCGCCGTGACGGGCACGAAGGCGGACGACAAGGCGTACTACCGCCACAGCGGCTACCCCGGTGGCATCCGGCGCGAGGCCTTCCGCCATCTCGTGGCGCGGGATGCGTCCCGGCCGATCGAGCTCGCGGTGAAGGGTATGCTCCCGAAGAACGTCCTCGGCCGCCAGATGCTGACCAAGCTGAAGGTGTACGCGGGCCCCGATCACCCGCACGCCGCGCAGAAGCCCCAGGCGCTGGCCCTCTGAGAACGGAAGATCATCGACCCATGAGCGAAGCCCCCGCCCCCGTGTACGCGACCGGCAAGCGCAAGACCGCCGTCGCGCGAGTCTGGATCCAGCCTGGCAGCGGCAGCATGCAGGTGAACGGCGTGCCGGCCGAGGAGTACTTCGAGCGCGAGACGGCGCGTATGGTCGCGCGCCAGTCGCTCGAGCTCCTCGAGCTCGGCGCGCAGTACGATGTCCGCGTGACGGTCGCCGGCGGTGGGCACAGCGCGCAGGCCGAGGCGGTCCGCCACGGCGTCGCGCGCGCGCTGTCGAGCGAAGATCTCGAGCGTCGCGGCCCGCTCAAGCGCGCCGGCTTCCTGACGCGCGACGCGCGCAAGAAGGAGCGCAAGAAGTACGGGCGTCCCGGGGCGCGCAAGCGCTTCCAGTACAGCAAGCGCTGAGCCGTAGGGCGCGCACGTCGCGATGGGCGAGCCCGCGAGCCCCGCTCCGCTGCGCGTCGGCATCCTCGGGATCGGGGGCTACACCGGGGCGGAGCTCCTCCGGCTCGTCCTCGGCCATCCACGGCTCTCGCTGGCCTGGGCGGGCGCGCGTGAGAACGCCGGGCGGCGCCTCGGCGACGTGCTCCCCGGCACGGAGGGCGTCGCCGGCGTCGCCGAGCTGCGGATCGAGGCGTTCGTCGAGGAGGACGCCGCGCGCCTGGCCGAGACGATCGACGTGGTCTTCGCGTGCCTGCCGCACGCCGCGAGCGCGCGCGCGTGCGCCGCGCTGTACCGCGCCGGCCTGCGCGTCGTCGATCTGTCCGCGGACTTCCGCCTCCGCGATCGCGCCGTGTACGAGGAATGGTACGGCCCGCACCCGGCGCCCGAGCTGCTCGCCGCCGCGGTGTACGGCCAGCCCGAGCTCCACCGCGAAGAGCTGCCCGGCGCGCGCCTGATCGCCGCCCCCGGCTGCTACCCGACCTCCAGCGTGCTCCCGCTCGCGCCGCTCGTCGCCGCTGGGCTGGTCGAGATCGAGGGCGTCGTGATCGACGCGAAGAGCGGCGTGAGCGGCGCCGGGCGCTCGCCGTCGCCGGTGACGCACCTCCCAGAGGCGAGCGAGGGGCTCCGCCCGTACAAGGTCGCCGGGACGCACCGCCACGTCCCCGAGATCGAGCAGGAGCTCTCGCGGGCGGCGGGCGCCGAGCTGCGGGTGACGTTCACGCCGCACCTGGCGCCGATGTCGCGCGGGATCTCCACGACCGCCTACGCGCGTGCGCGCGCCGGGGCGACCGCGGAGCGCTGCCGCGAGGCGGCGCGTGCCCGCTACGCGAGCGGGCTCGTGAGCGTGCTCCCCGAGGGCCGCCTCCCGGACACCCTCTGGGTGCGGGGGAGCGCCCGCGCGCACGTCGCGTACGCGCTCGATCCGCGCACCTCGATCGTCGTCGCGATGTGCGCCATCGACAACCTCGCGCGTGGGGCGTCCGCGCAGGCCCTCCAGGCGCTGAACCTCGCGCTCGGTTGGCCGGACGCCCTCGGGCTGCCCGAGGTGGGCCTGTTCCCGTGATCCCGCCCCTGCGCGGGCGACGCGCCGGGCGAAGCGGGCTAGGATGAACGATCGCCCATGAGCGCGCCCTTCGTCCTCCGTAGCGACATGGTCCCCTGCGGCGATCAGCCGCGTGCGATCGAGGCGCTGTGCGCCGGGCTGGAGCGCGGCGAGCGCTACCAGACGCTCCTCGGCATCACCGGGAGCGGCAAGACGTTCACGGTGGCGAACGTCATCCAGCACGTGCAGCGCCCTACGCTCATCATCGCCCCGAACAAGACGCTTGCGGCGCAGCTCTACGGCGAAATGCGCGATCTCTTCCCGTCGAACGCCGTCCACTACTTCGTCAGCTACTACGACTACTACCAGCCCGAAGCCTACATCCCCAACACGGACACCTTCATCGAGAAGGACGCGATCATCAACGATCGCATCGACCGCATGCGCCACGCGGCGACGCAGGCGCTGCTCTCGCGGCGGGACGTGATCATCGTCGCCAGCGTGAGCTGTATCTACGGCATCGGCTCCGCGGAGACGTACTCCGGTCTGCTGATCGAGATCGTCAAGGGCGAGGAGCTCCGCCGTGACGTGCTGCTCCGCCAGCTCGTGGACATCCAGTACACGCGCAACGACGTGGACTTCCACCGCGGGACGTTCCGGGTCCGCGGGGACGTGGTCGAGATCTTCCCCGCGTACGAGGAGGCGCTCGCCATCCGAGTGGAGTTCTTCGGTGACGAGGTGGAGGGGATCCGTGAGGTGGATCCGGTGCGGGGGCGCGTGCTCGCGGAGCTCGATCGCTACGCCCTCTATCCGGGCTCCCACTACGTCACCCCCCGCCAGCAGCTCGAGCGCGCGACGGCGACCATCCGCGAGGAGCTCCGCCAGCGACTCGAGTGGTTCGATCGCGAGGGGAGGTTCCTCGAGAAGCAGCGCCTCGAGCAACGGACCTCGTACGACCTCGAGATGCTGGAGCAGATGGGGTTCGTGCAGGGCATCGAGAACTACTCCCGGCACCTGTCCGGGCGCGCGCCGGGGGACCCACCCCCCACGCTGATCGACTACTTCTCGGAGGACTTCCTCCTCGTGCTGGACGAGTCCCACCAGACGGTCCCCCAGCTCGGGGCGATGTACCGGGGCGATCGCGCGCGCAAGGAGACGCTGGTCGAGTACGGCTTCCGCCTGCCGAGCGCGCTCGACAACCGCCCGCTCCAGTTCGAGGAGATGCAGCGCCACATGCGGCGAGTGATCTTCGTGTCGGCGACGCCCGGGGACTGGGAGCTCGCGCAGACGGGCGGCGAGGTGGTCGAGCAGCTGATCCGCCCGACGGGCTTGCTGGATCCCCGCATCGAGGTGCGCCCGGTCGCCGGTCAGGTGGACGACCTCTACGCGGAGATCCGCGTGCGCGTCGCACGGCAGGAGCGCGTGCTCGTCACCACGCTCACGAAGCGCATGGCCGAGGACCTCACCGAGCACTGGGCCGAGCTCGGGGTGCGTGTGCGGTACCTCCACGCCGACGTGGAGACGCTGGAGCGCGTGGAGCTCCTGCGCGACCTGCGCGCAGGGGAGTACGACGTGCTGGTGGGCATCAACCTCCTGCGTGAGGGGCTCGATCTGCCGGAGGTGAGCCTGGTGGCGATCCTCGACGCCGACAAGGAGGGCTTCCTGCGGAGCCCGCGCTCGCTGATCCAGACGATCGGGCGCGCCGCGCGCAACGCGAACGGCACCGTCTTCATGTACGCGGATCGCGTCACCGCCGCGATGAGACGCGCGATCGACGAGACGGATCGGCGGCGGGAGATCCAACGAACGTACAACGAGGCTCACGGCATCACGCCGGAGACGGTGCGGCGGGCGATCCTCGACATCTCGCCGGCCAACGGCCAGCGCGACTACTACGCGATCCCGCGCTCGCGGGGCGAGCCGGGCGGCGGAGAGGACACCCCCGAGGCGAAGGCCGAGCGGGTCGAGGCGACCCGGCTCGCGATGTTCGCTGCGGCCGAGCGCCTCGATTTCGAGACGGCGGCGCGCCTGCGCGATGAGCTCCGGCAGCTGAGCGGGCCGCACGGGGAGTCACGCGCAGCGGAGCCGGGCGGGCCCGCGGCGCGCAAGCGGTCGCCGTCGACGCGGCCGCGCCCGCCGGGTGGGCGCCGCTCGCGCGGCTGAGCGCGAGGGCAGGTCGCGGGGGGCGGGAGCCCGCGCCGCGAGAGCGAGCGGCGCCGTCCGCCGCCGCCGCCGCCGCGCGCGCCGCGACCCCGCTGTCAGACGTCGGGGGTCGAGGGGCCGCGCGGTGCGCTGCTGTCGGGCCGCGCGGTGGGTGGCATGGCAGATGCAGCCGGCCGCCTCGAGTGCTACTTCTCACAAAGTTCCTGCGCGCGGCGCCCCGTCGCCGCTCTTCGCCCTCCATGCCCCGGTCCCGGCTCGTCTCATCGCTCTGGTTGGGGCTGGCGATCGGGTGGTGGGCCGGCTGCGCCTCCGGCGGGCTGGACGAGTCTTCGGGCGGCGGCGCGGGCTTCGGCGGGGCCGTCGACGCCTCCGCCGGCCAAGGCGGCGGGGGCGGCACGTCGGGCGGCGGCGCGGCCGCCGCGACGGGTGGGCAGGGCGCGGCGGCGGGAGGCCAGGCGGGAGCGGCCGGGGACGCCGCGGCGCCGGACGGCGCGACGCTTCACCCGCTCTGCGCCGCGGGCTGCCGGCTGGACGACCCGACCGCGTGCGCGGTGGCCGTGCCCGGCACGGGCCCGGATTCGGGCGGCGCGGGCGACGCAGGCGCGGGCGACGCAGGCGCGGGCGACGCAGGCGACGCCGAAGGCGGCTACTCGGATGGTCCTGGGCCCGGGTCGACGAGCGCGTGCCGAGTGGATCTGCTGGCGGAGACACCGACCACGTCGTGCGGCCCCGCCGGAGGGGGCGCCGCCGACTCGCCGTGCCTCGAGTCCCGCGACTGCGCGCCCGGGTTCGGCTGCGTCGCGAGCGGGGGCGCGGGGCGCTGTCTGCCCTTCTGCTGCACTCCCGACGCCTGCACCGGGGAGCGCGCCTTCTGCGACGAGCGCGCGCTCCGCGCGACGGTCGGCGACGCCGGCGCACCGCCCACGAAGGTGCCCGTGTGTGTCGCACCAGACGACTGCAACCTCGCCGAGGAGTCCCCCTGCACGACGAACACCTGCAAGTGCTCTGCGGGCACCGCGTGCATGGTGGTGGGCCCGGCCGGGGCGACCGCGTGCGTGGAGCCCGGGGCGGGGCGCACCGGGGAGCCGTGCCCGTGCGCGCGCGGCTACGTCTGCTCCCAGGCCACGGCCACCTGCTTGAAGCTCTGCCCGGTATCCCTTACCACGGCCGACTGCGGTGGCGGGAGCTGTCAAGGGGACTCCAACCTCCCAGACGGCTGGGGGATCTGCGTAGGCGGCGGCGGCGACGGCGGCGCCTGAGCGGCCGCCTCCGCTCGCGCGGTCGGCGCGCGCTCGAGCGCGGCGTTCAGCTCCGCGCCGACGAGGAGCGCGATGCACATGAGCCACGACCACACGAGGACGATCGCGACGGCCGAGAGCGTCCCGTAGAACAGCGCGTAGGTCGCGACCGACCCGGCGAAGGCGGTGAGGCCCGCCGAGCCGAGCCCCGCCAGCGCGACCGTCGCCAGCGCTCCGGGCCACACGACGCGGCGGACCCCCGGGCGTCGGACCGCGATCCGGAAGAACGCCGCGAGCGACGCCACGGCGAACGCCGCCGCCAGCGTGAGCGACGCCGTCGCGCTCGCGGCGCCCACGCCGGGGCCCGGGCCGAGCAGCCGCAGGATCGCGCGCGCCGGGCCGCCCTGGACGGCGACGACGAGCGCGCCGGCCGCGGCCAGCACCACCGTCGCCGCCGCCACGCAGGTGACCGAGAGCGCGCGCTTGCCGGCCCAGGTCCTCGCGTGGGACGGCCCCGTGCGCTCGAGCACGTCGAGCAGCGTGTGGAACGCCGACGAGGCGAGCCACAGCCCCCCGAGCGCCGCGAACGGCGCGACCGCGCCCGCGAAGCGACCGAGGCCGTCGATCGCGATCGCGCTCACGTCGGCGGGCGCGAGCCGGAGGAGCTGCGCGAGGGCGGCCACCGCCTCCCGATCCGCTCGGAGCCCGAAGTGCAGGAGCCACCCGGTCACGGCCAGCAGCGGGAGGCCGGCCAGGAAGAGATCGTACGCCGCGGCGCTGGCGACGCGGGCCGCCCGCCGCTCCACCAGGCCACGGACGACGCTCAGCGCCACGCGCCCGCTGGAGGTGCGCTCCGCCGCCTCGGCGAGGCGCCGGCGGGCCCGCTCGGCGCGGGCGAGCCGGGCCAGCGAGGGCGCTCGCGCGGGATCGTCGGGGGTCGTCATGCCGGGGCGGGTAGAATCGCGGGATGAAGGTACACCAGCGCTCCCTCCGGATCCCGACGGACGGTCGAGGGTTCACCGACCTCGGCGCGGCCGTGACCGGCGTGGTCGCGGAGAGCGGCGTCGAGACGGGCGTGTGCGTGGTCTTCGTCTGCCACACCTCGGCGAGCCTGGTCGTCCAGGAGAACGCCGATCCGGCCGTGCGCCGTGATCTCGAGCGATGGCTCGGCGAGCTGGCGCCCGAGGCGCGCGCGTGGGAGCACGCCGACGAGGGGCCGGACGACATG
This sequence comes from Polyangiaceae bacterium, assembly GCA_020846005.1. GTDB lineage: Bacteria > Myxococcota_A > Polyangia > Polyangiales > Polyangiaceae > JADLEQ01. Next base: position 82,564 of record JADLEQ010000059.1, read on the forward strand.
CCCGCGCACGCGCGCGCCGCGCTCGGCCGGACCTCCGAGACGATCCCGGTCACCGGCGGCCGCCTCGGGCTCGGCACCTGGCAGGGCCTCTACCTCTGGGAGCATCGCCGCGCGCGCCACCAGCGGACGCTCACCGTGACCGTGATCGGCGCCTGACGGCCACGGGTTTGCGCTCGCGGAGGTACGAGCTATCGACGGACGATGCGCGTGAGACTCTCCAAGATCGCGGCCCGCGCCCGGCAGCGCGCGGGCGCCACCGTCGTCGACGGCTTCTTCCGCGGCGCGTCGGCGCTGGGCAAGCTGCACCCCCGGGCGCGCCCGGAGCGCCACGGCGTCGCCGTCGAGCGCGACCTGGCGTACCTCCCGACGGGTCGGCGCGAGCACCTGCTCGACGTGTATCGTCCCCTCGGCGAGGACGGCCCCCGCCCCGCGGTGCTCTACGTGCACGGCGGGGGCTTCCGGATCCTGAGCAAGGACACCCACTGGGTGATGGGGCTCGCGTTCGCGCGGCGCGGGTACGTGGTCTTCAACGTGAGCTACCGCCTGGCGCCCGAGCACCCGTTTCCGGCCGCCATCGAGGACGTGTGCGCCGCGTATCGCTGGGTCGTCGCGAACGCGGCCCGCTACGGCGCCGATCCGGCGCGCCTGGTGTTGGCCGGGGAGAGCGCTGGTGCCAACCTCGTGACCGCGCTCACCGTGGCGCTCGCGTACCCCCGCCCGGAGCCCTGGGCGCGCGCCGCCTACGACGAGGGCGTCCTACCTCGCGCGGTCCTCCCCGCGTGCGGGCTGTTCGAGGTGGGGCGCCCCGAGCGCTTCCGGGATCGCTTCCCGAGCCTGTCGCCGTTCGTCCACGATCGGCTCGTCGAGGTGAGCCGCGCCTACCTGCGGGGCGCCGAGCGCCTCCCCGCCGAGGCGATCGACCTCGCGAGCCCGCTGCTCGTGTTCGAGCGCGGGGAACGCCCCACCCGCGCCCTGCCTCCCTTCTTCCTCCCGTGCGGCACGCGCGATCCGCTGGTCGACGACACCGCGCGTCTCGCGAAGGCGCTCGACGCCCTCGGGGTCGAGCACGACACGCGGTACTACCCCGGCGAGCCCCACGCGTTCCATGCGTTCGTGATGCGCGAGGCCGCCCGATCGCAGTGGCGACACGCCTACGCCTTCTTGGATCGGGCGCTCGCGCGCGGCGCGGCGGGGCCCGAGGCGGGCGCGTGATCCGCTTCGAGGCGCGAGGGCGGGTGGCGATCGTCACCCTGGATCGGCCCGCCCGCCGTAACGCCGTGTGTCGCGAGATCGCCGAGGGCATGGAACGCGCGCTCGACGCCTTCGAGGCCGACCCGGAGCTGTGGGTCGGGATCGTCGCCGCGGAGGGGCCCGCCTTCTGTGCCGGCGCCGATCTGGCGGCCGTGGAGCGTGGCGAGGGCGCGTCGCTGTCCACGGAGCGCGGCGGTTTCGCCGGCATCGTGCGGCGGGCGCGGGTGAAGCCGCTGGTGGCCGCGGTGGACGGCCCGGCGCTGGCCGGGGGCTGCGAGGTGGTGCTCGCGTGCGATCTCGTCGTCGCGAGCCGGGCGGCCCGCTTCGGCCTCCCCGAGGTGAAGCGCTCGCTGGTGGCCGCCGCGGGCGGCCTCTTCCGGCTGCCGCGCGCGCTCCCGGAGCGCGTCGCGCTCGAGCTGGTGCTCACCGGGGACTCGATCGACGCCGAGCGGGCGGAGCGCCTCGGGCTCGTGAACCGGCTGGTCGAGCCGGGGGAGGCGCTCGCCGGCGCCCTCGCGCTCGCCGGCGCGATCGCGGCGAACGCGCCGATCGCGGTGCAGGAGAGCCTGCGGATCGCGCGTCGCGCGTCGGAGCCGGACGAGGTCCTCTGGCGCGAGAGCCGGGACGCGTTCGTGCGCGTGCTCGGCACCGAGGACGCCCGAGAGGGTCCGCGGGCCTTCCTGGAGAAGCGCGCGCCCGCGTGGCGGAACCGCTGAGCGGCGACGGCGCCGGAACCGGCGCGCCCGGCTCGCAGCTGTGCGGTCGCGGTCCGTTCAGGCCGCATGCCCGGACGACGACGCGGCTTCGAATGGAGCGCCGTCGGCGACCCTTCCTCCGCCGCGCCCGCCGCTCACGCCCAGGCCGGAGTCCGCCGAGGACGCGGCGACGGAGCGGGTCGGGCGTGACGCCGGCGTCCCCGGCGCGGGAGCCGCCGCCGCGCCGCGCTGGGCGCGTCGAGCCTTCGCGGGCGCGCCGCCCAGCCAGAGAGGCAGCGATCCAGCGCACCCGGCACGCGGCGTCCGGTGCGTCGCAGGGGCGCCGGTGCTACCGTGCGCACGAGACGGAGGCTGCACGATGAGATCGATGGCGTGGGTTGCGGTGCTCGGTGGGCTGGCGGCCGCGTGCGGCGGGGAGTCCTTCAGCGGCGGCGGGGGCGCGGGGAGCGGCGGCGACGCCTCGGACGGGGCCTTGGGGGGGAGCGCGGGTGTGAGCGGGAGCGCGGGCGCGAGCGGGGGCAGCGGTGCGAGCGGGAGCGGGGGCGTGAGCGGGGGCAGCGGTGCGAGCGGGAGCGGGGGCGGGGGCGTGA
>JADLEQ010000060.1 GCA_020846005.1 Polyangiaceae bacterium
CGGCGTCGTACGCGTAGTTGCTCCCACACCCCCGCGCGTCGCTCGTGCCCACGAGCTCCCCCGCGTCGTCGTAGGCGTACCGCCACGCGCGCAGCGCCGTCGCGTCCCCCGCCGTCGATGCGAGGATAACGGCGTCCGGATCCGGGTCGAAGTTGCGTGACACGTGGGGCTCGACGTTGAGCACCAGCCGCCCCAGCGTGTCGTAGCGCAGCCACCGCGTCACCGCCGCAGTCGGGGCCTCCGGATCACCCAGCTTGCGCGTGATCACCTCCGGTTCGCCCGTCGGGAGGTACTCCGTCTCGATGTGGCGCCCCTCCAGCGACCCGTTCCGGTGGATCCGCTCCGTCGTCCGCAGGGTGCGCCCGTGGCCGTCGCGCAGCTCGCTCGCGAAGGTGCCCTGGTGCGGCCCCGGCTCGCGGTCGGCCGCGTCGTACAGATCGCTCGACAGCGCGTGGTGCCGCGTCTCGAGCGTCACTGTGCCATCCACATCGAAGATCTGGAGCGAGCGGCCGAACGCGTCGTAGCGCTGGCGCCCGTACGCCGCGTCGATCTCGTCCTCGAGCGGGAACGCCGCCGGGCTCCCGTCGTAGAAGAATGGGAGATACTTGCGCCGCACGCTCCCCTTCGCGTCGTAGTCGGCGAGGCCCCCTGCCACCCAGTCGTGACCATCCCCGCCCTCCGGGTCTGGATCTGCTTCCGTCAACGTCAACCGCGCGCGCCCCATCCCGTCCACCCACGACCACGATTCCAGGTACTCGTCGTCCGCCAGCGTCGCGCCGTCCTGCGTCTCGCTCCGGATCATCGAGTACGGCCGGCCACCCAGGTCCGGCGGCAAGAAGTACGTGACCCGCAGGCTCGCGCGCGGCGAGAGCTCACCCGGCACCTCCGGATGCGGACGCGTCAACGCCACCAACCGCCCGAAGGCGTCGTATTCCACCGCTGTCGGCTGGCCGCGAGCGTCGACCACTCGGACCGCTGCTCGGAGACCACGGTCGTGCTCGGCGCTCGAGCCGAGCGCGCCCACGCCACACCCTCCAGTGTAGATGGTCTCGCCAATCGGCAGCTCGGCGAAGAGCGGATCCCAAGTCACGTCTCGGCAGCGTCCCTCCGCCCCCCGCTCGCGCACCACGTTCCCGAGGCCCACCGAATCGTACTCACGGACCACGACCGTCACCTGGCCGTCCGTCGATGCCGCGCCCGGCGGCGGCGCCACGTCCGCGCCGCTCGCGTGGAAACGGTCGACGGGCAGCGTCCCGGCCAGATGCACCCGCGTCACGACGGGCGCCCCCAGCGGGTTGTGCTCCGTCTCGGTCCACCCGCGGCGAACGCCGACGTGTCGCCCACGGTCGCCCTCTGCCCAAGCCTCCACCGTCCTCCACAGCCAACCTGTCGGGTCGCCCGCGGGCCGCCCCGGCAGCGTGAACGCGGTGAGCACCTCGTCGGGTCGCGCGCACCCCTCCACGCAGCCGCTCCCGCGCTCCACTACGCGGTTGCCGAACAGGTCTACCTCGGCCTCCGTCCGCAACCGCACCCGGCCCACCGAAGCGCGCAACTCCACCTCCAGCGGCTCGTCGTTCACGACGGTGACGGTCGTGTTCGTCGGCGCCGCGACGAACGGCGTGGTGTCGTACAGGAACGTCTCGGTGCCTCGCTCGAAGGCGTGGCGCACGGCGCGGCCATCCAACCCCGTGTAGAGCGGGACGAGCGCGTAGCGATGCACCCGGGTCGAAGCATAGACCCCCGCCTCGCTCCGCACCTCTGTGACCACGGGCAGGCCCTTCAGCGCCTCTCGGGGCTCGTCGCGCCAACGCTCCGTCACCGCGCAGGGATCCACTCCGTCCGCCGGGTCCTCGTCCGCGCACTCGCCCAGCAGGAATCGCGTCTCCGCCACCTCCGTCGGACCGTTGTCGTCCCCCAACCGACGCACCCGCGCCCGCTCGAAGCCGCGGAACTCCCGCTGCCGCCCGTCATACACAGGGTCCCGATACTCGTACTCCGTCACCTGCACCGAGGGCCCGCGCCCGCCGATCTCGAGCTGATCCGTCTCGCTCACGCGCTTCACGACGTGTACGACCACCGGCATCTTGCGGGCCCACGGGCACTGCCAGGGATCGCTGGAGGCGCAGGTCGCCGGCTCCGGGGTACCGCCGTGGGCGGCGTCCGCGCGCATCATCTCCTCCGTCGAGGTCGAGTACTCGAGCGCCGTCCGCTTGCCGAGCCCATTGGAGACGCCGGTCAGGAGATGCGGGCGCGCCCCCCCTGCGAGGTCCACGTAACGGTAGTCGCTCGCGGTTCCCCACAGCACGTCGCGGGTGCCGGAGCCGTTCACGTCCACCAGCCGCACTCGGTCGGTCCAGGGGGGGGCCGGCGGCGTTCCAGCGATCTCGACGCGCTCCGCCCACCCGATCCCGCCGGCGTTCAGCCAGACGTCGATCCCCGTGAGCCGGACCTGCACCAAGTCGTCCAGGCCGTCTCCGTTCACGTCGTCGAGCCGCAACGTCGTCCCCTCGACGTCGCTGTAGTACGGGCTCGCGTCCATCATCACGTGGCGGTCGGCGCCGAAGGAACCGGCCGGGCAATCGTCCCGCGCGCCCGTGCCCCACACGCCGTTGCCGCGCCCGGGCCAGTAGCGGAGGTCGCCGCGCCGAACCCTGACCAGGTCGGGCAGACCGTCCCCGTTCAGATCGGCGAGCCGCAGATCCGGGTCACTGAAGCGCACCGGCGTCGCGCTCCAGGGCACGCACGTCCTCACCGGCTCGTTGGAGAGGACGATCGCGCCGCCGGTCGTCCAGGTCGCGTTCCCGAACTGACCATCGCCTCCCGGGTGCCGCCCGAGGGAGAAGAAGGTCTGCATCTCCGTGCCGGTCGTGACCACGATGTCCACCAGGCCGTCCGCGTTCACGTCCACCACGCGGGTCTCCGCGCCGTCGCGCCCGAAATCGATCTTCGGGCTCTGCCCGCCTGCCGTCGCGACGTTCCGGCCCTCCCAGTGCCACCCGGCGATCACCCCCGCAGCCTTCGCCCGATACAGCGGACGGTAGATGGAGTACGTCTTCACCTGCGGCATGTGCAGCAGATCCGCGACGCCGTCTGCGTCGAGGTCGAGCGCGGCGACGTTGGCGTTCGAGAGCTTGATGACGCCCGCCCCGTCCAGCCCCACGGACATCGTGACGGCCTCGCCGAACGTGTCCGCCGCTCCGCCGGCCCCCGCGAAGAACACGCCGTGGCCGCCGCCGTAGGCGCCCGGCGCGGTCACGAGCACGTCCGGCAGCGCGTCACCGTTCACGTCGAACAGGTCGGTCAACTCCTCGTCGAGCGAGTGGGGCGGGCTCCCCGCCACCGTCCGTATCCGGAGATCGAACGGCTCGTAGCCGTTCACGGTCGTGCCTCCCGGCGAGCCGTCCGCGGCACGCCCGTCGACCCGCGAGTAGGTGAACGTCATCGGCGGCAACCGCTCACAGCTCGTCGGCGCGAGGATCTCGCCGGCCCCTTCCTCGGGCACGCTCGAGTCCGTCTCCCGAGGGCCGCAGCGACCCTCCGCCTGCACGGACGCGAGCAGCGAAACGTGGCTCGTCGGGTCGTAGGTCAGGTGGTAGCGGCGGACGAGCCGCCGCGCCGCGCCGTCGCTGCCGCCGGGGGCCTGTGCGTACGGGCGACTGGTCACGTCCACGCGGGCCAACCGGAGCCGGCGCGTGACCTTCCACCCGCTCCGGTAGCTGTCGCTCGAGTCTGTCCGTGACTCCCACGCCAGGCGCACGTGGTGCGCGTACAGGCGGGTGTCCGTGGTGGCGGGCGCCGCGGCCGGCGTCGTGTGGAAGATGTCGCTCAGATACACGGCGCCCCCGTCGGAGGCGTACCGGTACACCACGACATTGTGCGGCAGCACGGCGCCGCTCACTGGATGAGCCGCTCCGTAGGTGTCGTACTGCCTCGCCAGGTGCCAGCGGAACGTCTCCGCTGGCCGATCCGGGTTGCGCTCGAGTGCACCGGTGTCGCCACTGCCATCGAGCGGCACCCCGAGCTCGAGCGTGACCCCCGCCTTATCCTGCACCCGCCACGTCCGGTGATCGGGCGACCAGAAGAACCTCAGGAAGGACCCCTCCACGCGCGGCCGGAAGTACTGCCACCCCGCAGCCCAGACCGGCATCTCCTCGTCGACGGTGCCGCCTCCGGTCGCGAGCACCCCGGCGAGCGCGCCGGCGCACGAGAGGTCCGGCCCCACCGTGCAGATCGGAACCAGCTCCTGTCCGCCGCCGAACACGAACCGATCCTGCGCCGAGTGCCACGCCGCGCGGTCATCGTACCGCGGCACGCCGCGATCCGTCTGCCGCGCGATCGAGGCGACCCCGACATCCCACCCCATGCCGGCCGCGCCGAGTCCGCCGCCGGACGAGTACGCGAGCGCGAGGGAGGGTTGCGCGGCGCCGCGCGCCGCGGGCAGCGCGAACGGGACCTGAAACGTGGCGATCCCGGTGGACAGCTGAGCGCTGAAGCTCTCCCCCATTCCGTCGATCTTGCCCGCCCCCTGGGGGACGCTGATGGCCTGGCTGCTCACGCCCGTCTTGTCGGCTCCGGTCGGCAGCGCGATCGTGGCGGGCGCGCCCCCGGGGTGACCGGCCTCGCCAGCGCCCACCCCGGGGATCACCTCGGAGTCGGTCGCGCCTCGAGGCCCGGCGGTCGTCATCGGCGCGCCCGCCCTCTGCCCCTCCGCGGCGGCGGGCGCGCTGCCCTCCGCCCCCCCCGGCGGACCCTCGGAGGCGAGCACCGGATCGATCGCCTCGCTCGACACCTCGACCGGGGGCTCGTCGTGGGGTTCGGCGACGACCGGCGACGACGCCAGCGTGGCCCCGACCGCGAGGAGCGTAGCGATCCGGAGCGGCCCCGGCCACGTCGCCCCGAGGACGGCCCGCGCCCTGTGCGCCATCCGTGCCTTCGCGCGCCGCGGCCGCTCGGCAGCTTCCCGCGCCCTCACCACTCCCCCCCGGGTAGCCGCAGCAGCGGCAGCGGTACGAGCTGAGCAGCGACCTCGGGCGCCGCGGCGCCCTCCCCGAACGCGCGCCCCCAGTCCTCCCACGCCGCCGCGAGCGCGGGCACGCCCTCCGGGTACAGCGCGAACGCCGCGAGCGCGGGCCGCCGTTGATCCCCCGCCTGATGGGGCCCGCGCCTCGGGAGCGGGACCTCGATCGACGAGAGATCCAGGGTCACGCCTCCGTCGGCCGGTGTCCACGAGAGCCGCTTCAGCCACAGCTCTTCCGCGAGCGAGTCTCCGGCGAGGCTCGCGCTCCGCCACGCCACGTAGGCGGTGGCCCCCGCGATCACGACCGCCGGGTGACTCTGCCCGACCGCCTCGTCGCTCGCCCACGGCTCGTCGAGCGGGTCGAGGGCGATGGCGGCGGTAGGCCCGGGGACGGCCCGGTCGAGCACCGCGGCCGCGAGCCGGGGGGTGTCCGCGACTCCATCGCCCTCGGGATCCGTGCCGCGTGTGAAGACCACGAGCCAGCGGGAAGCGTCCAGCGGCGCCAGCGCCGGCACGTCGTCCGCGTCGCCTGGTTCGCCCGCCTCCACCACCCAACCGATGGCGGGGGCCCCGCTCGAGCGCGCCTGGACCACGATCGTCTCGGCCGCGCCCTCGCGTGCGCGCCACGCTGCTGCCCAGCTCCCGGCGGCGCCCGCCGCGAGCGCGACCGCGCCCTCGCTCGCCAGCGTGGCGGCGAGCACCTGCTCGCCGCCGATCGGGGCGAGCGTCGCGTCAAAGCGCCGATAGCGGAGGTCGGGGCCGCCGAGCGCGGCCGAGTCGTCTGCCCACGCGACCACCACCTCGCCGGCCCCGGCCGAGCTCGCGACCACGATGTCCGGGTCCCGCTGCGCGAACGCCGTCGTCGTGTTCGCCGCCAGCGTCGTGCCGAGCGGCGCCGCCGCGCTCGGTGTGACGACGCGCAGCGCGATCCCGAGCTCGTCGCCGTCCACGTCCCGATCCGTCCAGGCCACGGCGTGGCGAGCGCCGGGCAGCGCGGCCACCACCGGATCCGCCTCGAACGCAGGGCGAGCCCCCTCACTCACGGTGAGGTGGACTCCCGGCACCCCGCGGCCGGAGAACGAGCGCAGCGCCACGGCGGGCTCGGCTCCGCCGCGCTCCACCCACGTCACTGCGAACCCCTCCCCCGTACCCGCCACGACGTGGCGGCCCGCGCCGAGGACGCGCTCCGCGGTCCCACCGTCGCCCGCGGGGACCGGCGCGACCGGCACGTCCTCCACCACGCACGCCCCGCTGCAGGAGTCCAGGAGCGGCGTGGAATCCACGCCGTCGTCACACTCCTCGGTCGCCTCGTCCCTCCACCCGTCGCCGCAGACGGGAGGATGGGGCGCCTCGGACGCCGCGTCGCCGTCGAGCGTCGCGTCCGCGCCGGCCCATGCGTCGGCCGACGCATCGCTCCCGCCGGCGCCGCTCTGGCCGGGCGCGCTCGCAGCGCCAGCACCGCCCGCACCACCCTGGCCTCCCGAACTCGCATCGGCGCCGCCGCCGCTCCCGCTCTGGCCGCCGGCGCCTGAGGTGCCGGCCACCCCACCGCCGCCGCCACCCGCTCCGCCCGCCCCACCCGGGCCTGCAGCGCCGGCCACGCCCGCCGCGCCGCCGTCGGACTGCGCGGCGGGCTCCGGGTCCGCTGCGCAGTCCGGGAGGCACGCGCCGAGCAGCGACGCGCCGGACAACGCCGCACGCGCAAGCCACCGTGCCCGCGTAGGCACGAGGACGTGGCCGGCTGTCGCCCGCACGCCGCTCATCTCTCGAAGCGCGTCCAGTAGTGGTACCTCCAGACGAGCTGAACGTCCTGCACCTGCTCCCACCGGAGCCCCGGGGTCTCCCAGATCCGCAGCGTATACGCGCCCTGCAGCGGGCGACCCTCGTATTCGCCCTTCAGGTAGGGCTCCAGCGATGTGGAGTCGGCGGCCGAGGGTGGGTTCGTCACCTGCCGCTCGGTCGCCAGGGCTTTGCCGTGCTCGACGTGCGCCGTCTGCATCCGAGCGTAGAGCGTCCCGCCCTCCCAGTTCCGAATCCGAGTCGCGCCCCCATGCTGCAGGGAATACTCGACGAAGCCATTGCCCCAGCAGCTCGCGACGCTCCCGTCGCACGCGAGCAAGCCCGTCCCGACGAGGTTCACGCCGACCCTCCCGTGGCGGTAGTTGAAGTTCCCGATCGCGATCTGGCCGCTCGGGATCAGCCGCCCGGCCTCGATGTCGTCCTCGCTGATCGCGAAGCTCGCCTCGTAGAAGCACTGCGTGGGGAAGGACTCGGAGCCGTCCCGGTGGCAGTCCGTCGCGATCCCAGCCGGGCACACGTACTCGCATCTCCGCTGGAACCGCTCGCGGAGCGCCGTGCCCGTCTCCTGGCCGCACCCGTGGACCAGCGTGCGGCGGTCCCGCGTCGTCCGCACCCAAACGTCTGGCGCGGCGCCCGCCACGTAGATGCGCTCCACCTGCGCCGCGGAGACGTGCAGCGCAGGCACGGCAGCGCCCAACACGGGCGGCGACGCCACCGGCGAGGTCGGGTGGATCTCGACGCGGTAGGCGCCCTCCTCTCCCACCTCGAACGTGCCTGCGAATCGCTGGAACGCCGCGGTGAGGGCCAGCGCCTCCTCCATCACCACGGCGCCGTCGGCCTCACGCACGACACGCAGCGCGGGCGTCGCTGCGGCCGCGCCCGGGGAGGTGCGCCCATAGACGCTGAAAACGTGGAGCCCGGCCCGGAGCTCGGGGAGGCGCTGCGTGAGGGCGCCCGCGGCGTGGTACACCGGGACGTCCGCAGGGCAGCCCGCGCCGGAGACCGCAGCGCAGCCGGCGTTGGCCAGGCGGTAGACCGGCGCGTCCGTCGGCGGCACGGCGGCACCGCTCAGCGTCGCCTCGCGCGGGACCTCGGCCACCTCGACGCAGCCCGTCCACGGCGCGCCGTCCACGGTGCCTTCGCACCCCGAGCGGTACCAGCCTTCCCCGTTCGCCGGGTCCGCGGCCGACGAGTTCATCCCGAGCTCGCCCGAGAACAGCAGCAAGTTCCGCCCGTCCGCCAGGCAGGACGCCGAGACGCCGTAGAGGTCGTCCGCGAGCGAGATCACCGCGGTGTCGTCGCTCTCCTTCAGCGGGAAGTCGACCGGGTAGCTCGCGACGAAGTCCTCGAGCTTCTGCACGTACCCGCCCACGAACTCGTTCGCGAACTCCTCGCCGGACGGGATCGGGCTGCCCGAGTCGAAGTCGTGCCCAGTGACCGGTTGGTCGACATTCGGCTGCCGGATCTTCCCGTAGTCGACCCCGGTGAGCGTACAGATCGACCCTGCCCACTTGCTCGGGGCCTGCACCAGCGTGAGATCCGAGGTCATCCGCGTCATGTCGACACCGAACCGGAGCTCGATGGCGCGGCGCGCGATGAACCCGTAGCGTTTGGCGCGCTCGAGCGCCCCCTCGTACTGGACGAGGAGCGTGTTGTAGATGCGCCGGTTGGCGACGTTCACATACTGCGGATCGCCGGTGGCCGGGTCGAGGTCCGCGTGGTCGATGCGCGACCGCGCCCGTGCTGCGCCCGCGCTCGTCAAGCGAAGCTCGGCGGCGGTGTCGGCGAGATCGTTGAGGCCCAGCACGATGCCCTCGGCCGCCGCGCGCGCCGCCTCCACCTCGCGGAGGATTGTCTTGAGCTCTTGGGTGGTGCCGAGCTTCTCCTCGGCGTCCACCGCCCGCGCCTGGTGCATGAAGCCTTCGAACTCCAGCTCCATCGCGGCCAAGTCGAGGAGCACGGACCCGCTCGCAGCAAACGCGTTCCAGGGCTTGAGGTCGCTCCCACCTTGGGCGGACTTCCAGAGGGCGGACGCCAGACCTCGGGCGGCAGCCGCAAACTTCTGGCTGTCGAGCGCGGCCCTCTCCTCAGCCGCCCTCTCCTGGATTGAAGAGATCGCCCGCAAGCTCAACGAGAACTGCCGCTGGGCGTCCGCGATGCGCGCGTAGCCGGACTGGACGTCGATGAGCGCCCGGTATTGCCGAGACATGGCGTCCCGGTACTTCCCGCCGATCCCCGAGGTGGTGCTGAGCGGCCCGCCGCTCGAGAAGTTGCGGATCACGTCGGCCCCGATGGGCCCCACCACGAAGGTCGCGACCCTTCGCTCCGTGGTCTCGGATAGGCACGAGAACGCCCCCGCGATCTGGTCGAGGGTGCTGGTGGCGTTGGTTGCGGGGTCGACGTCGTCACACTCGATGGGAGGAGGCAGCCGGTAGCTCGCGTCCATGTGGCAGGCGAGCTCGAGCGCGTCGAAGATGTTGCGAGGCGTCAGCGGATACTGGAAGGGCGGGAGGCCCTGCGTGAACGGCCCGACGGCTCCGGCGCGCAGGTCGAACAGGTACTGCGAGTGGACGGGCTTCGCATCGGCGGCCAACCAGCCGCTGATGACCTTGCCGTCCGCGAACGGCGCGCCCGCGCCCGGCACCAGCCCGAACCGTACGAATGACTGGTCGTCGGAGAGGGCACCGAACTCCTCGACGGGCTCGTCGAACGCGGAGCAGAGCGCCCGCCACGCGCCGTGGAGGTGCTTCTTCCCCTGAGGCAGGGACTCCTCGTATGCGGGATCGCAGAACGGCGCCCCCGCGGGCGGTTGCTCCCACAGCTCCTCGAGGAACGTGTCGCCGCTGGCATTGACCGGCGCCAGGTCGACGAGCGCGGACCGCGTGCCACCCACCCACGCGGTGCTCTTCCCGTCGCGTACCCGCTCATCGCCCGTCCACGACGGGTAGCCGCCCGCCACGGCGTCCGGTATCCCGCAGTAGGGCATTTGGGGATCCACCCCGGGCGCGGCGGAGCAGCTCCACGCGCCGGAGGTCAGCGTACAGGAGGCGGGGAACTCCTGGTCCGTCAGCTGATCGTCGAACCACGCGGGCGTCGGGTGGTGGAGCCCGCCCACCGTCGCGTTGGGCCAACGCGGGAGCCACTTCGGGATGAACCCGTTCACGTTGACCGGCCGGCCGTGCCCGGTCCGTTCCTGGTCGAACGCACCCGCGTCCGCGGACGCGGACACGCACCGCGTGTCCGCATAGTTCTCCGTCTTCCCGGCGTGCGCGCACTCCCACATCCAGGCCGGCTCGGCGCGATCCACCGGGGAGGGGCGGCAGCCGCCGCGGTCGGCGCTCTCGCGGATCGCCGGCGGCTGCTCGTCCACGCTAGACATCAGGTAGGCCGGTACGGCGACGCGCGCGAGCTTCAGCGGACCACCCAGATCCCCGGACAGGAGCGCCAGCGTGACCGCGGATCGCCGCAGGTGCCCGAACCCCCACGCCCACCTGCTGCGCAGCACGTCGGGCTGAGTGTCGAACGCGAGCTGGCTCGGCGCCGGTCCCGCTCCGCAGCCATCGAGTGGCCCGCTACCTTGGCAATCGACGGGCTCGGCGCACACGGGGCGCACCGTCGTCCAGAACGCCGATCCACTGGACGTGCCATCGGCTGGCGCCACGCAGGGCGCCCCGAAGCTCGACGACGACTGCCCGCCCTGGCGCCGGGTGTCGAAGACCAGCGAACCCGCGTAGGTCAGGGAGAAGTTGTCGAGGAAGTGCTCCTCGTACTGCATTTGAGCGGCCACGCCGCGGATCTTCGCCATCCCCCAGCCCGCCTGCATCACGTTCGCCCGGATGAAGGCCTCCCTGCTGCGTGCGGAGAGCTCGGGCGTGTCCTTCTTCAGCGCCGCGCTCGTGCCCTGGCGGAGTTGGCTGAACGCGTTGCAGGCCCCACGGAACGTCGATCCCGCGTCCGAGGGATCCGGCGATCCGGCGAGACCGAGCGCGTGCGCCACGGGCACGTACGTGTAGCCGTCGGCCGTGAACCCCAGCATCCCGGCACAGGTGGCCCGGTTGGCATCGACGGTCGCCGCGTCGGTACCGAGCGCGAGCGCGCCGCCCGGCCCGAGCAGCGTCGGGCACGCCCCCGCGGCCGCGGTCGTGCACGTCGCGTCCCCGGGCGCGCAGCCGCAGAACTCGCCGCCGAAAGACCACGCGCAGAACTGGCGATCACCGAGGGTCACCCAGTGCTCGCCGTCGTCCGGCTGCGGGCATGCGCTCTCGCTGGCGCCGTCGGGCCCACAAAGCTCGAGCAGCACGTCCCGGGCGGCCTCCCCGCGCAGGTCCATGCGCAGGCCCTGCTCGATGAGCTCGTTGCCCAGGCGATCCGCCTCTGCGGCGGCCGCCTTGGCCAGCTCCAGGTAGTGCTGCCAGCTCCGCTCGAAGGTCGCTTCGCTCGGCTGACCGTTCACCTCGCTCTCGAGCGGCGGCCAGAAGTCGTTGGGGAGCCCTGCGCAGCTCGTCGCGCCTTTGGAGCAGTCGTCGCTGTTCGGGGTGAGCACTCCGGCGAGCACCTCCTCGTACGTGCCCCCAGCGGGCGCCATGACCTGGCGCGTGACCGGCGGGTCCGCATAGCCCGGGATCTGAAGGTCGGCCACGCCAGCCGTGGGCACGACGCCGCCGAATGGCTGCCACGTCCCGCCGAAACCACGGAGCACGTAGAGCGCGTGCGCGGGGTCGATCGCGGCGTCGGGCGCACCAGGTCGCGGGCCGCGCGTCACGCTCACCTCGAGCGTGCCCCCACTCAGGTCGATCATCCGAGGATCGAGCGCCGTGACGGCGCCTGAGAGCAGGACCAGATAGTCGCCCGCGTCGCAGTCGGCGCCGGCGACGCTCCCCTCGATGACGCACTCGAGCCCGGCGAGCCCCTGGACGGCGGCGAAGCGCTCGCTGCCGTCCAGCGGCGTCCCGTGGACTCGGACGACCACCGCGTCCACCGTGGCGCCAGACGAACGCACCAGGAACTCGAGCCTGCGGTGGCCGACCTCTGCCGCGAGTCCGCTCAGCAGCGCGCGAGTCGCCTGGTTGAGAGTCGGGTGAAGGTTTCCGACCATCGGGTGCGTGACGAGCCCGGCCGTCGTGAGCTTCAGCGCGTCGAGGCCCCGGATGCCGCCCGCGGCGGCGTACTCGTTCGAGCCGAGCGCCGAAGCGCGCGTCGCGCTGGCCGCACCCAGGAAGTGCGTCGTGAGGACGGCGGCCGAGAGCCGGTGGGCCCGCCCGACCCCCTCCGCGCCGAGCGCGCCGGTCGGCGTGAGCGTCGTCCCGAACGCCCGCGCCTCCTGGCACAGGTACGTGCTCGCCTGCTCCACGTCGGCGACGGTCGTCCCGTACTCAGCGAAGAGCGCGGTGCGGTCGCCGATCTCAGGCAGGCCCAGCGTAGTGCGCATCCCGTTCAGCGCGAGCTGAAGGGACCCGGCGACCGCGGGCGATGGCATGATCCGGAGCTGGGTCAGCAAGTGCCGTGCGCCGACCGTCCCCGGACGCAGCGGGGGGCACACCGGCACCGCGGAGGGGCCGATCTCCGCGGCCGTCCGTTCCCCGCTGCAGGAACTCGCCGCCTGCGCCTGGACCGCGGGCGCGGGGAGATCGTCGAGGCCGAACGCCAGGAGCCGCGCCGCCCCCGTCGCGCTGTCTACCTCGCCGTTCCAGTACGTCGCGATCTGGTCCTCTGGCGCGTGCCTCCCCGCCTCGCCCGCCTCTGCCGCGGCGTGCGTCGCCGAGACGCTCGCCGGCAGCGCCGTCGTGTACTGAACCGCCGCCTCGACGAACGACTTGAAGTAGAGGTCGAGCCACGTGGTCTCCGCCCCGTCGGGGTGGGCCGCGATCGCGGGTGGCTCCACCTGCGCCCACTCGGAGTCCACGGCCCAGAAGTCCAAGCACGTGGACCCCCCGGCGACCGGTACCGTCCGGAGCCCCTCGGCCCACCGCGTACTGAAGAGATAGCGGTTCGCAGCGCCGCGGAGCGCCGCCGCGCGGCCCCGGCCGGTGAGCGGTTGGAGCCGCAACCTCTCCGTACCCTCGGGGGATCCCCCGCGTTCCACGAACTGCTGGATCTCGCCAGCCGGCACCCCCAGGTTCAGGAGCGGGAACCTGGCCGCGAGGTTCCCGGGGAGCTGCAGGGGATCGAGCGTCCGCGGGGCAACCGCCCGCGCCGCCTCCTCGAGGAGGTAGCCCGCGCACAACGAGTTCCGCTCCAGGCACAGGCCGAGCCTGCACTGCTCACCCGTGGGTGACCCGATGTCGCCGCCCGGAGCGGCTGCGCTGGAGACATCCCCCGGCGGCCGGTTCACCAGCGCGGGGATGTCAGTCACGTCGTCGAAGCCGCACGAGCGGTCGTCCGTCGCCAGCGTGCGCTCGAACCAGCACCAGAGCTCCGCGGTGACCTCCATCCCGCGCTGGCTGGCGTGCACGGGCATCCACTCGCCGCCCACCCACACCTCGATCGGGATCTCGGGCCGCTGCGGCTGTGGCGTACCGAGCGGCGGCACCTCCGAGGGCGGATCCTCCGGCAGGGCTGCCGGGTTGCAGAGCGCCGCGGTGGTGGACGCGGCGAGCGCCATGAGCGCCGCCGGAACGTGTCAACGTCTTTGAGACAGTGGTCATGAAGATTCTATGAGGGAAGGAGGTCCACGGGCGACGGTTTTCGTTGAGCCCGCGAGGGTGCGTCGGTGCTCGGGCGCGTCAAGGGTGCGCTC
>JADLEQ010000061.1 GCA_020846005.1 Polyangiaceae bacterium
ACGCCCGCCCCGTCCAAAAGCCTCGACATCAACGCCCGGATCTGCTGACGCGCACCCCCGCGATGGACCTCGTGGAGCCGGTCACGCGCACGCTCGATCACGAGCAACGAGAAGGCGCGCTAACAGCCGCCCCGCGGACCCGACTCAGGACGCGGCGGCCAGGACGCCGGTCGCGGGACCGTCGTGCGTCGTGCGCTCCTCGGCGACGATGGCGAGCAGCTCGCGCTTGTCGGCGATGCCTGCTTCGAGCAGCACGCGCATGTAGCCGTCGACGTAGCCGTGTGCGCGGGCGAGGCGCGCGTAGGTCACGCCCTCGGTGCGCAAGCGGAACACGTCGCGCAGCATGGCGCGGAGGTTGTCGAGCATTTCGGCCTTGGGGGTGGTCGTCGGCATCGTCGGGCTCCGTCGCGCGGTGGGCGCGGGCAGGCGGGGAGGGCGCACGCGGACCGGTCGCTCCGGCCGCGGGCGTGGGGGGCGCGCGGCGCGAAGGCCGAGCCGCGCGACGCACGTTGGCTACCGGGCTCGTGCGGTCGGGGCCAACTTCAGCGCCAGCCGAGCGCTCGCGGCGCCCGCTCGCCTGCCCGGGAGTCCGCGAGGGCCAACCTCCTCGTGGGGCGGCAGCCAGAGGCTGTCGGGTCGGCCAGCGCCCTAGCCGCGGTTGCGTCGAGGGATCGGCGTAGGTATGTTCCCCGCGAGTCTGCCAGGTGGACCGGCGCCGATGCCGGCTTCCATGGCGTGACGCAAGGAGCGGCCCATGCGGCTCAACGTGTTCAAGTCCAAGATCCACCGCGCCACGGTCACTCACGCGGACCTCCAGTACGAAGGCAGCGTGACCATCGACGTGGACCTGCTTGAGCGAGCGCAGATCCTACCCCACGAGGCGGTCCACATCTGGAACGTCACGCAGGGGACGCGCCTCGTCACCTACGCGCTCGAGGGCCCGCGGGGCTCGGGGTGCGTCTGCATCAACGGCGCCGCCGCCCACCTGAACCAGCCCGGGGATCTGGTGATCCTGGCTACGTTCGCCGACATGACGCCCGAGGAGGCCCGCGCCCACGTGCCGCGGGTCGTGCGGGTGGACGCCGCGAACCGCGCCCTTCCCGACGAGAGCCCGGAGCTTCCCGGGCCGGTGCTCCGCTCGATCCCGCTCCCGTCGTGAGCGGGCCCGGGGCGCGCCGCGACGGCTGAGGTGCCTGGCCGGCCCGCCCCGCAGCGGAGCGGGCGCGCCGCGGCGCGCATACTGGCCCCTCGGCGCGCGTTCGGATAAGAGCGTGCCGGCTCTCCCGACTCGCGCCGCCCCCCGATGACGCCAGCCGCCGACCCCGATCTGCTCGCCGCGCTGCGCGCTGCGCCGGCGAGCGCCGCGCTGGCCTCGGCCCTGGGTGACGCGCTACGCGCGCGGTCCCGCGGGCCGGGGTCGGTCGCCTGGCCCCCCGGCCCCATCGCCGCGCCGGCCGACGCGATCGCAGCGGCTCCGGCGGAGGCGGCCGCGGCGCTCGCCGAGCCCGGCGCGCCGGGCGCCTCGCCCGCGCTCGGGGCCCTGCTCGCGCTGTGGGCGGAGGCGATCGCGCCGGAGGGTGACGCGCGCGAGGCGGCGCGCGTGCTCTGCTGGGCCGCGGCGCACACCCCGATCGCGGCGTTCTCCCACCTCGCAGCGGAGCACCCGGCGGCCGCGGCGCTCTGGCCCGCCATCGGCGAGATCGCCGCGGGGCCACGCGGCGGCGACGGGGCGTCGTCGCGAGCCGAGGCGTTGGCGGCGGCCGCGGGGCTCGTCGCGAGCGACGCGGCGGCGGCGCGAGCAGCGCGGGGCGCGGCGGCGGCGAGCTGCGCGGATCCCCTCGTGCGCGGCCTGCTCTCGGGGAGCGGCGCGGCGCACCTGACGGGCGAGCTGGCGAGCGCGCCGCGCGGCCCCGTCGGGACGGTGCTGCTTGGCGCGTGCGGGTGGCTGCTGCTCGCGGCGGCCGCGGGCGCCGTCGGGCGCTTCGCGCTCGATCTGCGCCGCCCCGCCGAGCTGGCGATGACCCCGGCGGGGCTCCTCCTCCGCTGGCGGACGGAGCTGCGCGGCAGGGTGATCCGCGATCGCGAGGTCGTCGTGCCGCTCGGCGCGCTCGCGGGCGTGACACGGGAGATCCGCTACTCGCGCGCGGCGCTGTACGCCGGCATCGCGGCGCTGGCGCTCGGGAGCTACGCCGGGATGGCGCTGTTCGTCGATGGCTTCCGCGTTCCGGGGACCTCGCCGGCCCTCCTCGGGATGGGGCTGCTCCTGCTCGGGCTCGGCGTGGTGATCGACTACGGGCTGACGGTGCTGCCGTCCGCCGTACGCGGTCGCTCCCGCGTGATCGTGACCCGCCTGCGCGGCGGCGCGCTGTGCGTGAGCGGCGTGGACCCGGCGGCGGCGGACGCGATGCTGGCGACCGTCGCCCAGCGACTCGAGCGACGCTGAGCGCGAGGCCCGCAGATCAGCGGGCGCCGGAGCCGGCGGGCGGCGGCGGCCCCGCTCGGCTCGACGCCCCGCCTCGGGGCGTGGATCCGGCCGGCGCGCTGCCGCCGGAGGCGTCGCGCTCGCGCTGGGCCGCGCGCGCCCTCTCGTCCGCGATCTCGCGCGCGACGCGCGCGACGAGCCCGAGCAGGTAGGAGAGCTGATCCGGGGTCGCGCGGACCTCCCCGTGGATCCGGTCGCCCCGCGACACGAAGCTCGGGCGCTCGAGCAATCGCGTGCGGCCACCGGCGAGCAGGGACATCACGCCGCGCACCTGGAGGAGGGCGTCCAGGCGACGCTCGAGATCACGGGCGTTCGCGCGCGCCGACGCCTCGTCCGCGTCGGCCGCTTCGACGACGGCGGTGGCCCCGCCGTCCGCCTCGAGCACCACCTTCATGCGCACCCAGCTCACCGTGCGCGGGATCTCGAACGGGATCCCCTGGAAGGCCTTCCACGGCTCGGCCACGTACGTGGTCAGGACGACGCCCGCCTCCCCCGCCGGAAACCGCCCGCGGACCGCCGCCGCCTGCTTGCGGAGCGCCGGCGGCGCGATGACGAGCAGCTTGGGGGACGGCAGCGCCACCACCCTCGCGGCCCGATCGGCCCAGATCTCGGCCACCGGGGTCGAGCCCTCGAGCCACCGCGAGCGGGCGGGGTCCCGACGAACGAGACCGTCGATCGCCTGCCGTGCGCGGGCGTCCGTCAGCCGGTGCTGGACCACCGCGACGACGTGCGAGCTCACCCGGAGCTGGGGGCCGGCGATGAGGATGCGATCGAGGTCCTGGACGGGGTCGAGGCCGCTGCCTTCGAAGAAGTCGCGCCACTGGTAAGCCGACCCGAGCATGGCGCCGACGCGGCCCCCGTGTGGGTGGCTCCGGATCCGGTCGAGGTAGAGGATGAGGCGCACCGGCGCCTTCGCGTCCGCGACCTTCCCAGCCGCACCGCTCAGCGCGACCGGATCGCCGACGTCGCGATCGCGGCCCGGGCGCGCCGACGCCACGCCAGCGTCCGCCCCGCCCGCGTCGGTGGCGAGCGCGACCGCGGGCGCGGCGTCGGCGGCGTCGGGCGGCCCGGCGTCGGCGCCGGCCGGCGGCGGCGCGTCCGGGCGCGCGGCGGCGTCCCCATCGGGGGCAGCGTCCCGCGGCGCGCCGCCGTCCGGTCGCGCAGGCGGCTTCGGTCGCGGCGCGGGACGCGGCGCCGCTGGGGGCTCGTCGTCGTCGTCGTCGTCGTCGTCGTCGTCGTCCGGGGTCGGGGGGGGGGGAGAGGACGGCGGCGTGGCGGCGCCGGCCGCGGCCGCCGCGGATACGCCCTCGATTTCTACCGGAATATCGAACTCTTGAGCGGCATCATCTGATATCGACTCCGAACTCTCGATGAGCAGCCCGGCGAGGCCGAGGAGCGCCCCGAGCGGCGTCAGCGGCAGGTGGAACATCACCGAGAGCGCGAGCAGCCACCCGAAGCGGCGCGCCGTGGCCGGCGAGACACGGGAGCGTGCGGCCGCGGACACGGCCTCGAACATAGCCGGGCGCCGGCCGCGGGGCGAACGGCGCCGCCCCGGCGTGGCACGACTCTCGCTCTCGCGGCGCCGTGTCGCGTCGTGGCCCCAGCGTCGAATTGTGGATCGCGAGGGCGAAGTCTGGGATCCCTCCCACCGTGCGCCTCCCTGCCCTCTCGCTGATGACTCTCCTCGCCGCCGCACCCGGGTGTGACGGGACGTCGCGCGACCCGGGCGCAGGTGGCCCCGCCACGGGGCGCGAGAGCGCGCCTCGTCCGGGTGCCGGCGTCCCGGACCTCCCGTCCGAGCTGCGCGCGGCCGCCTCCGCAGCGGCGTCCGGCGCGCAACCTCCCGTGCCCTCCGGCGCGGCCGCTGGGGCGCCACCGGCCTCTGCCTCGCCGCCGTACGCCGGCCCCTGGCTCTACGTGACGGCCGTCGGGGCCGGGATCTTCGAGGAGCCGAGCTTCGACTCGCGCAAGCTCGGCTACGCGCGCAGCGGCAGTCGTCTCCGGATCGAGGCAGACGTCGTCTCGAAGAAGAGCTGCGCGCAGGGCTGGTCCAAGGTCGTCGACGGTGGGTTCGCGTGCCGCAACATGGGCACGACGGAGGCGACGCACCCGCAGGTGAAGTTCGCGGTGCGCCCGCCCGCGCTCAGCGAGCCGCTGCCGTACTCCTACGCGCGCAACGCGAAACACGGCACGCCGCTCTACAAGTCCGTGCCGTCACGCGAGCAGATGCTCCGCTACGAGCCGTACCTCGACAAGAAGCGCGCGAGCGCGGCCGCGAGCGGCGACCCCGTGCCCGCGGCGCCGCCGTCGGCCGCGCCGCGCGGATCCGCCTCGGCCGCCGCCCCCGCCGACTCCAGCCGGACGCTGGAGCCACCGCCCGCGGCGAGCGACGCGCCGCCCGCGGCGAGCGACGCGCCGCCGCCGCCGCCCTGGTGGCAGCGATCCCACGACGAGAAGGTCGACGTGACGCTCGAGCAGCTCGCCGCCGAGTCGGACGACATCCTCGACCGCCGCATGGTGACGGGCTTCTACGTGGCGATCGATCGCACGTTCCGCTGGAACGATCGCACCTGGTACAAGACGACGCGCGGACTGGTCGCCCCCGCGGACCGGATGTGGCTCACCGCCGCGACGAAGTTCCAGGGCGTGGAGCTCGGGGGTGCGGACGGCGCCGCGCTACCGGTCGCGTTCACGTACGGCGGGCGGAAGACGGCGCCCGCCTACACCTTCGACGCGGAGCGCAAGACGCCCAAACCGGCGCGCGCGTTCGAGGTGCCGACCGCGCTGCCGCTCACGGGCGAGGAGCTGGAGATCGGGGGGATCCGGTACCTCGAGACTCGCGCGGGGCCGTGGGTGAAGTCGATCCACGTCCGGGTCGCCCGCGACCCCGCGCCACCGGCCGATCTGGCGGAGGGGGAGCGCTGGATCGACGTGAACCTCACCACGCAGACGCTCGTGGTGCTCGACGGCCGGCGCGCCCTCTACGCGACGCTCGTGTCCAGCGGCAAGTCCTCGACCGTCCAGGCCAAGGACCACAGGACGCCGACGGGCGAGTACCGAGTCCGAGAGAAGCACGTCACGACCACGATGGATGGTAACGGCACCGTGGCCGGCGATCTCCCGTACAGCATCGAGGACGTGCCGTACGTGATGTACTACCAGGGATCCTACGCCATCCACGCGGCGTTCTGGCACCGTAACTTCGGCGTGCAGATGAGCCACGGGTGCGTGAACCTGGCGCCGCTCGACGCGCGGCGCGTGTTCGAGCTCACGACGCCGGCGGTGCCCGAGGGGTGGCACGGGGCCTGGTCGGAGCCGAAGCGACCCGGCGCGCGGATCGTGATCCACGACTGACGCCGCTGCCCCGCGGGCGCCCCGTCGCTTGACGAGAGCGACGGCACGGAGCATCACAAGCGCCCCCATGGACCAGCTCACCGCTCACCTCGACCGTGGCTGGGACCACATCCAGCGCGGCGACGCTCAGGGCGCCGAGGCGAGCGCCCGGCGCGCGCTGGAGCTCGACGCCCAGTCCCCGGAGGCGTTCAACCTCCTCGGGTACGCGAGCGCGATGCGCGGGGACTACGACACGGCCATCGAGAGCTACCGGCAGGCGATCGCGCTCGACGACACCTACCTCGAGGCCATGTTGAACGCCGCCGAGGTGTTCCTCCACCCGCTCCGCGAGTACGACGACGCGCTGGAGATGTGCGCCCAGGCGCTGGACCTCGCGGAGACGAAGGACGAGCTGGTCGACACGCTCCTGCTCGAGTTCGACGCGCTGACCGGCAAGCACGAGCACGACCGCGCGGCGGCGCTCGCCGGGCGGTTCCCACCCGGCCCGTACGAGAACCCGGTCCACGGCTTCCTCGTCGGCCGCGCCCACTACGAGGTCGGCAGCTACGAGAAAGCGCTCCCGCTGATCGAGGAGGCGGTCCGGCAGATGCCCGATCACCCGGAGGCCTGGTACTACCTGGGCCTGCTCCGCGAGGAGCACGGGGACCGCGTCGCGGCGACGGACGCGCTCCTCCGCTCGCGAGAGCTCGAGCTCGGCCTCGCGCCGCCGCCGTGGAGCCTGTCGACGGAGACGTTCCGCGCGACCATCCGCCGGGTCGTGGAGTCGCTCGAGCCCAGGCTCCAGGCGTTCTTGCGGCGGGATGAGATCTACGTCGCCGAGCTCCCAGGCGTCGAGCTGGTCGTCGACGGCGTCGACCCCCACGCGCTGCTGCTGCTCGACGCGGTGAGCGGCGAGCCGCCGACGGCGCGCCTCATCGTGTACCAGCGCAACGTCGAGCGCCTGGTCGCGTCGGTGGACGAGATCGAGGACGAGACCCGGACCGCCCTCGAGCAGGAGATCACCGCCTACTTCCTCGGCGGTGAAGCGCCGCCGGACGGCCGCGTCCTCAACTGAGCCAGGGGGTCGGGGCCCCACCCCGCCGCCCGCACGCAGTCACTTGGAGAGCGCCGCCTTCGCCAGCGGCTCGGCGTCGACCTTCGCGGTCGCGAGCAGCGCATCGAGGAGCTGCCGGCCGAGTCGCGCGATACCCAGGAGCGCCGCGATGCGGCCCTGCTGGAGCTCTGCCCGCGCGCGCACCTGCGCGTCGGTGGAGGCGAGGTGCGGCGCCAGCGAGCGGAGGGCCTCCTCACACGCCTCGATCGCTGCGTCGATCTCGGCGCCCTCGCGCTCCGACATCACCCGCGACACCATCTTCCAGAGCTGGACCTCGGCGGCGAAATAGTCCCGCCGCTCGCCCGGGACCCACACCTTCTTGACGACGCCCCAACGCATCAGCTCGTTCAGGGTCATCGACACGGCGCCGGTCGACAGGCTGAGCGCCTCCTGCAGGTCGGCCGCGGCCAGCGGCGCAGGGGACAGGTAGAGGACCGTCCACACCCGGCCCATGTTGCGCTTGAAGCCCCAGAACTCGATCAGCCGCCCGATCACGTCGCTCACCATGAGCTCGCTCGGCCAGAGGCGGCGCTGACCGGCGGCTTCGGGTCGCTCTTCAGTGCCCACGGCGGTCGACCTTCCCCGATGCGTTGGCCACGGCTCAGCGCGCGCGCCCGGCGAGCCCGCGTGCGGTGGCGACGAGCAGGGCGCGCGCTGGCGTCGCGGGCAGCGGCTCGAGCGCCGCGACGGCCTCCTCGGTCGCGCGCTCGGCGCGGAGGCGGACCTCCTCGCACACCCCGGACGACGCCACGGCGCGCCCGAGCTCCTCGACCGGGCCGGCGTCTCCCGCCTGAACGCGCCCGAGCAGCGGCAACAACGCGGCATCGCGCGCGACCGCGAGCGCGAGCGGGAGCGTCACCTTGCCCTCGGCGAGGTCGGTGAGCAGCGACTTCTCGGCCCGGTCGCCCTGGTAATCGAGCACGTCATCGACGAGCTGAAACGCCAGCCCGAGCCGGCCGCCGAACGTGTCGAGCGCTCCCACGTGAGAGGCCTCGCCGCCCCCGGCCCGCGCCCCCGCGGCCGCCGCGTAGGAGAACAGGCTCGCCGTCTTCGCGTCCACGATCCGGAGGTAGGTCGCCTCGCTCGCGTCGAGCGCCGTCCTCCCGGCGAGCTGGAGCACCTCGCCCTCGACCAGCCGGCGCAACGTCGAGAGCAGCTCCGGGAGCTCTCCCGCGGCGGAGGAGGCCGCGCGCTCGAGCGCCGTCACCAGGAGCAGGTCGCCTGCGAGCACGCTGACCGCGTTGCCGTGTCGGCGGCGCGCCGTCACCGCGCCGCGCCGGACCATGCCGTCGTCGACCACGTCGTCGTGGAGCAGGGTCGCCGAGTGGACGAGCTCGACCACCACCGCGAGCTCGCGCGCGACCGGGCCGATCTCCCCGACGCAGGCCGAGGCGAGGAGCAGCGTCGCCGGCCGCACTCGCTTGCCTCCGAGCTCGACCAGGTGGCGCGCCGCCGAGACGGCGGGCTCCGGCCCCTCCCCTGCGACGCCCCGCAGGCTGGTCTCGACCCAGCGCAGATCGTCACCGAGGAGCTCCTCGGCCGCCCGCAGGCGTTCCTCCAGACGCGGATCCGCCCGCCGCGCCCTCGCACCAGCCTGCAGACTTCCGAGCGACTCGACCACGGGAAGCGTCATGAATTCAGGAACTTTCGATTCCTTCAGAGATTTCTGAAAGAATTATGTCCTGCTCGCCCGCTGGGGTCAATGGCCGCGCCGCCTCCGCCCGGGTCGTGCTACGGGCGGCGGCGTGCCCTACGCCGATCCGCTCGAGCGAACGCGCCGACTGGGCCGCCGGGCGGGCATCGTCGCGGTGTTCGGCCTCACGACGGCGTTCACGGTGGTGTGCGCGGCGCAGGTGCTGCTCCAGGCGCTGCCGCGCGGCACCGTCCCCTCGCGCGTCGCGTGCCGGGACGGCGTGCAGCGCCTGGCGTTCGCGGTCGACCGGGCGCGCTCCGCGGAGACGGGTGGCCCGCCCGGCGGCGACGCCCGGGATCGCTTCCGCGCCCGGCTCGAGCCCGAGTGGGGCGAGCGCAAGGGCCTGGACGCAACCTGCGCGGGCGACGCCGCGGCCCGCCTCGCGCTCGACCGGGTCGACGAGCTCCGCTACGCCGAGGAGCACGCCGCGCTCAGGGCCGCCTCCGATCTGAGCGCCCGGCGCCGGGCGGTGGCCGCCTCGCTCCAGGTGCTCGCTCTCGAGCCGGGTGCGCGCCCGCCGAACCGCGACTAGTCTCCCGCGCCGCCCCGAGGCCCCATGACCGAGCCCGCTCCCGAGCCCCCGACGACCTTCGACTGCCTGCCGCTCTCCACGGAGGTCCGTCGCGCCATCGACGAGCTCGGGTGGACGAGCCCGACGCCCGTCCAACAAGCGGTGTTCGAGCCCGCGACGCGCGGCCGCGACCTCGTCGTCCAGGCGCGGACGGGCACCGGGAAGACGGGCGCGTTCGCCCTGCCCATCGTCGACGCGCTCGTGCGCCGCGGGACGGCGGCGGTGCAGGCGCTCATCCTCTGCCCGACGCGAGAGCTCGCGCTGCAGGTCGGGCGTGAGGTCGAGGCGCTGGGCAAGCACCGCGGCGTCACGTGCGCAGCGGTC
This sequence comes from Polyangiaceae bacterium, assembly GCA_020846005.1. Classification (GTDB taxonomy): domain Bacteria; phylum Myxococcota_A; class Polyangia; order Polyangiales; family Polyangiaceae; genus JADLEQ01. The sequence goes on from JADLEQ010000061.1 coordinate 9,518, forward strand.
TACGGCGGCGCGCCCATGGGGCGGCAGGTCGAGGCGCTCGCGGGCGGTGCGCAGGTGGTGATCGGCACGCCCGGTCGCGTCCTCGACCACCTGCGGCGCGGCACGCTCGACCCGAGCACCATCCGGACCCTCGTCCTCGACGAGAGCGACGAGATGCTCAGCATGGGCTTCTTGCCCCAGATCACGCAGGTGATGGGGTTCCTGCCCGAGTCGCGGCAGATTTTGCTCTTCTCCGCGACGGTCCCGCCGGACGTGCGCCGCATCGCCGAGACGCGGCTGCGCAACCCCGAGCTGCTCACGCTGAGCGGCGACCACATCGGCGCCCTCGAGATCCAGCACGTCTTCTACCCCGTCGCGAGCGACAAGGCCGGCACGTTGGTCCGGGTGCTCGAGGTCGAGGCCCCCGAGAGCGCGATCATCTTCACGAACACCCGCGAACAGACGAAGCGGCTCGCCGCAGCGCTGGTGAAGGAGGGCTACTCCGCCGACTGGCTGAACGCGGATCTCGCGCAGAACGATCGCGAGAAGGTGATGGCGGCGACGCGCAGCGGCGCGCTGCGGTTCCTCGTGGCCACCGACGTCGCGGCGCGCGGGATCGACATCAGCCACCTCACGCACGTGATCAACGCCGACTTCCCGGAGTCGGCGGAGTCGTACGTCCACCGCACCGGGCGCACCGGCCGCGCCGGCCGCACGGGGACGGCCATCTCGCTCGTCGAGCCCTCGGACGTGGGGAAGCTGTACCTGCTCCGGCTCACGTATCGCATCCGGCCGATCGAGAAGCAGCTCCCGAGCGCGCTCGAGCTCCGCACCCGCTGGGAGACGGATCTCGTCGCGGAGCTGGCGCGCGCCGCGGCGTCCAGGGCCCCGGGCGCCGACGAGCTCGCGGTCGTCCGCCGCCTGCTGACGCACGAGTCCGCGAGCGCGATCGTCGGGATGCTCCTCCGCGATCGACTGGGCGCGCTCCTCGACGGCGCGCACGCTGGCGCGACACGGCGGAGGAGCGCCCCGACCCCCCCCGCCCCCTCCGAGGTGGTGCCGCCCCCGCGGGCCGCCGCGGCGCCCGCGCCGGGCGAGCGCGGCGGCGCCCCGGTCGAGGCCGCGCGACCTGCACGCGAGCGCGCGCCGAGGGACGCCGACGCGCCCCCCCGCGAGCGACGACCCCCTCGGCGCCGCGAGCGCGGAGCGGACGCCGAGCCGCGCGCGGCTCGGCCGGCGGACACGCTCGGCGGCGAGGACGATCTGCCCTCCTACAGCGTCGAGCCAGCAGACGGTGCGCCGAGGCCGGCGGCGAACGCCGCCGACGTCGGCGAGACTTCCGAGATCTACGTGAGCGTGGGGAGGCGCGACGGCGCGACCCCCGACGCGCTCCGGGCGCTGGTCGAGCGAGGCGCGGGGCTCGCGCCCGCGTCGGTCAACGTGCTCCAGCGCCACTCGTTCGTCCGCGTGGCGAACGCCGATCTCGAGGCCGCGCTCGGCGCGCTCCACGGCGCCGACATCGCGGGCAAGCGCGCCACGGCCGAGGTCGCGCGCCCTCGCGCCTGAGCCCCGCCGTCGGCCGCGTCTGGCTGGAACGCGCCCCGCGCGCGAGGTAGACTCGTCCAACGGAATGCGCTCCCGCCCGTCCCGCGACGCCGCCACGCTGCTGCGAGACGTCGCCTGGGCGATCGACCGCGGGCTCGAGGCGCGGGAGCTCGTGCCGATGCTCGGGGCGCTCGTGCAGCGGACCGCGCCCACCGAGGCCGCGGGTTGGTTCGCGCGCGTCCGCCTGGCCGCGCTGGTCGTCGAGGTGGAGCCCTGGCGCGCCGCGCTCCTCGCCCGCGAGGCGCTACGCGCCCGCCCGGACGCGTTCGCCTACGGCGTGCTGGGGCTGGCCCTCACCGTGCAGGGACACCCGCGGGCAGCGGCGGCGGCGTACCGGCGCGCGCTCGCGCTCGATCCGGCCTGCCCGTCGGTGCTGCACAACCTGGGGCACCTGACGGACGTGGTGTTCGACCAGCCGCGCGCGGCGCTGGCGCTGCTCGCGCGCGCGTGCCGCGCGGCGCCGCACGACCCTGAGATCGCCGCGTCGCTGGCGCACGCGCTCGCCCGCGCCGCCGAGCCCGAGCGGGCGGCGCGCGTCCTCGCCCGCGTCGTCGGCGCGGCTCGCGCGGCCGAGCTGCTGCGCGGCTGGGCGGCGCGCGGCCTCCCGCCCTCGACATCGGGGTGACCCGGGGACACGTTCCGCCCCAGGGCGCCCACCCGGGTCGCCCCTGGGACCTCCCATGCGACCAGCGACTCTCCCCCTCCTCGGCACCCTGGCTGCGCTCGCGGCCGCCACCTCGCTCGCCCCGGCCCAGCCCGCGCCCGCCGGCGCCGCCTCCTCCGCGCCGGCCGCGGTGCCCGCTCCCCCCGCGGCGACCGCGCCCGCCGATCCGATGCTGGCCCCCCCGCCGCCGGCGCCGCGCTCGCTGCGGACCTGGCGCGAGGGCCTTCGCCTGGCGCGGCAGAACGCGCCAGAGCTCCGCACCGCGGCGCTGGAGACGGAGCGCGCGCAGGCGGACGCGCGCGTCGTCCGGGCGGGCAGCCTGCCCACGCTCACGGGCTCGGCGACGCTGCAGCGTCACCTGCTCACCGGCGAGGGGCTGCAGTTCCGCGGTGGGCAGCTCGTCCAGGGCACGCTGCCGGATCCGCTCACCACCTTCAGCGCGGGGCTCACGCTGCGCGTCCCGGTGCTGGCCGGCAAGGCGTGGCACGACGCCGGGAGCGCTACCCGAGCCGTGGACGTGTCTCGTCTCCGCGCGAAGGACACCGAGCGGCGACTGCTCGCGTCGCTCGCCATCGCGATGGTGCAGGTGTTGACCGCCGAGCGCCTCGCGGAGGTGAGCCGCGCCTCCCTCGGCTCGGCGCTCACCACGCTGCGCCTCACCGAGCGGCGCGCGAGCCTCGGAGGCGGCGCCAACCGCCTCGACGTCGTGCGCGCGGAGCAGGAGGTCGCGGCGGCCCGCGCGCAGGTGGTGCGCACCGACGACACGCTGCTCGCCGCCCGCGACCAGCTCGGCGCCACGCTCGGCTCGGACGAGTCGTGGGGGGTCGCTTCGGACGTGCGGATCGAGCGGCTCGACCTCGAGGCCCGGAGCGTGTGCCGCCCGGCCGGCTCCCTCGAGGAGCGCTCGGACGTGCGGCACGCCCGCGCGAGCGCCGACCTCGCCGAGCGCCGCGCCCGCGGCACCGACTGGCTCTACGCGCCGACGGTCGACGCCGCCTCGACGCTCACGTGGGTGGGGCTCGAGCACGAGCGCCTGAGCCCCACCGGCGAGCCATTCTACTGGACGGTCAGCGGCGTGCTCACGTGGCAGCTCTACGACGGCGGCGCCCGCTACGGCACCCGCGAGCAGGCCCGGTCGCAGGCCGGTCTCTCTCGCCAGCAGCTCCGCGAGACCCGCCGCCAGGCGCGCCTGGAGATCTCCCGGGGGCGCCGCGCCGTCGACCTGGCGGAGCGCACGCTCGCGGTGTCGCGCAGCGCCGCGCGCGCGGCGACCGAAGCGGCCCGCCTGGCGCGGGTGGCGTACCAGGAGGGCGCGGGCACGGCGTTCGAGCTGACCGACGCGGATCGCCGCGAGCGCGAGGCGGCGGTGGACGTGACGGTGAAGGACTTCGAGGTCGCGCGCGCGCGGATCGGGCTGCTGATCGCGCTCGCCGAGTGCAACGCGTGAGCACGGACGGCGCGCGCCCGGCCTGGGGTCGCGCCACGCGCTCGCGCCGCGCGCTCGTGGCGGCTCGGCTTGCCCCGTCCGGGGGCCGCCGCTAGCTTGCCGCCCATGCGCCGCACGGATCTCGCCTACTGGGCGCTCGCGATCGGCACCGCCGCCTCGATCGCGACACTGTTGGCGTTCGTGTTCTTGCGCGTCCCGGTGGCGCAGCCGGAGGCAGGGGGTCTCGCGCAGAAGATCTTCTACTTCCACGTCCCCGCGGCCTACGCGATGTACCTCTCCGGCGTGGTGTGCGGCGTCGCCTCGGGCGCCTACCTCGCTCGCCCCACGACGGGGCGCGACGCCCTCGCCCACGCCGCGGCGGAGACGGCGGTGGTGTTCGGCGCGATGGTGCTCGTGTCCGGGCCGCTCTGGGCGCGCAAGGCCTGGGGCGTCTACTGGACTTGGGACCCGCGCCTGACGACCCTCCTGCTCAGCGTCCTGGTCTACGGCACCGTCGTCCTGCTCCGGAGCTTCGCCGCCGGGGGGGACGCGGAGCGGCGCTTCGCGGCGGCCATCGGCGTGCTCGGCACCGTCAACCTCCCAATCATCCACTACTCCGTCCGGAAGTGGGGCGGCAACCACCCCACCGTGATCGGCAAGGGCGGCGGCGGGTTGCGTCACCCGGACATGACGCTCGCGCTCTCGCTGGGGTTCGTCGCGCTGACGCTCCTCGCCGTGTTGCTCCTGTGGTCACGCGCGCGCCTGCGGGCCGCCGAGCACCGGGTCGCGAGCCTGGAGGAGCGCCTGCTCACCGCGGAGGGGCTCTCGTGAGCCCGCCCGGCGCGCCCGGGTCGCCGGGGGAGCGCGCGGCGGAGTTCGTCTCCGTCGAGGGCGGCGCGCCCGGAGCGGGCGCGTCCGCCGAGGCGCTGCTCGTCGCCGCCTACATCGCGATGTGGGCGATCGTGGTCGTGTTCCTGGCGACGAGCTGGCGCAGCCAGCGTCGCCTGGACTCGCGCCTCGCCGAGCTGGAGCGCCGGCTCGAGCGCGGCGGCGTCGAGGGCGACCGTCGCCCATGAGCGACGCGCGCACGGCAGCGCCGGTGACCACGACCGCCGGCGCGTCCGCGCCCGCGGAGCCGGACACCTGGCTCCCCACCCCCGCGCACGTCATCTACATCCCGGCGATGCTCCTGCTCGGGCTCGTCGTCGGGTACACGCTCGGGGCTCGCGCGGTGCGCGCCGAGCAGGAGCGCGCCCGCCAACGCCTGCGCGAGTAGCCGCCCCGGACGCCCGCGCGCGCGGAGCGGCGTCAGCGGCACTCGATCGGCGGCTGATCGGGCAGCGTGAGCGAGCGACAGCCCGTCCCCGCGAGGTTCACCTCGCAGACGCGGACGCGCGTGCTCCCGCACCAACGATGCACGCCCGGTCCGTTGCGCGGCTCCACGACGTACCCGCCGCCGTAGCACGCGGGCCCGCCATCGGCGCTGGGATCGAACGCGCACGTCATCGCGTGCGGGTAGTCGTCGCACGGCTCCTCCACGCCGTCGCAGTCGTAGTCGAACGACACGCCATTCCCGACCACCTTCGGGTATCCGACGCCGTGGCAGCCCGGAGCGCCCGGGTGGACGCGATCGTCGTCGTCGTCGCAGTCGTCGCACGGCCCGGCGAAGGGAGGGCCCGGGTCGCACGCCGCTGCGCCCGTGAGCCACGCGCCGTGGCCGTCCCCGTCGCGGTCGTAGCAGCCCGGGGCCGCGTCCGCGCAAGCGTCGCCGTCCGGCGCGTCCGCGGCCCCGTCCGCGTCGGCCCCGGGGGCGTCCGTGAGATCGGCGTCGACGCCGGCGTCGCTGGCGGGCGCGTCCGGGCCCGCCTCGACGCTCGCGTCGACGGGCCCGGCGTCGGGGCCGCTCGCGTCCTCGACGCCCGCCTCGACCGGGGCGCCGCCCACCCCGCCCGCTCCGGCGAGGCCCGCGCTGCCGCCCGAGCCCCCGCTGCCCGCCGCGCCGCTCGCGCCGCCGCTGCCCCCACCGGCCACCCCGCCGCTGCCCGCGCCCGCCGTCCCGCCACTGCCCGCGCCTCCGCCTGGAGCACCGGCTCCCCCCGCCAAACCTCCGGCGCCCGCCCCCGCCAACCCACCGACGCCCCCGCCCGCGGTGCCCCCCTCCCCCGATGAGCCACCTGCGCCGCCGCCTCCCCCACCATCGGTGCTCCCGCCGGACGACCCCGCCGCCCCGCCCGCCGTCCAGCCCGCCAGGCCGGCGCTGCCGCTTCGCCCGCCCGAGCCGACGCCGCCCCCCGACCCCCCGCTCACGCTGCCCTCGGCGCTCCCGTCCCCCGCGTCGGAGCCGGCGCTCGGGTCGTCGCCACACGCCGCCGCGAGGGCAGCGCCGACGAGCGCCACGGGCAGCCCAGAGCGGAGGAGCGCGCGCATGCGAGCCGCACGGTGCACGCGGCGTGCCAGGGCCTTCCCCCGACCCAGCGGCCCCTGCTACGGTCGCCCCGTGCTCGGCTTTCTCCCCTCCGAAGAACAACAGGCCCTCATCGACACCGCGCGGCGCTTCGCCCGGGAGCGCATCGTCCCGGTCGCGCCCGAGTGTGACCGCGAGAGCCGGTTCCCCCGCGACGTGTTCGAGGCGGCTCACCAGCTCGGCCTCGTCAACATGACCGTCCCGACGGAGTACGGCGGCGCCGGGATGGGCGAGCTCGACAACGCGCTGGTCACCGAGCAGCTCGCGTGGGGATGCACGGGCGTGCAGACCAGCATGCTCGCGAACACGCTCGCGCTCACGCCGATCAAGCTCGGCGGCAACGACGACCAGAAGCGCCGCTACCTCGGGCGCCTGGTCTCGGAGCCCATCTTCGCCAGCTACTGCACCACCGAGCCCGTCGCTGGCAGCGACGTGGCCGGGCTGAAGACCAGCTTCACGCGCAAGGGGGACGATTTCGTCCTGAACGGCGAGAAGTGCTGGATCACGAACGCCACCATGGCGAGCTTCTACGTGGTCTTCGCCACGAGCGACCACGCGCTGCGCCACAAGGGGATCGCGGCCTTCATCGTCGATCGCGACGCCCCCGGCCTGCGCGTGGGCAAGCACGAGGACAAGCTCGGCCAGCGCGCCAGCGACACCGCCGCGGTCCACTTCGAGGAGGTCGTCGTCCCGAAGCAGAACCTCCTCGCGGCCGAGGGTCACGGCTTCAAGCTCGCCATGGAGACGTTCAACCAGACGCGCCCCGACATCGGCGCGATGGCCACCGGGCTCATGCAGCGTTGCCTCGACGAGTCGCTGGCCTACGCCAAGGAGCGCAAGACCTTCGGCGTGGCGATCGGTGAGCACCAGATGGTCCAGGCGATGCTCGCGGACATGGCCGTCAGCACGGAGTCGACGCGGCTGCTCTACCAGAAGGCCGCGTGGAACCTGGACAACGGCGTCCGCGACCCGATCGTCTCGGCGTACGCGAAGGTGCACGGCGCGGACCGCGCGATGCAGACGGCGATCGACGCCGTGCAGGTGTTCGGCGGCAACGGGTACGTCCGCGACTACCCCGTCGAGAAGCTGATGCGCGACGCCAAGGTCCTGCAGATCTACGAGGGCACGAGCCAGATCCAGCGGCTCGTGATCGCGAAGAGCCTGCTCAAGGGCTGAGCGGCCAGCGCCCCGTCACCGCGCGCCGACGAACACGCCGCGGGCGTTCAGCTCGGCGATGCGCTCGCGGAGCTTGCGCTCGTCGGAGTCGAGGCCCGCCCCCGAGTCGCCGCGACGCCGCCGGTGCTTGAGGAACGCGACCTCGACGAGCGCGAGCTGCTTGCGGCGCGCGGCGAAGTAGCCGGCGGGGCTCGAGAGCAGCGTGAACGTGTTCCACAGCGGGACGAGCATCCAGTGGCTGATCGTGCGATCGAACTCGAGCGGGTGAAGGAGCCGACCGACCTCGTCCACCAGGCCACGCAGGACGATCGCGCGGTCCCGCAGCGCCAGCACCAGGAGCAGGAGAAAGAAGAGCGCGTCGAACGTCCAGAAGACGAGGAGCTTCAGGATCAGGCCGACGCCGTCCGCCAGGAGGAACGTCACGAGGAAGTTGTGGAGGAAGTGGAGCCCCACGGCCGCCGACCACCCCCCGACCACGGCGACGAGCTTCATCAACCAGCTCTTGGAGTCGACTGCGAGCCCGATCCCGACGCCCGTCATCGCGGTGAAGGTCGCGTGGCCGAGACCCGCCAGGATCGTGCGCAGCACGAACACGGCGGTGAACCCGACCAGCCCGCCCTTGGCGGTCGCGCTCCCGACGTAGAGGATGTCCTCCGTCAGGGTGAACCCGAGGCCGACCACGCCACCGTAGATGGCGCCGTCGAGCGGGCCGTCGACCTCGCGCAGCCACACCGCGGAGAGCCCCCACAGGAAGAGCAGCCCGAAGCCCTTGGTGCTCTCCTCGACCAGCGGCGCGACGAACGAAGCCGTGCTCATCTGCACGAGCTCGGCCTGGGAGGGCGCGTTCAGCGCCCAGGAGAGCGCGGCCTCCCCGATGCCGTTGCCGATGATCGCGGTCAGCGTCGCGCCGAGCGCGCCCCAGAAGAACATCAGCGTGAGGAGCCAGAGGGGCTCGGGCTCGTAGCGGTCGAACGCCTTGATCAGCAGGAAGTAACAGAACACGACCGGCGAGATGAACAGCAGGCCGAGGAGCATCCCGGTGAGCACCCGGCGAGCCTAGCAGCAAGCGCGCCGGCCGACGCGCCGCCTGCGGCGACACGCCGCGACCCGTGGGCGCGGTCACGCTCGCCCGCCGCGAGCCCTCAGGGGAGGACGGCGTCCCCCGGCGCGACCCCGAGCGCGATCGCGAGGTGGCGCTGCGCGGAGGTCGTGCCCGTGCGCTGCGCGACGTAGAGGAGCGCCATCGCGCCGTCCGTCAGGACGAACGGCGCGCGCGAGCCGCGCGTCAGCGAGAAGACGGTCGACACCGCGCGGTCGAGCCGCCCCTCGCCGAATCGACCGCCGAGCCCGATCCCGCGCGTACCGTCGGCCGCCTCGCCGGCGTAGTAGACCCGCAGGATGCGGCGCCCTTCGGCGCTCGTCGCCATCACCGCGTGAGGATCGCCGACCCACACGTCGTCGAACATGACCTCGGCGGGATTCGGCGCGGACGGCTCGAGCACCGGCTCCGCGCCGACTCGCTCGAACGCGCGCCCGTCGCTCGACTGGGCCTCGCCGATCCGCCCGCCCGCTTCGTAGAAGAGCCGCACGTCCCCGGGCGCCACCTCGATCACGGCGGGGCTCGCGGGCGCCGCGCCGCCCTCCCACGAGGCGGCCCCCGCGGCGGTGAGCAGGGGCTCCGCCGCCGCGACGAACCGCGCGCCGTCCGTCGACGTCGCCACCCCGATCCCGCCGGCCGCGGAGTAGTAGAGCTCGTACGTGTCGCCGACATGGAGCACGTGCGGTGCCCGTAGCGCGCCGCCCTCCCAGGCGAGCGACGCCGCGAGGACGGGCTCGGGAGGATCCGGTGTGTTGGGGAAGGTCCGCGCGTCGTCCGCCAGGTAGCGATAGATGCCGCTCACCCCGCCGAGGGTCGTCGCGACATAGAGCGCCACGCGCCCCGCCGGGCCGCCGCCGTCGAGATCGAGCACGCACGGATCGGCGTACTCGATCGACCCAGAGCTGTTCGCGAGCACGTTCGGCGCCTCGGCGACCGACGAGCGATCCTCGGCCTCGCGGAGCTCGCGGAACGGGCCGGCGAGCGCGTTCGGCCGCCGCGCGTCGAGATCGCCCGCGTCGCTCGCGATGGTGGCGCAGGCGAGCGCGAGCCCCCCGGTGAGCACGAGCGCCGCGCGCACGAGCCGCCGCCGGGCGCCGCGGCTCGACCCGCGCCGCGCGCTCATCGGAACCCCAGGGAGAGAGAGAGCCCGACGTTCCAGAGGTAGCCTCCCGCGCGGTAGTCGCCCGTGAAATCCGCCGCGCTCCGCTTCAGCGTCACTCGCTCGGGGAGCAGCGAGTACTGAGCGTGACCATCCAGGCGGAGCTCGCCGGGCAGGACCTCCCCGGGATCCTCGAGCACGACGCCGGCGCCCGCGGAGAAGACGTGGCGATCCGTGTCGACGAGGTTCGTCAGCCCGCGCTGATCGGGCACCGGAGAGGGCTCGTAGACATACCCGGCTCGGAGCGGTGTCCGCCACCCGGGCGCGACCCGCGGCCGCCACTCGACGCCGAGGCGCGGGACGAGGGTGTCCTGGAAGCCCGGCGGGAGGATCCTCGTCGGCTTGGTCGGCGGCGGCAGCGCGACGACCGTCGGAGGGAAGTCGACCTCGAGCGCCGTCCGTGTCTGGCTCGTCGGGCTGACGTAAGCGGACCAGCGCACCCACACCAGATCCACGCCCACCAGCCAGTCGGCGCCGGGTCGCCACCCGCCGCCGACGACGAGCTGCGCCGGGATGAAGCCGTTCACCGTCAGCGACTCGAGGACGTAGGAGGCGTCCGCCGCGAGGACCTTCGCGTCGATCGTGCCGCGCAAATCCGCGTCGAGCCCGAGCTCGATCCGCGCCTCCTGCCGATACGCGACGCCGAACGACCACGGCCCCGGCGGGCGCAGCTGGACGCCGAGCTGACCGTACCGCACCGCCGTGAGGTCGGCGTCGACCTCGTGGCGGAGCTGGGAGTCGTACTGGGACTGCCCCCCGCGGGGGAGGAGCGCCCGGCCAGTGATGCCGAACGCGCCGCGCGTCGCCGCGAGGAAGGTGATCCCGCCGCCCACGGCCACCCAGTCGAGCGGCGCGAACGCCAGATCCGCTGCGAGGTAGAGGAGCTGGTTGCGGTTCTCGTACAGCACCCAGCGCGGGTCGTCCTGGCGCACGGTGCGCGCGCGCGAGATCCGTTCGTCGGAGAGGTGGGTGGCGACGCCGAACGCGAACGGCAAGCCGAGCAGCGTCCCCGGCGCGACGATGCCACCGACCAGCCCCGCCACCGGATCGACCTGGCTGTCGGCCCCGTTCATCGAGAGGTGGTGATCCACGCGCATGTACCCGAGCGAGAGCTCGGTGCCCGGCGAGAACGCCAGACCCGCGGGGTTGTAGTAGACGGCCGAGAAGTCGTCCGTCGTCGCGCTCACGGCCCCGCCGAGCGCGGTGGACCGCGAGCCCATGCCGAAGGTGTCCGCCGGGTTCGCGCGAGCGCCGGTCGCGAGCAGCGCGACGGCCGCAGCGCAAGCCGCCGCGCACCGCCGGCCGGCGAGCGGCGACGCCATCAGAACCGCACCCCGAAGGTGACGCCCGCGCCGCGCGCGCCCGCGCGGGTCTCGACGCTCGGGAAGCCCGCGTTCACGCTGCAGTCGGGTGCGGCCGGATCGCAGGCGATCGACGCCTCCTTCACGTGCGTGCGCGGCACGCCGAGGTGCTCCTGGTAGAAGAGCGACACGTCGACCGGCGGCAGCGGCTCCTCGAGGCGGACGCCGTAGCCCGCGGTCAGCACGTGGCGGTCGGGATCGTAGTAGTTGGACGCGCCCTTCTGCTCGGGGACGGGGCTCGGCTCGTAGAAGTAGCCGGCGCGCACGCGGCCGGTCGCGCCGGCGGCGAGCGGGAGCGCCCACTCCACGCCGACCCGCGGCACCCAGGTGTCGTGGAAGCCGACGGGGACCGGGCGCAGCGCCGTGCAGCTCGGGTAGTCGGACGGGCAGCGGACGGTGGCCTCCGCCCAGCCCGGGAACGCGCCCCACCGCTTGTAGGTCACGCCGCCCGTGACGAGCCAGCCCCCGCCGCGCCAACCGATCTCAGCCGCGAGCTGCTCGGGATCGTACTGCGCGACCCCGGAGATGTGCAGATCCGGGATCACCAACGCGCCGAGGTCGAAGACCTGCACGAGCACGTCGAACTCGGCGACCAGCTCGTCCCTCCACGTGATCCCGGCGAGCCACGCGCCGCGCTCGTAGCTCACGCCGGCCACGGCCGCGTACGACGCGATGAGCTGGTCGTCCACCACCGTCCCCACCCGGCCCGAGGCGTCCGTCCGTACGACCGCCGTGCCGACGAGCTCCGCGAGCGCGAGCACGCCGCCTCCGACGCGGATGCCCCAGCCGAGATCCGCGCCGAGCCCGAGGTTGAGCGAGAGCGTCTGCGCGCGGTCGGCCAGGAGCGGGAACTGCGGGCGCTCCGGATACAACAGCCGCGCCCGCACGATCAGCGTGCGCGGCGTGAAGGCCCCGAGCCCAAGCGAGATCCGGTCGCGGAGGACGCCGCCGAACGGGACGGGGAACACGGCGCCGATGTAGGTGCCCCGGAGCGCCTCGCCGCTCTGCTCCCCCGGCGCGTTCTCCCCCTCGGCGGCGAGCTCGAAATCGAAGATCTGCCACCCGAGCGTCAGCTCCCGCTTCCTCGACGCCGAGAGCCGCGCCGGGTTCGCGTACGTCGCCTCGAAGCCCTCCGCGGCGGCGGCGCCCGTGGCGCCCAGCGCCTGGCTCCGCGGACCGAAGCCGAACTGCTCGGCGGGTGAGGCCCAGGCCGCCCCGCTGACGCCCCACGCGAGGGCCGCTCCGGCCAACCCGGCGAGCGCCCGCCCGGCGCGCGCCCTGAGATCCACCGAGCGAGCCGCGCGACGCTCCATCCGGCGGCAGGATACCCTCGCCTGCGCTCGCGCGTCGAGGCCGCGCGCAAGATCCGGTCCCCGCCGTCCTGCTGGCTTCGCTCGCCGGTACGCTCGGGCGGTCCGCATTGACCGGATCGGGCCGGGGCCCCTATGCTCCTCGCTCCCCAGCCGGTCGGCGCCGTGCCCCCCCGCGCGCCCCGCCCTCACCCCCCGGGAACCCAGCGCACATGAGCGACAAGTTCACCAACCTGGTCGAGCTGTTCGAGCGAAGCTGCCAACAGTACGCGAAGCGCGAGGTCTTCGGCGTCAAGCAGGGCGACACGTGGTCGTGGGTGACCTACGCGGAGCTCGAGAAGCAGGTCAACGACGCCCGCGCCGGCCTCGCCGCGCTCGGCGTGAAGGCTGGCGACAAAGTGGGCATCGTCGCGAACAACCGCGTCGAGTGGGCCGCCGCCTGCTACGCGACCTACGGCCTGCGCGCCTCCTACGTCCCGATGTACGAGGCGCAGAAGGCCGACGAGTGGGCCTTCATCCTGGACGACTGCGGCGCCAAGGTCGTCATCGGCGCGACGAACGCCATCACGGAGAAGCTCGAGGGCCTCAAGGGCTCTGCCGTGAAGTCCCTCGAGCACGTGATCGGGCTCGAGCTCCCCGAGTCGGACGAGCGCTCCTGGAAGGCGCTGCTCTCCCGCGGGGCCGCCCACCCCGTGGCCGCCGAGCGCCCCGCGCCCGAGGAGACGGCGGGGTTCATCTACACCTCGGGCACCACCGGGAACCCGAAGGGCGTCATCCTGAGCCACGGGAACATCGCCAGCAACATCAACGCCATCCACGAGATCTTCCCGTTCGGCGACGACCGCTCGCTGTCCTTCCTCCCCTGGGCTCACTCCTTCGGGCAGACGTGCGAGCTCCACGGGCTCCTCAGCATGGGCTGCTCGATGGCCATCAACGACGACGTGGCGAACCTGGTCGCGAACCTCGCCGTCGTGAAGCCCTCGATCCTCTTCGCCGTGCCGAGGATCTTCAACCGCATCTACGACGGCGTGAACAAGCAGATGACCGAGAAGCCCGGCTTCATCCAGAGCCTGTTCCGGAGCGGCATCCGCACGGCCACGCGCAAGAACCGCGGCGAGTCGGTCGGCGTGCTGGATGGCATCGGCCTCTCCCTCGCCGACAAGGTGATCTTCTCGAAGATCCGGGAGAAGTTCGGCGGGCGGCTCAAGTACGCGGTCAGCGGCAGCGCCGCGCTCAGCAAGGAGGTCGCCGAGTTCATCGACGCCCTCGGCATCGAGGTCTACGAGGGCTACGGCCTCACGGAGACGAGCCCGATCGCCACGGCGAACTACCCCGGCAATCGCAAGATCGGCAGCGTCGGCAAGCCGATCCCGGGCGTCACCATCACGATCGATCGCGAGGTGACCGGCGACCCGAAGCACGGCGAGATCCTCATCGCGGGCCCCAACATCATGCAGGGCTACCACAACCGAGACGACGAGAACCGCGCGGTGCTCATGGCGGACCGCACCTTTCGGTCGGGCGACATGGGGTTCGTCGACCCCGACGGTTACCTCTACATCACCGGCCGCATCAAGGAGCAGTACAAGCTCGAGAACGGCAAGTACGTGGTCCCCTCCCCGCTCGAGGAGCAGCTCAAGCTGTCCCCGTTCATCGCGAACGTGATGATCCACGGCGCGAACAAGCCCTTCAACGTCGCGTTGGTCGTGCCGGACATGGAGGCGCTCAAGCGCTGGGCCGGGGAGAACGGCGTCGAGCTGGGGAGCGTGGCGGAGAACCCGAAGGTGCGGGAGCTCCTGAAGGCCGAGCTCACCAAGTACGCCGCCGAGTTCAAGGGCTTCGAGCGGCCGGAGAAGTTCGCGATCACCACCGAGGACTTCACGACGGACAACGGCCTCCTCACGCCGACGCTGAAGCTGAAGCGCCGGAACGTGCTGCAGAAGTACGAGCCCCAGCTCGACTCGCTCTACTGAGCGGCGCCCGCGCGCCCCGCTCGGCCGCCCCCGAGCGGCGGGGCGTCAATCGAGCGGCAATGGCGCCGGCAGCACGCTCGCGCGGGCGACCAGCGGCGTGCCCGGCAGCGACGCGATCGACGCCTCGGGGACGAGCAGCCGACCGCCCGTGGTGTCGGACGCGGGGAACCAGAAGCCTCTCACCCGGCGCGCCACGGCGCCCGCGCCATCCCGCAGCTCGACCTCGACCTCGTCCGCCCAGACGTGGCTCCGGCGGCGGGTGACCCCCTCCCAGCGGGCCGAGCCGTCCGCGTCGACGACCGCCACGCGGAAGCGCCCGGGCTGCCGCGCCGGATCCGCGGGCGGGACGACGAAGCCGTTCGCGTTCACGTACGAGATGCGCTGAAATAGCCTGTCGTAGTTGTAGTCGCTGATCCACTGGTTCTGGCAGTAGCCCATGATGTCGGTGCTGACCGCCGGGTCCAGGAGCTTCCGCCCGACGAGATCCCACCCCCACACCCCGGTGCCCCCGCCTGCATAGGGAAACCCAGGAGGCGCATCATTCGTCTGGCAGGGGGCGTGGGGGCGACCGAGCGCGTGGCCGATCTCGTGCGCCGCCGTCTCCGGAGGATCGAAGCCGTAGCCGTTGCCGCCCGGGAAGTAGCCCAGGCCGATGGAGCCCCGCTCGTCTGAGTCCCCTGCGCTCGGGACGCCCGAGAGGCCCGCGACGCAGCCGCTCCCGCAGAATGACCCCACGTTGGAGGCCGGGGCGATCATGCCGTAGTAGTAGGTGTTCGTCTGCGGGTAGTCGTTGGCCCGCACGTCGAGGAGGAAGTTCAGCGCGCTCGACCAGCCGCTCCCGCTCGCGCTCACGGAGCCCGAGTAGGTCACCGCCTGGCGGAGCTCGATCTGGATGTCGCGCACCGGGTACATCGCGAACAGCTTGTTCCGGTAGGCCTCCACGCGGGCCGCGCTGGAGTCCGGCGAGTAGCCGTTGACCACGATCGGCACCAGCACGACGCGCAGCGGGCCGAACACGTCCTCGGCCCCGAGCGGCTGGCTGCCTTGCGCCGGCCAGCGCGACCCGCCGGCGTCCCCCGGGTACGAGCCGGCGGCTGCGTCCACGAGGGACACGGCGTACTGCGCCCCGAGCGTCACCTCGTCCGCCGCGAGGTCGAAGACGTACGTGCTGTCGAGGTTCGAGTCGGTGGACGCGCGGTCCACGTAGCGCAGCGCCTCGCGCGGCGGGTGCCCTTCGAGCTCCAGGCGGGCGACTACCTGACGCGCGGCGAAGTCTGGATCGGGTGAGACGAACACGCGGAGCAGGGCGGGGCGCTGGGAGACGACCGGCGCGTTCGCGTCCGTGACCGCCACGCCCTGCGACATGAGCGGGATCTTCACGCCCTGATAGATGGCCACCTCCGTGACGCGGAGCCCCGCGGCGGGACCGCCCACCGCGCTCGCGCCGCCTCCCCCCTCGTTGCCCGAGCCGCCCCCGCCCGAGGACCCGCTCGCGCCGCCCCCGCCGACCGCCCCGCCCCCGGCCGCGCCGCCGCCCCCTGCCGCCCCACCGCCGCCGGGCAGCCCGCACGCGCTGGCGCAGGAGGCGTCGTCCGCGCCCGTCATGCACTTGCACTGGGAGAAGCAGTCCGTGCAGCCGGTGCAGTCACCGCCGAGCACGCACCCGGGCTGGCCGAAGTTCCCGCCGCCGCTGCTCGACGACCCAGACTCCGCGCTGCACGCGAGCGCCGACACCAACCACACGAGCCACCCGAGACGCTTCGAGACGATCATCCACGGCCTCCAATGCACGCTTCGAGCCTCCGTTCGCGTACCACCCGGCCCGGCACCGAGCAACCTCGCGGCGCCAGTCGGGTTTCCATGTGCAAGTGTCGACGAGGCGCGAATCTTCCGGCCGGCGCGGGGCGCTCGGCACGCACGCTGCAACTTTGCGCGCTGGCAGCAGCGCGCGCCGGCGCCCGGGCGCCGCCGAGACGACGAGCTTCCCGGGCCCCTGCCCGGCGGCGTCGGCGAGGGCGGGACGACGAGGCGGTGACGCGACGGGGGCGCCCACGGCAGCGCGCGGGGCCCGAAGCCCCCGGTGGTCGCGGCTCGAGTCGGCGCTCGGCAGACAGCAGCAGCGCCTCCGGGTACGACACCGGCCATGGAACCACGCCTGAACTTCGTCACGCTGGTCGTGGCCGACCTCGCCCGCGCCCGCCGCTTCTACGTAGACGGGCTCGGCTGGAAGACCGCCTTCGACGGCGACGACGTGTCGATGATCCATGTGGGACACAAGCTCGTGCTCTCGCTGTGGTCCGAGGCGGGCGCGCGTGAAGAGATCGGCGAGGTCACGCGCTGCGGGACGCTGCCGTTCACGCTCGCGCACAACGTCGCCGCTCCGGCCGAGGTCGACGCGGTGCTCGCGGCCGCGCGCGCCGCCGGAGCGGAGGTCCATGCCGGCCAGCAGCGCGCTTGGGGCGGCTACAGCGGCTACTTCGTCGATCCCGAGGGCTTCCGCTGGGAGGTCGCCTTCAACCCGCACCCGATCGGCGACGTGACGTTTCCGTAGCTCGCCCCGGTTGGCTCTGCGCCCTGACCCGCGCCGTCGACCCGCCCAATCAGCGTCTCGTGAGACAGCTCCCCGTCGGAGCGTGGGTAGCGGTGGGCGGAGATCGGACCCGAGATCGTAAGGCAACCCGCCTCGCGCCCCCCACAGCGCTACCCGCCGAACGGACGGGCCGCCGAAGCCCAGCCTGCTCCTCGTCCGGGGAGCACGGCCGTGTCGGTGGAGGTCCGCCTGACCCGGCTCCCGGCAGCGTCACGTCCGGCAGGTACCGCTCCTCCTCCACCGACGGCCTCGCGCCCGTCACCGTCCGCGCCGCCCGCGACACGCGCATCGGCCCGTCCCGCTCGACCACCAGCGTCGCCGTCCCGCCGCCGGCCGCGCTCGCCACGACCTGCTCCACGTACCCGAGCTGATCGCACGTGTGCGTCTCCACGTGCTCCGCCTCACCCGGCGTCGCCCACGCCACCGAGAGCACGCGCCCCAGGGGGTCGTAGCTGAGCTGCCGCGTCGACTCCGGATCCGTAAGCGCCACGGGGTTGCCTTCGCCGTCGTACGGCGCACCGTAGCGCCGCGAGGTTGTCTTCGCCGTCGTACGGCGCACCGTAGCGCCGCGAGGTCGGGCCGGCACGGCGCGCGACGCCCGCGGTGGTCCGGCTTCACCGGGCGGTGGTCGGCGCGGCAGCCAAAGCGGCCGGCGGAGGGGACGTCCTCCGTCCCCGCCCAATGGCCCCCCTCGCCCCCGCGCTCGCCCCCGCGCTCGCCCCCGCGCTCGCCCCCGCGCTCGCCCCCGCGCTCG
>JADLEQ010000062.1 GCA_020846005.1 Polyangiaceae bacterium
CCGACGCGCCGCTCGTACCGCCGGCGCCGCTCGCGCCCGACGCGCCGCTCGTACCGCCGGCGCCGCTCGCGCCCGACGCGCCGCTCGTACCGCCGGCGCCGCTCGCGCCCGACGCGCCGCTCGTGCCGCCGGTGCCGCCGGTGCCGCCGGTGCCGCCCGTACCCCCGGTGCCCGACGTACCGCCGGTGCCGCCGCTGCCCGCCGACGCGTCACCGCTCGTCTCTTCGATCTGGCTCCGATCGACGTCCGTGATGAGCGTGCATCCCACGATGGGAGCCGCGGCGACGAGGGCGATGAGAACCGAACGAGAGAAAGAGCGCATGGTCCACCTGAAGCCGGAGAGCGACCGCGGCATCTTCGCCCGGCTCCCGCTCGGGGGCAAGGGGGCTGGCCGCGCCGGAAGACCCCACGGACGCCGCGCGGCCGCCGCCGGCCCGTGGGACGGCAGCGCTCAGGCGCAGCCGTCGCAGACGCCGCGGACCTGGATCTCCACCGCGGCCTTCCGCCGCAGCGCGCGGGGCGCCCCCCGCGAGGGGCGGACGGCCACGGCGGCCTCGGGCAGGCAGGCGACCGTTCCGCACTCGGAGCAGACGAAGTGCGGATGGGCGGCCGGGGTGTGGTCCGTCGCGCCGCGGACGAGCTCGAAGCGCCAAACGTGGTCGCCGAGATCGCTCCGCCGGGCGAAGCCGGCCTCCGTCAGATCGATCAGGTTCCGATACACGGTCGCGCGGTCGAAGCCGAGCGGCGCCAGGGCGTCCGCGACCTCGCCGTGCGCCAGGGGAGCTCCGGCCTCCGTCAACTGCCGGAGCACCGCCACGCGCGGTAGGGTCGCGCGGAGCCCGGCCGCCCGGAGCCGGGACCGGAGTTCCGTGTCGGAGGCCGGCTTCATGACGCCTGGGAGCGTAGCGCGCTCGCCCGGGTGCTTCAACGCGCCGCCGCCGGAGTAGGCTCGGCGCCATGGCCGAGACCCTCTTCGCGCGCATCGTCCGGGGCGAGCTCCCCGCGCACAAGGTCTACGAGGACGACCTCGTCCTCGCGTTCCTCGACATCGCGCCGCTCGCGCGGGGCCACGTGCTCGTGATCCCGAAGGAGCCGGCGGAGACGCTCGACCAGTTGAGCGACGAGGCGAGCGCGGCCATCGGCAGGGTGCTCCCGCGCATCTGCCGCGCGTTGAAGCAGGTGACCGGCTGCGCGGACTTCAACGTCCTGCAGAACAACGGCGCGCCCGCTCACCAGGCGGTCTTCCACGTCCACTTCCACGTGATCCCGAAGCCCACGCCCGATACCGGCCTCGGCATCGGGTGGCCCGCGCAGCGGCTCGACCCGAGCGAGGCGCCGGAGCTCGCCGCCACGCTGGCCGCCGCGGTGCGCGCGGCCGCCCGGCGCGGCGCGTGAGTCACGGCAGCGGGCGCCAGCGAGCCCCGCGCTTTCCCGGTCGACTCCCGGCCACGTCCGGGTGATGCTCTTCGATCATGTCACGCGAGGACGAGCGCTTGGCCGCAGACGCCCGACGGGGAGCCAACTGGAAGCGCTGGGGGACGTACCTGTCCTCACGCCAGTGGGGCACGGTGCGCGAGGACTACTCCCCCACGGGCGAGTGCTGGTCGTACTTCCCCCACGATCACGCCCGGAGCCGCGTCTACCGCTGGGGCGAGGATGGGCTGCTCGGGTTCTGCGATCGGCAGGCGCGCTTGTGCTTCTCGATCGCGCTGTGGAACGGCAGCGATCCCATCCTGAAGGAGCGGCTGTTCGGGCTGACGGGGCCGGAGGGCAACCACGGCGAGGACGTGAAGGAACTCTACTACTTCCTCGACGCCACGCCGACGACCTCGTACGCGCGCGCCCTCTACAAGTACCCTCAAGGGGTGTACCCGTACGAGGCGATGGTCACGCGGAATCGCGAGGCAGGCCGCCTCGCGCCCGAGTACGAGCTGCTCGACACCGGGCTGTTCGACGAGAGCCGCTACTTCGACGTGAGCGTCGAGTACGCAAAGGCGAGCGCCGAGGACACCCTGATCGTGGTCACGGTCGCGAACCGCGGCCCGGAGCCCGCGTCGATCGACGTGCTCCCCACGCTGTGGTTCCGCAACACCTGGGCGTGGGGGCGCGCCGGCGAAGGCTACACCTCGCGCCCGTCGCTCGAGGCGGGCGGTGACCACGTCGTCCTGGCGCACCACCCCCAGCTCGATCCGATGCGGCTCGAGTGCGACCCGGACCCGGGTGGCTGCGAGCTCGCGTTCACCGAGACCGAGACGAACTTCGAGCGACTCTTCGGCACGAACGGCGAGCACGCGCACGCCAAGGACGCCTTCCACGACTGGGTGATCGGCGGAGACCACGCCGCCGTGAACCCGGCCCGCCGCGGGACGAAGGCGGCCGCGCGCTACCGCCTCCGCCTCGGGCCCGGCGAGGCGAAGCGGATCCGCCTGCGCCTGAGGCGGGAGGCCGACGCCGGTCGCCCCGCGTTCGGCGACGCGTTCGAGCGGACCGTAGCCCGACGCATCGCCGAGGCGGACCAATTCTACGCGGCGCGCATCCCGCTCGAGCTCGACGACGAGGAGCGCCGGGTGGCGCGGCAAGCCTACGCTGGGCTCCTCTGGAGCCGGCAGTTCTACTGCTACGTGGTGCGCGAGTGGCTGGAGGGCGACCCGACCCAGCCGCCGCCGCCGCCCTCCCGCGCGTGGGGGCGGAACGGCCACTTCTCGCACCTCTACAACCGCGACGTGATCAGCATGCCGGACGACTGGGAGTATCCCTGGTACGCGGCGTGGGATCTCGCCTTCCACATGGTCCCGTTCGCGCGCGTCGACGCGGAGTTCGCCAAGGGGCAGCTCGTGCTGCTGCTGCGCGAGTGGTACATGCACCCGAACGGCCAGATCCCCGCGTACGAGTTCGCGTTCGGCGACGTGAACCCCCCGGTGCATGCGTGGGCGGCGCTCGAGGTCTACCGGCGCACGTCGTCCCTCGGGCAGGGCGATCGCGCCTTCCTGGCGAAGGTGTTCCAGAAGCTGCTGCTCAACTTCACCTGGTGGGTGAACCGCACCGACGCCGAGGGCAACAACCTGTTCGCCGGCGGCTTCCTCGGGCTGGACAACGTGGGCGTGTTCGACCGCTCGCAGCCGCTACCCACCGGCGGCACGCTCGACCAAGCCGACGGCACGGCCTGGATGGCGTTCTACTGCTCCAGCATGCTGGAGATCGCGCTGGAGCTCGCCGACGAGAGCCCGGAGTACGAGGACGTCGCCAGCAAGTTCTTCGAGCACTTCGTCGCCATCGCGGACGCGATGAACCGCCTCGGGGGCACGGGCCTGTGGGACGAAGCGGACGGTTTCTACTACGACCAGCTCCGGACGGGCGGCGAGTCGATCCCGCTCCGCACCCGATCGCTGGTGGGGGTGGTGCCGCTGTTCGCCGTGAGCGTGCTCTCCGACGAGCGCCTGGAGCGGCTCCCGGGCTTCCGGAAGCGCATGCTCTGGTTCCTGGAGCACCGCTCCGACCTCGGGCGTCACATCTCCTACGCGACGGCGGCCGGCGGGCGCGGGGGCAAGCGGCTGCTCGCGCTGCCCACCCGCGAGCGGCTGGTGCGCGTGCTGCGCTACGTCCTCGACGAGACGGAGCTGCTCTCGTCGTGGGGCGTGCGCTCGCTGTCCCGCTCGCACCTCGATCGGCCGTTCGTGTTCCGCGCGGGCGACGCCGAGTACCGCGTCGACTACGTCCCGGGCGAGTCAACGACCGGGATGTTCGGCGGCAACTCCAACTGGCGGGGCCCTGTCTGGTTCCCGCTCAATTTCCTCCTCATCGAGTCGCTCTACCGGTACCACTCGTTCTACGGCTCCGACCTCCGCGTCGAGTGCCCGACGGGCTCGGGCCGCCTGGCGACGCTCGCCGAGGTGGCCGACGAGCTCGCGCTCCGGCTGACGCGGCTGTTCGTGCCGGGCGCCGACGGCCGCCGGCCGTGTCACGGAGCTGATCCTCGCTACGCGTCCGACCCGCACTTCAAGGATCTCGTCCTCTTTTACGAGCACTTCCATGGCGACGACGGCCGCGGCCTCGGCGCGAGCCACCAGACTGGCTGGACGGCGCTGGTCGCGTCGTGTCTCGAGCTGGTCGCGGCGCGCCGCGCGCGCGAGGCGTGAGCGGCCGACGCCAGCCCGGCGTCCCCCGAGCCGCGCGGGCGACGGCGACGGCCCGCGCCGATCCGCGCGGCCGCCCTGACAATGTGGCACGGGGACCGCGGGCCCGCGGGCGGCACGCGACACGCTGTCGGCGGGGCGCGGCGAGGCGGCCGCCGATCCGCGGGCAATTCCGTCACGCCGAGCCGCACGCACGACTGGCACGGAGGTTGCTCTCGTGAGGGCGACCCCATGCATCGCCGCTCCAGCGCCCGAGGCATCAGCCGAGTCGAGGCCCTCGCCGTCGGCGGCGCGGTGCTCGTGGCGGGGCTGTTCGGCGCGCGCCTCGTCGTGTCGTCGCCCGGCGACGCTGCCGCGCGCGCCCACGACGACGCGGCGACCGTGGCGCTCGCGGCCTCGACGTGGCGCGCGGAGCACCCAGGCGAGTGCCCGACGCTCGGCGTGCTCGAGCGGGACGGCGCGCTGCCGAAGGGCGCGCGCGCTCACGACCCGTGGGGCGGGCGCTTCCGCGTCGCCTGCTCCTCCTCCGGCGTCAGCGTGATCTCGGCCGGGCCCGACGGCAAGGCGGGCACCGGCGACGACCTGCGTGAGCCGCCGCAGTAGCCCGCGAGGGGTCGACGGTCAGCGGATCGCCTCGAGGATCCGGACGGTCGCCGTCGAGCGGTTGAGCGTGTAGAAGTGGATCCCCGGAGCGCCGCGGCGGAGGAGCGCGCGGCACTGCTCGATCGCGTGCTCGACGCCGAGGGCGCGCACCGCGGCGTCGTCGGGTGCCGCCTCCAGCCGGGTGAGCAGCGCGGGCGGGATGGCGGCGCCGCACATCGCGGTGAAGCGCTTCACCTGCGCGACGTTCGTCACCGGCATGATCCCGGGGACGATGGGGCACGCGATCCCCGCCGCGCGCGCGCGCCGCACGAACTCGAAGTAGAGTTCCTCGTCGAAGAAGAGCTGCGTCACGAGGAAGTCGACGCCGCACGCCACCTTGTGCGCGAGATGCGCGAGATCGGTCGCGGCGTCGGGCGCCTCCACGTGCGTCTCCGGGTAGCAGGCCGCGGCCACGCCGAATCCCCCCCGCTCGCGCACGAACGCGACGAGCTCGCTCGCGTGGGCCAGGCCGCCCTCCGGTTGCACGAACCGCTCCTCGCCCCGCGGCGGGTCGCCGCGCAGCGCGAGGACGTTCTCCACGCCGCTCACCGAGAGCTCGTCGAGCACGCCGGCCAACTCGGCCCTCGTCGAGCCGACGCAGGTGAGGTGCGCGACCGCCTCGAGGCCCGCCTCCCGCTGGATGCGACCCACGAGCTCGACCGTCAGCCTGCGGGTGCTGCCGCCCGCGCCGTACGTCACGGAGACGTAGGCGGGCTCGTAGGCGCGGAGCCGCTCGACCGTCTGGAAGAGCTGCTCCACGCCCTCGGGGCCCTTCGGCGGGAAGAACTCGAACGAGAACGCGGGCGCCGCGCCGCGGAGCTTCTCGAGGATGCGCACGCGCGGTTGGCTAGCAGCGACCGCGACCGGACGCGAGCGCGCCGCGCCCCCGGGATCACGGCGAGCCGGGCCGGGATGCGATATGGAGAGCGCCCATGCGCATCCACGTGGTCGGCGTCTCCGGGACCGGCATGGGGGCCCTCGCCGGGCTGCTGCTCGAGCTCGGGCACGAGGTGAGCGGAAGCGACGTGGCCTTCGACCCGCCGATGGGCCCGGCGCTCGAGTCGTGGGGGGTGCGTTGTCTCCGCGGCTTCGACCCCGCCCACCTCGAGCCGGCGCCCGAGCTCGTCGGGGTGGGCAACGTCTGCCGGCGCGACAACCCCGAGGCGGTCGCCGCGCACGAGCGGGGCCTCGAGGTGACGCACATCGCGGGCGCGCTCGCCCGCTTCGTGCTGGAGGGCTCGTCGCCGCTGGTGGTGGCGGGCACGCACGGCAAGACGACGACGACCGCGCTCGCCACCTGGCTGCTCGAGCGCGCTGGGCTCGAGCCCGGGTTCCTCGTCGGCGGGCTGCCGCGCGCGGGCGATCGGAGCTTCCGCGCGCCGGCCCGGCGCCAGCGGCTCGCCGCCCTCGGCGGGGCGATGCGCCGGGCGCCGTTCGTGATCGAGGGCGACGAGTACGACACCGCGTACTTCGAGAAGACGGCGAAGTTCCTCCACTACCGCCCCGAGGTGGCGATCGTCACCAGCGTGGAGCACGACCACGTGGACATCTACCCGACCCTCGAGAGCTACCTCGAGGCGTTCCGCAGGTTCGTCGCGCTGGTCCCCGAGTCGGGGCTGGTCGTGGCGTGCGCGCAGGAGCCCCTCGTCGTGAAGATCGTCGGCGAGGCCGCCCGCGCGCAGGTGGCCTGGTACGCGCTCGAGGGAGAGGACACCCACGGCATGCCGCCGCACTGGCTCGCAGCTCCCGCCGCGACGGCCGGCGGCGTTCAGACGTTCGATCTCTACGCGGGGGGGGTGTCGTGCGGGCGCCTCGCGCTGCCGATCCCGGGGCGTCACAACGTCCTCAACGCCACCGCCGCGATCGCCGCGGTGACGCAGGGCTTCGGCGTACGCCTGACGGACGCTGCGCCCGCGCTCGCGTCGTTCCCCGGCGTGCGGAGGCGGCAGGAGCTGCTCGGCGCTCCCGCGGGCGTCGCCGTGTACGACGACTTCGCCCACCACCCGACGGCGGTGCGCGAGACCCTGGCCGCGCTCGCCAGCCGGCACCCCGAGGCGCGGCTGCTGGTCGCCTTCGAGCCACGGAGCGCGACGGCGTGCCGGCGCCTCCACCAGGAGGCGTACGCCGCGGCGTTCGACGGCGCCGCGGGCGTCTACCTGGCGCCGCTCGGGCGAACGAACCTCCCGCCCGCCGAGGCGCTGGACCTCGGCCGGCTGGTGAGCGATCTCACGGATCGCGGCCGCGCCGCCCGCGCGTGCGGGTCCCTCGACGAGCTCGTGTCCGCGATCGTCGGCGAGGCCCGTCCCGGCGACGTGATCGCGCTCCTCTCGAACGGTGCCTTCGGCGGCGTGCACGCCCGCGTGCTGAGCGCGCTCCAGGCACGCGAGCCGCCGGGCTGAGCGCCCCCCTCACCGCCGCCGCCGGCGCCGCCCAAGCCAGAGCGCCGCGAGCGCGAGCCCCCACGCGCCCCGCGACCCGGCCGCTCGCCCCGGCGCCGCGCACCCGCACCCAGCGTCCTCCCCCACATCGAGCGGCGGCGTCGCGACCCCCGCCTCCCCGGCCCCGCCATCCCTGGCCGCCGATCCACCGGCCCCCCCCGCCGCCGATCCACCAGTGCCCCCAACCCCCATCCCACCGACACCCGCCCCCGCACTCCCACTCGCCCCCGCACTCGCACCCGCCCCCGCACTCCCTCCCGCACCCGCGCTCCCTCCCGCCCCCGCACTCGCACCCGCCCCCGCACTCGCACCCGCCCCCGCGCTCCCTCCCGCACCCGCTCCCGCACTCGCACCCGCCCCCGCACTCGCACCCGCCCCCGCGCTCCCTCCCGCACCCGCTCCCGCACTCGCACCCGCTCCCGCGCTCCCTCCCGCCCCCGCACTCGCACCCGCTCCCGCGCTCGCACCCGCTCCCGCGCTCC
>JADLEQ010000063.1 GCA_020846005.1 Polyangiaceae bacterium
CCCGCCCCCGCTCCCCCCCGCCGCCGGCCGCCCGACCTCGTCGATCTCACTCGACTGCGCGCACGCGCCCAGCGTCACCGCCGCAGCGAGCCACCCGCACCAACCGACCCGGATCGCCATCATCCGGCCATGTTCCCATCGCCCCGCCACGCCGTCGAGACGCCGCCCGCGACTCCCGGCTCCGGGCCGGCGGGCCGCTCGCTCGTGCTACGGTGCTCGGGATGTCGCCTCCTCACCGTGCGCCGCTCGGCCTCGCCGGCGCCGCGCTCGTCGCCAGCGCGCTCGCGTCCTCGCCGGCCGCGGCACAAGAGAAGTTCGCCCTCGCCGTCTTCCACTTCAACGCGCAATACGTCGCGGGCGGCACCCTCGGGTTCACGCTCCTCCCCGATCCGGAGCTCGACCTCGACGACCCGACGACCGAGGACCGCATCGTCACCGAGAGCCTCGATCCCGTCCTCGAGCTCTACGAGCGCCACCCGAGCTGGGGCGTCGACATCGAGATGCAGGCCTACCTGCTCGACGTGCTCGGCGAGCGGCACCCGGCGGTGCTCGACCGGCTCCGACGGATGGCGAAGTCCGGGCAGCTCGACGTGGTGAGCTTCCACTACTCCGACCAGCTCTTCATCGCCTATCCGGAGGAGGACTGGCTCCGATCCCAGGCGCTCGCCGCCGAGACGTTCGCGCGCTGGGACGTGCCGCTCGGGCGCAGCGTGTTCTGCCAGGAGGGCCAGGCGGGGCGGGGGCTCGCCGCGCGGATGGTCACCGCCGGCTACCGCACGCTGATGTGGCCGAAGAACCTCCTGTCCTACCAGCGCAGCGAGTTCGACACCGATCCCTTCCCCCTCTACCGGCTCGGGGACGCATGGATGGTGCCCGGCGGACGCAGCATGGACGTGACCGCCGGGAGCACGAACATCAGCGTGCGCTGGACGTTCATGGACGACGGCGAGCTGCTCGCGACGAACGACATGAACCCGTACTTCCCGGAGCTCTTCCGTCACGACCCGGCGTCCGTCGCGGCCTATGAGGCAGAGGTCGCGGCGCTGGAGGCCGACGGCTACGTCGTCTCCACCGTGGACGACTACGTGACCCACCTCGAGACCCGCATCACGCCGCGCGAGGCGCCACCCTTGCTCGACGGCACCTGGCAGCCAGGCAGCACCCGCGCGGTCGCCAAGTGGCTGGGCGGCAAGGGGCTCTGGCCCGAGGAGCGCGACGCGCACGTCCGGTCGTTGGACGCGGCGGCGCGCCGGGAGCTGGTCGCGGCGGAGACCGCGGCGACCGCGGCAGGGCTGGACGCGCGCGAGCGGCTCGACTCCGCCTGGCGCCTGCTCTTCCTCGCCGAGGTGAGCGACGCGAGCGGAATCAACCCGTTCCGCGGCGAGATGGAGTACGGCCTCGCCCACGCGACCGAGGCGCTCCGGATCGCGAGCGACACGCTCGCCGAGGCGCGCGAAGCGCTCGGGCTGGCGGGGCTCGCGGTGGACCCGGAGTCCGACGCCGTCACGCTCGCGACCGGGGCCGATCCGCTGCGCGGCGCCGCGGTCGCCGAGGCGCCGCTCGCGATCGAGGTGCACGCCGGCGACCGCGCCACGGACACCTCCTGGGAGCTGGTCGCGACCGGGCACCACCGCGTCGCGATCCGCTTCGGCGCCGGCGACGAGCGCCAGCTCTGGGTGGGCTTCCCCGGGGACGCCGCGGCGCCGCTCGTCACCACGCTCGCGCTCGCCGACTCGACGCCCGTCTCCTTCGATCGTGCGGGATTCGACTTCGAGGAGTTCTGGATGGCGCTCCCGGTCGGCCTGCTCAGCGTCGGCACCGATCGGTTCGTGATCAAGGACCAGGCGACGGCGCACCTCGCCGCCCGGATCGAGCGAGGCTCCGGTGACGTCGTCTTCGAGGACCAGACGGCGCCGATCGGGGAGACCGCGACGTGGGTTTTCCACGTCTTCGAAGGGTCGGCGGTCGATGCCGTCGCGCTCGCCGGCCGGGTGAACTCCCACCGGAGGATCGAGCGATGAGCGCGAGACGCGGCGCGGGCGTGGCGCTCTTCGTGATCCCGGCGCTGCTCGGCGCGTGCTCCGAGGAGGAGCGGGCTGCCGCAGCGCCCGCGGCGCCTGCGGCGGTCGCGAGCGCGTCGGGGACGCTCGATCTGGAGCTCCGAGACTCGCTCGAGATCGGGCTGGAGCTGCTGGAGGATGGCTCGCTGCGTGCGCGGGTGCGCGCGCCACGCGGCTTCGCGGTGGCGGCGGACGGCGCCGAGCTGTCCGGGGTCGGCCGCCTGGTCGAGCTGCGGGAGTCGGAGGGGACGCTCTACACGGCGCGGTTCTCCGGAGCGCCGGTCGGCGGGGGCCCGTGCGGCGCAGAGCCCGTGTCGCTCGCGCTGTCCCTCCACCGGCGAGGCGACAACGCCTTCGTCGCCGGCTCGCTCACGCCGTACTGCGGGGCGGACCGCTGGCACGGGCGCCCGGCGCGCACGCCGCTCCGGCTGACCGGCGAGCTCCCCGCGCTAGCTGCGCCGCGATAGCGCCTTGAGCCGCGCCATCCGGAGCGCCGCGGCGACCTGCGTCACGAGCGCCTCGTGGTCCCCTTTGGCGGTGAACGCGCCGTCGAAGCCATGGCGGGAGTAGAGCGGCGCGATCTTCGGGTCCGAGGTGTAGAGGTAGAAGAGCGGGGCTGCGCCGATGGCGCGCGCCGCGTGCCGGAGCGACGCCAGCACCTCGGCGCCGTCCATCCCGGGCATGTGGTAGTCGATGACGACGAGCTCGCAACCCAGCATGAGGCGCGCCGCGCCGACCGTCTGCGTCGTCGTGACGAGCTCGTAGCCCTCGCGCAGGAGCCGGGCCTTCACCTGCGCGAGCACCACCTCGCTGTCGTCGATGACGAGGATCTTCGCCTTCTTGGTCATGCGGACCGTCGTTTCGCGCTGGGGCGGATTTCGAAGCGCGCGCCGCCGCCGCTCCCGTGGCCGGCGACCACCTCGAAGCCGACCTGGGCGAGCTCGGCGCGCGCTGCCCCAAGCCCTACCCCCCACCCGGCGAGCTCGTCCACCTTGGCTGCGGTGGAGACGCCAGGCGTGAAGGCGGCCTCGAGCGCGGGGGCGTCGTGCGTCCCGGCCGAACGCCCGCGGGTGCTGAGCGCCTCCTCGTCGAGGCCGGCGCCGTCGTCCTCCACCACTACCACCGGCCCCGGCAGCGAGCACGAGATCCGCACGACGCCCACCGGCGGCTTGCCCGCGCGCGCGCGCTCCTCCGGCGCCTCGACGCCGTGGGCGATGGCGTTTCGCGCGAGGTGACCGAGCGCGGGCCCGAGCGCCCCGGCCAGCGACGGCGGCAGCCCGACCTCCCGCCCCTCGAGCTCGACGCGCGCCGCCTTCCCGACCCGCTCCGCCCACCGCGGCACCTCCTCGAGCAGCGCCGAGGCGGTCTCGCCGAACGGCCGCGACGCGAGGGAGTCGACCAGCTCGCGGATCGCGGGTGCGGCGCCGCGCGTCAGGGTGACGAGCCGATCGACGTCGCCGCGGCGGACGGTGACCTGCTCGAGCACCGCGCGGCCGATCGGAGACTCGGCCACGAAGGTCTCCTCCGCTGCGTCGAGCAGCGCGCGCGCGCGCGCGAGCACGGAGCGCAGGACGGCCAGCGTCTCCGGATCCGCGAGCAGCTCCTGGCGCCGGGCCGGGATGCGCAGCTCCCCGAGCAAGACCTCGACGGCGGCGAGGTCCTTCTCGAGCGACGTGAGCTCGAAGGCTCGCGCCTCGCCTTTCAGCGTGTGGACGCGCTGAAACATGGCCTCGACGCCCGCCGCGTCGAGGTCGCCGTCGGCGGCGTCGAGCAGCGCCGCGGCGGAGTCGAGGCGCCGCCGTGAGCCCTCGAGGAACCGCACGAAGAGCTGGCCCCCGCCCGCGAGCAGACGCCGCATCACGGCGATCTGGCGCGCGTGCTCGCGGTCGCGCGTGGCTACGGCGAGCTCGAGCCTGCGCTCCTGGGTCACGTCCTTGGCGAGGAGCATCACGCGCTCGAGCGCGCCACCGGACTGCACAGGCACCCAAGAGAGCGCGAGCGTCCGCTCCTCGTCTCCGCCCCGCCCGAGCGTCACCTCGGCCGGCGCCAGGGTCACGACGTCGGCCCAGTCTGCCTCGGCGTCGAACACGATCGCGACCCACTCCGAGAACGCCTCGCGCTCGACGGGGGCCGCCGACGACGGCGGGTAGAGCAGATCGACGACGCTCGCTCCCTCGGCGCACGCGGCGCCGAAGATCTCGCTCGCCCGGCGCGATCGCTCCTCCCCCAGCGCGCCGCCCGGCCCGAACACCACGATGGCCTCGTGCAGGTGGTCGAACAGCTCCTGCAGGCGACCCCGAGCGGCGTCGAGGAGCACCTCGCGCTCGACGATGGCGTCCGTCATCACGTCGAAGGCCGCCGCGAGCCGACCGAGCTCGTCCCCCGAGCTGACACCCACCCGTACGCGCTCTCCGCGCTCGAGGGCTCGCGTCGCGGCCGTCAGGCGGGCGAGCGGCGCTACGACGGTGCGTCGCGCGAGCGCGATCAAGATCGCCGCCACGATGGCCGAGAACGCGACGCCCCCCGCCCCGATCCGCAGCCGCACGGCCTCGATCCGCTGGTTCTCGGGCGCGAGCGAGAACCTCACGGACACCTGGCCGACGGTGCCGCCCTCCGGCGCGCGGACCACGCGCTCGACGTCGATCGCGTCCTCGCTCACGCGCGTGGCGTCCGCGCTCGGGCGGGGGGGCGTCGTGGGCGCCGAGCCGGTGGTGAGCTCCGCGATCGGCGGCGCGGCCTCCGCCGACCACGCGGCGGCGTGGACGACATCCGGGTTGGAACGGAGGCCCTCGATGGCCTGCTTCGCGCCGTCCTCGTCGTCGAAGTCCAGCGCCGGCGCGAGCGCCCCGACCAGCAGGTCGACGACCATCCCGGCCGCGATCCGCTTGGCCTCGATCAGCCGGTTCCGCTGCTGGTGGACGATGACCCAAGCCGCGACCCCGCTCGCGACGGCGACGACGAGCACCGTGGCGAGCGCGAGCCGGGTCGCCACGGAGAGCGACGACGGGGAGCGGGGCAGCCGGAGCGGGGTGGACGAGCGCATGGACCGAGGGGGCGGTGACGATCTACGTGTGGTGTCGTGTGTGGGAGGGAGGCCTCCCCGCTTATGAACGGCTCGATCTGAGCTCGGCCCAGACGAGACCCGCGGGGCAGCGAGCCACGAGGGCACCCTGTGCCGGTGTTGATCCCGTGCCGGTGTTGATCCCGTGCCGGTGTTGATCCCGTGCCGGTGTCGATCCCGTGCGGGTGAGATCGCTCGCCTTGATGGGGCGGCGAGCGTAGTCCATGCTTGGAACTTACGATGCGCGTGGCGGAGCTCTCGCGGAGGCGGTGGTTGGCCGGGTTGGCCGGGTTGGCCGGGTTGGCCGGGTTGGCCGGGTCGGCCGGGCTGGCCGGGCTGGCCGGGCTGGCCGCGAGCGTTCTCGCCAGCGGTCGCGCCTCGGCCGAGGTTGATCTCGTGCCCGTCCGGCGCCAGGCGAAGCTCCTCGCCAAGGTGGCCGGCTACGACCGGAACTTCAAGAAGCGGGCGGGGCCCAAGGCGCGCGTCCTCGTGGTGGTGCGGGGGCGCGACGCCGAGTCGGAGCGCGTGGGAGAGCAGCTCGTCTCGGAGCTCGCGAGCGTCCCCACCATCGGGGGCCTCCCGCACGAGGAGAGCGTCGTCGAATTCTCGGGCGCGGACTCGCTCTTGGGCGCCGTGAAGGAGCGAGGGGCCGCCATCGTGTACCTCGCGACCGGGCTCGCGGACGAGATCTCCGCGATCGCCGACGCGCTCGTGGGGACGAGCGTGCTCAGCGTCGGGGCGGTCGCGGAGTACGTCGATCGAAGGGCCGTCGTCGGCTTCGAGCGGCAAGGCGGGAAGGCAAAGATCGTCGTCCACCTGAAGCAGGCGCGCCGCCAGAAGGTGAAGTTTCGGTCGTCGCTCCTCAAGCTCGCCAGGGTGATCCAATGAGCAGGCTGCGCCGCGTCCCTCTCTTCCTCGCCGCTCTTGCGTGCACCTCACCGGCGTGGGCA
Source organism: Polyangiaceae bacterium (assembly GCA_020846005.1). GTDB lineage: Bacteria > Myxococcota_A > Polyangia > Polyangiales > Polyangiaceae > JADLEQ01. The sequence goes on from JADLEQ010000063.1 coordinate 6,072, forward strand.
CAGGAGGACGTCGAGGAGCTGCTCGACGAGCCCATCGTCGACACCGCGTCGCGACAGAGCGAGGGATCGAGCACCGCGCCGGCCACGATGACGGTGGTGAGCTCCGAGGATCTCGAGCGGTACGGGCTGCGGACGCTCGACGAGGCGTTGAGCTTCGCTGCGCTCGGCGTCGTCACGACCCAGCCGCTCCACGCGGTCGAGATCGGCGCCCGCGGCGTGCTGTTCACCGTGGACTACGGCAACCACTTCCTCCTCCTGATCGACGGGCACGCCCTGAACGAGCCATGGAACGGCACTGCTTACTTCGAGCGTGGCGCCGCGATCCCGATCGAGATGGTGGACCGGATCGAGGTCGTCCTCGGCCCGGGCTCCGTGCTCTACGGGTCGCAGGCGATGCTCGGGGTGATCCACGTCGTGACCAAGCGGCCAAGCGACTATGCGGGCGCCCGCGCGGTCGGCGAGCTGGAGCTCTCCGCGCCGATCGGGGCCGGAGGGACGATCGGGCCCGCGGGCGGCATGGTGGGGACGGGCTGGCGTCTCGCCGCGGGCGGCGGCGAGACGTTCCAGCTCTTCGGCGCCGAGGCGGGCGCCGCCGTGCACGCCGAGTACTACACGTCGAGCGGGCCCAGCTACGTGCTCGGTCCACAGGACTACGGCGACGACTCCGTGACGGGCCAGCCGAAGCGCTTCGGCCCGCGCGGGACACCGGGCGTGTGGGGCGGGCGGGCGAGCGAGTCGGTGTTCGTCCGGGCGCCCTCGCTGTACGGCAAGCTGGAGATCGGGGACTTCGAGCTCGACGCGAGGGTCGCCTCGTATCGGCGGGGGATCCCGTACCTCGACGGCATCGTGTCCGGAGACGGCGACTTCGACGATCGCGAGAACCGCGAGGAGGATCGCTGGCTCAACCTGCAGCTCGGGTACCGTAAGGCGCTCTCCCGCGTCGTGGACCTCGAGCTCCGCGCGTACGGGGATCTCTACCGCTACGAGTGGCTGAACCGCACCTCGGCGCCCGAGGACTGCCCGAACGGCGAGCCCGCGGGCTGCGTGCGCGATCTCGTCGGTCGCGGCAACCAGGCTGGGATGGAGGTCCGGTGGGGCTTCACCTGGCCGGGGAGCACGCACGCGACCTCGCTCGTGGGGCTCGACGCCCGCGCGCGCTGGATCGACTCGGATTTCGACATCCGGGACCCGGCGACCGGCGGCTCGGTGCAGACGACCGCGGGGAGCTACGACGACGCGGACAGCGCGTTCGCCGCCTACGCGCAGCAGACGATCCGCCCGCTGCCGTGGCTCGACCTGAACGCCGGGGTGCGCGGCGATCTCGACCCGCGCTTCGGCGCGCACGCGTCACCCCGCGCGGCCGGCGTCGTCTCCCCGTGGCCGCGCGCTGCCGTGAAGCTCGTGTACGCCGAGGCCTTCCGCGCGCCGTCCGCCTACGAGCTCTTCTACGCCGATCCGAACGACCAGATCGCCGCCGACGATCTCGGCCCGGAGACGGTGCGCTCCGTCGAGGCGTCGTTCGAGCAGCGCTTCGGCACCCACCGGCTGCTCTTCGGCGTGTTCCGCTCGTGGTGGCGTGACATGGTGGGCTACGCGCTGCTCGACGGAGCGGAGACCGCCGCGGCGGTCGCACGCGGAGAGCTCGCCCCGAGCGTCACCGAGGCGTACCAGTACCGGAACCAGGCGGCGGCCGACAACTTCGGCTTCAACGCCTCGTGGGAGGGGCGCTTCTTCGAGCGCAGGCTCCACTACGGGCTCAACCTCACCAGCGCGCTCACGCGCTTCGACCCCGGAGACGGCTCCGAGCCGGCGCCGCCCACCGTCGGTCCGCAGCTCTTCGGGAACGCGCGGCTCTCGCACCAGCTCGGCGCCGGGCTCCCCACCCTCGGCCTCGCGCTCCGCTACCAGGAGCGCCGCCCGGCGGATCGGGCCTACGACGGCGGCTTCGCGCGGCCGCCGTACGCCCCGGCGAGCCTCGACGCGCGCCTCGCGCTCTCGGGGCCCGTCCCCGGCGTGCGGGGGCTCGCGTACCAGGCGGGCGTCACCTACGCCCTCGCCAAGCGGGGGCCGTACGTGGTCGGCCCGGCGCAGTACGCGTTCGACGAGACGAGCGTCGCGGAGCTGAACCCGCTGAACCGCCTGTGGGGCTTCGCGGGGCTCGAGTACGCCGTCGGCGAGTGACGCGCACCCCCGGCGCCGTACCCCCCGCGCTCAGGTCCCGAGGAAGCGCGCGGGGTTGGCGTTGAAGCGCGCCACGCACGCGGGGCAGCACACCGGGAAGCGCTGATCGCCGTGGGTCACCCACTGCGTCGTCGGCGTCACGACGAACGCGCCGCCGCTCACGATGCACTTCGTCCGATCGCCGACGGCGGCCCGGGCGGGCGCGACGAGCGGGCCGCCGGCGGCGGCCGCCTTGGCCTGCCCGCCGCAGCCACAGCCGCCGCTCGCCTCGCCGGAGCAGGCGCCGCCACACTCGCTCGCTGGCTCCGCCGCGGCCGCCCCGGGCCCGCAGCCACCCGCCTGGTCGGCGCTGCCACAGCCGCAGCCGCCCGCAGCGTGGGGCGAGGGGGCCGCCGCCGCAGGCTGCGTGGGGGCCGCCGCGACCGGAGTCGGGGCGAGCTGGACGGGCTCGGGCGCGGGCTTCTCCGCGAGCGAGGGGCAGCCCGCGACGAGGAGGGCGACGAGGGGGAGGCAAGCGAGGCGGAGGGCGCGCATCGGGTGGGGAATAGCGCCGATCGGCGGGGCGCGCACGGCGCGAGGGCGCGGGTGGGGGACGCGGGCGCGAGGGCGGGGGGAGAGCGGGAGCGGGAGCGCGGGCGAGCGCGGGAGCGCGGGCGGGGTCAGCGCGTGATGACGGGGGGGGTGCGGAGGAGCTGGCGGATGGGGGCCACCAGGTGTTCCTGTACGTCCTCGCCGATCGAGTTCGTCTCTTCGTAGTGGTCGCCGGGCGAGGCCTCGTTGAAGTACGGGTTCTGGGGGTCGAGCTCGTAGTCGTACGTCGGGACGATGTAGCCGAGCTCGTCCGGGGTGAGGCCGAGCGCCCAGCGGTACTTCGCCTTCGGATCGCGGTGCAGGTCGATCACCTCCTCCGGCGTGAGCTTGGCGAGGTCGGGCGGGCCCTCGTCGCAGTACGCGCCGTCCGAGCAGGAGCAGCGCTTGCCGTCGGCGCTCCACTCGCACGTCGGGTTGGTGTCGGGGTCGTTCAGGACGTAGAAGGGCGCCGGCGTGAACGGGTAGGGGGCCTGCGTCGAGATGACGCCGGCCGGCGTCGCCAGCAGGAGCTCCGCGTGCAGCTCGCCGGGCAGCGTCACGAGCTCGGCCGGGCCGAGGTCGATCACCGCGATCTGCGTCCGGATGAGGGGGAGGTTGTCGTCGCCGAGGGGGCGGGTGCGGTCGTACCCCTCGCCGTCGCGGTCGAAGAGCTGCTGCGCGATCGCGATGTGGAACTGCCCGTTCTTCACCGTGCCCACGATCTCGCGCGCCCGGAACCCGATGGGCACCGTCTCGTACTGGTCGGCGCGGTCGATCGCCTCCAGCGCGTAGGCGGCGAGCTTGCGGCCGTTCCAGTAGCCGCCCTCGAGCGTCCGGCCCACGGGGTTGCCTTCGAAGTCGGTGTGGCTCGCGGCGCCCGGGCCCACCTGCCCGCCGAGCGCGCCGTTGAAGAACACGGCGACCCCGCCGACGCCGTCCGCCCGGTACAGCGGGGCGCCGCTGCTGGACCGCACGTCGAGGCCCCTCTCCACGCCCTCGCGCAGGGTGTGCACGAAGTCGCTGGAGAGGAGCTGGTTCTCGTCACCGGCGATCTCGGGGTGCGCGCAGTAGTTGAGGAGCGTGCCGACCGTCTTGCCGTCCGCCGTCGCGACGAACCGGATCGTGCGGAGCTCGTCGTCGATGACGACCGGGTCGCGCGTGTCGCTGACGTAGGCGCGGGTCTTCAGGCCGAGCGGGTCGGTCGCGGCGATGTGGCCGTCGGTGCGGCTCGCGCCGAGCTCCACGCGCACGGGGACCAGTCCCTCGTGGGCGCGCCGCAGCGCCTCGGCCGTCTTGCGACGGATGAGCTCGTTGTACTCCTTCTTCACGCCGCTCAGGCCGTCCACCGATCCATACTGCCCCATGGTGTCGACCATGTCGTGGACGTGCGTCGCGCCGACGATCACCAGATCGAAGTCGAGCTGGGGGTACTCGGCGGCGAGGAGCTCACGCGTCCGCTGCACCTCGTTGTAGAACCAGCCGATCACGTCGATGGCGCAGAGGCCGAGGGTGGTCGTGCCCTGGCGGATCGCGACGCAGCGGACGCTCGCGGCGTCGGCCACGCCGGTGGCGGAGCGGCCGATACCGAACCCTGCCATCCACTGGCACCTCGCCGGGTCGACGGCGGGGCAGCTCGCCGGGGCCGCGCCCTCCGCGCACGAGCGCTCGACGCACTTGTCGCCCGCCATCGGGCGGAACTCCACGTCGCCGGCCTGCGGATCGGCGTAGACCACGACGTGATCCACCACCGGCGTGATGTCCTCCATCGCCGCGCCGGCGTACACCGTCGGGTCGGAGGTCGCCTGGCAGGAGTCGCCCCCGGGGCAGCGCTGATCGCACGGCTCGGCGGCGTTGGCGGGCGCGCCCGCCGGCTCCGCCTCGCAGTACGGACCGGTGGCGGAGGGGTCGCCCTTCTTGGGAGAGTCGGACGAGCAAGCGGCGGCGACGAGCGCCGCGGCGGCGAGAGACCCGAGCCCGGCGGCGAGCAGACGGAGCGCCATGTGCCGGGAGGGTACGCGAGGGCCGCGCGGCGCGAAAGCCTGCGCGCCGGCCCGCCGCGGGGCGAGCCGCGGCCCGCGCGCCGGCCCGACCGGCCCGCGCGGCCCGCGGCGAGCCGGCGGCTGCTACTCCGGTGCGAGGACGCGGATCGGGTTGGTGAACGCGAACGGCCGGGTGCCGTCCTGGGACGTGTGCGGCAGGCCGCGCTCGCCCGCCGCGGCGACCACCACGAACGACGGCGGCGCCACCGTCACCTCGAACGTGCGGCGGGCGCGCTCCACGCGCTCCGTGCGCTGGACGTGCGCCCACCCGCGGCGCTCGTCCTGCACGAAGATCTCGACCTCCGACACGTCCACCCACGGGGCCGCCCGGACGACGACGTCGACGCTCACTTTCCCCCCCGGCGCCCGGAGCACCTCGCCCGGCCCCGCGCGGGGCGCGTCCTGGCCGTGGGGGCGCGCGGTCACCTCGAGCAGCGGGCCGCTCGAGACGAAGGAGCGCCCAGCGGCGAGCGCCGCCAGCACCTCCTCGATCGGCGCCGCGGCGTCCGTCTCGTCGGTCGCGCTCGACCCGACGCGCACGTACGTCCTCGGAGTCCCCGGATCGAGGAAGGCCAGGTTGTGCGAGTCGCTGCTCCCGGTCGCCGCGTAGAGGCGCTGCTCCGACAGCGTGAGCCAGGCGTGGAAGCCCTTGCGGACGCGCTCGAGGCTGTAGGCGTCGTCGCCGTTGTAGACCTCGAGGAGATCGAAGCCGGCCTCGTAGCCCGGCACGGCGGCGCGCGCGGTCGCCGGGTCGAGCCCAAAGAAGGTGAAGTAGCCGATCGGCTTCGCCATCCACGGGTGGTTCACCTGCAGCAGGCCGCGCGGCGCGGCGCGCCGGGCGTCGGCGAAGAGCTCGGTCGCCGTCACGTCGCGGTGCCGCACGTTGTCGTCGAGCGGCAGCGGGAACACGTTGAAGTGCCCGAACCGCGACGCCCCGACGGTGCTCACCTCGCTGCCCGGGATCGTGCGGAGCTCCGCGGCGAGCGCGCCGCTCGCGCGGAGGCGCGCCACCACGGGCGCGTAGTCGGTGACGACGTAGTGGTCGGTCGCGACGGCGAGCTCGACGCCCTCGGCCGCCACCGCGATCACGCGCTGATCGAGCGAGAGGTCGGAGTCGACGCTCGGCGCGGCGTGCAGGTGACAGTCGGCGCCGAGCCAGCCCGGCGTGGGCACCACGCGCGGCAGCCGCGCCTCGAGGGCGGCGCGCCCGCCGGGCGCGAGCGTGAAGGCGTGGCGCGTCGCGTCTCGCTCGAAGCCGGCCGTCACGAGGGCGCGGTAGGCGCCCGCCGGCAGCTCGCGGGTGGTGCGCCCGCTCCCCGCCCAGAGGAAGCGGTCGGCGCCGTCGAGATCGCCGTCGTCCTCGAACGGTGGCTTCGCGTCACCGACCCGATCGAGCCGCACCTTCGCCGGCAGCGGCGCGCCGCGCTCGTCCGTCACGCGGAGCTCCAGCGTCCCACGCGGCGCTGCCACGCGCGGCGCCGGCAGCGGCAGCGGCTCGAAGGCGAGGAGCCGGCTCACCGTCACCTGCTCCCCCGGCGCCAGCGCGCGCTCGTCGTGGAGCGCGTGCACGTACCCGCGTGAGCTGCGCGACCGCGCGCGGTACTCCACGCGGAACGGCGCGCCCGAGGCGGCCCGCAGCAGCAGATCGCCGCCGGCGCCGCGACGCCCGACCCAGCGCGCGCGCCCGGCGTAGGACAGCCGCGGAGGGGTCACGCCCTCGACGTGGTGCGTCACGTTGCCCCACCGCACCTCGTCACCGAGCGCCACCTTGGGGCGATCGGCGGCCGAGAGCACCGTCCACGTCGTCTCGACGCTGACGCGCGGCGCGTCCGCCGCCACGCGGTAGCGAGTCCGAGCCGACAGGCGGACCTTCACGACCTCGACGACGCCGGCCACCTCGACGCCATCCTCGAGCCAGCGCGTCTCGCTCGCGACGACCGGGTGCGCGACCCGATCGAAGAACGCCGCGGGAGCCAGGTACCAGAGCGCGTCGGCGGACGCCTCCGTCCCGAGCTGCGGCGCGCTCGGCAGGATCGGCCGCGTGCGCCAGAGATCGACGAGCCAGCCGTCGCTCCGGCGCACGACGGCCACCACGTCCCGGCCCTCGAGCAGCGGGTCGCCCGGCGCGCCGAACACCCGCAGGCGCCCGGCGAGCTCGTCCGCGAGCGCTGGCCGCGGCGACACCCAGGCGTCGCGCGCAGCCGCGCCCGGTGCGCCTCGGGCGGCGTCGCCGACAGCCGGCGTCCCGTCGGGCGGAGGCGGCGCGGCGGGCGCCCCCGCGGGCGGCACGTCCGCGCGCGCGGCGACGACCCCGGCGGCGACGAGCCCGAAGCTGCCGGCGAGCGCCACCCACGCGACCAGGCCGCTCGGGCAATCCACGAGACGAACGCGAGCACGGCGCGCAGGCGACGTCCACGGGCGGCGCCGCGCGCGTGCTCGCCCGAGCGTCGGCGGCGCGAGGGCCGACGTCTCGTGCTAGCGTGTGCATGGATGTCAGGCCTGCGCGCCCCCGGCTCCGGTCCGTTTCTCGTCGAGCAGCTCCACGCACCCTCGGAGTACGAGCTGTCGGGGGGCCACCCGATCCGCTGCCTCCCCACCGCGGGCCGAGGCGGGGCCTCCGCCGTCGAGGGCGCCATCGCCCTCCGCACCGACCCGGCCGTGATCCGCGCGGGGGTGGAGGTCGGCCATCGCCTCGACGACGGTACCCTCCGCGCGCCCGACATCTCGGTCGGCAACGTCCCGGATCTGCCCGGCTGGGTCGAGGGGCCGCCCCCGCTCGCGGTGGAGTACGCCGACACCGGGCAGGACGAGGCCGACCTCGCGCTGAAGGCGAGCCAGCTGCTCGCCGCGGGCACTCGCTACCTCTGGGTCGTGCGCCTCACCGGCCCCCGCCGCGTCGAGGTGCACGAGCCCGGCAAGCCGGTGCGCGTGGTGCCCGCCGATGGCGTGCTCACGGCTCCAGGCGTGCTGGACAACGCCGTCCCCGTCGCCGCCCTCTACGACGCCGAGGCGAGCCTCGAGGCCGCGCTCGTGAACCTCCTTCAGCGCAAGGGCTACGCCAGCGTCGAGGCCGTCCGCGCCGAGGGCAGGACGGAGGGCAAGACGGAGGGCAAGATCGAGGGCAGGGTCGAGGGCAGGGTCGAGGGCAAGATCGAAGGCAGGGCGGAGAGCGTCCTCGCGGTCCTCGACGCCCGCGGCCTCTCCGTCGATGAGCAGCAGCGCGCGCGCGTCCTCGCGTGCACCGACGTCTCGCGACTCGATCGCTGGCTGCGCGCCGCGGTCACGGCCGCGGGCGTCGACGAGCTGCTCGAGGGTTGAGGCGGGCGGGGGCGAGGCCCCATCCCCGGCTGGCGGAGCGGGCGAGCGGCGAGTGCGCGTGGCTCTGCACCTGCGTCGCGCGAACTCAGCGCGCCGTCGGCTGCGGCCTCCGAGAGCCTGACGGACCCGCGGCTCATCGGACCTGTGTCCGTCAGCGCGGTGATCCTCGCGCGCGCGCCGCCGCCGCACGTCACGCGCGGGGAGAGGGCCGGCCCTCGATACGCGCGTGAGCCCGCCCGTGCAGATCGGGTCGGGTCCCGCGTTGCTCGCCCTTCACGGCGCGAGCCCCCTCGTCAGCCGCCGGACGTAGCCCCGGTCGATCAAGCTCTCGAACTGCGTCCGCAACGCCTTGGCGAAGATGGCGTCTTCGAGGAGGACACCGGCCTCGATGTTCCGGAGCTGGGCGGCCTCCGTCAGGTTGGCTGACGTGACGAACGCCCGTGCGTCGTCCACGACGACGCACTTGGCATGCAAGCACGAGCTGGAACTGCCCGCGGCCGAGAGCGACCGCGGATCGTAGTAGACCTCCGGCGCCAGCTCCCATGGCCAGATCTCTCTCCGGAACCAACCGACGAAGGCGTCCTCGACTTCGCGTTCGGCCGCCTCCGCCATGTAGTCGAGACGCTTGACGTTCACGAAGAGCCGCACCTTCAGGGTGCCGACCTCGGCCATGCGCTTCGCCAGGGGGAGCAGCACCGGGTTGCCCTTGGCCTCGTCTCCCGTCGCCCTGTGACCGAGGTTGAAGGTCGAGACGAGCACCGACTCCTGGGCATCCCGAAAGAGCTCGTTGCAGACCACGGCCGTGTCGCGTGAGCCCGTGATGTCGAGGTCCGACCAGACGAGGGCTGGTTGCGGCGTCAGTTCGCCCGCCCTCCGCGCCGCCTCCGCGAGCCGCAATGCCGCGACCAGCGCGCCGCCCTCGAGGCCGGCGCGCTGGAGCGACTCCATCACGCGGAGGGCGTCGAGGCGCTCGCCCTCCGCGACGTGACGCCCGACCTGCATGGAACCGTAGGGTCGCACGAGCGCGCGTCGATCCACAGCGGTCGCGAGCGCTCCGAGCGCCGCCGCAGAGAGAACAGGGAGCGTCCCGCTCACGCCCCCTCCCCGAAGAACGCGGCGTCAGCAAGATCGACCGTGGGGACGACCAAGGAGCGGTCGAGCAGCTCGTTGCGCCGCTCGCACGAGGGCTCCGCGATCAGCAAGCAAGCGTGGCACGCGGCACCGTGCAGGAGGCGCCCCTCGTGGAGCTGGTTGGGCTTGTGCTGCGCGCAGACCGGGTCGTTGCTGCAGAGGCGCCCGAGCTCGAGCGCGGTGGTGAAATGGCGCGCGATCCTCCGCCCGACCTGCACGAGACCGCCGAGCGTACCTTCAGCGTCCGGCGTGCCGGTGTAGAGGAGCAGGCCATAGGCGCCGTCGCGCACGTAGATGCGCTCGCGTATGCTCGCCGCCGCGTAGCCGCACTCGAGGGCGATGGCCGTGAGGAGCAGGTGCGAGAGCGAGTGCAGCATGATGTACGGTAGGTAGATCTGCTCCAGGCGTTCGAGCGGGATCGGGTGCTTCGAGGTGCTCTGCACCCCGCCCTGGAACTCGAGCGCGCGCTGCTTCACCGAGGGGCGGTGGGTCCACGCCTTCACCTTCGCGGCATCCAGCGCGAGGAAGACGCCCTCGCCGCGATTCTCGATGGCCGGCAGCCAGCGGGTCTCGAGGGCGAGCGCGGCGAGACGAACGCCGAGATCGACCTCCGAATCGACCGGCGGCGCTGGGGACTCGAAGCGAGTGAAGCCGATCTCGCTGACGACTTCGCGCAGTCGGTGGGCGAGGACCACGCGCTCGACCGACGCGATCGCCCCCTCGCGTTCGGCGTCCAGCGGCAGGCGGCGCGCGTAGAAGTCGCCCTCGGGCTTGTCGTCGCCGAGCTCGTCGGGAACCGAAAGGAACGTGTCGAGCTCGACATCCTTCAGGCCCTTCTGTGTCTCGACGGCTCCACCCTGACGACGCTCGCACTCGGCCCAGACCTCGGCGTCGGTCAGCCCCTCGAGCGCGAGCTGCACCCGCTGCTTCTTTCGCTCCCGCTTGATGTCCGCCGCGCCCTCCGCGACGGAGAGGAAGTCGTCCCAGACCGAGTCGACGGCCTTTCGGAGGCGCTCGTCGTGATCCGGGATCGAGATCGCGCGCTCGACCACCGGGAAGTACGCGTTGCTCGCGTGGCGGATCAGGAGCTTGTTGCGGTGGGGCTTGTCGTGAGGGCCCACGCAGGTCTCCCTCGCCATCGGCCCGAGCCAGGGACGATCGCCGTGACACTCGCCGAGCACCGAGCGCTCCTTGGAGGTGGCCTGCAGGCGAACGAGGGACATCGGCTGGCTCGTACAGCCATCGCATCGGACAAAAAGGTCAGCGAGGTCCCCCGTCGTGCCGCGCTGGTCGAGCCACAGCCGGCCGCCGCAGGCGACTCCGTCGCGATGCACGAGCCGCGGCCAGTCGATGTCGCTCACGTGACCGTTGGGGCAAGCCTGCACGAAGCGCACGGGCACGACAGGCCAGTCCTTGCGCTTGCGCTTGCCGGTCGGGTCGTCGCCGACGTAGCGTCCCTTCACCAGCGCCCTGCGATGCACGAGCGGTCGAGACCGACCGTACTGCTTCGTGATCACCTCGAACTGCGCGACGAACCACTCGGGGAACTGCCAGGCGACGACGCCGACGCCGGCCTCGTCCTCTCGCTGCGGGACCGGCGGCGCGCGCAGCTCGAGGAAGGGCAGGCCGAGCCGGTGACGGAGGTTCGCGAGCAGTCTGGGCTCATGGACGAGCTGCGCGTCGCCAGCCCAGTGCTCCAGGCCGGCAACGAGCACCGCGTAGTCGGGGAGGTCGACGAGCGCACCCGGCCCATACGTGGAGACGATCTGGCTCTGGCGGATCTTGACGACGCTCACGTCGCCTCCGGGGTGCCGCCGTCGAGGCGTCGCACGATGACGGGCACCTCCGCCTCCACGTCGCGCAGCGACCACTGCGCCTTGAACTTGCGGAGCTTGGAGTGCGGCGGCTCCTTCTTCAGGTCCGCGTCGAGCGGATCGTGAAGCAGCGGTGGCCGAGGCCTGGCCTCGAAGGGCCCGTACTGGAGGCCCGCCTGGACGGCGGCCTTCTCCGCGGCGATCTGCTCCCATGCGTCGAGCAGGTCATCGACGCGCGCTTCCATCTTCCCCCCCAGCTCGCGTCGCTCTGCGGCCTCGAGATCCTTGGCGTGGTTCTCGGCGCGCGCCCGTACTGCGGCCTTGAGCCACCCGAGCCGCGCCCGATGCAGCGCGAGGTCTGCCGCGCGCGCGGCAGGGGTGAGCGCGGCTTCGCCGTGCCGAGCCAGCGAGACCACGACGGCCGCGAGCCCTCGGTCGACCGCGCGCGGGGCGAACGGCGTCACGCTCGTCGCCTCCACCGCCCGATAGAACGTCTCGTGGTAAGCCTCGAACCGCTCGTAGTGCGAGCGGTCGCGGGGCCTGTACGCGTTGAGCAGCGTGATGACGAGACCCGGGCGCTCTTCGTCCCGGCCTACGCGGCTCGTGGCCTGGATGTACTCGGCCGAGGTCTTGGGTTGGCCTAGCACGACCATCAGGCCAAGGCGCGTGATGTCCAGACCGACCGAGATCATGTTCGTCGCGAGCGCGACGTCGACGCGACCCTCTTCGGCGAACGGGAGCGCGAGGCGACGCTTCGCTTGCGCGACGCGGTTGGTCGGCTCGCGCGAGGTGAGTTCGATCGCGTCGAATTGGATGGTGCGGTCCACGAACGGGCAATCCACCTCGCCCACCCTCCGATGCCGCTGGTAGCCCTGCAGTCGGCTGCGCACCTCGTCCTCGACGATGCGGCGGCTCCCACCCAGCTCCCGCAGGGCGTTGAAGTACCCGAGGAGCGTCATGTACGGATCCGCCGGGTTCGGTGCGCTCGCCGCCCCACCGGCAGCGTCGTAGTGCTTCTTCGCCGCCGAAAGGATCGCCAGGTAGGCCCGCAGCAGCACCACCTTCAGGCTTCGCCCCTGGGCCGCCACGCCCACGTAGAGGCGGGGGTGCTTCTCCGCGGCGCGCACCGTGCGCGCGAAGAAGGAGTCACGCCGATCGGGACCGGGCGGCGGGAAGACGTCCACCTGCGAGCGGTTGAAGAGCGCGCGCACCTGCGCCTCGGCGCGCCGCACGGTCGCGGTGGACGCCACGATCTTCGGCAGGACGGTCTTCCCGGCGTCCTCGCGGCGACACAGGGTCTCGACAGCGGTCTCGTAGAGGCCCACCATCGTGCCGAGGGGGCCGCTGACGAGGTGCAGCTCGTCTTGGATGATCAGGTCGGGCGGTAGGAGCGGCCGAGGCAGTTTGCTGCCACCCGCACCGTCGCCCGGCCCGTAGAAGCCGCTGCTGTCAAAGCGCTCGACCTTTCCGAAGAGCTTGCCCGGGGTGGAGTGCCACGGGAGCGACGCGAGCTTGTCGACGGTGGCGATGATGAAGCACGGCAGCCGCCGATAGAGCGGCTCGTCCACCGCGACGATCGGCAGCGCGTTGTCGCGGGTGAACGCGCAGTCCTCGTTCGCGCAGGTGATGCGCAGGTCCGTCGGTTGATCCGTCGTCGGAGTGAGACGGAACGACGTGGCCTCGAACTTCGTGCCGCACCACGGGCAGTTCTCGATGGGGATGGGCGCGGGCTTGTACTTGCTGTCGTTCTGGAACGCGATCGTTCGCGCGCGCGCCGAGCGGCGATCGTGATCGCCCCTCCTGCCCATGTGGTTCGGGGTCGCCTTGCGGCCGACCCAGAGCCCGATCTCAAGGGGCCACTTGCCGAGCTTCTCGACGTCCTTCTGCCGCTCGAGCTCGAGGGCACAGATGAGTGTCGCGGCGCGGCTGAGCTGGTCGAGCGTGAGGAGACGCAGCGTGTAGCGCATCAACACGCTGACGCCCGAGGAGTTCACGCTCGGATCGCGCAGCCGGCGGAGCGCGAGCGTGAACGCGGCGAGGCCGAGGTAGGCCTCCGTCTTGCCGCCGCCCGTGGGGAAGAACAGGAGGTCGAGGACCTCGCGCTCCGGGTCGGTGGGCTTGGCGATGCCGCGGAGGTTCATCAGCACGAAGGCGAGCTGGAACGGGCGCCACAGCGGCTCGCTCACCTGGTCGGGCCTCCATCCCTTGAGCTGCGCCGTTCGCTGCCGCGCCGCCGCCGCCATCGCGCGGTTCGCGATCTGGAACGCCTCGAACACGAGCGGATCCTCCAGCTCGACGAGGCCCTGGGCTATGCGCTGCCGCGCGAGCTCACAGCGATCGAGGAGATCCTTCGCGACCTCGGCGCGCCGCGGCTGCGTGGGCACGGCCGCGCGCTGTTTGGCGATCCACGCCCCGTACTCCGTCCCGAGCGCGCCGAGCGCCGCCTGGGCCTCGGCGGCCGTCGGCGTGGCCGCGAGCTTCTCCATCGCGAGCTCGACGCCGGCGATGCTGGTGGGGTCGACGTTCTCCACGGCCGCGACCGGGATCCACGTGCTGCTCACCTCGTGGCACGCATCACCTGCTACGAGCGCGTCGGTCGAGACGCCGTGACCGACGGCGAACTCGAAGACGTCGCGGTACTGGAGATCAGCGATGCGTTCGTCGGCGTCGTCATCGCCCAAGCCGCGGAGGTTCGGTCGCGCGACGAAACCCTCGTTCGACTTCAGGATCAGCTGGGCCTGAAAGAGGAGCCCCTCGTCGGAGCGTTCCTCGCCTTCGGGGTCACGCTCGTTCACGACGAAGACGGAGACAGCGCGCGTGCCCGCGGGCAGCTCGTTTCCTTCGGGGCCGAGGCTGCTCACGTCGCGGGCGGAGACGTAGAGGCACACGCCGCGACTGTCGGGCAGCTCAGTGCGACCGAGCCCTCTCGGAGGAAGCGAGACGCCGACGGTGTGCCTGCGCTGCGTGCGCTGCCAGGCCTTGCGCTCCGGGTGCTCGGGATCCTCCGTCGAGACCTTCGTGTAGTCGCCCCACAGCACCTCGGCCGAGAGCGTCTTCACGCCCTTGGGCACGAGCACGCTGATGCCGAGCGACGACGGCAAGAACACCTTGCGCGCAGGCGCCTTGTCGGGCTCCACGTCGTCGTCACCCGTGCCCTCGTCGGAGCCCACGACCGCGTCGAGGACCTCCTCGGATTCGGGGTCGTGGCGCTGCGACTCGGGGGCCTCGGTGGGGACGAGGAAGCCCGTGAGGTACCAGCGAGACGGGGGCTCACTCTCCCACAGGCGCTCGGCCTCGAGCGCGTGGCCGGCGCCAGGCCCGACGAGGTCGAGCTGTAGGGTCTCGATGAGCTTCTGTCGGATCTCTGCGGACGTCGTCATGGTGACTGGCCCTCTTTCGGTGGAACAACATCCATGGTCCAGCAGGCCCTCAGCATGACCACCCCGTATCGGTGACGCGCGCTTGTCTGGCCGACGGCACATGGTGCAGGTGCCCCGGTCGACCCTCCGTCGACGGTGCTCCGAACTCGACGACGTTGATTTGGTCGACCCCGATCGCCTGTTGCGCCGCCGCGCCCTGGATGAAGACGTCCCAGTGGTACCCCGCACCGCCGTTGATGTTCGGGCGCGCCCAGCCGTTGCCGTGCGCGTCGATCCAGGCTGGTTTCGACGAGACGGTGCGGAACGCGGTCGTCGAGCCCTTCCACCACTCGTTCGGGACACAGAACGGGTAGCGCGCGCTGTCCGACACGGTTGGCAGGCGCCAATCGAAGCGCGCCGTCCAGCGCTCCCGCAGGTTGCGTGGGTGATGAACGCACAGCACCTGTCGCGGGCCGACACCGCTAGGCTGAACGTGCAGCACCCAGCGCGTGTTCTCGTGCAGCGTGGAGTCGCCTGCGGCGTGAATGACGAGGTTGCGTCCGTTCACACGCCGACAGAACATGACGACGGACGTGCCGCACGAAACGGCCCGAATGACCGCGAGCGCCATCCTGTCGGTCCACGGCGGCTGGAGGTGAGGGCCCCCGAATAGCACGGTGAATCCTCGACGCCATGCGGCGCCCGCGTTCGCCGACAGCGCGACGATGTGCGCGTCGGACGACGGGGCGGCGCTCCGTACCGCTTGAAGCGTCCGCTTCGCCTGCGGCGAGAGTTGCCTCTCGAGTGGGCTCCCTAGCTCGTTCCAGAGCGCGGGCCAATACTCGCGGAGCGGCGCTAGCTCGATGGTGTGCTCGCGACATGCGCGCAGAACGACCTCAAGGTCGCTCACCACCTCGGCTTCGACGCGAGCGAGGAACAGCGTCGGGTCGAGCAGGCCGATCATGGCGCGTCGTCCCCCTCGGGCTCGTCGTTGTCATTCCAGTTTACGCTCCCGGTGGTGGCGTCGTCCTTCGTCTTGTCGAGCTTCGCGTAGTAGATGGCGCTCTCTTCGTCGGTCGCCTCATCCATGAAGTCGGCGGGCCACACCTCGCCGACGCCCCCCTCCGCGGTCAGGTGGCTCGGCGTCACGGTGGAGAGCCCGGCCGCATCCTGCTCCACGCTGAGCACCACGACGTTACCGAGAAGCCACTGCTCTAGCTCGGAGCCCTTGCCAGCGCGCGCAACCAAGCCGCGCAGCCGCCGCACGAGATGATCGCTGTGCGTCTCGACGATGAGCCTACGATTCGTCATCGCGAGGCTCACCAGCCAATGCGCAAGCTGGCTCGCGACCTTGGGGTGAAGATGCGCCTCAGGCTCCTCGAGAGCGATCTGCGTGTAGCTGGGGCAACGCGCCGCATAGGTCGCGACCGGCGTGCTGCCGGCCTGCCCGTCGAAGTGCAGCGGGTCTGCGATGAGGCCGAGCTCGATGAGCGGCAGGAGGTAGCCGAGCCCACGACCCACATGCGACAGGCTGGCGCTTCCAAAGAGCACTCGGAACCCGACGTCTTGTATTTCCTCGACCTTGAGCGGCGCACTGATCCCAAGCGCGGCCAGCGTCTCGTTCACGGCCTCGACGAGTGGCGCAGCCCGCACCTCGGAAGGGAGGCTCGGCTCTGCGACCTGCAGCGGCCGCGCGAAGTGGACGAGGTCCTTCTGCCGCCGGTGCAGGAGCTGGGCTGCGAGCTCCCCGGATACGCCGATCTCGTTCGGAGCCGTGGTGGCTATCTTGAATAGGCTCGGCGGCGGCTGGCGCGTCGAGCCCAAATACTGGAGGCCGCTGAGGATCGACTTCAATGCCTGCAGGGGCTGTGCGAACAGAAATAGGAAGCCGTTGCGATAGGCGCGCTGCTTGTCGCGCGGACCGGGGCTGCCCGTGATGTTCACATAAGGGATGAAATGCTCGACCTCGGCGACCAACTTCGGCGCGCTCTGACCCGCCCACGTCACGATGGGCTCCTCGTGCGGACGGATGACCACGGAGACCGGCTCGGGCGCGATGGCGTTGAGTGTGAGCTGTGAGATACGGGCGCTCCCTGCGACCTCCTCAACCTCGATTTCGCTCCATCCCGGCCCGGGGCCGGCTCAGAAAATCTCGCATGATCGCGGATCCAGCATGAATTCTGCGCCCAGCCCGTACGTCTCAGTAGTTGATGAACAGAAACATCGAATGCGA
>JADLEQ010000064.1 GCA_020846005.1 Polyangiaceae bacterium
CGGCGTCGTACGCGTAGTTGCTCCCACACCCCCGCGCGTCGCTCGTGCCCACGAGCTCCCCCGCGTCGTCGTAGGCGTACCGCCACGCGCGCAGCGCCGTCGCGTCCCCCGCCGTCGATGCGAGGATGACGGCGTCCGGATCCGGGTCGAAGTTGCGTGACACGTGGGGCTCGACGTTGAGCACCAGCCGCCCCAGCGTGTCGTAGCGCAGCCACCGCGTCACCGCCGCGGTCGGGGCCTCCGGATCACCCAGCTTGCGCGTGATCACCTCCGGTTCGCCCGTCGGGAGGTACTCCGTCTCGATGTGGCGCGCCTCGATCGCCGCGGCGTGGTGCGCGCGCTCCGTCGTCCGCAGCGTGCGCCCGTGGCCGTCGCGCAGCTCGCTCGCGAACGTGCCCTGGTGCGCGCCCGCCTCGCGGTCCGCGGCGTCCCATAGATCCGTCGCCAGCGCGTGGTGCCGGCTCTGCAGCGTGACCGTGCCGTCCACATCGAACGTCTGGAGCTGCCGCCCGAAGGCGTCGTACCGCTGCCCGCCGTAGGCCACCGGCGTCCCCAGCTCCGTCCCCCACCCCCCCGCCGAGCCCGAGCTCGAGCCCGGCTCGAGCGGCGCGGCCGTGAGCGGCGCCGCGAGCGGCTCTCCGTCGTAGTAGAACGGCAGGTACTTCTTCCGCACCGCGCCCTTCGCATCGAGCTCCACCAGATCGCTCACCACCCACGCGTGGCCGTCTCCCTGCGCTGCATCCGGGTCGGCCTCCGTCAGGCTCGCTATGCCCCTCCCAAGACCGTCTACCCACGCCCACGCCTCCAGGTACGCGTCTTCCTCCAGGCTCGCCCCGTCGTGCGTCTCCGTCCGCATCGCAGAGTACGGTCGGCCGCCCAAGTCCGCCGGGAGGTAGTACGTCACCCGGACGCTCGGGCGCGGCGAGAGCGCTCCCGGCGACTCCGGGTGCGGCGGCGTCAGCGACACCAGGCGAGCGAAGCCGTCGTACTCGACCGCGCTCGGCTGGCCGCGCAGATCGGTGACCGCCGTCACGAGCCCGAACCCCCGGTCGTAGCCCGCCGACGACACCAGCGGACCGGCGCCGCAGCCCCCGGTGTAGATCGTCTCCGCCGTCACGAGCTGCGCGTACGTCGTGTCGTACGTGAGTTCACGGCATCGACCGCCCGCGCCCTGCTCACGCACCAACGTCCCGAGCCCCGCCGGGTCGTACTCCTGGCCGCTCGTGAAGAGCAGACCGTCCGCCGACGCCGTCGGCGGCGGCAGCGCTACGTCCGCCCCCGTCGCGTGGGAGCGGTCGAGCGCCAACGTGCCCGCGAGCTCCGACCTTGCCTCCACCGGCGCCCCCTGCGCGTCGAACGTCACGTGGGTGCGCGCCCGCCGGATCCCCGCGTGACGCGGCGCGCTCCCCTCCCCCCACGCGTCCACCGTCCGCCACAGCCACCCCGTCGGGTCGCCGGCGGGCCGCGCGGGGATGGTGTAGCTCGCGATCCGCTCGTCCACGCGCTCACAGCCCTCGACGCAGCCGTACGCACGCGCGATCACCTGGTTGCCGAACCGATCCGCCTCGGTCTCGGAGCGGAGCCGCACCCGGCCCGCGCTGCTACGGAGCTGGATGGACCGCGTCTCCGAGTCGACGACCGCGACCTCGACCGTCGAGGCCGCCGGAACGAACGGACCGGTGTCGTAGAGGAAGGTCTCCGTGCCGACCTGGTGCGCCCAGCGCACGGCGCGACCGTCGAGCCCCTCGTAGAGCGTCGCGAGCTGGTAGCGGCTGACGGTCGTCGAGACGTAGACGCCCTCCGCGCTCCGCTCCTCGCTCACCACCGGCAGGCCCTTCAGCGCCTCGCGGGGGTTGTCGCGCCACCGCTCAGAGAGCGCGCACGGGTCTACCGAGCCGGCGCCCCCGGACCCGCCCGTCCCGGAAGCCGCGTCCTCGCTCGCGCACTCCCCAAGCAGGAAGGTGCTCTCCGCAACGTCGGACGGCGAGCTCTCGTCCCCGATCCGGCGGGCCCGCGCGCGCTCGAACCCACGGAACTCCCGCTGCCGCCCTTCGTACACTGGGTCCCTGTACTCGTACTCCGTGACGAGGCGCCCCTCGGCGCCGCCCGCCCTCGCCACATGGTCCCGCTCCGTCACGCGCTTGACGACGTGCACGACGACCGGCATCTTGCGGGCCCACGGGCACTCCCACGGGTCGTCCGCCCCGCACGCCTTCGGCGCCGGCCCGCCGCCGTACGCCGCGTCGGCCCGGCGCATTTCCTCCGTGGACGTCGAGTACTCGAGCTCCGTCGTCTTGCCCAGGCCGTTGGCGACGCCGACGAGCAGGTGCGGGCGCGTCCCGCCTTGCAGATCCACGTAGCGATAGTCCCGCCCGTCGCCCCACAGCACGTCCCGCGTGCCGTTACCGTTCATGTCGACCAGCCGCACGCGGTTCGCATACGACGGCGCCGCGGGCGTGCCGTCGATCTGGATCCGACTCGACCACCCCGCGCCGTCGACGTTGAGCCACACGTCGATCCCCGTGAACCGCACCTGGACCAGGTCGTCCAGCCCATCGCCGTTCACGTCGTCGAGCCGCAGCGACTCGCCCTCCACGTCGCTGTACCAGGGGCTCGTCGCCATCGCGACGTGTCGCTCCGCTCCGAACGTCCCCGCCGCGCACCCCTCCCGGTCCCCCGTCCCCCAGTATCCGTTGCCCCGCCCCGGCCAGTAGCGGACGTCGCCCCGCCGCACGCGCACGATGTCCCCCACGCCGTCGCCGTTCAGATCGGCCAGCTTCACGTCCGGATCGCTGAAGCGCACCGGCGTCCCGCTCCACGGTACGCACCGCCGCACCGGCTCGAGCGACAGCGTCGCCGTCGACGCGCTCGTCCACGTCCCCTGCCCGAACTGCCCGTCGCCCCCCGGGTACCGCCCCAGGTGGAAGAACGTCTGCACCTCCGTCCCCGCCGTCACCACCACGTCGACCAGACCGTCGAAGTCGACATCCATCACCCGCACGTCCGGCGCGTCGTTGCCGAGGTCGATCTTCGGGCTCTGCGCTCCCGCCGCAGCGATGCTCCGCCCCTCCCCGTGCCACCCCGCCGCGACGCCCCCCGCCGCCCCCCGATGCACCGGCCGGTACGCCGAGTACGTCTTCACCTTCGGCATGTGCAGCAGATCGCTCACCCCGTCCGCGTCCAGGTCCAACGCCGCCACGTTGAGGTTCGAGAGCTTCACCACCCCGGCGCCGTCCAAGCCCACGGACATCGGCGTCGCCGCCCCGAAGCGGTCCACCGCGCCTCCCGGCGACTGGAAGAACACTCCGTGTCCGCTCCCGTACATCCCCGCCGCCGTCACCAGCACGTCCGGTAGCGCGTCGCCGTTCACGTCGAACAGATCCGCCTGCCCTTCGTCGACAGAGTGCGGCGGCGAGTCGGCCAACGACCGCAGTCGCGCGTCGAACGGCTCGTAGCCCGGTACGGTAGCCCCGCCGGGCGCGCCGTCCGTCCCGTAGCCGCTCACCCTCGAGTAGGTGAACGTCATCGGCGGCAGCCGCGGGCAGCTCGTCGGCCCGACGCCCCCGCTCGCGTCCTCCGCCGCCACGCTCGGGTGCGCCTCGGCCCCCGAGCACCGCCCCTCGACCTCGATCCGCTCGAGCAGCGAGACGTGGCTCGTCGCCTCGTAGCCGAGGTGATAGCGCCGCACCACCTTGCGCGCCGCGCTCGCGTCCACGGCACCACCCGCCTCCCCATACGGCTTGCTGGTCACGTCGACCCGCGCGAGCCTCTGCCGCCGCACCATCCGCCATCCACCCCGGTAGCTCTCGGTCGGATCCGTCCGCGCCTCCCACGCCAGCCGCACGTGGTGCGCGAACCGCGCCGTGTCCGCCGTCGCCGGCTCCGCCGCCGGCGTCGTGTGGTACGCGTCCGTCAAGTACGCCGTGCCCTCGTCCTCCGAGTAGACGTACACCGCCACGTTGTGCGGCCGCACCGCGCCGGTCGCCGCGTTCGCCGCCCCGTAGGTGTCGTACTGCCGCGCCAGATGCCACCGATAGATCTCCTCCGGCCGCGCGGGGTTCCTCTCGAGCGCGCCCGCCGCGCTGCCATCGAGCGCCGCGCCGAGCTCCATCGACACCCCGCTCTTGTCCTGCACCCGCCAAGTCCGGTGATCCGGCGACCAGAAGAACCGCTGAAACGACCCCTCCACCCGCGGCCGAAAGTACTGCCAGCCCGCCGACCACGCCGGCATCGCCTCGTCCTCCGTCGCGCCCCCGCCCCCCGGCACCTCCGCTCCGACCAGCGCGCCGGCACACTCGAGCGCGGCCGTCACCGTGCAGATCGGGACCAGCTCCTGGCCCCCGTTGAACACGAACCGATCCTGCCCCGCGTGCCACGCTGCCCGGTCATCGTAGCTCGGGATCCCGCGGTCCGTCTGGCGCGCCACGAAGGGCACGCCTACCTCCCATCCCATCCCGGCGCTCCCGGCCCCCGCTCCCGACGAGTACGACAGCCCGAGCAACACCTGCCCGCCGCCCCGCGCCGCCGGCACCACGAACGGCACCGCGAACGTCGCGCCGCCGGTCGAGAGCTGCGTGCTGAAGCTCTCCCCCATCCCGTCGATCTTGCCCGCCCCCTGCGGCACGCTGATCGCCTGACTCGTCACGCCGCTCTTGTCCGCTCCGCTCGGCAGCGCCACCGGCTCGAGCGGCGCCGCACCCTGCCCCGGGTCACTCGCGCCAGCGGGCAGCACCGCCCGCGAATCCGTGGCGCCCTCGGGCTCCCGCCGATCGACCGGCGCCTCGGCCGCGCGCTCGCCGGCCGCCCCCGGCTCGCCATCGCCCGCTGCCGCGCCGAGCGCGCCCGCCGCGGCGCCCGGCGTCGCCACGGACACCACGCCCTCCACCTCCGACGAGCCCGGCGCCGCTCCGCCCGCCCCCTCCGCGCGCGCCCACGCGGGCCACAGCGTCGCGACGAACGCGATCAGCGTGACCATCCCCGCGGGCACGCGAAGCGCCTTCGACCGGAGCGCAGCGAGCGGGGGTTGGGTCATCGTGGCCCTCGCGTGCAGCTCCGACCGTTCGCAACCGCGACGACGTCGCCCCGCCCGAGCACGTCACCGGGGCGGCGCTGCCCGGCACGAGCTTCCTGGGTCGTCATAGCCCCCCCTCCCCTTCCGGCAGCCGGAGGAGCGGGAGCGGGGCGAGCTGGGCGAGGACGTCGGGCTCGCCGGCGCCAGCGCCCAGCGTGCGGCCGTGGTCCTCCCACGCGAGCGCGAGGGCCCACGTGCGCTCCGGCTCGAGGCGCAGCGCCGCGAGCGCGGGGCGGCGCTGATCGCCGGCGAGGTGCGCGGCGCGACGTGGGACCGGGAGCTCGGGCACGGCGAGGTCGAGAATCACCCCGCCGTCGCCCGCCGTGAAGCCCACCTCCTTCAGCCACGCCTCCTCGGCGAGCGGCTCCGCGACGATCGCAGCGCTTCCCCAGCCGATCCACACCCGATCGCCCGCGCGCGTCAGCGCCGGGTGACGCTGCCCAACGCTCGCGTCGGCCGCGTAGGGCGCGACGAGCGGCGCGACCGGGGCGGCCACCGTCAGGCCGGGCGCCGCCTCGTCGAGCACCGCTGCGCGAAGCCGCGGGACGTCCGCGACCCCGTCACCGTCCGGGTCGCTCCCCACCCCGAACACCACCAGGAGCCGCCCCTCCGCCAGCTCGGCGAGCGCCGGCACGTCCCCCGCAGGGGCGGGGAGGTCCACGTCGATCGTCCAGCGCACCGGCGCTGCGCCCGCCACGCGCCGCGACTCGACCACCACCTGCTCTGCGCCCCCCGCGCCCGCGCGCCACGCCGCCGCCCACCCCGCGCCCACCGGCACCAGCGCCACCGACTCCTCCACCGCGTCCGTCCCCGCCAGCGTCTCCTCCGACCCGAGCGGCGCGAGCGTGTCGCTGAACCGCCGCACCTTCACGTCCGGCGCCGTCCA
This sequence comes from Polyangiaceae bacterium, assembly GCA_020846005.1. Classification (GTDB taxonomy): domain Bacteria; phylum Myxococcota_A; class Polyangia; order Polyangiales; family Polyangiaceae; genus JADLEQ01. Next base: position 5,958 of record JADLEQ010000064.1, read on the forward strand.
CGGATCGGAGTCGTCCACCCACGCGCACATCACCTCGCCGCTCGCGGTCACCACGAGGTCAGGCGCTCGCTGCGAGAACGCCGCACCAACGCTCGCGCGCGCGAGCGCCCCAAGCTCCACCGGCGCCCCCGGCGTCACGCGCCGGAGCGCCACGCCGAGCCGATCACCGTCCACCGCGAGATCCGTCCACGCGACCGCGTACGCGCCGCCCACGAGCGGCGCCACGACGGGGTTCGCGTCGAGCGACGGACGCGCGCCCGCCGCCACGTCCACTACCAGCGCGCCGGGCGCGCCGCGCCCCGAGAACGCGCGCAGGGCCACGCGCGCCTCGCCCGCCGCCGCCTCGACGACCACCACCGCGACCCCGGCGCTCGTCGCCGCTACCGGATGCCGCCCCGCTCCCAGCCACCGGGAGCCCGGCGCCGCGTCGACCGCGACCGGCGACCCCACGGGCACGTCCTCGACGCCGCAGGCCGCGTTGCACCCGTCACCACCCGGCGGCCCCGCGGCGCCGTCGTCGCACTCCTCGGTCGCCTGGTCGCGCCAGCCGTCGCCACACGCTGGCGGGTACGGGGCATCCGCCGGAGCGTCCGCCGCGGCGTCGCTCGCGCCCCCGCCGCCGCTCGCGCCCCCGCCGCCGCTCGCGCCCCCGCCGCCGCCCGCACCCCCGCCGCCGCCCGCGCCCCCGCCGCCCGCGCTCGCGTCGGAGCCGGCGGCGCCGCCGCCGCCCGCCGCCGCGCCGCCGCCGCTCGCGCCGCTCGCGCCGCTCGCGCCCGCCGCGCCGCTCGCGCCGCCCGCGCCCGCCGCGCCGCTCGCGCCCGCCGCGCCGCTGGTACCCCCTCCCCCGCCGGGCACACAGCTCTCGCACCCGGGGACGCATCCCCCGAGCAGCGCCGCCGACGCGACCACCAGCCGCGCCGCCGAATTCCGGGCTCGTGCCGCCATGGTGCCCCGGCTACTGGGTGGAGTCCTGGCGACTCACAGCCGACCAGTACCGGTAGGTCAGGACGATCTGGAGATCGTCCAGCCGGTCCCAGCGGAGCGCCGGGCTGTCGTGGATGCGGAGCCGGTACGCGCCATCGAGCGGGCGGCCGCGAAGCTCCGGCTTCTGGACTGAGGCCTGCGACAGCAGCCCGAGATCCACCCCGCCAACCGGAGTCGTGATGTACCGCTCCGTGGCGAGCGCCTTGCCGTGTCGGATCGACGCAGAGCCGAAATCGAACCCGCGGGCGGTCGTGCCCGTGTGGTCGAGGATCGGGATGTCGAACGCGTCGTGCGCGAGCGTGTACTCGAGGTAGCCCGTCCCGTAGCAGGATGTCGTGCCCACCACGCTGCAGTCGAGGACGCCCGTGCCGACCACGTTCACCGCCAGGCTCACGTGCCGGTAGTTGTAATTGCCCTTCGCCAGACGCCCGACGAGCCGGCTCGTCCCCGCGTGGAGCGAGCTCGTGTCGACCACGATCGGCGCCCGCAGCTCGTGGAAGCACTCGCCCCCCTCGCACCGGTAGTCGAACGCCGCGCGAAGGTCCGCGGGGCTCCCCAGCGCGCAGTCGCCCGAGAGCACGAGGAGACCGTCCGTCGTCGCCTGGTACGCCGTCGCGCCTTCCGCGCCCGTGGCGAGTTCGAGCTGCACGTTCGCGATCGCGACGCTCCCGGCAGGCCCGCCGGTGGCCGCGCCGAGCGACGCGCCGAACGCCACGTAGTGGATACCGGACTGCGACACCGTGAATGGACCGAGCACCCGCCGCGACGACCACTCGACCGCGGCGCCCGCATCGCCGGCGCCGGCGCTCGAGGGCACCGGGGTATCTCCGCGGACCTGGCCCCAGCTCCCGTCGTACACGGCCACCCGGTACGCCGGAGGCTCGCCAGCCGCCGGCGGCCCGCCGTCCGAGCCGCGCGCCATGTCGAACCAGGAGAGGACGTAGCTCTGCCCCGCGACGAGCTCGACCGCCTGGTACACCGTCGAGCTCGGCGCCGACGGGCCAGTCCCGCCCGCGCTCGGGTCGCCCACCTCGGCGTCGCCCGCGTCGCCGGCTCCGCCGTCGCCCGCGCCGACGCCGCCATCGGTCCCTGTGGCGGGCACCGGCTGGTCGCTCAGCCACGTGTACCCGCCCGCCGCCACCGTCGCGGGAGGCACGACGATGACTGGCGCGCCACCGTCCCCGGGCTCGCTGTCCACGAGCACCTCACCCGAGACCACGGACAGGTACGTCGGCGACCCCGCCTGCCTCCCGGACCGGCTCCAACCGCGGACAGAGGTGCCGTCGGCCGATGCGCGATCGAGCTGGTGAGAGTAGCGGAGCAGGTTTCGACCGGGCACGTAGCACGCACCGGTCGGCCCGAGGAGATCGTCGCGAACGGAAAGGGCGACCAGATCCTCGGCGTCGTGGAAGGGGTACTGGATGTTGTAGTAGTCCACGAAGGACGCTAGGCGCGTCACGTAGTCGCCGAGGAACGGGTCGGTGAACCGGGTCGCGTCCGCCGGAGCGAGCCCGAAGAACTCGGAGTCGGTGATGCCGCCGTCCGTCCCGTCACCCGCGCGAAACCGCTCGTAGTTCACGCCCTGGAACGTGCAGATCTCGTCCGCCCACTCCCGAGGCGGCGGCAGCGGCCCGATCGGCGTCTGGATCTCGTTCAGGCGCATGCCGATGCGCTGCTCCACGGCGAGCCTCGCCATGTACGCCAGGTACTTGGCGTCGCGGAGCGACCGCTCGTACCGGCGCCGAGTCAGGTCGTACTGCCGCCGCAACACCGTGTTCACGCGCAGCGGGACCGTCTCGGGACCGTTGGCGCCGTCGAGCGCGACGTAGTCTTGCAGGGCGCCCTTCGCGGCCGCGTACTGCGCCTGCTGCTGCTTCGACCTGAGGGCCGATCCCGTGCTGAGCACCGCCGCGCTCGAGCCGCGGAGCCGATCGATCGCGGACTGCAGGTTGGTGTACGACGGCCCGACGGAGGCATGGAAGTCGGCGAGCACGCGAGCCACGTCGTTGGCGCCCTGCTCCGCCTCGATGGCCTCGATGTCGTCTTGGAGCTCGAGCTGGCGGGTGGCTGCATCCGCCGCCAGGATGCCGTCGGCGACGGCTCCAACTGCCGCGTACGGGTTGCGCTGCATGATGCCGCTCCCCCACCCGGCGAGCGCGCCCACCATCGCGCGCACCCGCTCCGACTCAAGCTGGATGCGAGCCATCGCGGAGCGCTTCAGGGCGAGCTTGGTGGCGAGCTGCGCGCCGACGAGGCCGACCTTCGCGACGCCGATCGCGCCGCCGATGCGGCTGAGCTCTCCCTCCACTGTCTTCCACCCCTCGGCCAGCCCTTGAACACCCGTCTCGTACTGCAGAACGAGTTGGCCGTGCTCCCCATCGGTGGCGCCGCTCCCTACCCGCCCCTCACGGAAGTCCGCCACGACTCGCTTCGGGACGCGCTGGAGCACGATCCGGCTGATCGCCAACCGCGCGTTCCTGGACTGCTCGCTCACCCACCCCTCCAGCTTGCCGATGTCCTCGACCTCCTGGATGACCGGCATCGGCTCCCCGGGCGCGAGCGCCGAGTAGCCCCGCGAGAGGACGCAGCCGAGCGCGACGCTTCTCGCCAGCTCGCGCGCAGCGGCGCAAGGCGTGGCGAACCGCGGAAGTGCGTTCATGAAGATCAACGCTCGCTGGTCAGCGCCGCAGGATGTCGGACGAAGCGCGACGGTGGTGAACTGACTCCACCACGTACTGCCCTTCGAAGGAAGGCTTTGCCACCAGCGGATGCAGCCGCTCTTGATGAAGTAGTCGGACCACCCGAGCGGATCGACGGAGATGATAGCGTTGAGGCATAGCTCGGGAACCTGGAACGTGCTGGTAGCAGAGCTCGTGCCCCAGACTACGTGGTCCGTACTGCTCGCCGCCCCCCATGCGACGAGGTCACTTTCTTCGATGTCTACATACGCCGGTGGCCCGAACTCGTCGTACAAACCAGACTGAATGTCGCCGTAACTGAGACCCACCGCCAGATCGACGAATGCGCCGTGGAGACCCCTCAAGATCGGCACCCTCCCGGTGGGCCCCAGACACGTGATCTCCGCGCCGCCTGATTCGTACCCTGATGCGTCGATTCCACTGTTAGCCTTGATCTGGAGGACGCGCTCCTGCAGCAACCGGTCAGTTGCGGTGCAGGAGCCGCCACTCTCTGCCCCACGGAGGCCATCGTGTCCTCGAACGGCTTCAGAGACTACCTGGTAGAATTTCGCACGAACAGGGGAGATCACACCCCAAGAAGGATGAGAAATCACCCGCGCCTCGGACGTGGCCCGCGTGTGAAGGTACGCACTCGGATGGCCCGCGGCCGTCTCGTACACCTCCCGCTGCCACACGGGCCTCCACGCAGATTGCTTCGCTGCGGAGGCGAACACGGCGTTCACGAGGGCCACTTCGCGCATCGCGTTCGCGTCCGCGTCCATCAGCCCCTCCGCGTGCTCGAGGTCCGTCACGTTCAGCCTGTACCTGCCGGTGGGCGTGAGCACGAACCTCCCCGATCCGTACACCGTGTTCGCGTGGGCCAGCCGCTCGTCCTCCCCGAGCCCCTCCCAGTACGCGTCGGCGAAGTTCACCGCGGGAACGGGCAGATCGAAGAGCCCCGCGGGGGCGTAGCCCGTCAGCGCGGCGAGCGTCCAGAGCACCCCGGACAGCCGACCGAAGAGCTCGTCTCGCCCGGCGGCGTCGAGCGTGCCCACCGAGTACCCGGCGTTCAACAGGTCGTGGAGAGTCCTCGTGACGGCCTCCGCCGCCGGAGGGACAGCGGCGCATGGGTGCGGGCCCCCGCCGTCGATGCACCCCGGCCAGTACCGCGCATCGTCGGTCGCCATCAGGAGGTTGCCGTCCAGCGTCAGGCGCCAGTTCCCGTTGTCTTCCACCCGCACACGCATTGCGGCCACCACCGCCGACAGCCGATCCGGGTCCAGGTCGAGCGCTGCGTCCGCGAGCTTGGTGGCATTGAAGCCCGTGTCGACCGAGTCCACCACGTCTTGAAAGGCGTTGCAGTTCGCAGGCGGCGCGACGACCTCCTCGTAGGGGGCGAGGTCGAGCCCGGCGTGCGTGATCTCCGTCGCCGCGCAGAGGGCGTTCGACGCGCCACCGCCGGCGCAGTCGAGCAGCTCCGCCTTGATCCGTGCAGTGGCCTCCTGCGGCGTCATGCTGGCGAAGGGGTCGTTCGTGAGGAGCACCACGTCCCACGTCGGCTCGTCCATGCACACCGAGAGCGCCTCGTTGCCGCCGTGCGTGGCGACCTCGGCCACCTGGACCCTGCCGTCTTCGAAGCTCAGGTCGTCGAACGCCCCGAACTGCCCGCACACCTGGCCGAGTTCCTCGCCCGCTGCCTCGCTGCGGTAGTCCTTCTGCAGCCCTTGCTCGATGAGCTGCCGGCCCAGTTCGTCCGTGCGCGCGCTCGCCTGGAGCGCGAGGTCGAGGTAGTGCCGCCAGCTCGACTCGAGGCCGTCGTCGTTGCCCGTCAATTCGTTCTCGAGCGGGACGAAGAAGTCGCGCGGCACGCCCTCGATGCAGTAGTTGGGCGAGGTGTCCGTGGCGTCCTTGCCGACGTCCGTGCCGTCGGTCACCCACTCGTCCGAGATCCCGAGCGCGCCCTCGACCATGCGGTCGCGGTGCACGCTGATCACCGTCGCGAAGAGGCCGCCGTCACGGTTGGCGAGAGCAGCCAAGATCCGCCCGCGGCCCGGGCCCTCGGGTGAACCGCGCGAGACGAGGTAGAGCACGTCCGTCGCCGCGGGCGGGACCGTGTACGGCACCGCATCGAAGGCCAGCAGGTGGAGGCGGTGGTACGCCTCGGGGACCGAGACCGTCTGCGACCGCAGCGGCAAGTCGGTGCTCGGTGAGTACACTCGGTCGCTCGAGACGCCGGGCCCGCAGGCGGTGCGCAGCCCGGCGACGCACTCAGCCTCCCACGGCTCGCCCCGCACCAACCGGAGCTGCCCGACCATCGGGAGCCTAATCTCGTGGCCGCCGGCGACGACCGCGCTCGAACCATCGTCCACGACCCCGATCTCCGAGGGATCCAGGCCGGTGACAACCAGCGTCACCGCCTGCGTCCCCACGTCACGCCACCACACGACCATGCCTGGCCCCGCCCACGTCGCGAGCGCCGCGCTCCCCGCTCGCGACGTCGCCGCCGCCGGGGTCTCAGCGAGCGCCACCTCCGATTGCAGGTGCACGTCAGCCGCAGCCAGGGCGCGCTGGAACGTCGCTCCCACGTGATACACGTCCTGGAACGCCGTCACCCGCCCGACGCCGGCCAGGGCGGCCCCGAGGACCTCCCCCCCGAGCGCCACGTCGTTCGGCGCCTGCGCGGCCTGCGCCGAAGTGACCGTGGCGCGCCACCACGCGCCACCGCGCTGCACCACGTCGCTACGGGGCATCCCTGCGGCGAGCGTCACGCCACCGATCGCCACGAGGAGCGGCGAGCGGCCGGGAAGGTCGACGTACGCGAGCCCGCCCGGCCCGACGGTCGGCGAGCCGGGGCTCGGCTCCGCGGTGCTGGCGCCGGGGCCCTGGTTCGTTAGGATGCGGAACGCGGTGAGGTTCTTGTCGAGCGCGAATCGCAGGTCGCCGTCCCCGACGGCCGCCACGTCCGCCGCGATGGCCAGGCCCCTCGGGCCGGTGGCGAACGCGGCGAACTCGGGCGCCGCGGCGCTCGCCACCCCCGCCGAGCGTGCGGCCTGGAGCTGGAGCTGCTCGGTCACCGCGGCGCGCAGGACGGTGAAGTCGGAGCCGAGCGAGGCGCGCGGCACGATGATCCCCGCGGCGTCGACCAGCCGCGTCGCGTACTGCTGTTCCGCCGTGCGCACGGCGGTGTCGTCCAGCCGCGCCGCCGTGCCGTCCGGGACGTTCACCCGGAGGACGCACGGCTGCTGGTACGGCGTGCCACACTGGGGCACCTCCGCGTAGGGCGGCTGCGGCTCGCCCCACGGCGGCACCACCGGCGGCGCGGGCCCGCCGAAGTCGACCTCGAGCCGCCCCGTGAGCCATCGGAAGGCGTGCGAGACGTTGTTATAGGGGTCGTCCCCCACGCCGAAGAATTCCGCGGCGCCGCGCTTCGGATCCCCTGCCCGGGCGCGCTTCGCCTCGCCCCCGGCGAGATCCGCCTCGACCGTGTCTTCGATCAGCTCCTTCAGTAGCTCCCCCGCGGCGACGAGGACCCGCGTCTTGATGTCGAGCCGCGCCGAGGCGTGCTTCACGGCGGTGGTGGAGTCGATCGGCTCCTCCTCCAGCGGCCCGACTGCGAAGTAGTACGGAGGATTCCCCGCGTCCACCTGGTAGAGGGAGTGCGCGTGGGCGGCCAGATAGGCACCATCCACCGACCGCACCCACGCCTCCGTGCACGTCCGCTCGGGGAAGGTCGCCGCCAGCGGCCTCTCCAGCTCCAACCGCGCCAGGTTCGCGAGCGCGTTGAGCGCCAGGTCGCGCGCGATGAAGCGATCGCGCGTCGACTGCGGAGGGATGATCCACTCGGGAGCCACCAGCGCTCCGCTCTCGAGCACCTCGCCCCATACCACCGGCGCGACGGCCTGCGAGACCTCGCTGAGCTTGTCCGCGACGCAGAGCACGCGCTCCTGTCCGTCGAGCAGCTCGTCGCAGCTCTCCCAGCCGTCGGCGCGCCCGGTGAAGAAGTACCAGTTGTGGTCTCGCCAGACGTTGGACGTCGCGTCGACCATGAAGTCGTCCCCGACGACGCCGCACGCTTGCGCGGCGCGCACGAGCAGGGCCGTGCCATCCGCGTAACCCTCGGGCTCTGCGATCTGCACGGCGCCGCCGTCCGCGATGACGGTGACGGCGGCGCCGCGCGGCGGCGCGGCCACCCCCTGGGGCACCCCTGCGACCGCCGCGCTCCCGCGCGTGGCGCCGGCGGGGCCGATGAGCCGCTCCCGGTAGCGAGGCCCCGAGCCTCCCCGCGGGAGCGCCTCGTACACGTGGATCGCGTACTCGCCCTGCGCCCCCGGCGGCGGCGCCTGCTGGGTCCCGCCCGGGCCCGCGCGCTCCCCGGAGCAGCCCGGCGCCACGCCCGCCGCCGCGCACAGCGCGCACGATCCGACCACCAGCGGCGGGAGACCGGAGAGGAACCGCTCAACAACTGACTGGGTCATCGTACACCTCGATCACGATGTTCTCTGCTGGGACCGAGTAGCCGGCCCCCACGCCGAGATGCAGATAGAATTCGTTGGACGCGTGCACCGCGCAGTTGTCATTGGGAGCGCCGCAGTCGAGCAGGGGGCCGTAGGGGGACTCGGCGTTGATCTCGAGGCGGCGCCCCTGCGTCTTGACGCGAACGCGAACGTAGCTGTAATCGCCGCTGACATGATAGGACGGGACCACGATCGTGATGTGGTAGTCGTGATTGCAGCTACACACGTCCGACGACGACGACGGCAGCCTCAGCGTGTAGGGCAACTCGGGCACGGTGATCACCACCGGATTCTCGGCAACCGGGGGCGTGTTCGTTGGCTGGCACTCCGCAGCCGTGCACCTCGGATCGATGACGCCTCCCGTGCACTGGCCGGAGCAGTCGAGGTCGAGCTCACCGGGAGGGGGGCACGGATCATCCCCCGGCCCCGGACCCGCCCCGGCTCCACCGCTCCCCGCCGCCCCGCCGCCGCCCGCCCCGCCGCCGCCCGCCCCGCCGCCGCTCGCCCCCCCGCTCGTGCCGCCGCTCGCCCCCCCGCTCGTGCCGCCGCTCGCCCCCCCGCTCGTGCCGCCGCTCGCCCCGCCGCTCGTGCCGCCGCTCGCCCCCCCTCCCCCGCTGCCGCTCGCTCCCCCGCTCGC
>JADLEQ010000065.1 GCA_020846005.1 Polyangiaceae bacterium
CCTGTGGAAGGCGGGGCACCGTCCGCCAGCGCTGTGCATCGAGGTGGTGAGCGCGGGGCACCCGAGCAAGGACTACGAGGACATCCCGGCGCGGTGCGCGGCGGCCGGGGTTGCGGAGCTGTGGGTGCTGGATCCGAAGCTGGCGGGCCCGCGGGCGCCGTCGGGGCCGCACCGGGTGCAGGTGTTCTCGCGGCAGGAGGACGGCGCGCTGCTGCGGGTGCACGCCGGGGACGGCGCGGGGTGGTCGCCGCTGCTGCGCGCGTACGTGGTGCCGAGGGAGGGCGCGTTCGTGATCGCGGCGGACGCGGAGGGCGAGGAGGCGTGGCTGACGGGGGAGCAGGCGGCCGGCGCAGCGGCGCGAGTCGAGGCGGCGGCGCGCCGCGCGGCGCTGGAGGTGAGGCGCGCGGCGTTGGAGGAGAAGCGCGCGGCGCTGGCGGAGGAGCAGCGCGCGCTGGTGGAGAAGGAGCGCGCGCTCGAGATGGCCGCTGCGGAGCGCCGGGCGCGCGAGGAGGAGCGCGGCGCCCAGGAGGAGGCGCTCGCGCGAGTCGCCGAGCTCGACGAGGAGCTTCGCCGGCGTCGTCGACACACGGGGCGGCCTTCGGTTCTCGCGATGTGCGCCGCGCGGGCGCCGTTCGGTGGCTTCGAGCGCGCGACCCGGATCCCGCCGCTCCTGGGAGCGGCCATTCAGTGTCCTACCGCCGCTTGCCGAGGCGCAGGCGGCAGCTACGGTGCATCGCAGGGCGATGTGGCCGATTCGGAGTCGCTGGTACACGCGGGGAGACAAGCTCGTGATCTCGCATGCGGACGGCGCCGTCGTCCTCGCGGCTTGGCCGCGCTGCCGTGCGTGGTCGTACCGCGCCGAGCGCGGCTGGCGGCACTACCAGCCGGACGGCCCCGTCCTGCGCGTCATCGAGGGCGCGGCCGCCGCCGACTACGAAGCGATCGCGGTGGCTCGGGAGCAACGACGTAGATCGCCACGCGGCGTCAGCGCCGACGACATCGCCGGCGACATCGCCGCCCCGACGCCCGGCGCCTTGGAGCCGAGCCACATCGCCGGCCTCCGGCTCCGGCATCAGGCGGCGGCCCGCTTCCTCGCGCACTTCCCGCCCGAGGTTTGCCGGAGCGTCGGCCGCTTGCGCCGCGATCACTGGGCGCTGCTCGCGCTGCTCGCGCGTTGCCCCGGTGCAGAGGAGCTCCTCTCGAGCAACCCGGCGCTCGCGCTGGCGGTGGCCGCGTACAGCACGCTGGGCCCACCCACGAGCCAGCCGATGCGCTCGGCGCGGGCGCTGATCCGGCGCCCGCGTCGAGAGATCCTGGACCACCTCGGGTTCCCGCCCGCCGAGTGGGTCGTGCGGCTGCTCGCGAAGGTCGACCCCGCCGCGCTGAGCATCACGGCGCTCTTGCGCCTGCGGGGCGCCCTCGTCGACGGGCTGCCACCCAAGCCGTTTCTCCACGCGGCGCGCCTCGGCCCGGGCGCGCTGGTCCTGCTGCTCGAGGTGGAGCACCGCGATCTTGCCGGGATCACGCTGCTCGCCGACGCCGACCGCCCCCGCCGTGACGTGCGGCGGGTGGCCGACTGGCTTCGTGACGCCGCCCGCATGTACGCCGCGCTGCATCCGGGCCAGCGGCTCCCGATCCAGCACAGCGTGTCGGAGCTGCGCCGCCTGCACGATGCGCTCGCGGTGCGCGATCGCCAGAGGGTCCGATGCGCTCCGCCAGTGGCTGTGCTCCCGCCGCCGCCGGTGCCCGGCACCGGTTCGATCGTCCCGATCACCACCTTCGCGGAGCTGGTGGCCGAGGGGTGCGCGATGCACCACTGCGTCGCGAGCTACGCCTCGCAGGTGGCCTCCGGGAACGTCTACGTCTACCGCGTCCTCTCGCCCTCGCGAGCCACCCTCAGTCTCGTCCGGCGCGGCGACGCCTGGGTGCTCGACCAGCTCTACGGTGTGTGCAACGCCGAGGTCGATCCCACCACGCGGCAGGCGGTGCACCTCTGGACGCGCGCTGCCTTGGGACCGCGGTCCGGGTCGGGCGCCCACCCCGGCTGATCGACCCGACGCGCCGCGCGGCTCGGCGGCGGCGCTGCGTGTGGTGCCGGTCAACTTGCGGCGCGCCGCGCCTTGCGGCGCATCGGGGAAGGTGCGAGGCTCGCCGCACGTAGGAGGATGACCCGGAGGCCCGACGACCCGGAGATCCAGCGTCAATGAAGCTCCTCAACGCCCTGCTCGCTTCGCTCCCCGTCACCGCCCTCGCGCTCGCGTCGCTTCCCGGCTGCGACAGCGACAGCGGCACCCAGTACTACGCCTCCTGCGCGGACGGCGGGACCTGCCCCACGGGCACCACGTGCGACTCGAACTTCCTCTGCGTCGGAACGATGGATGGGTCCAGTGGGGGGGGCGGGGGCGCTGCGGGGAGCGGGACGGGTGGGGCGGCCGGGGGTGCCGGGGGCACGGGAGGCAGCGGCGGGACGTGCACGCCCAGCACCGGCTGCACCGGCTGTACCGGCTGTTTCGATGCGTGCGTCTGCGCGGGGAGCCCCGCCGACACCTGCCTCCAGAGCTGCTCCGGATCAGGAGGGGTCGGCGGCGCCGGGGCGACAGGCGGCATGGGCGCGACGGGCGGGTACGGCGCGACGGGCGGGTACGGCGCGACCGGCGGCACCGGCGCGACCGGCGGGTACGGCGCGACGGGCGGCACCGGCGCGACCGGCGGCACCGGCGCGACGGGCGGCACCGGCGCCAGCGGCGGCACTGGCGGTACCGGCGCGACGGGCGGCACCGGCGGCACGGCGGGGGCGTGTGATCCCTATCTCACGCAAACCGAGTGCGGCGACTGCGCTCGGGCGAACTGCTGCGACGAGTCCTACGCGTGTTTCGGGGACTCCACCTGCTATGGCCTGTACGAGTGCATCGTGACCTACTGCGAGACGGCGTCCGACGTGCAAGCGTGCGCCGAGGCGAACTGCTCGAGCTACCTCACGCAAGCCGCCATCGGCGCGTACAACGCCGTGACTAGCTGTCTGGCAGCGCACTGCATCGCGGCCTGCGGCGGCTGATCGAGGGCGCCCCTCCGTTGGGGTGAGCGCCGCGGGCGCGCGCCAGCCGCGATACCTCGACCGACGCGCTCACCGCTCGCACGGCCGCGCGCCGTCGCGCACCCATCGCGCCACCGTGTCCACCCCGGCTGGCTCCAGCGCGCCCGCGAGGGGCATTCGCGCGCCACGTGCGCTCCCCTGCGTGCCAGCGAGCTTGCGCACCAGCAGGGACGCCTCGGGAGCCCCAGGAGAGACGAGCGGTTCGTCAGGCCACTGCGAGCTCGATCGGCCCGCGAGCGAATGCACCGGGGCGCCGACGAGATCGAGCCCTGCCAGCCGCTGCCCGGTGGCGTGGCACGGCACACACCGCGCCTGAAAGATCGCCTCGACCGCGCACGCGTCTCCCCCGTGCGCCCGACTCGTCTCGCCTCGCCCGACTCCGCGCGCCATCAGCGCCGCGACCGGGACCAGCGCGCACATCAGCGCCACGCCGGCCACGTTCGCGCCGAAGGCGAGCCGCCCTCTCGCGTCGGTGAGGACGAGCGGCTGACGGCGCGACTTGGCGACCTGGAGCGGGAACAGCGCGACCTGCACCGGGAGCTCGAGGACCATCAGGCAGGTGATGAGCCCGAGCTTCGTCCAGAACAGCGGGTGAGCGGTGTACCAGTCGAGCGGCTTCTCCAGGCCTCCGAACAGCCGCCAGAGCCCGGCTCCGTAGAGCGGGAAGGCGAGCAGCCCTGCCCACAGATCCGCCGCGAGCGCTTGGGCCAGGTGCGCCGGGCTCGTGCGCGCGCCGCGGAGCGCCACGGCACGCACGAGGTAGGCCGCGGTCGCGAGCACGACGCTGGTGAGGTGGATCGCCGCTACCGTTGCGGCGAGGTTGGGACCCGCGCCCATGGTCTCGCCAGAGTATCACCGGCGCGTGCCCGCCGAAGCGCCTGGCGCGGCCCCCCGCGCTGCGTCACCCGGCCGTCGCCCGCGCAGTGAGGTCCACGTCCACCACCGTGGTCGACCCCGTCGAGCCCTCGCTCCGCCTGGCGATCGGATGCTGGAGGAAGAAGGCGTCTGCGTCCTGCTCGGTCCACGGGGCGAGGTCGAGGCGCGCGAGCCGAGCGCGGAGGTCCCGCGCGCTCGCCGGTCGCCGCTCCGGCTCCTTCGCGAGGCACGTCATCACGAGCTGCTCGATCCCCGCGGGGATGGGGCGCCCGAGCTTGTCCGACGGCGGCGCCGGCCGCGCATGGACGTGCTGGCTGCACACCTCGACGACGGTCCGCCCATCGAAGGGCGGCTCGCCGGCCAGGAGGTAGTACGCGACGGCTCCCAAGGCGTAGAGATCTGCGCTCGGCCCCACCGAGGCCGGCGCCACGATCGCCTCGGGCGCCATGTAGAGTGGCGTGCCCAGGATCGTGGCTGCGGCCGTCGCGGCCGCGTCAGCGTTCCCGACGTCCTTCACGAGGCCGAAGTCGAAGACCTTCACCGTGTCCTTCACTCCGCCCCGCTCGCACAGCACGATGTTCGCGGGCTTCACGTCACGGTGCACCAGACCGCGATCGTGGGCCTCGGCGAGGGCTCCAGCGACCTGCGCCATCACGTGGGCCACCCGCCGCGGATCCTGCGCGCCCGTCCGCTCGACGAGTCGCTGGAGGTCCACGCCGTCGAGAAACTCCATCGCGTAGTAGAAGACGCCGTCGGGTGTCCGGCCGTAGTCGTAGATTGAGACGGTGTTCGGGTGGGTCAGGCTGCTCGTGTGCTGCACCTCGCGCTCGAAGCGCGCGATGGCGAGCGCGCCGACTCGCTCGAGCGGCAAGAGCTTGATGGCCGTAGGCCGGCGTAGGAGCGCGTGGCGGGCGCGGTACACCGTCCCCATGCCGCCCTCGCCGATCTTCTCCTCGAGGAGGTACTGGCCGAGGCGCCGGGCGGCCTGGGCGTGCTGCCGCAGCCCGTAGATGACCCGGGACGTGAGCGTCGCCACCACCAGGATCGTCGCCGACCACAGCACGGCGTTCACGTGAGAGGTGAAAATCCAGACGCGCGTGGTCGAGCGCGCCACCGCCCATGCGACCAAGATCGCGGGCAGGACGCCGATCGTGCTCACCGCGAACGTCTGGAGGGCGGTGCTCGGGATCAACACGGCGCGCAGCGTGAGGACCACCATGGTGACGAGGAGCATCGTCATGTCGACGCGCTCCGGGCTGCGCAGGAACTCGACCAGCACCATCGCGCCGTACGCCATGAGGAGGGCGGCGGTGAGAGCGGCGTCCACCGCGACCAACAGCGTGGGACGGGGGCGCGTGCGACGAAGCAGCACCCACGTCCCCAGCCCGATGGCGATGGCGACACCGTGGAACCGGTTGCCCCAGCTCGCGACCAGCTCCGCCAGGCCGTAGTCCTCGACCGTCACCAGGCCGATCAGGTTGCCGAAGACGAAGAACCCGAGGGACACCAGCGCGCTGACGAGCGCGAAGAACGCCACGCGGTCGTGGAGGAAGGCGTCCTCATCCGTGAGCCCGGCCGACTCGCCTCCGAAGCGGAGGGCGCCGAGGAGCGTGGGCCGGGGCGTCGGAGCCATGTCGGGAGTCAGACGTGGGAGAGCGTGAGCCGGCTCCGCGAGCGCAGGACCGTGCCGTCGAGGGGCTGCCGAGCCGGGAGGATCAGCGCCACTCGCGCGCCTCCGCCCTCGCGGTTGGCGAGCGTCAGGCTGCCTCCGTGAGCCTCCACGATCTCTCGGCAGATCGTCAACCCGATCCCGGATCCGCTCTCCTTCGTCGTGTAGAGCGGGAGGAACGCGCTCTCGAGCGCCTCGCGGGAGAGCCCGCGGCCGCGGTCGGTGACCTCCACCCGCGCGGCGCCGCTCTCCTGGACCTCGGCGCGCACCGCCACCTCGGCCGCCGGGCTCCCAGCCTCCACGGCGTTCTTGATCAGGTTGATGAGCACCTGCTCGAGCTGCGCCGGGTCGACGTGCGCCGGGAGGGCCGGGGCCCCGGGCAGATCGATCTCTGGGAAGAGGGACCGGAGGTGCTCGAACAACGGCCCCAGGCTCACGTCGGCGAGGCGCGGCTTGGGCAGGCGGGCCAGCCCGGCGTAACCATCCAGAAATGTCTGCAGGTGGCGCGCGCGCTCTTCGATCGTGTCGAGCGCCTGCACCAGCCGCGCGCGGTGCTCGGGCCGCTCGAGCATGAGCCGCGCCGACCCGACGAGGGACGTGATGGGCGCGAGCGAGTTGTTGACCTCGTGGCTGATGACGCGAACGACCGTCTTCAGGGTGCTCACCTCGCGCCGGGACACCTCGCGCGTGAGCTGCTTCACGATCAGCATCGTGTGGGGCTCACCCCGCATCCCGACCAGGCAACGGCAGACGTGATACGTCTCGCGCTGGCCCTGGGAGTCCACCGTGAAGAGCCGCTCCGCGTCGCCGGTCAGCGCCTCCCGAAGGGTGTCCGGCGCCGCGGCGAGCAGCCGGAGGAAGTTCCTCCCCTCCGGGGCGCGACCCTCGAAGAAGAGCTCCCGCGCCGCGGGGTTGGCGTAGGCGATGTCCCCGTCGTCCGTGAAGAGCACGATCGCGTCCGGGTTGCCGTCGGCGGCGATGCGGGCGATGGCCTCGTGCTCGCGGGCGCCGCTCCGGAGGGAGGCGAGCTCGGCGGAGAGTGCTCGGCAGCGCGTCGCGTGACGGTGCGCGAGGATCGCCGCCGCCGTAGCGACGGCAAGCAGCCCGGCGGCGAGCCACTCGGTCATGTCGGAGACGAGGATAGCCTGCCTGGGCGCGCCGCCTCCACCTCGAGCTCGGCGAGCTCCCGCTCGCGCTCCTCGTCTGCGGCCGTGCGCCGCCGCCAGCGGCCAGCCCACGCGCCGAGATCGTCGAACAAAGAGTAGGCGACCGGGGTCGCCACCAGCGTCAGCAGCAGGGACAAGACCTGCCCGCCGACGACGACGCCCGCCGTCGCGCGGTTCATGCCGGCGCCGATCCCGGTGGAGAACGCCAGCGGCAGCATCCCGGCCACGAAGGCCAGCGTGGTCATCAGGATCGGACGGAGCCGGTCCCGGTTCGCCTTCAGGATCGCCTCCAGTCGCTCCAGTCCCTCGCGGCGGAGCTGGTTGGTGTGATCGATCTGCAAGATCGAGTTCTTCTTCACGACACCGAAGAGGACGAGGAGCCCGAGCATCGAGTAGATGTCGAGTGCCTGGCGGAACAGGAGCAGCGACACGAGCGCGAACGGCAGGGTGAGCGGCAGCGCGAGGAGGATCGTGATCGGGTGCAACCAGGACTCGAACTGCGCGGCGAGCACGAGGTACATGAACACGAACGACAGCAGGAACGCGACGGCGAACCCCTCGCTGGTGCGTCGCATCTCCCGCGACTGGCCCGCCGCCGCCGAGCGATACTCCGGCGGGAGGTTCAGCGCCTCGATCTCCCGCTCGACTTCGGCCATCACCTCGTTCGCGGCGGCGCCGGGCGCCAGATTGCCCAGCACCATCACCTGCCGCCGCCGGTTCAGGCGGTTGATCGTCGCCGGCCCCGAGTCCTCGGAGGCGCGCACCACGTCGAGCAGTGGGACGGTGCCGAGCTTAACCGAGGGCACGTCGAGCTGCGCGAGGCCGTCGAGATCGGCGCGCTGCCCCGCCGCGCCGCGGAGGAACACCGGGTATCGCTCCCCGCGCTCCTCGTAGCTCGAGACCTCCATCCCGCCGACGAACAGCCGAAGCGACGCCGCGACGTCCGCGACCCGGACGCCCAGGTCGGCGGCCTTCTGGCGATCGATGGTGAACGCGAGCTCCGGCTTGCCCGCGACGTAGTTGCTCTTCACGTCCACGGCGCCGGGGACGGCCCTGACACGCTCGACCAACCGATCGGAGTACCGCTCCAGCTCGCTCAACTCGGGGCCGCTCAGCTCGTACTGGATGGCCGCCCACGCGCCGCCGCCGGCAAACATCGGGACGTCCGAAACGTCAATCCGTAGCTCTCGCGGCTGGCGTGGGACGACCTCGCGTCGAGCCACCGCCATCAGCTCCTCCTGGGAGAGCTCTCGCCGCCGCGGGTCCGTCAGCTTGACGAACACCTTGGCGAGGTTCGGGGCGCGGTCGTTGGAGTCGCCGATCGTCACGATGGTGCTCTCGACGTGCGGCAAGCCGCGTACCTCACGGGCGATGCGCTCGGCGTCGAGCGTGGTCGCCTCCAGGCTTTGTCCCTCAGGGGCGCGCACGTTGATCTCGAACTGGGCGTCGTCCGTCCGAGGGAGGAACCCCTTGGGCACGGCGGCGATCAGCGGGACGGTGGCCGCGAGCGTCGCGAGCGAGGCGAGCACGACGACCCAGCGTCGCCGCATCACCCAGCGAAGCAGCGCTACATACGCCCGCTCGACCGGCGCGTACGCCCGGTCGACCACGCGCTCTAGGATGGATCTCTGCGCCCCGCCCTCCGCGTGCGGTCGCGCTCGCCGGAGCCAACGAGACGACAGCATCGGGGTCAGCGTGAAGCTGACCAGCATGCTGACCAGGATCGAGAACGACATCGTGAGGCCGAAGCTCTTCAGAAAACGTCCGACGATCCCGCTCATGAACGCCACCGGAAGGAACACGGCGACCAGCGAGAGGGTGGTCGCCAGCACGGCGAGCGCGATCTCGCGGGTCGCGACCACCGCCGCCCGAACGGGCGAGAGGGCCCGCTCCTCCACGTAGCGATGGACGTTCTCGAGCACCACGATGGCGTCGTCGATGACGATGCCGACCGCGAGCGCGAGCGCGAGCAGGGTGATGGTGTCGAGCGAGAAGCCCTGCCAGCGCATGAGCGCGAACGTGCCGACGATCG
Source organism: Polyangiaceae bacterium (assembly GCA_020846005.1). Lineage (GTDB taxonomy): Bacteria > Myxococcota_A > Polyangia > Polyangiales > Polyangiaceae > JADLEQ01. The sequence continues at coordinate 8,838 of JADLEQ010000065.1, forward strand.
AAACCGGGATCGCGAGCGCGGCGATCACGGTGCTCCGCACGCTGCCGAGGAAGAGCAGCACGACCGCCCCGGCGAAGAGCCCCCCGAGGACCAGGTGCTCCTCGACGGCGCCGACGCTCGCGCGGATCGTCGCGGTGTTGTCCCGGATCACCTCGACGCCGTAGCCCGCGGGGAGCCCCGGCCGCAGCTCCGCGAGCCGCGCCTGGACCTCGTCCGCCATCGCGACGCTGTTGCTCCCGCTCTGCTTGCGGATGGAGAGCACGACCGCCGCCGTGCCGTCCCGGAGCGCGGCCGTCTCAGCGCGCTCGACCCCGTCCTCGACGGTCGCCACATCTCCGACGCTGACGCGTCGGCCTCGTACGTCGCGCACGACGAGCGCCGCTATCTCCGCTGGGCTCTCCACCCGACCGCGGACGCGGAGGACGCGTTGCTCGGGTCCGGCCTCCACGCGCCCGCCGGGTACGGTGAGGTTGGCGGCCGAGATGGTCCGCTCCACGTCGATCGCCGTCAGGCCGTGGGCGCGCAGGCGCTCCGCATCGACGGACACGTTGACCTGGCGCTGGGTCCCGCCGAGCACGGCGACCTGGCCGACTCCGGGCACGCCCTCGATCCGCCGTCGCACTACCTCGTCCGCCACCTGGGTGATCTCCCCGATCGGCGCGTCGGCGTTCACCGCGACGTACAGGACGGGAGTGGCCTCGGCGTCGAACTTCATCACCGCCGGCGGCTCGACTCCGGCGGGGAGCCCTGCCATCGCGGTGCCGACCTTCTCGCGCACCTCCTGCGCGGCGACGTTGACGTCCTTCTCGAGGTCGAACGTGACGATGACCTGGGAGACGCCCTCGCTCGAGATGGAGCGGAGCTCGTCGATGCCGCTGATCGTGTTGACCGCCTCCTCGATGGGGTCGCTCACGTCGGTCTCGATCTCGCCCGGAGCGGCGCCGGGCAGCCGAGTCACGACCACCACCGTGGGGAAGTCGACCTTCGGGAAGCGGTCGACGCCCAGCTGGGTGTAGCCGGCGATCCCGAGGACCGCGATGACCAGCACCAGCACGGTCGCGAAGACCGGCCGGCGCACGCTGATGTTGGAGAGCCACTGCATCGCTGCCTCCTCGCTGCCTCAGTTCACGCGCGCGCCGTCTGCCACGGACGCGGTGGGCCGCACGACGACCCGCTCGCCGGCGCGCACCCCCTTCGTCACCGCCACGCGCTCGCCGTCCGACTCGCCGAGCTGCACGACCCGCTCGCGGATCTGGCCCTCGGCGACGACGAAGACGCGCGCGGTCTCGCCGCGCCGGGTGATGGAACTCGCCGGCACCGCGACCAACCGCTGCTCGCCCACGGAGAGCCGCGCCGTCGCGAACATCCCGGGGAGCAGCCTCGCGTCGCCGCCGTCGACGACCGCCTCGATCGTCAGGTTGCGCGTTCGAGGATCGAGGGAAGGCCCGACCCAGCGCACGCGGGCGACGAAGCGCGCGTCGGGCAGCGGCGCCACGCTGAACCCGAGGGACTGGCCCTCCGCGACCTGCGCCACTGCTGCCTCGGGGACCGCCAGCTCCAGGCGGAGCGGATCCCGCTGCACCAGCACCACGATCGGGCGCCCGGGCACGACGAAGTCACCAGCCGACACGCCTCGCTCGGCGATGACGCCGGCGAACGGCGCCCGCAGCACGCCGTCGGTCACGAGCTTGCCGGCGCGAGCGGCGCGGGCCGCGGCGGCCTTCGTGGCCGCGGCGCTCGAGTCGCAAGCTGCCTGCAGCCGATCGCGCTCCGCGCGGCTGATCACCTCGTGGTCGAGGAGCCGCTCGGCGCGATCGCACTCGAGCCGCGCGAGGCGCTCCTGCGTCCGTGCGGCCCGGAGCGCGGCCGTCGCCTCCGCCGCGCTCAGCGCGCCGTCTCGCGTGTCGATCCGGGCGAGCACGGCGCCCTTCTCGACGCGGGCTCCGCGCTCGACCCGTGTCTCCAGCACCTTGCCCGCGGTGTCGGCGGCGAGCTCGACGCGCTGGTGAGCGACGACCGAGCCGCTGAGGAGGATCGTGCGCGGGAACGACGCCTCGGTGGCCGCCGCGGTGTCGACGACCAGCGGTGCAGCCGAGGCCGTGGTCGGGGGGCTCGGTGCGGCCTCGGCGCGTGCGCAGGCGGGGCCGGCGAGCAGGGGCGCCGCGAGGAGGAGTCGGGAGAGGAGGCTCATGTCCGCGTCGACGTGCAGGGATCGCGCCACGGGGCTCGGCGAGATTCCGCCGTCGAAGCGCGGCCGTCCGCCGAACCCGTGCCGACGAGTGTCCGGCAGGCGGACACTCGTCCGCGTGCGCCTCGCCGCCGCGCGCCGCGGAGGCGTTGGCACGCCACATGTAAGGGGCGCCGGCATGGAGTCTCCAGTCGCTCAGCCCCTCGCCGCGGTGGGTCGTGCGTGGGCCCGAGGAGCTGCGTGTTACCCTGGAGCCCGGATGAAGGTGCTCGTCGTCGACGACCAGGAGCCGGTGCGCGTCGCGCTCTCCGTCCTCTTCGAGGTCCATGGGCTGGAGGTCCTCACGAGCGCGACGCCCGAGGAGGCGCTGTGCGCCGTGCGCGAGGCCGACGTGGGCGTCGTGGTGCAGGACATGAATTTCGCCCAGAACACCACCAGCGGGGACGAAGGAGTCGCGCTCTTCCGCGAGATCCGTGCGCTCGATCCCGACCTGCCCGTCGTGCTGATGACGGCGTGGTCGTCGCTCGCCACCGCGGTCGAGCTGGTCCGTGAAGGCGCCGCGGACTACGTCGCCAAGCCGTGGGACGACACCAAGCTCCTGCTCACCGTGCAGAACCTGCTCGGGCTCCGCGCCGCGCGGGACGAGAACTCGCGGCTCAAGCGGCGCGCCGAGCGGGTCCAGCGCGAGCTCCGCGCCCGCCATGATCTGTGCGGCCTCGTCTACGCGAGCCCGGCCGTGCACGAGGTGGTGTCGCTCGCCGTCCAGGTGGCGCGCGCGGACGTGCCGGTCCTCATCACTGGGCCGAACGGCTGCGGCAAGGAGAAGTTGGCCGAGATCGTGCACGCCAACTCGCCGCGGCGGGCCCGCCCGCTCGTGAAGGTGAACGCGGGCGCCATCCCCGAGAGCCTCGTGGAGGCAGAGCTCTTCGGCGCAGAGGCCGGCGCCTACACGGGCGCCACTCGGGCCCGGACGGGCTTCTTCGAGGCCGCGCACGGCGGCACCCTCTTCCTGGACGAGATCGGGACGCTCGCACCGCAGAGCCAGGCCAAGCTGCTGCGCGTGCTGCAGAGCGGCGAGCTCCATCGCGTCGGGAGCTCCGCGCCCCGCAAGGTCGACGTTCGGATCGTGAGCGCGACCAACGCCAACTTGGCCGGCGCGATCCAGTCGGGGTCGTTCCGGGAGGACCTGTACTTTCGCTTGAACGTGATCGAGCTGAGGGTTCCGCCGCTGTCCGACCGACCCGAGGACCTACGCCCGCTCGCCGAGCACTTCGTGCGGCTGCATCACGCCGGTGACGGCGCGTCGCTCCCGGTGCTCACCGAGGAGGCGTTCGCGGCGCTCGAGTCCCACGAGTTCGCCGGGAACGTGCGCGAGCTGGAGAACCGGATCCAGCGAGCGCTGCTCGTGGGGGACGGCAGGGCCATCCTCGCGAGGGATCTCGACCTCGACCCGCAACGGCACGACGCTCGTCCGAGCGCGGGCCGTCCTGGACGCGCGCCGGCACCGACGCGCTCCGCCGCCGACCCCTTCGCCGACGCCGAGCGACGTGTGATCGAGGAGGCGCTGGTCCGCGCCCGCGGGGTGGTGTCTCGCGCCGCAGCCGAGCTCGGGCTCTCTCGGCAGGCGCTCTACCGTCGGATGGAGCGGCTGGAGATCGAGCTCGAGCGCCGGCCGCGGAGCTGAGCGACGGGCGGGCGCCGCTGGTTGAATCGCCTGTGCGCGCGCCGGCTGGTTGATGGCGATGCACGCCGACTCGGTGATGGGCGTCTCGCCGGCGAACACCCTGCGCGCGGCGTGATGGCCATCGGGGCGAGCGCGGCCTCGGCGCCAGCTCGACGCC
>JADLEQ010000066.1 GCA_020846005.1 Polyangiaceae bacterium
GCGGGAGCGGGAGCGGGAGCGGGAGCGGGGCTGGTACGGGTAGGGCTCTCGGGTGTCTGAGGCTTCCGGCGTGCCTGGACACCCCCGAGCACGCCGGTAGCCTCAGACACCCGAGAGCCCTACCCGTACCAGCCCCGCTCCCGCTCCCGCTCCCGCTCCCGCACTCGCTCCCGCACTCGCTCCCGCACTCGCTCCCGCACTCGCTCCCGCCCTCGCTCCCGCCCTCGCTCCCGCACTCGCTCCCGCCCTCGCTCCCGCCCTCGCTCCCGCCCTCGCTCCCGCACTCGCTCCCGCACTCGCTCCCGCTCCCGCTCCCGCACTCGCTCCCGCCCTCGCCCTCGCCCTCCCCCTCGCCCTCCCCCTCGCCCTCGCCCTCGCCCTCGCCCTCGCCCTCCCCCTCGCCCTCGCCCTACCTCGGCTCCCCGAGGTACTCGAAGTGCATCGTGTCCTCGAGCGGGTCCTTCGCGAGCCAGTGGAACCCGTGCCGCTCGAACGCCGCGACCCAGCACGGCGTGAGCGCGGTGCGGTCCCAGACGCTCTTCGTCCGCGGCTTCTTGCACAGCGCGTGATCTCTCCACGGGGCCACACACCCGCAGCACGGGTTGCGCGGGGGATCGATGTCGATCGCGAGCCCGAAGAGGTGGTTCGAGACCTCCCCTCCCCGGTACGTATTCGCCGCCCGCAGCCCACCGATCGCCTTCGGCACGTACGCCTTGCCCTTCCCCTTGCAGGTCGCCCGGATCCGCGTCTCCACGCACGCGAGCGCGGGCGCCATCTTCTCGTGCACGACGATGGGCAGCCCGAGGAAACGCACCGGCTTGGCGAACGACGCGGCCGAGCGCTCGTTCAGATCCTCGTATGGCGCTCCGGGGACGTGCCCGTACCGCTCGACGCGCCAGCGGAGCGCCTGGCCATGCGCCTCGGCGTCGAGCGCGCCGCCCTTCACGAAGCTCGTGCGCTCGAGGAACCTCTTCGCGCGCTGCGGCTTGCAGCTCCGCGCCTTGCTGCCCGCGCGCCGCTCCTTCGGCGCCGCCTCCGCGCGGCCCTCGCTCGCGACCGCGACCGTGGGGAGCTCCGCCACGAGGACCGCGCCGACGGCCACCCCGGCGAGCCCGGCGGCGACGCGCCGCGCTAAGGCCGTCATCGCCGCTCCCGAACCAGCCCGAGCTCGCGCAGGAGCCGGCCGATGCGGCGGAACTTCTCGGCGCGGCCGACCTGCAGCAGGTGGCCGCCGTGCCACGTCTCGAGTGGCGCGCCGAAGTGCTTGGCGAGGCGCCGCGCGTGCGCGAGCGGCGTGATGCGATCGGCCTCGGCGCCGACGACGAGGATCCGATCCCCGGCGACGACCGGCGCGCGATGGAGCGGCGAGACGACGCGGTGCGCTCGATCGAGGGCGGCGTGCTGCGCGCCCGACTGCGCCTCGCCGCGGCCGAGCCGCCCCTGGTCCCGCGCGAAGTCCGCCAGCGACGCGAGCGGGATGATGGGGACGGCGAACGCGAGCGTGGGCTCGACCGTCGCAGCGAGCGCGGTGGTGTACCCGCCGAGGCTCATGCCGAGCGCGCCGACGGCCGGATGCCCGCGCTCGCCGAGCCACGAGACGAGATCCCGGAGATCTCCGATCGCCTGAAGGAAGCCCTCGTTCGTCATGCGCGGATCGCTGCCGGGGAAGGGCGGCGCGCCCCGGCGCCGCGGATCGGCGCGCAGCCCGTGGTGCGGCAGCGTGAAGAGGGCCACGTCGAAGCCGAGCCGCCCGAGCCACGCCACGGGAAAGACGCGCTCCTCCGTCGAGTAATTGCCGCCGAGGTAGCCGTGCACGAGGACGGCGACGGGCCGCTCGCCGGGCTCGCCCCGCCCTTCGAACAGGCGGACGCTCGCGAGCCCGCTCGGGCCGGGCCTCCACCGCTCGGCGACGCTGCGACCGGCAGGCCAGTGATCGCTCGGCCACGTGAGGTCCGCCACGCGGACGCCGCCCGGGCGCTCCCCGGCGGCGCGTGAGACGGGCGTGATCGGCCGCGCGGGCCGGAACCACGGGGCCTCCGGCGGGTACTCGTCCGCGATGCCCGCGAGCGCGGCGAGCCGCTCGTCGTGCCCGAGCGACTCGGAGCGGCTCTTGCGCCGCGCGCCCGCGGTCGCCGCGTACGCCGCAAGCGTCGCGACTCGATCGACGGCGGCAGCCGCGCCTCCGACGGCCTTGCGCGTGGCAGCTCGCAACATGGACGGCAGCCTATCGCCCTTTCGTCGCTCGACAACCCGCGCGGGCCGGCGGCCGGCCGGCAGCGCTCGAGCCCCATGCGGGCGGGGCGCCGGCTAGTCGCCGGAGAGCTGCTCGCGCACCCACCTCGCCAGCTCGGGCTTGACCACCTTGCCGACGGGGTTGCGGGGCAGCTCGCCGACGACGAGCACGCGCTTCGGCACCTTGTACGGCGCCACGCGCTCCTTCGCCCACGCGCGGAGCGCCCCCTCGGTGACGGTGCCCGCGTGCTCGGGCCGGGGGATCACGCAGGCGATCGCGAGCTCCCCCCACGTCTCGTCGGGCAGCCCGACGACCGCGGCGTCCGCCACGGCGGGGTGCTCGCGCAGCAGCTCCTCGAGCTCCAGCGCCGAGAGCTTGTACCCACCGCTCTTCAGGATGTCGACCGAGGTGCGCCCGAGGATCTTGAGGTAGCCGCCGGGCAGCCAGGTCGCGGTGTCGCCGCTGCGGAACCATCCCTCGGTGAACGCCTCGCGCGTCGCGGCGTCGTTGGCGTCGTAGCCCGGGAACACGCTCGGCCCGCGGATCCAGATCTCGCCCGCCTCGCCCGGCCGCACGTCGCGCCCGCCCTCACCGACGATTCGCAGCTCCATCCCGGGCAGCACCGGGCCGCAGCTCCCGGGGACGCGCACGCCGTCGATCGGGTTCGATGCGCCGACGCCGATCTCCGTCATCCCGAACCGCTCTACCGGATACGCTCCGGTGAGCTCCCTCCACCGCTCGCCGACCGTCGTCGGCAGGGCGGCGGAGCCGCTCGTCACGAGGCGCAGGCGCCCCGCGGAGGCGCGCCAGCGCCGCTGCGTCTCCGGGTCCGCTGCGTCGAGGGCGTCGAGCAGCTTGCGGTGCATCGTGGGGACCCCCATGAGCACGGTCGCGCCCGCGAGCGCGTCCCAGAGCCGCGCCGCGTCGAAGCGGGGGAGCATCCGCGTCGCCGAGCCGGCGAGCAGCGACACGAACAGGGAGATCCCGAGGCCGTGCAGGTGGTGGAGCGGGAGCGCGTGCACGAGGTGGTCCGCGGCCGACCAGCGCCACGCGGCGCCGACGAGGCGCGCGGTCGCCGCGAGGTTCCGGTGGGTCGAGAGCGCGCCCTTGGGCTTGCCCGTGGTGCCGCTCGTGTAGAGGAGGAAGGCCACGTCGGTGTCGGCGGTGGGCGCGGGCGGCGCCGGGCGCGCCGCCCGGAGCTGCTCGATCCGGAGCACGCGCGCCGCGCCCGCGCACGCCCGCGCGAGCGGCTCCTGCTCGGCGCACGCGACGACCGCGCGCGAGCGCGAGGTCTCGACGAACCAGCGGCGCTCGGCGTCCGGGTGGAGCGGAGAGAGCGGTACGGCGACGCCACCTGCCGCGACGACACCGAGGAAGGCCTCGATCCACGCCGCGCCCTGCGTGACCAGGACTGCGACGCGCTCACCCGCGAGCCCCGCCTCGGCGAGGCCCCCGGAGACCCGCGCGACGCGCTCGCCGAGCGTCGCGAAGGAGCTCGCTCCCGAGTCGTCCTCGACGGCGACGGCGCCACCACGGAGGGCGACCACCTCGTGCCAGCGCGAGACGAGCTCGCTCGACGGGGTCGAGGCCGGGGCGGTCACGGGGCGCCATCGTTCCTCGCGAGCCCGGGGCGCGCAAGCGCGCGCCCCGCCGACGCCACGGCGCTGCGCCTGCTACGTTCTGCGCATGGCCTCTCCGAGCTTCGACGACCGCGGGCTGATCCCCGCCATCGCGCAAGATCGCCTGACGGGCGAGCTCCGCATGGTGGCGTGGATGAACCGCGAGGCGCTCGAGCAGACGCTCTCGACCGGTCGCGCGACGTTCTTCAGCCGCTCACGGCGGTCGCTCTGGCAGAAGGGTGAGACGAGCGGCAACGCCCTCGCGGTGCACGCCGTGGTCGCCGACTGCGACGCCGACGTGCTGCTGCTGCTCGTCGATCCGGAGGGGCCGTCGTGCCACACCGGGGCGCCGAGCTGCTTCCATCGGCGGCTCGTGGGTGGCGAGGTGGTGGACGAGCCGTCCACCGCGGGGCCATTCCTGCTGGAGCTCGAGGCCACGATCGCGGCGCGGCGGTCGAGCACGGCGGAGCGCAGCTACACGCGCTCGTTGCTCGACGGCGGGGCGGCGCGGATCGGCGCCAAGCTGCGTGAGGAGGCAGAGGAGCTAGCCCGGGCGCTCGAGAGCGAGAGCGACGACCGCGTGGCGGCCGAGGCGGCGGATCTGGTGTTCCACGTGCTGGTGGGCCTCGCGCAGCGCGGGGTCGGGTGGCGGGCCGTCCTGGGCGTGCTGGCCGGGCGGCACGGGACGAGCGGGCACGCGGAGAAGGCCGGCCGGACACGTAGCGGGTGACGGTAGCGCGCCGCCGGGGCCCCGCGCGCGGGCGGCGGCGCGGGGCGTTGACCTGGCGGCTAAGTGCCCGATATCGTGCGGGTCCGCGTCCGGCGACGGGCGCCATCGTCCACGTCCGGCGAGCGAGCAACGATCATGTCCACGAAGGTGCTGATTTTCGAGGCGGACGCCAGTTTCGCGGGAGAGCTCGAGCGCGGGCTCGCCCAGTGCGATTGCACGACGACGGTCGTCGACGACGCGAACGCGGGGCTCGCGCAGGCGACGAGCGATCCGCCGGGGCTCATCCTGCTCGCGATCGAGCTGCCACGGATGAATGGCTTCTCCGTCTGCAACAAGCTGAAGCGGGACCCGGCGCTGAAGGACGTCCCGCTCATCATCATGAGCAAGGACTCGACGGAGGAGACGTTCGAGCAGCACCGGCGGCTGCGCACCCGCGCAGAGGACTACGTCCACAAGCCGATCGGCTTCGAGGCGCTCCTCGCTCGGATCCAGCAGTTCGTGCCGCTCTCCGGCGGCGGCGCGAGCGCCGAGGCCGCGCCGGCGAGCGTGGGGGCGGAGGACTCGATCGTCATCGACGACGAGATCGTGATCGAGGACGAGGTGGTCGAGGTCGAGGAGATCCCCGCCTCCAAGGTCGACGCGGACGTGGAGGCGTTCGCCGAGGAGGCCTTCGACGCGCTCCTCGACGACGCCCCCGCGGCGCCGGCGCCGCCCCCCGCCGTCGCGCCGCCGCCGCCGGCTGCCCCGCCGCCGGCCGCGGCCCCGGCGCCCCCGCCGCCGGTCGCGGCGGCCGCCGAGCCTGGCGCCCCGCCCGCCGCGCGCCCGCGGCTCTCCAGCATCCCCCCGCGCCCCGCCGCGGATCCGGCCGAGGTCATCCGCGCGAAGGAGGACGCGGACCGCCACCGCGCGCGGGCGAACCAGCTCGAGGACGAGCTGCGCCAAGCGAAGATCCGGGTCGCGGATCTCGAGGACGAGGCGTCCCGCGCGGCGGCGAAGGACACCGAGGTGCAGCGCCTGCAACGCGAGCTCGACGACGCCAAGGCGAAGCTCGCGACCGGCCAGAAGAGCGGCGGCGCAGGCGGGTCGGCACGGGAGTTCCTCGATCTGCGCGAAGCGCTCAACAAGAAGGACAAAGAGATCCTCGACCTCAAGGATCAGGTCACGCACCGGGACAAGGAGCTCCTCGGGCTGCGGGACACGAACCTCGGGCTCGAGCGAGAGAAGGCCGACCTGAATGACCGTCTGTTCGAGCTCGAGCGTGCGGGCCTCGAGGCGCAGCGGGTCGCGGAGGCGCTCCGCGCAGACAAGGACCAAGCGGCCAAGCGCGCAGAGGACTTCAAGAAGAAGGGCGAGAAGCTCCAGGCGGATCTCGACACCCGCACGCGCGAGGCGTCGGAGGCGAAGGAGCGTCACGAGGGCGAGCTCGCGTCGCGCGACGCGCGTGAGGCCGCGCTCCGCGCCGACCACCAGAAGGCCCTCGAGGACGCGGAGGCGACGAAGGTCGCCGCGCTCGAGGCGGCCGAGCAGGCGCGCCGCGAGGCCGTCGAGCGCGCGATCGCCGACACCACGGAGGCGAAGGAGCTCGAGAAGGACGCCGAGTTGGCCGCAGCCGCCGAGGCGGCCGCCACCGCCCAAGCCGCGGCCATCACCGCGCGCGAGGCGGACCTGAAGAAGGAGCACGACGGCCGGCTGGCGGCGCTGCACCGCGCCAACGAGGACGCGCTCGCCAAGCTCCGCGCCGACTCCGCGCAAGCGCTCGAGGACGCCCGCGCGGCGGCCGCCCGGGCGCTCGCCGAGCGCGAGGCAGAGCTCGAGGGCCAGCGGGCGCGCGAGGTGCAGGCGGAGAGGGACGCCCACGCGGCGACGAGCAGCGAGCTGGCGAGCGAGCGGGCGGCGCACGAGGCGACGCGCCAGGCGAAGGCGGAGGCCGAGGCCACGCGGGACGCCTCGATCGCGGCGCTCACGGCCGATCTCGCCGAGCGCACCCGCGAACGAGACCAGGCCACGGACACCATCGGCACGCGGGACGCCACGATCGCCGGGCTCGAGGCGGAGCTGGCCGAGCGAACGACCGAGCGCGACCAGGCGCGCGACACGATCACCGGCCGTGAGGCGGCGCTCGCGGCCACCGAGGCGAAGCTCGCGGCCACCGAGGCCGACCTCGCGAGCGAGCGCGCGGCGCACACCGCCGAGAGCGCGCGGCTCGCCCGCGCCAGCGCCAAATGGGGCGAGGATCGCGGCTCGCTCGAGCGCGCCAAGGACGCCCTCGCCGCCGCGCTCGCCCAGATCGAAGAAGCCGAGAGCCGCCCGTTCGACGGCTGAGCCAGGGCGCCCGCCCGTGGGCCGCTTGCGCGACCCCCGGCCCCCGGGTAGGTACTCCGCCGTGGGAACCCGACGCATCCTCGCTCGCTGCCTCGTTCCGTTGACGTTGCTCGCCGCCGCCTGCGGTGGCGCGGAGAAGAAGGATCCGGCGACTGCGCTCACGGATCAGGACGAAGGGAAGGCCGCGCGGCAGCTCGAACGCGCGAAGGGGAGCGGCGACGCGGAGCGCTTCCGCCAGATCATCCAGCGCTTCCCCGCCACGAAGGCCGCGGACGAAGCGCGCGAGGAGCTCGCCAAGGTGCTGATCGGTCAGGCGGAGGCGGCGCTCGCCAAGGAGGACTGGACGACCGCAGAGGAGCGAGCGGAGGAGGCGAAGATTCACGCCGGCCTCGAGCTCACGACGCGCGCGCGCGCGGTGCTCGACAAGATCGACGAGGTCCGCGCGGTGAGCCTCGCGGAGGACGCCGCGAAGCTGGCCGCCGAGGGCAAGTGCGCCAGCGCGCTGAAGAAGGTGGCGGCGCCGCTCCGGAAGAAGCCGCGCGAGCGGCTCCGCAAGGAGACGCACAAGCTCACGCAGAAGACGCTCGTCGAGTGCATCGCGAAGAAGCTCGAGGAGGAGCTGCTCGCCGGCAATCTGGAGGCCGCACGGACGATGTTGGAGTCGGCCGACGCGACGACGGCGCTCTCGAACGAAGGCTACCAGGAGGCGACGAAGGCCCTCGAGCGGCTCGTCGTGCGCGAGAGCACGAAGGCGATCCAGCCGATGCTCCGGGAGTCGAAGTGGGCAGAGGCGCTCGCCGCCCTGGACGCCTTGAAGGAGAAGGGCGAGCTGACCGATCGCGAGCACGACGTCGCCGTCGAGCTCGTCCAGGACGCGGCGACGAAGCACCTGATCGACCTCGCCAGCACGGCGTTCGGGTCACGGTCGCCAGCGAGCGTCGTCAGCTCCATCGAGGCCCAGGTGAAGGCGGCGCGGTTCAAGGCGGTGCCGGACGCGCTCGCGGAGCTCGTCAAGCAGCTCGCGGCGGCGATCGAGTGCGAGCGCGTGAAGTGCCGGCTCGATCGGCCGCGGGTCGCCTGGGCCTGGGGGTCGATCGACGTGACGGAGCCGGCGTCGACCGCAGGCGCGAAGGTCGGCAAGATCGCGCACGCCCAGTCCTTCTGGATCCTCGGCGCGGGCAAGACGCACGCGCTCGTCGCCGTGGACGATCCCGCGGGCGCGACGGGGCGCGGCGCGTACGAGAAGGCCACGGGTTGGGTCGCGATGGACCACGTCCGGAGCGCCACCACCGAGCGCTGGCTCCCGCCCACCGATCAGCTCGCCGGCGTGCGGGTCTGGGGCCCGCTGCGCCCGCCGGAGCGGGCGTACCACCTCGGCACCGTGGTGAAGGTGGAGGGGAGCAAGGTGACGGTGAAGCGGATGTCCGACTCGATGGAGCAGGTGGTCGACCTCGGCGATCTGCGCATGGGCAACGTCTTCAAGGGGCTGAAGGTGAAGGCGTTCTGCGTGGACGAGCTCCACCCGGAGGCGGCGAAGGTCGAGAGCGTGGTCGCCGAGGGCGAGACGCCGAAGATCCAGGTCGTCTGCGAGAAGGGCGGGAAGACCCGCGTCGAGGTCGCGAGCGCGCTGACGACGCAGGCCGACTGGCTCCCCGCGCGCCAGCCCGCGCGCTGACCCGGGCACGTGTTAGACTTCGTCCATGCAACATCGCGTGGACGTGCGGGGCTTCGGTGTGGCGCTGCTCGTGAGCCTGGGGCTGGCGCCCGCGGCTTGCGGCGGCGAGACGGCGGGGGTGAGCGGCGTCGATGGCGGGGGCGGGGGCAGCGGCGGCGGGACGGCGCCGACGTGCACGAACCCCGTCGAGGAACCGCCCGGGTCGGGGTGGTACCGCTGCGAGTCGGGGCGCATCCACCGCGCGGCGGTGACGACCTGCGCGTCATCGCTCCCGCGGCCCGGCGTGACCTGCGGCGACGGCACGGACGCCGGCGCCGGCACCTGCTCGACCGACTCGGACTGCAACGCGCAGCCTCTCGGGTACTGCGCGCGCGGTGACTTCGGCTCGCCGGACTGCCAGTGCAACTACGGGTGCCGCGCGGACGCGGAGTGCGGCCCGGGCAATGTGTGCCGCTGCGCGGATCCGGTCGGCCACTGCTTCCCCGCGAACTGCGCGAGCGACAAGGAGTGCGGCGCGGGGCAGCTCTGCGCGGATCACGACCGCTCGCGCGGGTGCGATCTGTTGGAGCTCACGTGCACGAAGCCCGCAGACGACTGCTTCGCCGACGCCGACTGCGACGGCGGCATGTGCGCGGTCGGCGAATCGGGCGCGCGCGAGTGCGTGCCGTGGGGGTGCGCGATCGGCCGCCCGTTCCTGGTGGGCGGCGAGCCCCGGCTCGCCGGCGTGGAGCCGCGCGCCGACTGGCTGCTGGCGCTCGAGGACGGGCACGAGGCGCTCGACCCCGCGCTCGCCGCCGAGCTCCGCGAGCGGTGGCTCGACGTGGCGCGCATGGAGCACGCCGCGGTCGCGGCGTTCGCGCGGTTCACATTGCAGCTCCTGGCGCTCGGTGCGCCGCCCGAGCTGGTCGAGGAGTCGCATCGCGCGGGGCTCGACGAGGTGCGGCACGCGCGGGTCGCGTTCTCGCTGGCCAGCCGTCATGGGGCCCGCGCGGTGGGGCCGGGCCCGCTCGCCATCGACCACGCGCTCGAGGAAGTGGACGCGCGCTCGCTCGCCAAGCTGCTCTTCCACGAAGGGTGCGTGGGCGAGACGACCGCCACGCTCGAGGCGCTCGAGGCCGCGGATCACACCCGCGACCCGGCGACCCGGAGCGCCCTCGAGGGGATCGCGCGAGACGAACGCGAGCACGCGCTGCTCGCCTGGCGGACGGTCGCGTGGCTCGCCAGCGTCGAGCCGCGCGTGCTCGGGGATCTGGAGCGCGAGCTCGAGTCGCGCCTCGCCTACCAGCCCGAACCGACGACCGCCCGCCCCGAGCTCCTGGCCCACGGCATCGTGGACGGCCCGACGCGCGAGGCGCTGCGCGCGCAGTCCCTGCGCGAGGTGATCGCCCCCGCGGTCGCGGCGCTGGTCGCCCGCGCCGAGTCGCGGACGGCAGCGGTCGCCGTCGCCTGAGCGGCGAGCCGAGCCGGCACGACGAGCTGCGGCCCCCGCTCGTCAGCGGCTGGCGCGGGCCCCTGAGATTCTGGCGCGTCCACGCCGGCGGGGCCGTCCGTCCCGGCGGGCGGGGTGGCGCCTCCACCACGGGCAAGTTATGCCCCTGCGACCCGATGAAGCAGCCCCCCTCCCAGCTCCCGCCGAAGAAGGACGTGGTCCTGGCGCTTCTGGAGCAGTCCAGCGCGTTCATCCACCTCGATCCCCGGCACGAGGGGGTGCGGGTGCCGCCCTGGTTCAAGAAGCAGGCCCAGCTCGTGCTCCAGGTCGGCCTCAACATGGCCGTGCCGATCCCGGATCTCAACGTGGACGACGAAGGGGTGACCTGCACGCTCAGCTTCAGCCGGTCGCCGTTCTTCTGTGTCCTCCCGTGGGCGGCGGTGTACGCGCTCGTCGGTGAGGACGGGCGAGGGATGGTGTGGCCGGCGGACGTGCCGCCCGAAGTGGTCCTCCCGACCCAGCAGCGACAGGTCGAGCCCGAGGCCGCGCCGAAGCCGCAGCCAAAGGGCAAGGGGAAGGCACGGGCGCGGCTCCGCGCCGTCGCATCCGAGGGGGCGGCCGAGGCCACGCCCGCCGAGCCCCCCGCTGGGAAGCCGACCCCCGTCGCCGCGGTGGCCGCCGAGCCCGCCCCCACCGGCGACGCAGACCCTGCGCAAGGGGAGCTCTTCCCGGAGGGTGAGGGCGCACCGGCGCCTCGGCTCGTCCCCACGCCAGCGCGCGGAGGGACCCCGAGCCGCAAGTCGAAGAAGGAGCTCCCGCCGTACCTCCGCGTGGTGAAGTGAGGGTTCGGCGCGGGTGAGCTTCAACCCGCGTCCGCGCCGGCGGCCCCCGACGAGCCGCCCGCGCCGGACGAGCCGCCCGCGCCGGACGCACCGTCGCCGCCGGAGTCCGCGCCGCCCGCGTCGCCGCGAGACACGCACTCCCAGGCGCCTTCGACGACGCCGCACTCCCACCCGGGGACGCAGCCGTGGAACCGGCAGCTCCCCGTGCGGCAGGTGCGATCCACCGCGCACGTCTCGTTCTGCGCGCACTGGGACGGCATCGCGCAGGATCGCCCCGGCGAGCCGCCGCCGCTGGCGAAGCAGAGCCCGCTCGCGGTGTCGCACGCGAAGCCGCTCGGGCAGTCGAGGTCGTCGTAGCAGCCCGTCGACTCCTCGTAGAGGGGACACCCCGAGACCAGCGCCGGCAGCGAGCAGAGGGCGAGGAGGGCGAGCCAGCGCTTCATGGGCGTCCGCCGGCCAGCGTAGCAACCCCGCCCGGAGCGACAACCGCGAGGGCGCCCCGCCGGCCGCGCTCGGCGGCCCGTGTTAGGCTGCCGAGCCCGCCACGCTGCGGCACCTCGCCATGGATGTCAGCTGCCCGCGCTGCGCCACCGACTACGAGTTCGACGACGCGCTCGTCTCGGAGCGCGGCACGACCGTCAAGTGCACCAATTGCGGGCACCAGTTCAAGGTGCGCCCGGCGCGGGGAGGGGGCGGCCCGGAGCGGTGGATCGTGCGGACGCTCGGCGGGCGCGATCTGGTGTTCACCTCGCTGAAGGACCTCCAGCGCGCGATCGCGCAGCGGCAGGTCGGGCCGGACGACCGCCTCTCGCGCGGCAACCAGCCGGCGCGACCGCTCGGCACCATCGCGGAGCTCGAGCCGTTCTTCCACATCGCGCCTGGCCGCAGCCCAGCCTCTGAACCTGCGGGCCCGCGGACCTTGATGGGAGTGGCGCCGCCCGCCAACGCCGCGCCCCCCGGCACGAGGACGCTCCCGCCCCCGGCGACGGTCCCCACCGCAGCGTCCCCAGAGCACGCCGAGGCGCCGCTGCCGCGATACCCGAGCGCGCCGCTCCACCCACCCGTCGAGGACGAGCAGCCGACCCGGCCGTTCCACGAGACGCCGGCGCCACCCCGGGTCGCCGCCGCGCCGGCCGACGCCGCGGTGGCGACGCCCAGCAGCGCGGCGCCAGCGGCGGCCGACGCTTTCGCCGCCACCCAACGGGGCGAGCGCTGGCAGGAGGGGCGCGAGTCGTTCCCCGCCCCGGAGCGCCCCGCGGCGCCCGCGCAATACCCAGATCCCGTAGCCCCATCGCGGGCCGAGCCGGGGACACCGCCGCCCCTCGGGGTCCGATCGAGCCTCGCGTCGATCGACTCGCTGGACTCGCTCGACTCGCTCCACCCCCGCGAGAGCGGCACGCCGCGGAGGGCGCGCTCGCGGTTCATCGTCGGGGTCGTCGTCCTGGGAGCGGCGGCGCTGTTCGCCGGGACGGTGGGTCGCCAGTACCTCGCTCGGCTCGCCGGTCCGGCCGCGTCGGCGCCCGTCGCGGCCGACCCGCGCGTCCTCCCGCTCCTGGCCGACGCCCGCCGGGCGCTCGACGACGGCGATCTCGAGGCCGCGAAGGAGCACCTCGACAAGGCGGGCGTCCTCGCCCCCGAGGACGTGCAGGTCCTCACGGCGGTGGCGCGCCTGGAGACGATCCGCGCCGATCAGGTGTGGCTGGAGCTCCGGGCGGCCGATCCCGCCGACAAGGAGTTCGTGCTCGAGCTCCACCGCAACCTCGGGCGCCGAGTCGGCCGCGCGCAGGCCGCGGTGACCGCGGCCGCGGCGCGCGCGCCGATCGACCCCGTCGTGCAGAGGGCGCAGGTGGACGTGGCCCGGCTCGCCGGCGATCTGCCGAAGGCGCGCGCGCTCGTCGGGCCCCTGTCGGCGAGCGCCGCGGATCCGGAGAGCGCCTACTCGCTCGCCGCGCTCGACCTGGCGGAGACCTCGCCCGGCTGGACCTCGATCGTGGACCGCCTCCGCACCGCCGCCGCCGGCGAGCGCGGCCTCGGCCGGGCGCGCGCGGCCCTCGTGTACGCGCTCGTTCGCGCCGGCGATCAGGCCGCCGCTGAGTCCGAGCTCGGCAAGCTCGAGGCGCTCTCGCGGCCCGGGACGACCCTCACTGCGCTCCGCGCGTTCGTGCGGCGGCTGCGGCTCGACGCGGACGCAGCGCCCGCCGCGTCGGCGTCCGCCGCCACCGTCGATCTGGCCGCGCTGCCCGTGCTCGACACGCGCCCAGTGGCGGCCGGCGCGGACGAGGACGAGGGCGCTGGGGGCGACTTCCGCTCGCTCCTCACCCAGGCGGCGGCGGCGGCGCAGCGCGGACAGCTCGATCGAGCCGAGCGTCTCTACAACCAGGTGCTCGCCAAGCAGCCGGGCAACACCGAGGCGCTGGCGGGCCTCGCGGACGTAGCGCGCGCGCGCAAGGACCCGGCGACGGCGCAGAAGCTCTATGCGAAGGTGCTGGAGGAGAACCCGAGCTACCTGCCGGCGCTCGTCGCGCAGGCGGATCACAAGTGGGACTCCGGCGATCGCACCGGCGCGATCGCGCTCTATCGCCGCATCCTCGATCAGGCCGGGCCCGGGACCTCCTACGGGCAACACGCCGCCCGACGCATCGCGCAGGGCCCGGGTGACGACCCCGGGGCGAAGGCGCCCGCGCCCAAGCCGGCGAGCCCGCCGGGCGGGGCAGCGCCGCCGCCCGCGGGCGAGACGCCGCCGGAGAAGAAGCCGGCGGCGCCCCCCCCCGAGATCGATACCAGCGATCTGCCGGGGTACGGGAAGTGAGCCGAGGCGACCGTCGCGCCTCCCGCGCCCGGAGGCTCGCCGCGTGGGTCGCCGCGGGCGCGGCGCTGACCGCTGGAGCCTCCGCGTGCGACGGGCGGCCTCGCGGCTCCGGCGCCGCTCCGGCCGCGAGCGCGAGCGCGAGCGGACGCGGCGAGCTGGTCGAGATCGACCTCACCGCGTCGACGCCCGAGTCACCCGCTGCGGGCCTCTTCACTGCGCCGGCGTCACGCACGTTCGTCGGGCTGGTGCGGACGTTCGAGCGCCTGCGCGGCGACGACCGGGTCGGCTCGATCTACGTCCGCCTCGGCGAGCGCAGCCCGTCGTGGGCCCAGGTGGAGGAGATCGCGCGCGAGCTCGCGAAGCTGCGCACCTCGGGCAAGCGCGTGACGTGCCACGCTCACTCGCTCTCGAACTCGGCGCTCTGGCTCTTCGCCGAGGGCTGCGATCGGCGCTGGCTGAGCCCCGCGGGCGACGCCGACGCTGTCGGCATCGCGGGGCAGACGCTGCACGTGAAGGGGGCGTTCGACAAGCTCGGGGTGCAGGCGGAATTCCTGCACATGGGGCGCTACAAGAGCGCCGCGGAGACGTTCACCCACGAGCGCCCGAGCGCCGAGGCGGTGGAGTCGCTCGGCGGGACGCTCGCGTCGATCCGCGACTCGTGGCGGACGAGCGTGGCGAGCGCGCGCGGCGAAGGGATGGCGAGCGCCCTCGAGCAAGGCCCGTTCCCGGCCACCGAGGCGAAGGCGCGCGGGCTGGTCGACGAGATCGGCTACGAGTCGGACGCGCTCGGCGAGGCGCGGCAGGCGGCCGGCACGGAGACGCTCCGCCCCGGGTTCGGGCCACGCGCGGCGGTCGGCGGCGGGTTCGACGTGGCCGAGCTCGTGCGGATCCTCTCGGGCGCCGACGACGCCGAGGGCGGCCGCCCGCGCCTGGTCGTGGTGCCGCTCGTGGGATCGATCGCGATGAGCGGCGGGGGGATCCTCGACGAGGCGGGGATCACCGTGAAGCCGGTGACGCGCACGCTGCGAAAGCTCGCGAAGGACGACTCGGTGAAGGCCGTCGTGCTCCGCATCGACTCGCCCGGCGGCTCAGCGCTGGCGAGCGATCTGCTCTGGCACGAGATCGACGAGCTCGCGAAGAAGAAGCCGGTGGTCGCGTCGCTCGGCGACACCGCCGCGAGCGGCGGCTACTACCTCGCGGTGGCGGCGCGCCACGTGATCGCCGAGCGGACGACGATCCTCGGCTCGATCGGCGTGGTGGGCGGCAAGATCGTGGTCGGCCCGGCGCTCGCCCGCTTCGGCGTGAACGCCGTCACCGTGCCCGCGAGCCCGGAGCCGGGCGCGGCGGCTCGCGCGGCGTGGCTCTCACCCTTCGAGAGCTGGGACGACCCGACCCGCGAGCGCGTCCACGCGCAGATGCGTGCCATCTACGAGCTGTTCCTCGATCGCGTCGCCCGCGGGCGAAAGCTGCCGCTCGACACGGTGCGCCAGATCGCGGAGGGCCGCATCTGGAGCGGCGCCCAGGGCAAGGAGCGCGGGCTCGTCGACCAGCTCGGCGGGCTCGGCGACGCTCTCTCCCGCGCGCGCGAGCTCGGCGAGCTCGACGCGGAGGCGCCCGTCAGCGTCGAGGGCGTCGCGGCGTCGCTGCTCGAGCTCCTCGCCCTCGACGGCCCGGACGACGCGAGCGAGGAGCGCGTGGCCGAGGCGCTCGGCCGCCTGGCGAGGCGGCGCGCCGAGCTCGACCTCCTCCTCCCGGCCGGCGACCGCGCCCTCGTCGCCCCGCTCGCGCCGATGCTGGCCGGAGAGGTCGTCCTGGCCGCGCTCCCGTTCGGCGTGACGGTCCGCTGATGGCGGGCGCGAGGCCCACCGCGCTCGCCGGGGGCGGCTGGGGCGGCCCGCGTACCGAGTGGCCATGCGACGGGGCCGCGTCGCGCGCGTCTTGACGCCGTTCCCCGCAGCGGTAGGGTGCCGCCCCGCCACGGAGAGGTGACCGAGTGGCCGAAGGTACTCGCTTGCTAAGCGAGCGTAGGACAAAATCCTACCGCGGGTTCGAATCCCGCCCTCTCCGCAAGCCCCGCGCCGTCGCGCCGCGCGACCGTCCGGCCCGATCGAACGCGCGGGGCCGCACACGCGAGGCCCGCGACGCGCGGCGCCCCCGAGACGATTCGAACGTCCGACCAACGGTTTAGGAAACCGCTGCTCTATCCACTGAGCTACGGGGGCGGTGGTGCCCGGGCGTCTAGCACGGCGGCGCGCGACGGGAAGCGCGGGGACGCCGGGCTCGCGCCGCTCAGCCGCTCCGGGTCCGTCCCTCCGCCCAGCGCCGATAGCCCTCGGGCGGGAAGTACGCGATCCCGAGGCACACGGCGCTGACGAGCGCCAACATGGAGACGACCGACACAGCCCACACGTGCTCGCGGAGCCCCGTACCGTAGACGACGCGGTGCCCGACGCTCGTCGCGTACGCGAGCGCGGACGCGCCGATCCCCGCGCCCCAGAGCGCGACGCGGTGGACGACCAGGGGCTCGGCGAGCCCAACCGTGAGGCGGCGGCGGAGCTGCGCGTGCAGCCGGAAGCACTCGAGCGCCATCCACGCGGGCGCAGCGCCTCGCGCGGCGAGCCCGAGCGGGATCCAAGGCCCGCTCGCGGGCAGCGCGTCCGAGTACCGGAGGTACTGGCCCGTCTCGACCTCGGCGGCGAACGCCGCGACGATCGCGGCGGCGAGGGTGACGGCCGTGGCCGCTGCCACCCGCGAGCGCGGGTGGAACACCCGCCACGAGAACGCGACCAGCGGCAGCTGGCCCAGCCCCTCGAGGGCGAGCCCCGCGATCGTGAGCGCCGCCCGCGCGTCCTCCGACACCACCACGAGCAGCTTCGCCGCCGTGCCCACCGCGTAGCAGAGGAACCCGACCGTGATGAGCGCCGCGCCGAGGAGCAGCTCGGGGAGCTCGCGGGTGCGCCGCCAGAGCGCGAGGAGCCTCGCGCCTACGACGAGCGCGGTGAGCATGAAGGCGACCAGGCCGGCGAGCGCGATCGTCATCGGGGCTTCTTCTCGTCCGGAGTGCTGGCGACCATCCGCTCGAAGACGCTGTACGCGTCGGCCGACGACGGCGCGTCGAGCGAGCTGAGCGCCGCCAGCTCGTCGCTCAGCGCCGCGCACAGCGCCCCGGCGGCCGCCACGCGGCGCTTCTCGAGCGCCGGCGCCAGGACTCGCTGAGCCACGACCTGCATCTGCTTGACGCTGACGGACGCGGGCGCGAGCCCGATCTCACGCAGCACGAGGCGCAGCGTGCCGCGGGCCTCGAGGCGTGAGAGCGCGGTGCGCTTCTCGAGCTCGAGGCTCACCCACTCGAAGACCGGAGACTCCGCCACGGCGCACGCGACACCGGCGAGCGCCGGCCCGTGAGAGGGTAGCCGCGAACCGGCGCGCGCGTGTCTGCCGCTGCGATCCGTGGCGGATCGCGCCAGGTCGGAACTTTGCGCTGGCGCCCGACGTGCTCCTGGCGATCCGCAGCGCGCGAGGCGACGCAGCGGCGTGGCGGACCGGGATCGGCCGGCCGCATGGTAGGTTGGTGCGCGATGAGGACTAACGACTGGAAGGGCTGGACGCGGCGAGCGCTCGGTGGGGGCGTCGCGCTCGCGCTGGGTGCCGCGATCTCGTGCTCGAGCGCGACGGATGCAGGTACCCCGGGCGCGGGCGGCGGCGCGGCGTCGGGCGCGGGCGGCGGCGCGGCGTCGGGTGCGGGCGGCGGCGCGGCGTCGGGGACGGGCGGCATCCTCGGCGTGGACGCCGGCGGCGACGGCGGACCTACCGAGTGCCCCAACGTCGACATCCTCTTCGTGATCGACAGCTCGGGCTCGATGGCGGACCAACAGCAGAGCCTGATCGCCAGCTTCGGCGGCTTCGTCGCGGGGATCCAACAGAAGCTGTCGCAGACGAAGAGCTACCACGTCGGCATCACCACCACGAGCGACTACCAGGGCAACCGCGCCGGCTGCGCCGAGATCGGCAACCTCATCACCCAGACGAGCGGCCCGCTCTCGAGCGCGACGGTCTGCACACCGTTCGCCAGCGGCAAGGCCTACCTCGACGAGAACGAGCCGGATCTCGCGCTGAAGTTCGCGTGCGCGGCGAAGGTGGGCACCGGAGGCTCCGACGACGAGCGCATGGCCCGCGCGGTGATGAACGCGCTCGAACCGGCGCGGAACGGGACGGGCGGGTGCAACGAGGGCTTCAGCCGCCCCGACTCGCTCCTCGTGCTGGTGCTCATCACCGACGAGGACGACGTCGACGAGGGCTGCGACCCGTTCGAGACGTGCAGCCACGGTTCGGGCGGTACCCCCGACGAGTGGGCCGCGACCGTCGTCGCCCACAAGGGCGGCTACGCGCAGAACATCGTCGTGCTGTCGCTCCTCGGCCTGAAGGCGGACAACGCGTGCGGAGCGGTCCCGGCCTCCAAGCTGATCGGCTTCACGAACCGCTTCCAGAATTCGTCGAAGGGCGACGTCTGCTCAGCGAGCTTCGACCAGTTCTTCCTGGACGCGCTGCCCGTCATCGACACCGCCTGCGTGAACTACGTCCCGCCGCGGTGAGCGGAGGCTCCCCCGCGCTGCTCGCCGCGGGCGGCGGGGCGCGCGCCGCCGACGCGGCCGTCCTGCCAGCCGGAAGGGCTCCGCGCGAGGCGCGAGGGCGCGGCGGAGTCGCGCGTCAGGCGCCGGGCGGATCCCACTCGCAGACGAAATCCTCTTCGCGGTCGCAGCGGGAGTCGTTCCAAAGGGCGGTCGTCTCGAGCGAGGCGCAGTGCTCGTAGCAGGTCTCGAACCAGCACTGGCTGCCCTCGGCGTTCGGCTCGTTCGCGCCCCAGTTGGAGTAGACCCACGGCTCGGAGTTCACCCAGTAGTAGGTCCCGGCGCCCGAGGCGTTCTCGTCCTTGCCGTCCGTCGCGCCGATCCAGATCCGCCGGTTGCCGACGAACGACCGCAGCCAGGAGTTCTCCGCGGCGCTGCCGATGGTGACGAGGTGGCCGCCCTCGTCCTTGCAGTGGTCCCGGGCTCCCCACCAGCTGTCGTCGTCCCACGTCCCGGACCGGAGCTCGTAGCAGTGGTACGTGGCGGGGCTCTTCGTCCGGCCGAAGCAGTCGACGACGCAGGAGGTCGTGCAGCCGTCCGAGGAGTCCTGGTCGCCGTCGTCGCACTCCTCACCCGACTCCAGCACGCTGTTCCCGCAGACCGGCCCGCTGCCGCCGGTGCCGCCGCTGCCCCCGGTGCCGCTCGCTCCGCCGGTGCCGCCGCTGCCCCCGGTGCCGCTCGCCCCGCCGGTGCCGCCGCTGCCCCCGGTGCCGCTCGCCCCGCCCGTGCCGCCGCTGCCCCCGGTGCCGCTCGCCCCGCCCGTGCCGCTCGCCCCCCCGGTGCCGCTCGCTCCACCCGTACCCCCGGACCCACCCGTGGCGCCGGTACCCCCGGACGCGCTGGATCCACCCGTACCCCCGGCACCCCCCGAGGCCGCAACGCCCCCCGAACCGCCGAGGGCGCCGGCCCCCCCGCTCCCACCTGCGCCGGCCAGCCCGCCGCCGCCGCCCGCGCCGCTGCTCGCGCCGGCTCCGGAGCTACCGCCGGCGCCGGCCCAACCCGCCGCGCCCGCTGTGCCCCCGCCGCTCCCTCCGCCGCCTGCCGCCCCGCCCTGTCCGCCACTCCCGGCCGCGGCGCCGCTCCCGGCGGCGGCCCCGCTCCCGGCGACCGCGCCGCTCCCGCCCGCGGCGGCCGCGCCGCCGGAGCCCCCGCCGGAGCCGCCACCGCCGGACACGCCACCGCCCGCATCGCCTACGCCAGCGCCGGCGGCGCCCGCCGCCCCACCCGCATCGCCGGGCGGGGCCGCACCGAAGAGGTCGTCTGTCCCATCGCCCGTGCACGCCCAGAGCGACGCGCTCACCAGTGTCACGCCCATCAGCGCCCGCGGGACCACGAGAGCGCGACTAGCACACCGCACCCCGGGCCGCCACGCGCGACCCTGGCACTCGGTGCTCAGGAGCCCGCGGGCCAGAGCTCCTTCACGATCTGGCTGAGCTTCTCCACGGTGCCGGGCTTCATCCCCGCCGCCGGGTGGGGCCACGCGAAGTTGCGCGACTGGACCTGGTTACACGAGAACGAGATCAGGATGTCGTTGGGAAGGCCGGGCCCGCTCTGGAACGAGAGGCCCATCTCCGCGTAGAGGCACGTCGAGTGGTTGCTGTCGAAGTTGTCCTCGTCCCCGAGCAGCTCGGCGAGCTCCTCTTTCAGCTTCGCGTCGAGGATCGGCGCCTGGCTCAGGATGCGGAAGTTGGGCGCGGCCTGCGGGAAGCGCGGCGCGGTGTCTTGCTGGGCCGGCGCAGGCGCCGTCGGCGTCACGCCGCCGAGCACCCCGGGCGGGATCACCCCGGGCGGGATGAGCTGACCCAGGCCGGACTGCTGCACCCACGACATGATCTCGGGCGGCAGCAGCGACTGCGGTGTCGGCGTCGGCGAGGCGGCGGCCGGGGCGGGCGGCGGCTCGAAGTTCTGGAGCCGGAGGGCGATCACCTGCGCGCTCGGCATGGTGTCGAACGGGGGCGCCGACTTGCCGCCGCACGCCGCAGCCGTCAGGGCCAGAGCCACCACACCCAGGGACACGACTCGTTTCGTCATGGTGGCCCGAGCGTACGCCGCCCGGGCGCCCCGCGTCCAGCCCACGGCGCCGTCCGGACCAGCGCGACCTCCTGTCCGCTGGCGCCCGCATCTCGCGGAGGCGGCGCGGGCGAACCCGGAGTAGACGACGGACGTGGACCTGCTTCGCCGGGCCGTGTCGCGAGTCCTCTACTCGCTGCTCGCCGTGGCGGTCGTCGTCGTGGTGGGCGGCGTGGCCCTGTGGTGGCTGGGTGGCACCGAGTACGGCTTCGGCGACGCGGTGTTCTTCGCGCTGATCTCGGCGACGACGGTAGGCTTCTCGGAGCTGCCCCACCTCGGGGAGCACGCTGGCGGACGCCTGGTGACGGCCGTCGTCATCGTCGCGGGCGTCGCGAGCATCGCGACCCTGCAGTCCACGCTCACCGCGCTCCTCGTCGAGGGCGCCATCGGTCGAGCCTTCCGGAGACGACGCATGCAAGACAAAGTCGCAGCGCTGAAGGACCACCTCGTCGTGGCGGGGTGCGGGAGGACGGGTCGCTACCTCATCGAGGAGCTCGCCGCCGTCCACACCCGCTTCGTGGTGATCGATCGTGACGAGGCCGCGATCCAGAAGCTCGACGCCGAGCTCGGCGGCCGCCTCCTCTGGGTGAACGGTGACGCCACGGACGATCACACACTCCTCGAGGCGCGGGTGCCAGCCGCCGCCGGCATCGTGAGCGCGCTGACGGACGACCGGGACAACCTCTTCGTCACTCTCTCCGCCCGATCCCTGGCGCCGCGCGCTCGGATCGTCGCCAAGGTGGTCTAGATCGAGAACGAGCCGAAGATCCGCAAGGCGGGCGCCGACGCGACCGTCAGCCCCCACCGGATCGGTGGGCTGCGCCTCGCGAGCGAGCTGGTCCGCCCGCGCGTGACGGAGTTCCTCGACGAGATGCTCCGCGCGTCGGGGTCGCTCCGGTTCGAGGAGGTGGCGTTGCCAGAATCGCCGGAATTCGTCGGGCGCACCTTGCGCGACCTCCCCATCCGGAACCGCACCAATCTGCTCGTCGTCGCGCTCCACGAGCCGGAGGGCGCCGGGTGGATCTACAACCCTCCGCCCGACCACCGGATGCGCTCCGGCACGCACCTCGTCGTGATGGGCGAGTCGGCGAGCGTGATCAAGCTCCGGGATCTCTTCGCGGAGATGACGGGACGTCCGAGCATCATGTGACCCCCCACTCCCGCAGGAGCGCGCCGATCGGCGCGGCTGCCTCGCCGTCGCTTGACGCCGCCGCCTCGCGCAGAGGCTCCACCCAGTGGCGTCGTCGCGGCGCGGAGCGGAGCTCGGCCAGCACGGCGCGCCGCTCCTCCGCGCTCCCCTCCGAGAGCGTCGCCACCCCCAGCTCCGCGGCCTCGGGCGTGTCCAGCCGCGCCAGCGCTCGCAGCGTGGCGAGCCGGACGGCCGGCGCCGTCGCCATCCGATGGATCCGCGCGAGCGGCTCGATCGCGTGGTCGAAGCGGAGCCGATCGAGCGCGCGCAGGCCCGCGTCGGCGACGAGGCGCGACGGATCGCCGAGCGCGCGCTCGACGGTTACGAAGCTCCGCTTGAAGTAGTGGTGCCCCACCGCGTCCACCGCCGCGGCGCGCACCGACTCGTCGACGCTGGCGGCGAGCCGCTCGAGCGGCGCCAGCACGACGTAGAGCTGGATCGGCCCCAGGTGACGCGCGAGCTGCGCCTCCGCGCGCGCGCGCTCGTGCGGGGCAGCTGCCTCGGTGACCAGCGCGCACAGCCTCCCGACCAGCGCGGCCCTCCGCACGGCCGCGTCTCCCCCCGCGGCCCCGACCAGCAGCACGTCTGCGCAGACCTCGGCTGCCGAGCCCCGCGCCTCCCACTCGACCAGATCTTCGAGCCAGACCTCCGCCCCGGCCTCGAAGGCGCCGAGCTCCTCCGGGCGCCGCGGGAGCGGCTCGTCGGCGACGCTCCGGAGGCGCTCCGCAGCGGCGAGGTGCCGCGCCTTGCGCCACGGGTCGAGCGGCAGCTCGGCGAGCTGGCGGCGGAGCTCCACCACGCGCGAGTAGCGCCCCACCGAGGCGAGGCAGGTGAGCGCCGCCGTGAGCGCGTCCTCGACCGCGTCCGGGCCGCCGCCGCGGCGGCGCGCTCGCTCGGCCACGCTCTGCCACGCCGCCGCCTCGCGCAGGGCGGTGTGGGCGGCGAGCTCGGGCATCGCGTTGCGGCGCGCGTACGCGACGAGCTCGCGGGCGAGGTGGGCGGCCGCCGCCGGCTCCTCGGCGCGCTCGGCGAGCTCGAGCGCGTGGTGCCACAGCCGGAGCGCGTGGGAGACGAGGCGGTCCTCGCGCAGGATGCGGATCGCGTTCACGGCCCCCTCGATGACGTGCTCGAACTCCCCCGTCAGCTTGCCGAGCTCCAGCACGACCTGCCAGCAGTCGTACGCGCGCTCCCGCTGGCCGACGCTCTCGAATCGGTCGGCCGCCGGCTCGAGCTCACGCACGGCGCGGGCCGCGGCCTCGTGGACACCGTCGGGATCAGAGAGCCGCGACCGCATGCGCGCGAGGTCGAACCACGCCAGCCCGGCTGCGTAGGCGTCGCCGCCGCTGGCGGAGAGGTCCGCGCCGAGTCGCGCCCAGAGCGCCGCCGCCGCGGCGGGCTCTCCGAGCCGCTCGAGGCACAGCGCCGCGCGGACGAGCCGCCCGTCCTCCTGGTGCAGCGCCGCGGCCCGCCGGAGGAGCCCCGGATCACCGCCGTCGGCTCGGGACCATCGCTCGAGGGTCCGAGCACGATCCCCGACGGGGACGCGCTCGAGGCAGCGTCGCTCCGCGATTGGGTCCTCGAGGTACCACGCGAGCGTGAGCGCGAGGCGGGGCGCCTCGCCCTCGACGGCAGCGAGCAGCGCGCGCGCCGCCGTCGCGTACGCGTCGTCGCTCGGCTCGTCGTGGTGGAGCAGCGCCTCGACGAGCGACGAGGCGTCTCGGCTGGTGCGCGCTCGCTCGACCAGCTCGGCGAGCTTCGCAGAGGGGCGGCTCACGGCGAACCACTCGATCACGCGACGCGCCCCCCGGTCGCCGCCGGCGCCTCCCGGCGCGCGGGACCGGTCACGCCAGCGCCGGCCAGGATCTCGCGGGCGGCGTCCGCCCGGGCCGCCCGCTCCACGACGACCGCCTCGTCCACCACGTGGTGACTCGCGAGCAGATCGAGGTAGTCGAGCTGGAGCGCGCCGGGGCGCCCCCCCACGCGCCCGCGCGACGGCAAGAGGAAGACGCCGTGCACCTCCGCGCGAGCCCTCAGGCGCTCGACGGTCGCGCGCGGGACGTGCAGCGCCGCGTGCGTGAACAGGTGCACGACCGGGCGCCGCGGATCGCGAGCCCGCGAGGCGTCGAGCACCGCCGCGAGCTCGCCGAGCGCCCGCGCCGGGTGCCGCCCGCGCGCCCCACGAAACGCCAGCACATGCGCCACCGGGAGGCGCCCCCCCAGCGCCGCGTGCGCCTCGTAGAGGCGCGCGTCGAAGAAGCGCAGCGAGACCTGGTCACCGCGGAGCAAGAGCTGCTTGCCGCGCGCGAGCGCCATCCCCCGCGCGAACACCGCGCGCGCGCCCCGCATCGACGCCGAGGCGTCGATGACGAGGTGGTGCACGCGCGCGGCGTCGTCTCGGGCGTGCTCGTGCGCGTAGTAGAGGACCTCGTCGTCCAGCACGCGGCGGGCGAGCTCGTCCGGGTCCCAGGCGAGCTCCGTCAGCACGAGCGTGTCGAGAGTCCCGCGGCGACCGATCCCCGCGTAGCCGTTCCCGGCCGCCGCCGACGCGCCGGGCGCCCCCTTCGTCTCGAGCACGCTCGGCAGGACATCGAGCGAGAATCGCGCGACGTCGTTCGCCTCGGGACTCCCGAGCGCGTGCAGCAGGTCGACCTCGAGCGAGGCGCCGCGCGCCGCATCGCCGCCCGCGACCCCGAACAGCCGCAGCGTGTCCAGATCGAGCGCGTCGACGAGCGTCCAGATCCAGGGGCGGCGCGCGAGGAGCGCCCCCATCGCCTCGACCTCGTCGTCGCGCGGGTCGTCCTCCAGCGCGCGGGCGAGGCGGGGCTCGAGATCGGCGAAGGGCGCAGGATCGCCCGGACGCGCCGCCGGCCGGCGCGGGGTGAGCGCCGGGAGCGCGACGGCGCCGAGGAGCTGCGCGAGCAGCGCCACCACCACCTCGTCCGCGAGCGGCTGGCGGCCGAGCTGGGTCGCGGTCTCGCTGTGCGCGATGGAACGCACGAGCTCCCGCCAGCCCGCGAGCACGGAGCGCCGCCCGCGCGGGAGCCGGTCGAGCTCGATCCGCGCGCCGAGGACGAACCGGGACCGCGCGCCCACCAGCGCGAGCCCGAGATCGTGGACGACGACGAACGGCACCCGGATCCCGATCCGCTCGAGCGCGCGCGACCAGCCGAGCGCGCGAGCGCCCAGCTCCGGCGCGAGCGGGCGCACGGCGCCGAGCGCGAGCGACCCGAGCGGCTCCGGCGGCGTGAGGGCCGAAGCGGGCGTGCGCGGCGCGGCCATGGTGCGCGCGGAGCGTACCGCGTCTCCGCCGCGCCGTAGATCCCGGCGCGTGGCGTGGGCCGCACGCTCGCCTCCGCGTGGTATCACGCCTCTCGTGAAGCGCCTGGTCGTCGTCGGCGGAGGCTTCGGTGGGCTCACGGTGTGCCGGGCACTGCGCGGCACGCCGATTGACGTGACGCTCGTCGATCGCGTCAACCACCACCTGTTCCAGCCGCTGCTCTACCAGGTGGCGATGGCGGGCCTGAGCCCTGCGGAGATCGCGTACCCGATCCGGAGCGCGTTCCGCGACGATCCCCGGGTGCGCGTGCTCCTCGGCGAGGTGGTCGCCATCGATCGCGACCTCCGCACGGTGCGCCTGCTGGACGGCGAGACGCTCGGCTACGACTGGCTGGTCGTCGCCGTCGGAGCGCAGAATGACTGGTTCGGCAAGGAGTCCACCTGGGGCGCGCGATCGCTCGGGTTGAAGTCGATCGACGACGCGGTCGAGATCCGGCGGCGGGTGCTGCTCGCCTTCGAGGCGGCCGAGCGCGAGGCGGACTCGGCGTCGCGTGATCGCCTGCTCACGTTCGTGGTGATCGGGGGCGGGCCGACCGGCGTCGAGGTCGCCGGCGCGCTGGCGGAGCTCGCGCGGACGGTGCTCGCCCGGGACTTCCGCGTGATCCGCCCGGAGTCCGCCCGGGTGGTGCTCGTCGAGCGCGGGACGCGCCTGCTCCCCGGCGGCTTCGATCCACGCTCCGCGGAGAGCGCCCAGCGACAGCTCGCCGAGCTGGGGGTCGAGGTGAGGCTCGGCGCCGAGGTGCGAGACCTCGACGACTCGGGTGTCGCGCTCGCTGACGGGCGAGTCGAGTGCGCGACCGTCCTCTGGACGGCCGGCGTCCGCGCGCGCGCGCTGACGGCGCGGCTCGGCGGCGTGACGGATCGCGCTGGCCGCGTCGAGGTAGCCCAAGACTGCAGCCTGCCGGGGCACCCGGAGGTGTTCGTGATCGGGGACGCTGCGCGGTTCGCGCCGGAGGGGAGCGCGCAGGCGCTACCCGGGATCGCGCCGGTGGCGATCCAGCAGGGTCGCTTCGTGGCCGAGGCGATCCGGCGCGACCTCCGCGCGCAGCCGCGAGGTCGGTTCTCCTACCGCGACAAGGGGATCATGGCGACGATCGGCCGATCCCGCGCCGTGGCCGAGGCCGGGCGGCTCCGCTTCGGCGGGCTGTTGGCGTGGGTCGCGTGGCTCGTCATCCACCTCTGGTACCTGATCGGGTTCCGCAACCGGTTCGTCGTGCTCTTCTCGTGGTTCTGGAACTACGTCGCGTATCGCCGGGGCGCGCGGTTGATCACCGGGGAGCGCGCCTGGGAGCGGCTCGCGGACTACGGCGTGGGCGAGGAGCCGCGGCTCCCACCACCCGAGGACACTCAGCCCGGATCGCGCCAGTAGAAGCCTCGCTCCCGCCGGTCCCGCCGGAGCGCCTCGAGCGCCGCGAAGTCGAGGTCGACGACCAGCACGCCCGAGCCCGGGACCGCTCGGAAGAACGCGTCCGGGTCGAGCGCCGTCGGATCCGCGAACCCCGCGACGCCGCTCGCGCGGAGCGCAGGGAGCTCGGAGGCGGGATCGAAGTCGCTGACGCCGATGAAACAGCCGAGCTCGTATGCGCGCGACACCGCCAGGTGCCGCCAGAGCGAGCACGAATAGTCGGGCGTCGCCTTGCGGGACACGCTGAGCGCCGGGACCAGGACGAGGTCGGGGAGCGCGGCCGCGCGCGTCAGCAGATCGGCGAACCAGAAGTCGGCGCAGATCAGGACGAGCGCCGGGTGGCCCGCGATCGTCACCTCGCCGAGCGAGGTGCCCGGCGTCACCACCGCGCGCTCGATCGCGTACGGGCGGAGCTTCTCGTACCTGCCCGTGACCGCGCCGCTCGCGTCGACCACCACGCCCGAGTTCACGATCGTGTCGCCACGTGGCTCGAAGCGCGAGCCGCCGACGACGTGGCAGCCGAGCTCGCGGGCGAGCGCCGCCACGTCGCGGAGATACTCCGCGGGATCGCCGCCGAGATGGAACCGCTCCGGCAGGAGCACGCAGTCGCCCGCCGACAGCGTGCCCGCGAGCGGCGCGAGGAGCGCGCGCAGGGCGGTGACGTTCGTCTCCCCCGGCGCGTGCCGCAGCACGGGCTGGACCAGCACGAGCTTCACCGCGAGCCCCCGGTTCGTCGCACCACGAGGAAGAGAGACGACGAAGGAAAGTGACTAAGGAAGGGAGGAGTCGGGGCTACGCGAGCGCAGTGACGGGGAGGCGGAGGCGCTCCAGGAGCTTCTTCAGGTACCGCATGACGGTCTCCTTCTCGGTCCGCTGCGCGATGGCGCGCATGTGGGCCGATGTGCGGCGGCTTCCTACTCGACCCGGCCTCAGATCGTCAAGTTCCGCGATCCCAGGCGCCCTGGCGTGTCCCCTATTGCGCCATGACTGGAATCCAGGCGGCGCCGGCGCCCTCGGCGGGGCGCGCGGTCCCCTGATAGAAGCGCCTGGTGACCACCACGCGCGTGTTGATCGTGGGCGCCGGCGCCATCGGCGGCGTGCTCGCCGTGCACCTCGCCGAGCTCGGCGCGGAGGTCCACGTCCTCACGACGAATCACCACATCGCCGCGGCCCTGCGGGCGCAGGGCGCGCGGCTGCGCGTCGATGGGAGCGCCACGCCGGTGGGCCTCGCGGGCGTCCACGAGCACCTGGACGATCACCTCCCTCCGTTCGAGTTCGTGCTGCTGGCGACCCAGCCCCCGCAGGTGGAGGACGCCGCGCGGAGCGCGCTCCCGTGGCTCGCCGCCGCCGGGCGCATGGTCGTGCTGCAGAACGGCCTGTGCGAGGAGCGCATCGCGCGCATCGCGGGGCCGCAGCGCGTGGTCGGCGCCGTGGTCGCGTGGGGCGCGTCGATGGTGGAGCCGGGGCTCTACGATCGCACCAGCGCGGGCGGCTTCAGCATCGGGCGCCTGGACGGCGCGGTGGACGCGCCCCTCGAGTCGCTGGCGACGCTGCTCGAGTCGGTCGGCCCGGTCACGGTGTCGCGCAACCTGCCCGGGCTCCGGTGGAGCAAGCTGGCGATCAACTGCGTGGTGTCGACGCTCGGCACGATCGGGGGGGATCGCCTGGGCGCGCTCTTGCGCCACCGCTTCGTCCGTCGCCTCGGGCTCGAGATCATGACGGAGACGGTGGCGGTGGCGCGCGCCGAGGGCGTGCGCCTGGAGAAGGTGAGCGGGACGTTCGACCTCGAGTGGCTGGCGCTGTCCCCCGAGGAGCGCGAGAAGGTCGGCTCGCCGTCCCTCGTGGCGAAGCACACGCTCTTGCTGGCCGTCGGCGCGCGGTACCGCCGGTTGCGATCGAGCATGCTCTCCGCCATCGAGCGCGGGAGGACCCCGGCCGTCGACTTCCTGAATGGCGAGGTGGTCGATCGCGGCGCGCGGCACGGCCTCCCGACGCCAGTCAACGCGGCCGCGCGGGAGCTGGTGTGGAGCATCTCGCGCAAGGAGCGGTCCTCGGGGCTGGACACGCTGCGCGGCCTCCACCACGCCACGCGACGCCTCTCGTGACGCCGATCGAGCGGCGCCGAGTCCCGCGGCGTGCCGCGCTGCTGGCAGCCGGGTCGCTCGCCCTCGGTGCCGGCTGCGCGCGCCGCTCGCCACCGCCGGACTTCGGCGCCCTCGGGGACTTCGCGCTGACCGACCAGGACGGGCGGGGCGTGACCGCCGCCACCCTGCGAGGGCGGGTGTGGGTCGCTGCGTTCATGTTCACGCGCTGTCCGAAGGTCTGCCCGCGCATGACGGCGCGAATGAAGGAGTTGCAGCGGCGCGCGGCCGCGCGCGGGATCCCGCTCCAGCTCGTGAGCATCAGCGTCGACAACGAGCACGACACCCCCGAGCGCCTCCGCGCCTACGCGACCGAGCACGGGGCCGATCTGACCACGTGGGCGTTCCTGACGGGCGATCACGCCGAGGTGAAGCGCACGAGCGTCGAGGGCTTCAAGCTGGCGCTGGACGGCAAGCTCGATCCCGCCGCCGATCACTTCGGCCTGCTCCACGCGACGCACCTGGTGCTCGTCGACCGCGCGGGACACCTTCGCGGCTACTTCCGCACGACGGACGACGTGCTGGACGAGCTCCTCGAGGCCGCGCGGGCGCTGTGACGTTCAGGTGCGCGAGCGGGAGGAGCCCCGCGGCGCGACCGACGCGGGGGAGGGCCTCCTCCCCCGCCCTCCCGTCAGTAATACCCGCCGATGCCGACCGTCAGGCCGTAGGAGAGCTCCGAGTAGCTGTCGGCCTCCTCCGACACGGCGCCGGACTTCATCTCCGACGAGCCGCCCACAGGCAGGTGGAGGTACGGCCCGGCGAAGATCGCCACGTGCTCGATGGGGCTGATCACGAACGGCGCGTCGAGCGTGACGTTGGTGGTCGAGGTCGTCGTCTCCACGGTGACGGTAGCTCCACCCGAGGAGTCCTTCTCCTCGACGGTGTGCGTGCCGTAGAGGAGGCCGGCGCGGATCCAGAGCCCGAACGTCTCGTCGAACGGGATCGCGTAGCCCACGCGGGGGTTGATGAGGAACACCGAGATCGTGGGGCCATCCTCCTTGTTGGTCTGGCCGTCGACCTCCGACTCCGACTCCGTGGAAATCGACGCGTAGGTGAGCGACCCGCCGACGCTCACGCCCTCGGTGACGAAGAAGTCGAGCGCGAGCCGGGGCACGTTGCCGGCGGTAAACGCCTGCGGGTTGCCGAAGAGCCCGATCGTCGTCGCGCTCTCCGTGGTCTTGGTCGTGCTCGACCCACCCATGCCGTTCGGCATCTTCAGCTCCGTCGTCTGCGAGTCGAGGAAGACGCCGGTGAGTCGCTCCGCCGCGAACACGAGCTGGCCCTCGTTGCCGACGTTGTCGACCTCGGCCGGCCGCGAGTAGCTGCCCGTCGAGTACGACCCGCCGTAGGACTGCTGCGGCTGCTGCCCGTAGGGCTGCTGCCCGTAGGGCTGCGCGTACTGGGCGTGCGCGCCAGCGGCGGCGAGGAAGACTCCGAGACCGAGAGAGAGGGTGGGGCGGGTTCGCATGGCGCGCATGGTAGCCCCGGGCAGAGTCTGCGCGCCAGTCGAGCGTGCCGGCCCGCCCTGGGAGCCCGCGTCGGCGCCCGGCGCGTCCCGCGGGGGTTGCGGCGGCCCACGTCGCACGGGGCGGCGGATCACTCGCCGGCGTGCACCACCGGCACGAGGCTCCGCGCGCGCACGGCCCGCGCCTCCAGCTCGCCCGCGTCCGGTGCCGTGATCGTCACGTGCCCCACCTTGCGCCCCGGGCGCGGCTCCTTGCCGTAGTCGTGCAGGTGCGCGCCGGGGATGGCCAAGAGCTCGCGAGCGTCCGGCAGGGCGCCGATCGCGTTCAGCATCACCACGGGGCCGGTGGCCACCGCGGGGCCGAGCGGCCAGCCGACGACCGCGCGCAGGTGGTTCTCGAACTGGCTCGCGACCGCGCCCTCGATGGTGGCGTGCCCTGAGTTGTGGACGCGCGGCGCCAGCTCGCTCGCGAGCAGCTCCTCACCCACCTGGAAGAGCTCGAGCGCGAGTACGCCGACGTAGCCGAACGAGTCGAGGAGCGCGCGGACCGCGCGATGCGCGCGCTCGGTGAGCGCACCCGAGGCGTGGGGCGCCGGTACCCGGGACTCGATCAGGATGCCGTGCTCGTGGCGGTTCTCGACGAGCGGGTAGAGCTCCACCGCGCCGTCGCGCCCCCGGGCCGCGAGGACGCTCACCTCTCGGTCGAACGCGACGTGCTCCTCGAGCACGAGCGGCGCGGGCGCCAGGGCCTCGAACGCCGCAGGCAGCTCTCCCAGCTCGCGGAGGCGACGCTGCCCCTTGCCGTCGTACCCCTCGCGGCGCGTCTTGAGCACGGCGGGCAGCCCGAGCTCGGCGACGGCGCGCTGCAGATCGGCGAGCGTGTCGACGGCGCGAAAGCGAGGCGTCGCCAGGCCGAGCGCGCGGAACCGCTCCTTCTCGTGCACGCGGTCCTGCGCGACCGCCAACGCCTCGACGGGCGGCCACACGGGGACGCGGCGCGCCACCGCCTCGGCGAGCGCGACCGGCACGCGCTCGAACTCGTAGGTGACCGCGTCGCAGTCGGCGAGCCGCGCTGGGATCGCGGGGTCGCTCCAGTCGGCGCATACGTGGTCGGCCACCTCTCGGGCGGGCGCGTCCGTGGCGGGGTCGACTACGCGCAGCCGCACCCCCAGCGCGTGGCCGCTCAGCGCCAGCATCCGCGCGAGCTGGCCGCCACCGAGCACGCCCACGAGCGGACGGCGGCCGCTCACGGCGCGCGAGGATCGGGCTGGGCGAGCACGCTCGCGGTCTGGCGCTCCCGGTACGCGAGCAGCGCCAGGCGGAGCCGCTCGTCGCCGAGCGCGAGGATCGACACCGCGAGGAGCGCCGCGTTCACCGCGCCCGGCTTGCCGATCGCCAGCGTGCCGACGGGAACCCCGGCTGGCATCTGTACGATGGAGAGCAGGGAATCGACGCCGCGGAGCGTCTTGCTCTCGACCGGGACGCCGAGCACGGGCAGCGCGCACTTGGCCGAGAGCATCCCGGGCAGGTGCGCCGCCCCACCGGCACCGGCGATGATCACCTGGAGGCCGCGGCCGGCCGCGCCGGTCGCGTACTCGAAGAGCAGATCGGGCGTGCGGTGCGCCGACACCACGCGCACCTCGTGGGGAACGCCCAGCTCGGCCAGCGTCGACGCGGCGTGCTCGAGCGTCTCCCAGTCGCTCCGCGATCCCATCACCACGCCCACCAACGGGGCGGCGGCCCCCTTCGCGGCGCCGGCCCTCCGGGCGCGACGGATCGGGGCCGCGGCGCGTGCGCCCCGGCGCGTCACGCTCAGAACGACATCCTGGCGGCGGCGCCACCGCCCGTCGGGGACGCGAACGGCCCGACCACCAGCCGGGGCGCGCGCCGGGCGTCCTGCTGCGGATCCTCGTCGTCGAGCAGGAGCACGACGCCGGTGATCCCGAGCGTGAGCGCCACGCCGAACGAGATGTCGGCGATGAGCGCGTTCCGCTCCACGTCGTCCGCGGACTTCGTCGTCGGAGAATCGTCGAACTTGCTCTTCGCGCTCATGGCCTGCAGCCCGAAGATGGTGCCGACGATGGCGCCCGCGCCCGCGATGCCGAGCGTGACGTACGCGGGCACCAGGCTCCGCTCGACGCTCTTCTCCTTCGGCTCGCCCTCCGCGGGCGGCGCCACGGCAGGCTCGGGCTCCGGCTCGACAGCGGCCGGGGGCGCCTCGGCGCCCATGTCCCCCGCGCCAGCGAGCTCGAGCTGGACCTTCTCCTCGCTCTTGCCGCCGGGCTTCACGGTGATCTCCAGCTCCTTCGTCTCGAACCCGGACGACTTCACGGTGAGCTTGTGGCTGCCGCCGGGGACCTTGATGGTGAGCGGCGTCTCGCCCGGCTGGGCCTCGCCATCCACGGCGACCGTGGCTCCGGGAGGCGTGGTGGTGATCGTGAGCTCGCCCGGCGTCTTCTGCAGGGCGGCGACCCGATCCTTGGCGGCGGCCACCTTGTCGTCGCCGAGCTTGGCGTGGCCGGGGTGCTTCAAGAACTCCTCGTACGCCGCCAGGGCGTCCGCCGGCCGGTCTCCCTGCTTGTCGAGGCTC
Source organism: Polyangiaceae bacterium (assembly GCA_020846005.1). Lineage (GTDB taxonomy): Bacteria > Myxococcota_A > Polyangia > Polyangiales > Polyangiaceae > JADLEQ01. Next base: position 32,484 of record JADLEQ010000066.1, read on the forward strand.
ATCGCCATCCAGTAGAGGGCGTTCGGCGAGGGGATGAGCTCGTGGGCCTTCTTGTAGCCGACGTAGGCAGCCGCATAGTCACCTGCGCCATAGGCCTTCTCGCCCTCCCCGTACGCCTTGCGCGCGGCGTCGATCGTCTTCTTGTCCGGCTTGGCCGCGGCGGCGTCCTGCGCACGCGCCGGCGCCGGCACGACGACCTGCGTGAGCGCCCCGGCCAGGGCGAGGGCAGCGAGCGAGCGAAACGAGGAACGGATGCGGTGAGCCATGCGAGTCTCCGGGCGGGAAGGGTAATCTCCGGAGAGCAGGCGGTTCAAGCCCCGGATGGGATATCGTTCCCGCCGACGGGCGGCCCGCGGACCCGGGCCAAGGAAACACGAGGAAGATGACCCCGCCGGACCACGAGACCGACCCCGCGGACGGACCGCGGCGCACGCTGCCGCCCCCCGAGCTGGCGGAGCGGGAGCTGCCTCGCTCCGCTGCGTCGGTCGTGCTCGGGCGCCTCGAGGCGGACGGCCCGGTCCGGCGCCGCATCGGGCCTCGTGCGGAGCTGGCGACGCTCGCACGCCGCGTGAGCGCGGCTCGGGCCGCTGGCGACGACGCGGCCGAGGCCGAGCTCGCGGCGACGCTCGCGCGGGGCCTCGCCGCGCGCGGGCAGGATCTCGACGAGGCCACCCGGCTCGCACGCCGCAGCCTGTCGTTGAAGGACGACCCCGCCCTCCGGCGCGAGCTCTCGACGTGGTTCGCGGGGCAGGGGGAGGCCGAGCTCGCCGCGGCCTCGCTGCGGCCGCTGGCGGCCACGCTCGAGGGACCAGCCGCCGCCGGCCCGCTGCTCCGCGCGGCCGCGCTGCTCGCCCGCGCGGGGCTGGCGGGCGCGGCGGCCGACGATCTTCGCGCCGCCGGCGAAGCCGACCGCGAGGACCCGACGTCGCTCGAGATGCTCGCGGCGCTCGCGGCGTGGGCGCCGGACGTGGTCGCGGCGGGCGCCGCGGCGGAGGCGTACGTCGCCGCCCACGAGCGGCGGGAGTCGGCCGGTGACCGCGCCGCGGCGTTCGAGGACCTGCTGCGCGGCTTCGAGGCCGATCCGTCCCATGTCGGTGCGGCCTCTCGCCTGGCGACGGTGCTGGTCGCGCGCGGCCGGACGGGCGCGGCCGACGAGGTGCTGCGCGAGCACGCCCGCGCGCGACCGAGCGGCACCGAGGAGGTCCACCGGCAGCGCGTCCGACTGGCGCTCGGAGACGGCGATCTCCCCCGCGCGCTGGCGGCGGCGCTCGACGCGCGCCTGCACGCCGACGGGGACGTGCGCGGCGCGCTGGCCCGGCTCGCGCCGGACGAGCGCGAGGCCGCGCGGTCGGACGACGACCTCGACACCCTGCTCGAGAGCGCAGGCCTCCACGAGCTCCGCGCCGCGCGCCTCGAGATCGCCGCGACGCGGCTCGACGGCGACGAGCTGGCGCGGACCCGCGCGGCGCTCGCGCGACTCTACGCGGGCGCCCTCGGGAGCAGTGAGCGTGCCTTCTCCGCCTGGCGAACCGCGGTCCTCGAGGCCGGCGGCGCGAGCGACGTGCGGGCCGAGCTGCGCGCCCACGCGACGGGGATCCGCGACCTGGATCCGTGGACCGACACGCTGATCCAGCTCGGCCGCCGGCCCCACGGCGGCCCGCAGCGGCTCGACGTCCTGCGGGAGCTCGCGCTGGTCGCGGAGCAGCGGCTCGACGACGCGCCGCTCGCGACGTGGGCCTGGCGCGTCATCGCCGCGAGCGGAGACGACGGCCCCGAGCCGCGCGCCGCGCTGCAGCGGCTCGCGCCGCGCGCCGCGGCGGCGGAGGCCGAGCTCGCGGACGCGCGCGCGCGCCTCGAGTCGCCGGGCAGCGACCGACCGCGCGACCTGCGGCGGCTCGAGCGCGCGCTCCGCGGCCACCCGGACGAAGCGGCGGCGCGGATCTCGGCCCTCACCGAGCTGACGGAGCTCGCGCCCGACGACGCCGCGGCGCGCGCCGCCCTCGAGCGCGCGCTCGAGGCCGAGGAGCGGTGGACGGAGCTCGAGGGCTCGTGGCGGCGAACGGCGGAGCACGGGCCCACGCGCCTGGAGCGCGAGCGCGCGTGCGTCCAGCTCGCGCTGCGGCGACTGCAGGGGGACGACCCCGCCGCCGCGCTCGCGATCCTCGAGCCGTGCACCGGGGCGGAGGCGATCGCGCTCCGCGTGGTGCTGGCGGCGCGCGCGGGTCGCCCGGACGTGCACGCGCGCGCGCTGACGGCGCTCGCGGCGAGCGCCCCCGCCAGCGCGCGCGCGGGGCTGCTGGCGTGCGCGGCGTCGCTGTCGCTCGAGTTGGGCGATGTGCCCGCCGCCCGCGGCGCCGCGGAGCAGGCGACCCGCGCGGATCCGTCGCTCGCGCGCGCTGTCGCCGCGCTCGCCGAGGCGCACGCGCGCGCCCCCGACGCCTCGTCGCCCGCGGTCCTCGAGCGCGCCATGGGGGTGGTGGTCCCTCGCGCGTGGCTGTGCGAGGCGCTCGCCCAGGCGCACGAGCTCGCCGACGAGCCGGTCCTCGCGCTGGCGTGGACGCAGCGCTGGCTCGCGCTCCGCCCGGGCGACGCTCGCGCTGCGCGGGCGCTCCTCGAGCGAGTCCTCGGCGTCGGCGACGGCGCGCGCATCGGAGACGCGCTCTCCTGGCTGCTCTCCCAGACGCAGGCGCTGGTCGACGTCTCGGGGCCGCTCTGCGCGGCGCTGGTGCGCCTGGCCGAGCTCGACCCGCCGCGGGGCGCCGCGCTCGCGCGGCGGGTGCTCGACGTGCTCGGCCCGCGGCGGGAGGACGTGCGCGCCGCGGTCGTGCAGGTCGCGGCGCTCACGGGCGAGCGGGGCCTGGGGATCGCGGCGCTCGAGCGCTGGGCGGCGAGCCTGACGCCCGGGGCCCCGCGCGCGGAGGCCTTCCTCGACGTCGCGGCGCGCCGCGGAGGAGCGAACGACGCCGACGGCGCGGCGCGCGCGCTCTGCCGCGCCGCGCGCGAGGAGGCTGACCCTACCCGGGTACTGGCAGCGGCAGACGCCGCGCCCCCGCCCCGGAGCGCGGACGGTGAGCTCGCGTCGCTGGAGGCGCGGGCCGTGGCGCTGACCTCGCTCGTGGACGCCGACCGCGCCACGGCGGTCCGCGCGCTCCGCGAGCTCGGCGGGGCGCGCTGGGATCTCGCCGACGACCCGCGCGGCGCGCTCGAGGCGTGGGATCGCGCGGCGGAGCTGGATTCGGAGCACGGCATGGCGAGACTCGCCGGCGATCTCGTCGCGTTCGCCGGCCACGACCGCGGCGTCGATCACCTGGTCGAGCTCGCTCGCGGGCGGGAGGATCGCGCGCGCGCCGCCGAGGGGCTCGCCGTCGCAGCGACGACGGCGCTCCACGGCGGCGACCCGCGCCGCGCGCTGGCGCTCGCGCTCGAGGCGCTCGAGATCGATCCGACGCGAGCGGACGTGCTCGCGGTGGTCGAGCGGAGCGCGGGCCCCCAGGACCTCGAGGCGCTCGAGCGCGCCTACGCGCGGCTGGCGAGCGCCGCGCTCGGCTGTTACGGGGTGCGGGCGGCCCACTACCGCGCCGCGCGCCAGCTCGAGCGGCGCGGGCAGGTGCCCCAGGCGCTCGCCCACGCGGTGCAAGCCTTCGACGCGGTGCCGGCCGAGGGGGTGACGTTCGTCTTGATGGCGCGGCTCGCGGAGCGCGTGGGCGATCCGGGCGCGGTGGTGCGGGCGGTGTCGCTGGTCGCCGCGCGCACGCGGAGCGCGGAGCAGCGCGCCGGCTGGCTACAGCGCGCCGTCGCGTTCGCCGGGCCCGGCACGGACGGCGCGCGGCAGCGGGTCGACGTGCTGCTCCGCGCGCTCGCGATCCGGCCCGACTCGAGCACGCTGCGACAGCTCGGCGCCGCCGCGACCGATCTCGTCGCCGGGTCGCCAGAGGAGCGCGAGGTGCTCGAGCTCCGTCTGCGCCGCGCGACGAGCGAGCTGCTCGACGATCTCGAGGGTCCCGAGGGCGCGCGGCTCGGCGTCGAGGCCGCCCGCGTAGCGCTCGAGGTGTTGGGCGCGGCCGATCTCGCGCTGGACGCGCTCCTGCACGCGCTGGAGGCCGACGCCGACATCGACGAGTACGTCTTGCTCGAGCCGGCGCTCGAGACGCTCACCGCCGAGCGCGAGCTGGCCTCGCGGGTGGTCGCGCGCGTCATCGAGCTGGCGAGCCCGAAGTGGGCGAACGTAGGCACGGCGCTCACCGATCTCGCGGCCGCCCTCGCCGTCCGCCTGGGCGACTCACGCTCCGCGGCGCGCGTGCTCGTCCTCAGCGCCCGCCGGGACCCGCACGACACCGAGCGCGTGGCGCGGGCGCGGGAGGCGGCGCTCGCGAGCGGCGACCCGGACCTCGCCGCGCTCGTCCTGGACGCGGTCCCGCCGACCGACCGCGCGCGCGCGCTCACCGAGCTGGCCGCCGCCGCCGAGCGCAACGGCGACGGCGCCGCGGCCGAGGACGCGCTGTCGCGCGCGCTCGAGCTGGAGGGCTTGCCGGGCGAGACCCGCGGGCGGATCGTCCGCTCGCTCGCGAGCCTGTTCGCGCGGTCGGGCAAGCGCGACGCGGTCGAGGCGCTGCTCGCGCGCGAGCTGGACGCAGAGGAGGCGGACCTCGCGGCCACGCTCGCCCTCGCTCGCGATCTCGCCGCGACGATCGCCACGCGCGGGGAGCCGGCGCGCGCGCTGGCGCTGGTCGAGCGGATGCTCTCGCGCGCGCCGGGACACCCAGGGCTGCTCGAGGATCGCGTGGAGCACGCCCGGCAGATGGCGGATCGCGAGCGCCTCGCCGACGCGCTCGCGGCGGCGCTCGACGCGGGCAGCACCGATCCGGAGCACGTCGTCGATCGGCACAAGGAGCTCGCGCGGCTGCTCGAGGCGACCGGCCAGCGCGCGGCGGCAGCCGCCCGCTGGCGCGACGCCGCGCGGCTCGCCCCGGACGACCCGGACGTGCTCGCCGCGCTCGAGCAGGCGGCCGAGGCGGAGGGCGACCACGAGCGGCTCGTCGAGCTCCTGGCCCGCCGCGCGAGCAGCGCCGACAAGGTGGATGAGGTCCGCCGGCTCCGACTCCGCCGCGCGCTGGTCCTCGAGCAGAAGCTCGCGCGCTCAGACGACGCTCGCGCGGAGCTGGAGGCGCTGATCGCGGCGACGGGCGACCACCTGCCCGTGCTCCGCGTGCTCGCCGATCTCCACGAGCGCCTGGGCGCGCCGCAGCGCGCGGCCCCGCTCTGGCTCCGCGCGAGCGCCATCGCGCGCGATCGAGCCGAGGCGGCTGACTTGGCGCGCCGCGCCGGTGAGGCTCACCTCGCCAGCGGCGACGTCGAGGGCGCGCGGCGCGTGCTCGAGGGACTGGAGGCGTGGTCGAGCTCCGAGCGGGTGCTGCAGCTCCGCGTCGAGATCGAGCGCCGGGGCGGGCAGCCGCTCGCGCTGGCGGCCGCGCTCGACGATCTCGCCGCCCAGGTCGAGCACGCGCCGGTGCGACGCGGCGAGCTGCTCCTCGAGTCCTCCCGCGCGTCGGAGCGCGGCGGCGACCTCGAGGGTGCCCTGCAGCGCGCCGAGCGCGCCGCGCGGCTGGCCCGCGACTCGGCCGAGGCGGTGCTCCACTATCACGCGCTCCGCGCGCGCCTCGGGCGCCAGCCGTCCGTGGATCAGGCGCGCGTCGCGGTCGCCGAGCTGCGGCGCCTGCCCGGTCCGCTCGCGGCCGAGGATCTCGAGCTGCGCGCGTGGCTCGTGTCCGAGCTCCTCGGGTCCATCGCCGGCGACGAGGCCGCGGTCCGCGAGCTCGAGCGCGCCAAGGACGAGCTCGGCCCACGGCCGCTGCTCGCGCTCGGGCTGGCCGAGCGGCGGGCGCGGAGCGCGGATCCGAGCGCGGCGTTGCAGCTCTTCGAGCGCGCGCTGGACGGCGACCTCCGTGGGCTGCGTCAACGCGGCGCGGTCGCGCTGGCGGCGGCTCGCGCCGCCCACGCGGCCGGGCGCCACGACGCCGCGCTGGCGTTCGCCGAGCTCGCGTCCCGGGATCCCGCGCTCCATGCGCAAGCGTTGGCGATGGCGGCGGAGCTGCGCGCGGAGCGTGGCCGCGCGGCTGGGCAGCTCGCGCCGGATCGCGGCGCAGCGCGCTCCGCGACCCCCGCGCCGGTGCCCGCGCCGGTGGCCGAGCCGGCACCTCGCCCGGCCGATCCCCGTCGCGAGCCGGACGCGCCGGATCCGGCGGCGATGATCGAGCAGGTCGCGCCCGCCCGACGCCGCAGCTCGCGACCGCCCCCTCCCGTGGCGGCCCCGGCGCGCCGCGACTCGTCCCCCGTGCTCACGCCGCCTCCCGGCGCGGCGGTCGTCAACCCGCGGCTGAGCGCGCTCGCGCTGTCCGCGCCGTCGGAGGCGGAGGGCGCGCTGTGGACGGCGCTGCTCCGCGGGTCCGTGGAGGCGGGGCGCGAGCTCGTGCTCCAGCTCGAGAGCCGGGCGGACCGCCGCGCGGATCTCGCCGCCGCGTGCCGCAAGCTCGCGTGGCTGCGGCCCGGGGACGCGTGGACGCTGGCGAAGCTCCATGAGGCCGCGCTGGCCGACGGCAACCCGGTGCACGCGCGCGCCGTCGAGCACGTGCTGCGCCTGCTCGATCCGAGCCAGGAGCCGCTCGAGGCGCCGCCGCTGGCTGATCAGAACGAGCAACCGACCGCGGTGCGTGCGCTGCTCTGGCGAGACGTGGACAGCGCGGCGGGCGAGGCCCTCGCGATCGTGTGGGAGGGCGCCGACCACGTCTTCCGGCGCGATCCGAGCACGTATGGGGTGACGGGGCACGAGCGGGTCCCCCTATCCTCCCCCACGCCGGTCGGCCGGGCCTACGCCGGCGCGGCGCGTCTGCTCGGCGCGGGACGTACTCCGCTCTTCCAGCGGCGCAGCACCGGGCCCGTCACGGTGAGCGTGGCGTTGGTCTCCCCCCCCGCGCTGATCCTCACCGGCGAGCCGCGCAAGGAGACGCCGGCGCTCCGGTTCCACATCGGCGCGACGCTGGCAGCGGCGCTGCCCGAGCACGCCCTCCTACACGGTTCGGGCGAGGCGCAGGCTCGGTCGATCCTCGCGGCGCTGCGCCTCGCGTTCGGCCCGCCCGGCGCGCGCGACGCGACCACGGCGGCGGGGGCCACGCTCGCCGAGGTGCTGTGGGAGAGCATCCCCACCCGCCTGCAGCGGCGGCTGCGGGACGTGTGTCAGAACGCCGAGGCGCTCGACTACGATCTCGCCGTCACCCGCGCGCGGACGGTGGTGCGTCGAGCCGGGCTGCTCGCGGCGGGAGATCTCGGCGTCGCGCTGCAGGAGGTCTGCGCGGAGGAGGGCGTCCCGTGGCCGGGGCCCACCGGCCCCGACTCGCTCGCGGCGCTCGCGGCGGCGAGCCCGGCGGTCGCCGATCTCGTCCGCCTGGCCACCAGCGCAGAGTACGCGGAGGTCCGGTGGCAGTTTCCCAGGCCGGGCCGCGCGGGCACGTGGGCCTGACCGGGAGCGGGTCGGCGGCGCGGCGGCCCGGCGGCGCTGCGCCCGCGCGCGCCGCCGTCCGATGCTACGGTGCGGCGTCGTGCGACGCCGGAGCGACCCCTGGCCGCCAGCCCCACTGACACGGGTGTCACACCTCGGGCAGCGCGCAGGCGTCGTTTCGGGCCGGGCGGGCAGGCTGGCACGACTGTCGCTTCTCCTCCTGCCGATGCTGAACGCCTGCCTGGTGGACGACCCACCGGAGTACCGCGCGGGCGGTCGCCGGACGCCGCCGGTGCTGCAGCTGAACGAGGCCGCCCCTTCAGTGCTCTACCCGATCGAGGTCCGCCGCGACGACGGGATCGGCAAGCTCGACCTCTCGGTCCCCGTCCGGTCGGAGGACGCCGGAGACAACCTGCTCGCGGTGCTCTTCTTCGACTACGGGACGCGCTGTGACCAGCGGGACATCGTGGAGCTGCCCGCCCGCACGTTCGATGTCGAGCGCACGATCAAGACGACCTTCAGCTACGGCAGCCTCACCGTGACGGGTTGCCACACCCTCACGCTGGTCGTGTTCCACGAGTCGAACCTCACGTTCGGGCAGGGCGCCTGCCTGAGCTCGGCCGACCCGAGCGACGTCGCCCTCGCGACCTGGTGGGTCAACGTGGATCCGGCGACGCCCGGCGTGCTCGACGGCTGCCCAGCACCGGGGGGCGCGGAGTGAGGGCGCGCGCGCTGCTGTTCGTCCTCGCGTCGAGCGGCTGCTCGATCCCGACGTATGAGACGTTGGCGAGCGACGCCCCTCCGGCGAACGTGTGCACCACCAGCGCCGAGTGCGCGCCGGGCGCGTGCATCGCGGGCGCGTGCCAGGCGACCTCGGGGCGCTTGTCCACCGTCCTCATCGAGGTGACGCCGCCCGCGACGGCGGGGGCCCTCGCGGGCCTGGCGCTCGTGCAGGTCCACACGGGGCTCCCGGCGGGCGGCGGCGCGCTGGAGATCGATCTCGACGGTGTGTCCGTCGTCACCGGGCGCGTGGCGCTCGGCGCGCGCGCCGAGTGCGCGCTGCCCGCCGGAGGCACGCTGCCCGTCGAGGTCACGTTGGCGCCGAGCCAGCGGCTCCTCGGGCTGCCAGCGACCGTGTTCACCACCGAGATCACCGTCGACCTCACGACCGGCGCGGGCGAGTTCGAGGTCCGCGTCCCGCCAGGCGTGTACGACCTCTACGTCGAGCCCGGTCAGGGCAGCCCGATCGACTCGCTCGCCGCGCCGTGCTCGTTCGTGCCCCAGCTCTGGGAGCGCCAGGCGCTGAGCGCAGGCATCACGGACCTCGAGCTCACGCTCGAGCTGCCCGAGGTGGTGACGCTCGACGTGCTCTGGCCGGCGTCCGCCGAGTCGCTCGCCGGCTGGACGGTCGACCTCATCGACGCGCGGACGGGGCGGCTGCTCTCACGTCCGGCCGTGCTCGGCGCCGCGGTCGCGGAGGGCTACTCGGTGGAGGTGGCGTATCTGCCGGCGCGCGCGACGACCACCAACGAGCCGGGCAGCGAGCTGGTGCGGCTCCGCCCGCCGGAGGGCGCGGTCGCGCCGACGATCCTGTGGGAGCGTGGGGGGCTCTTCTGGTTCGACGCCAAGCACGCCGAGGTGGGCCCGTTCATGAGCCTCCCGACTCCGGTGGAATTCACCGCGCGCGTCGTCTCGGAGCTCGGGGAGCCGGTCGCGGGGGCGAGCGTGTCCATCGTCGCGACGGAGCTCACGGGGCTGCCAGCGGGCACGCTCGCCGCGTTCGAGCGCTCCAACCTCCAGACGGACGCCGACGGGCGCGTCCAGCTCGCGGCGCTGCCGGGGACGTATCGCGCGTTCGCTACCCCGCCGAGCGAGTCCGGGCTCGCGGCGCGAGAGGTCGAGTGGCGCCTCTCTACCGCGCCCGTCCAGGCCGGGCAGGAGGCGCGCCTCGGCGTCCCGGCTCGCGTGATCGGCGAGGCCGCGATCGGGTTCGGTCCCGGGGGCCCTCCCGTCGGCGCCACCGTACACGCGACGCCGTCCGCGGCCGCGCTCAACGCGGGCGTGCTCGAGCGCGCGGTCGGGCGGGCGAGCTTCGTTCCGCAACCGGCCACGTCGATGGTCTCGGTGGACGGCAGCTTCGAGCTGCGCGCCGCGCCCTCTGCCTACGACTTCTCCCTCCGGCCGGACGCCGAGGGCGGCTTCGCGTGGGTCGTCCGGCCCAACGTGCTCGTGCTCGCCGGCACGGCGGTCATCGATCTCGGCGCGGCCACGCTGCGCCCTCCGGCGCGCTACGCCGGCACCGTCGCTTCGCCGCTCGGCGCCGTCCCGAGCGCGACCGTCCGGGCGTACGCGTTCCTCGACGCCGAGAGCGCGCCTACGCTGGATCCGGCCCGGGCCGCCAGCGTGGTCCAGGTCGCCGAGTCACGGGCGGACGCCGAGGGGCGCTTCGACCTGCTCCTGCCGGCCGATCTGGACTGACGCGCGGCGTCGCGTCAGCTGCTCGCGGAGCCCTCGCGGGTGATCCGGGCGTCCCGCCGCGAAGAGGACTGTTGCGGGTGTGGCCGGCGTGCAATATTGCATCTCGGTGAGCACGCCCGCACCAGCCGATCCGCCGCCCGGTGTGGCGGCCGAGCGAGACCTCGCTGGCGCCCTCCACGAGGTCTCCAACGCGCTCACGGTGGTGCTCGGCTGGCTGCAGGCCGCGGAGGAGGCCGGCGCCCCCGGGCCCGCCGCGGAGGCGCTCGAGGTCGCTCGCGCGCACGCGCGTCGGGGCCACCGCGTGGCTCGCCTCGCGCTCGGCGCCGCGATCGCGGAAGAGGACTTGGAGCGCGACGCGCGCGGGCTCGCCTGCGAGGCCATCGTCGCCGTCCAGCCCGAGGCGACCCGGCGGGGCGTGGTGCTCGAGCCGGTGCGGGTCGCCGAGGACGCGTCGTTGGGGGGCGCCACGGACGCCCTCCACGTGCTGCTCAACCTGCTGTTGAACGCGGTGAGCTTCACGCCGGCGGGCCGCCGGGTGGAGCTCGCGGTCGGGCGGACGAGCGAGCACGTCGTGTTCACCGTGCGCGACGAGGGGCCTGGCGTCGCGCCGGAGCGCGTGGCGACGCTGTTCGGGGGGGGCGGCTCGACACGCGAGGGCGGCGCCGGCGTGGGGCTACGTCACTCTCGCGCGCTCGCCGAGGCGCACGGCGCGACGCTCGAGACCGCGGCCTCGGCGGCCGGCGCTGCGTTCGAGCTACGGTGGCCGGTCGCGGCGGTCCGCTCGTCCGCGCGCCACCGCCCCGAGCGCGCGTCGCTCGCCGGCCGGCGAGTGTTGGTCGTCGAGGACGACGCCGCCATCCGCGACCTGCTCGAGCTCGCGCTCGGCGCCCAGGGCGCCGAGGTCGTACTCGCGCCGACCGGTCGGGCGCTCGAGCAGGCGATCGCGCGCGGCGAGCGCTTCGACGCGGCGGTGGTCGACCTCTCTCCCCTGGCGGAGGCGCCCGGCGCGCTGGCGGCGCTCCGCGCGCAGGGTGTCCCGCTGGTGGTGGCGAGCGGATCATCGGTGGGCGCGGCGCTGGACGAAGAGGCCGACGCCTGGCTGAGGAAGCCGTTCGAGACGGCCGAGGTCGCGGAGGCGTTGGAGGAGTTGCTCGCCCGCCGGGCGCGAGATCGGGCTTGACTCGCGGCCCGGTTCGCCTACGTTTCCGGCCCCTCCGGCCCCGCCCGCCTCCCCGGCGTGCGGCCCCCCCCACGCGAAGGTGGCGGAACTGGCAGACGCACTAGCTTGAGGTGCTAGCGGGGTAACTCCCATGGGGGTTCAAGTCCCCCCCTTCGCACTGAAAGAGTCCCGAGCAGTTACGGCGGCGGCACCTCGCGAGTGAGGGCCGCCGTCGTGCTTCTGGGGACCACGCGGGGACGACGGGGGCGCGCTACGGTTGAGCTTGGGGCTCGTGCTCGGAGAGCCAGGGTCGTCCGGTCGCGTGGTCGATCTGGCGCATCAGGTGGTCGGTCACCTTGAACATCGCCTCGACCTCGGACGCGAACTGCGCCTTGAAGTACGCCCCGATCGAGACGCCCCCGGCCTGCCGAGCCGCCTGCTCGTAGTTGCCGTGGAGGATCGTGTTCCGCACGTCCTTGAGTTTCTTGATGCCGTCCTCCTGGTCGTCCCAGGGCACGCGAACCAGGCCCCGGCTCACGGCCCGCTGGAGCAGGTTGTAGAGCGCGTCCCCGTCGGTCACGTCGGGATCGAGGATCGCTCGAAGGAAGCGTTCGAGCACGAGGAGCACCAGGCCGGCCTCGGCGAAGAGCATCAGGCCGTCCCGCGGGTCGCCTTCCTTGAACCGCAGGTTGTTGTTGCGGAGCAGGTGCAGCTCGCGAACGAGGTGCTGAAGCTCGGGGTGGCGAGCCTTGAAGGTCATGCCGTGCAGCGACGATGGTACGCGAGGAGCCTCGCCTGCTTCATCGAGTTGGGCGTGTCGTTCGAGGTGGGGGGGCGGGACCGTGGAGGAGGAGGGTGGCGTAGCAGGAAGCCTGCGACCGCCAGCCCCAGGGTGGAAGCGGAGGGCGGCGTGACGACTGCGGGCGGGATGACCGCGCCTCCGGTGTAGCCTCTGACATGACCGACGCCATCCTCTACGTCCGTGCCGCTTCCCCCGACGCCCTGGCCGCCCAGGAGCACGCCCTCCTCGGGTACTGCCAGGCGAGGGGGCTTCGAGGTCGTCGAGACGTTCCGTGACCTCGGGCTGCCGGGGGACGGCCTCCAGCGGGCCCTTGGTGCCGCCGCAGGGGGAGTCCGCGTCGTCGTGAGCGGGTACGACCGCCTGGGGAGGGACGTAGCAGGGGTCGAGAGGATGGTCGGGGCGATCCCGGTCGTGACGGCTCGCCTCAACACCTGATCTCTCGGGGCACCGCGCGGCTACGTTGTAGCTCATGGCATCCGACCCCAAGCCGACGCCGCCGCCGACCGATCTGGCCCGCGTGACTGCCACCACGGCTTCCAGCGTGTCGCCCGTGAAGGAGTACGGCTTGGCCGTGCTGAAGGGCGCCATCGGGGCGATCCCCTTCGTGGGAACCGCCATCAACGAGATCCTTTTCGAGGCTCGCGGGCGTCTGAAGCAGGCGAGGGTCGAGGAGTTCGTTCGGCAGGTCGCAGACTGTGCGCGCGCCGGCTGGTTGATGGCGATGCACGCCGACTCGGTGATGGGCGTCTCGCCGGCGAACACCCTGCGCGCGGCGTGATGGCCATCGGGGCGAGCGCGGCCTCGGCGCCAGCTCGACGCC
>JADLEQ010000067.1 GCA_020846005.1 Polyangiaceae bacterium
GCGCTTCGTCGAGGCCGCCACCACCCGAGACGCCATCGCCGAGCTCCTCGCTCGCCAGGGCCTCGGGCCACGGCCCCCTCCGCGAGCTCCAACTCCGCCACCGCCCGGACAGCTCGCGCTGCAGCTCACGAAGAAGTGCGCCGCACGGCGCCCGGTGCTGGGCGCCGAGGGCCCGCTCCGCATCCTGGAGCGGGGCTCGATGCGGAGCTCCGCTCGCGGCACCGAGATGAGCCCCGTCGAGGCCGCCGTCGAGAAGCCGGATACCAGATCCGATGCCGCAGCCTCCGTGCGGGGTGGGGGTTCAGGCGGCGGGGGGCGAATCGCCCCGGAGCCGAGGACGAGAATTCGCAGTTCGCTCGCCTTGTCCGCCGCCGACGGCTCGTGCGAGCTCTGGGACCCGGCGCAGCCGGACGGCGAGGCGCTCGGCGCGACCACGTCGTTCGCGTTCCCCTCGGAGACGACGATCGTGCTCACGTTCCACGAGTGAGCGGGACACCGGCGCACCCGACAGGGGAGCACCTCGCGCCCCAGCGCGTTGCAGCCAGCGCCGCGGCAGACGAGCCGGCGCGCGTGACGTTCCCCATCATCCTGGACTTCGCGCCGACGACGGACGGCATGCCGGAATCCGAAGCAGATTCCGAGACCTATCGGTGATCGGCGCGCGGAGCGATGGCACCGCCATCGCGAGCACGACGGGCACCGAGAGGGCCGAAAGATGCGAGGAGTTCGGCATGACGGACTAGGAGGCGCGAAATCTAGGATCACGAGCTGGTGGATGGACGGCGCCGTCACGAAGCGCTCGGTGCAGCTAGGCTGAGGGGGCGACGCGGGCGCCTCAGTACACGAAGCCGTACGCCGCCCCGGCGAACGTGAGCGAGTTGTCCGACGACCCCATCGCGCCGTTGGTGACCGTCGTCTGGTTGCTGCGCTCATGGTTCGCGCCGACGACGAGCGTGGTCGGCGTGAGGGCGCACGAAACGCCGAAGTCGTCACCGCCGTCGAGGTTCGGGGGCTTGACGTACGCCTTCTGTACCCACGTCGTGCCCGTCCGGCGGTAGAGGTAGACGGCGCCCGCGAACGCGGCCGAGTCGTCCGTCGAGGAGGTCGGGCCCTGCGTGATCGTCGCCTGGTTGCTGCCCTCCCCGTACGCGCCGACCGCGAGGAGATCGCCCCGGATGGCGAGCGCGAAGCCGAAGTAATCGCCGGCCCCGGCGTTGGACGCCTTCACGTAGGCCTCCTGGGCCCAGGTCGTGCCGGTGCGGCGGAACACGTAGACCGCGCCGGAGTCCGCCGCAGAGTCGTCCGAGGAGGCGGTCGCGCCGTGCGTGATCGTCGTCTGGTTGCTGTCCTCTCCGGTGGCCGCGACGACGACCGTGTCCCCGTCGATGGCCACGGTGCCGCCGAAGCCGTCCGTCCCCTGGGCGTTCGCGGGCTTCAGGTACGCCTGCTCGGCCCACGTCGTCCCCGTCCGCACGAACACGTACGCGGCGCCCGCCTGGAACGCCGAGTCGTCCGCGGAGCCGGGCGCGCCGTTGGTGACGGTCGTCTGGTTGCTGGCTTCGAACGAGGCGCCCACCACGACCGTGTCTCCCGAGAGCGCGACGCTCTCACCGAAGGCGTCGACCGCGCCGACGTTCGACGCCTTCAGGTACGCCTGCTGCGCCCACTCCGTGCCCGTCCGCACGAAGACGTACGCGGCGCCGGCGTGGCCCGCGTCGTCGTCCGTGGGCGCCGTCGGGCCATTCGTCACCGTCGCCTGGCCGCTGCTCTCGTTCGGGGCGCCGACCACGATCGTGTCGCCGCCGATCGTCACTGCGCGGCCGAACTGGTCGCCCGCCTGGGCGTTCGGCGCCTTGAGGAACGCCTGCGCGGCCCAGAGGGTCCCCGAGCGCGCGAACACGTACGCGGCGCCGGCGTCGACGGCGGAGTCGTCGCTCGATGCGGTCGCGCCGTTGGTCACCGTCGTCTGGTTGCTGTCCTCCCCCAAGGCGCCGACCACGATCGTCTCGCCCGAGATCTCGAGGGTCGCGCCGAAGCCGTCCGAGGCCTGCGCGTTCGGGGCCTTGAGGTACGCCTGCTGCGCCCAGTCCGTACCCGTCCGCGCGAAGACGTAGGCGGCGCCGGCGCTGCCAGCGGAGTCGTCGCTCGCGGCGGTCGGGCCGTTGGTGATCGTCGTCTGGTTGCTGCTCTCGCCGGTGGCGCTGGTGACGAGCGTGTCCCCCGAGATCGAGATCCGGGCGCCGAAGAAATCGAACGCGTCAGTGTTCGGCGGCTTCAGGTACGCCTGCATGACCACGGGGCACTCGCCGGCCGTGCAGCTCCCCACGCAGGCGTGGCCACACGCGCCGCAGTTCGCGGGATCGGACGCGAGCTCCACCTCGCAGCCGTTGCCCGGCTGCTGGTCGCAGTCGGCTAGCCCCGCGGCGCAGCTCGTCCCGCCGTCGGCACCGGAAGCGCCGGCCGTGCCGCCCGAGGCGCCCGCCGTGCCGCCCGAGCCGCCCGCCGTGCCGCCCGAGCCGCCCGCCGTGCCGCCCGAGCCGCCCGCCGTGCCGCCCGAGCCGCCCGAGCCGCCGCCAGACACCGCAGCTCCGCCGCCCGACGAGGCCCCGGCGGCCGCGTCGGCGCCACCCGCGCCGGCCCGCCCCAGCGGAGCGGTTACCGTCCTCGGTGGACGAGCTGCAGGCCCCGAGGGCCCCGGTGAGCGCGAGCGCGGCGAAGTGGAGTCTGGTCATCGGGCGCGCTTCTCCCGCCCGAGCGGGCGCGTGTCAAGGCGAATGCGCGGCCCACGAGCCCGGTGGCGCCTCAATCACACGAGAGCAGCTCATCGCACACCCAGCGGTCCGTGAGGAAGCGGCAGATCGAGTTCACTGGGCACTCCGCGTCGGTCGTGCACTCGTCCTGAGCGGTTCGGCAGCGGAAGGCCTCTGCCCGCACACCGCAGTTGCTGTTGCTCAGCCCGCACGCCCAGCCGCCACAGTCCCCGGCCCCCGTGCAGTCGGCGGGCACGCAGCGGTTGGGCCCTGGACCACCCCAAGTGACCGACTCCGAGGCGCCGTCAGGATCTGCGGAACGCCAGCCGGCAGCGCAGACACAGAGCTCCCCGGACGCGCAGTCCTGGTCACGCAGGCACTGGTGGGTGCACGGCCCTTCCCATTCGAGGCAGGGCGAGTCGAGCGCGAGGCACGCCGGGGCGCCGACCAGGTCGACCCGCACGGGATGGACCAGCCCGTGGTCGTCGGCGACGCATGCCACCATTGCGGTCGGGTTCGCGCGGTCCAACCCCACACCCGTGGCCACCATCGGCGTCAAAGGCTCCGTGCACGGCGAGCCATCGGGCGGGACGACGACGCTCGGCGAGTCGCCGTCGCCGGAGTCCGCGCCGGTGCCGGCGTCTGCGTCCTCGGCGGCGTCCGCGGCCCCCGCTTCCCACGCGGCGTCCCCCGCGTCGTGCCGCGACTCGGCGCCCTGCTGGCCGCTCCCGCCGGGGTCGGTCGCGCAGGCGCAGGCGAGGAAGACGAGGAGGGGCGTTGCGGACTTGATCGAATGGCTTGCCATCAGTGATCCACTCCGTTCGGGCCCTTCGCGGCGTCCCAGTTCGTGTTGAGGACTCCTCCGGCCGTGTTCGCGGCGGCGTCGAGGTTGGTGTATGCGTTGTCCCGCGTGAACGCCGCCGGCGCGAGGTCGATCCAGGCGAGCACGGTATTCAGCGAGGGCGGCGACGCTCCGTCCGTCCGCACGTCCCAGAGCGCCCGCAACCAGTCGACCTCGACCCCCCGGCCCGCCCAAGGGGTGGGGCAACGAAGCTCCATGAAGCTGAGCGGCAGATCGTAGTCGGGCCAGGCCTGGCCGTTCTCGCAGTCGATGCCGTTCGGGTAGCGGGGATGGTAAAAGGCGCAGTCATCCTGACCCGTCGAGTTGAACGTCGCCGCTCCGTAGAAGCTCGCCGCGGCCTCGTTGAAGGTCGTGCTCGAGAACTCTCGACTGTCAACATCGTGGCCGGTCGACCCACCTGCATTGCAGGGTGGCGCGTGCGTATCGTCAGAGTAGTCTCCCCACCACGCCACCGCCGTGTTCTTGTCGAAGAACAGGTGCCCGTGCTCGTGCCCGACGAGGAACTTGTCGAACCCTCCGTTCGTGCCGATATAGACCTCGCCCCCGCTGTTGCAGCTCCCGCCGCCACACTGCACGGTGTTCAGCGCGTGGAAATGGTGCGTGCCCGTCCAGGTGCCGGGGTTGTACCAGAGCGCGATCGCGGCGAACATGGAGACGTTGAATTGCTCCTGCTTGAACAGGGGCCAGAACCCGACCGTCTGAGTCCCGCCGGCGGTGACGTTTGCGTTCCACGTGAAGGCCACCGCCGCGCCGTCGTCGTTCGTGTCCACCCTGGCGACGCGACTGTTGAGCGAGACCTGGGTGTACGCGGTGATCGAGCGCGAGCCCGACGTGAGGTTCAGCGGAGGGGTGCAGCCGCTGCTGCTCAAGTACCCACCCCAGACGCCGGAGACGGAGACCCACATCCCCGCCGAGCCATACATCGCGTCGGCATTGAGGTAGTCCTCACCGACGCCCTCGCCGTTCATCAGCACCATCTGCTGGAAACAGAGCGTCGTGCTCGACGCGAGCGGGTAGACCTCCTGCGCGGCCGCGGCGCCCATCTCCACCCTGGGCGCGGCGCGGTCTGCGAGCCGCTGGCGCGCCGCGACCGCGCTCCGCGGGGCCGGGGTCGCGGCGCGCCCCGCGGGGACGGCCTCGACCTCCACCCCGGGGCCCGCGCTCCCTAGAGCCCCGGGCGCGGCGGGAGCGCCCGGGGACGGTGCGAGCGGCGGGACTCCGGCGGGGATCCCCACGGGCAGCGCCTCGGCGCGCTTGTCGGCGGGGACGGCGTCGAAGCGGGGCGTCCCCTGGGCGGCGACCCACCCCGCGGCGCCGCGCTCGAGCTGGAGGGCGTTGCTCCACGCCGCCCCTGCATCGGACGTGACTTCGAACGCCACCGTGACCCGGTCCCCGACCGAAGCGCTGGGCGCGAGCGAGTCGATCGGCAGCGAGAGGGTCGCCTCGGAACCCGAGCCCGCCAGCCACGACGGCGAGACGAGCACCTTCGAGTGAGTCGCGCCCGAGAGGACCATCGCGGAGACGCGAAGGGCGGACGAGCTCGAATCCCGTAGGCCGACGCGCAGCCGGAGGTTCGAGGTGTCCGCGGTGAGCCGCTCCGGCCCGCTCACCTCTACGGGCGGCTCCACGCGCGGGCGGCACGGGACGCTCGCTCCGAGACTCCCTTCGCTCCCCTCGACGCCGCTGCTCGCTGAGGCCGTCACGGACGCCCCCTCCGTGCCAGGCGGCTGCTCACCGCACGCGCCCGCGCCGATCAGCGCGAAGAGAGCAAACGCTTGGGTGCTGCGTGCTGCGTGCTGCGTGCTGCGTGCTGCGTGCTGCGTGCTGCGTGCTGCGTGCTGCGTGCTGCGTGCTGCGTGCTGCGTGCTGCGTTCGATCGTTCATCCCAGCTCCTCCCGGCCCCACGGCCCGATGTGCGACCTGGGCAGCCTCTACCCCAGGTCGCCAGGGCTGTCAACCCCGAGCTCGGGTGGGACGCCGGTGGCCGCGCGGTCGGGCTCCTCCGGGCGCGCCGGCCGCCGCCTCTCGCTCCCTACTCCCGCCTCCCCCACACCACCCCGTCGACCGACCACCGCCCGCCTCCCGCGATCACGAGCGCGAGCGCAGCTACGGCGTACGCGAGCGCGAGCTCCTTCCTCGCGAACGGGTCGTCGCCGTGCACGACGAACGCAGCCCCCAGCATCGTGAGGAGCACCGAGGCCGCGGCGGGGCGCGTGAAGAGGCCGAGCGCGACCAGGAGCCCACCCGCGAATTCCGACAGCGCCGCGGAGGGGCCGAGCACCTCCGCGAGCGGGAACTTCACGCCCACCTTCGCCGTGAACCCGGAGAGCTCGGCGACCTTTCCGAGACCTGGGCGAGCAGGTTGTCGTGCAGGGCCTGGCTGGGGCACGGGTTCGGCGGGGCGCCGGCGAGCAGGTTCGCGAACCGCAACGGGATCAGCCGCTCCGCCCCCTGGGAGGTCCCGAGCTCCTCCGTCTGACTGCTGGTGGCGCCAGGCCCCTCGGCCGGGTCAGCCTCTCCTGGGGGGGGGGGGGTACCAGGCGTCGCACGCCGACCCGAGGCCCAGGGCCGTGACGAGGGCAGCCGCCGCCTGCCACGAGCCCCGTGCCCACGAACCCGGCCCGGAAGGGCCAACGCCGCCGCCGCTGCCAAACTTTCGCTCCCGCATCGCGATCCCGCTAGCACCCGCGTCGGGGGCCGTCAAGAAGAATTGTGGAGCACCCCAGCGGGGGGGGGGACCCGCCTTTTCGGAGAACCGGCCGGCGGGGCGGGCGAGGGCGAGAGCGGGGGCGAGGGCGGGGGCGAGAGCGAGGGCGAGAGCGAGGGCGAGGGCGAGAGCGAGGGCGAGAGCGGGGGCGAGAGCGGAGCGCGACGTCGGCGCCATGCAGGCGCGCACCGAGGCGAGCAGCAGGGATCTCGCTTCCGTTGAATCGCCAGCATCAGCTCGGGGTCGAGCACGACGAGCGCGTGGCCGGGGAGGGGCCCGGCGATGCTGCCACGGAGTACTTCCAGCCGCCGCTCAGTCGCGGCGAGGTGGTTTCCGTCGATGATGCGCACTGGAAAGCCAGGGAGCAGCGCGGGCATTCGCCCTCCCATCTCGTCGATCACCTCCCCGAGTCGCTCCGCGGTGTGACGAGCGAGGGCGCTCACGATCCCCGGCTCGGTGCGGTTCAGCTTGTCGTAGAGCGCCGCGATCGTGACCGGCAGCTCCTTCTTCACGGTCGGGAACGCAGCGTGGATCGACGGCCCTCCCCCAAGGCTCGTCGGACGAGAAGGTCGCGGACCGCGCCGCTCCGGGCGCGCAGCGGCGCCGCCCTCGCCCTGGCGCTGCTCGCGCTGGCGGCCCGGCGCCGACGCACGCGCTGACCTCTCCTCGCGAGGCCGGGCGATCGCGGATATCCTCCGGCGCGCATGACGGAGGGAGAATCGAGGGCGGAGGCCGAGCGCTCCCCGGCCCCGGCGTATCGCGAGCTCACCTTCGCCGGTATGGCGCTCGGCATCGTCGTCGGCGTGGTGATGACGGCCAGCATGGCCTACGCGGGCCTCGTCATCGGCTTCGTGGTTCCGGCGTCGGCCATCGCGGCCATCCTGGGCTGGGGGCTCCTCCGGGGCGTGCTCCGGCGAGGCACCATCGTCGAGAACAACCTGAACCAGACGGTGGCGTCAGCGATCAACACGGCCGCCGCCGACCGGAACCACAGCCGCCATCGGTGGGAGAACCAGCCGGCGGTGAGGGTCGGTCTCGAGGACCTGGACCACGAGGAGATCCTGCGCACCCGCCAGACGGCTATCGAGCAGCGGCGCTTGTCGGCCGGTACCAGCATGGACGTCGGCGACATCCTCGACCGACTCGGGCTGCGCATCGACGGCGAGATCACCCAGGCGGCGCAGATGCTGTACGGCACGAGGTTCCTGCCCGACTACCCGCAGGGGCTTCTCAAGCTCGGCCGGTTCCGCGGCACCAAGATCACCGGCGACATCCTCGACAACAAGCAGGAGCAGATGCACGCGTTCGCCATGGTGCGCGAGGCGATGGCGTGGCTCGACCGGACCTTGCCGCTCTCGGCCCGCTTCCCGAAGGGCAGCATCTTCCGCGAGGACCGGCTGCCGGTGCCCGCCGAGGCGCTGCGCGAGGTCATCCTCAACGCGGTGATGCACCGGGACTGCAGCCGCGCGA
>JADLEQ010000068.1 GCA_020846005.1 Polyangiaceae bacterium
AGGGCACCGTTCGCGAGGGCACCGTTCGCGAGGGCACCGTTCGCGAGGGCACCGTTCGCGAGGGCACCGTTCGCGAGGGCACCGTTCGCGAGGGCACCGTTCGCGAGGGCACCGTTCGCGAGGGCACGGAGCTCGAACCAGCGATCAGGCGCCGACCCCCAGGCCGGCGGACGCGCCGAAAGCCCGCACGACCGCGGCGACGGAGCGCGAGCCGCTCCGTGCGAGTGAGAGCGCAACTTTCGGCTACCGATCGAAGTTTGGGGCGGAATCCAATGTGGCTTGACTCTCGGGGGTAGGGTTCAGCAAGATGACGCTCGCTGCGGCTCGCAGCCGGTGCACGACGCACCCCGAGCGCGGCGGCTCGATTCACTGAGACGAGTGAGCGAGGAACAACAGCGGAAGGTGAAAAATGGCGAGTCTCTGGCATCACTTTCAAGAGGGCGGCTGGGCGATGTGGATCATCCTGTTCTGGTTGATCTGCTCGATCGCCGTGATCGCCGAGCGGACGGTCTATCTGGTCGGCGCGTCGATCAACAAGGACGTGTTCCTCGCCACCATGCAGAAGTGCATCCTCGCGGGTGACGTGGCGAAGGCCGTGAAGATGTGCTCGGCGGCGAACGCGCCGCTCGCGCGCATCATCCAGGCTGGCCTCGTCAAGGTGAACCGCCCGGACGAAGAGGTCCAGGCCGCGATGGACGAGGCGGCGCTCCGCGAGATGCCGAAGATCAACCGGCGCACGGGCTACCTCGCGCTGTTCGCGAACCTGGCGATGCTCTCCGGCCTCTTCGGCACCATCGTCGGGCTGATCAAGGCGTTCGGCGCCGTCGGTGGCGAGTCGGTGGACCCGAGCGCGAAGGCCCGCATCCTCGCGGAGGGCATCAGCGAGGCGATGAACTGCACGGCGTTCGGCCTCATCGCGGCCATCACCGCGCTCATGGGCTTCGCCTTCCTGAACGGCAAGACCCAGGGCCTCGAGGACGACATCAACGAGGCGAGCGTCCAGGTGCTGAACCTGGTCGTGGCGAACCGTCAGAAGGTGAACCTGCAGGGCCTCGAGCAGGCCGCGTGAGCGGCCACGCGCGCCGGGCACCGCCCTCCTCGCGGGGGCGGCGCCAGGCGCGGCGAGACGACCCCTCCCCCCAGACCTGGAGCGACGAATGGCTGGTATCGACGTAGGTGGCGGACACGGCGGCAAGCGGAGCCTGAACCAAGAGATCCCGCTGATCCCGTTCATCGACTTCCTCCTCTGCCTGGTGTCCTTCCTGCTCATCACCGCGGTGTGGTCGCAGATGGCCCGCATCAACGCCGACGCGCGCGTGCCGGGCCCGCCGAAGGACGAGCCGCAGGAGAACGTCGTCAAGGAGAAGCAGCTAAACGTCGAGATGCGCGGCGAGCGCTACTTCAAGCTCATCTGGAAGGAAGGGAGCACCGTCGTCAACACCGTCGACGTCGAGCGCAAGCCGGTGATGGCGGGCGAGAGCGTGGTGCGCTACCCGGACCTCGCGAAGAAGATCCAGGAGGAGTGGACGGCGAACGGTAGCCACCGGGCCGCGAGCGACAAGAAGCTCGACCAGGCCGTCCTCCACACCGACAACACGACGATGTTCCAGGACATCATCGCGGTGATCGACGCCATCTACACGCCGCAGCGTGAGTTCGATTTCGGCGGCGGCAACGTGAAGCAGGTGCCCGCCTTCAACGTGACCTTCGCGGTCAACTGAGCGAGAGCCACCCATGAGCGCGAACAAGGCCCTGTCCCGATTTCATCAGCCGATCGCCGTCCCCGGCCGGCGGCTGATGCACCACCTCCCGCTGAAGTTCGTCCAGAAGAAGGTCATCGGCGGCGGCGGGAGGGCGGTGAACCAAGAGATCCCGCTGATCCCGTTCATCGACTTCTTGCTCTGCATCGTCCTCTTCCTGCTCGCCAGCTTCTCGGCGAGCGGCGAGCTGCCGATCGACAAGAACGTCAAGCTCCCCACCGCGGAGAACGTCCTCGACATGACGGACGCGCCGATGGTCGCCATCACGGGCACCCAGATCCTCGTGGACGGCATGCCCGCCGGCACGACCCGGGACATCGAGGAGTCGAACCGCATGCAGCGCATCGAGGGGCTGTTCAACATCCTCAAGAACAAGCGCGAGCTGTGGAAGCAGATCAACCCGGGCAAGGAGAACCCCGGCGTCGTCGTGCTCCAGGTGGACCACCGGGTCCAGGCGCTGGTCGTGAAGAGCGTGTTCCAGACGGCGGCGTTCGCCGGCTACCCGAACGTGAGCTTCATGGTGAAGCGCCTCGGCAAGGCGGAATGAGCCGAGCCGGGCGCGAGGGCGCACGGCGCGCGTGGGAGCGCGCCGTGCGGCGGGTCGAGCGGAGCTGAGTGGCGAGGGGTCGGGGCGATCCGCGCGTGCGCGGGCTGCCCTCCCTCGAGGAGGCGCGGCTCGAGCGCCGGCGCGCGCTGGTCGCGGGCAAGGTGCGCTTCCGCGGGATGGCGCCGCGGTTCTGGGGGTTCGTCGTGGTCGTGTTCGCGATCTTCGGCGTGGTCTACTGGAAGCTCACCTCGGACGAGCTCGAGTCGTACAAGGCGCGGGTGATGGCGAAGCAGCGCGCCACCGCGGTCGAGCTCGGCCCGCGCCTGCTGCCGCTGCAGGAGAAGATCGAGCGCTGGGTCGTCGAGCGGGCGGGGGTGTGGCCGGGCGACCGCACCATGACAGCGCCCGTGCTGGAGGACGTGCAGCGCGCGTCCGGGCTGTACCTGAGGCTGCGCCTCGCGGACGCGGGCTCGCCGGAGCGGATCCGGGCGGCGGCGGCCCGCTCGCTGCACGACGGCTTCACGTCGTGCTTCTTCGTGCGTGAGGGCACCCCGGATCCCGCGGCGGGGCCCCGCTGCCGCCGCTCGGCGGACTGCGAGCCGGGGCAGCTCTGCAACGAGTACGAGGTCTGCGGCCCGCCTCCGCGCCCGTACAACCTGCGCCTCGCCTACCGGGCGCTGCGCGTGCTCTCCTCGGCGTGGAGCGACGAGCTGCACCGGGCGTCCAACGACATCACCGTCCGCGTCTTCGAGCGCGACCTCGACCGCGTGACTCGCGAGGATGTGCCCGTCGCCGCCGAGATCCTGGTGCGGGCTCGGTACCTCACCCTGGTGATCGACGAGGACGGCGCCAGCGGGCTCCCCGACGCCCTGCCCGACGCCGGGGAGACGGACGTCGAGCGGCTCTGGCGGACGGAGCATCCGGCCCGCGTCGTCGTGTGGCGGCTGGCGGACGGCGAGGAGGTGGCGCGGCTCCGGGCGACGGCGGGCGGGCAGCTCGCGCACGTCGGCCAACGCCGCCCCGCGCCCGAGATCGAGGCCGCGCAGCAGCGCCAGGCGAACGCGTGCGCCCTCGCGGTCGCGCTCAAGGAGCAGACGACCGCGGGCGCGGCCGGCGCTCACTGACGCCGCACGACCAGCAGGATCACCAGGCCGATCGCCGCGGCCAGCAGCACGATCAGCAGGAAGAGCACGAGGTTCACGGTCGTCGAGGACCGGGGCGCGGGCGCCGCGGGGACCCCGGGCGGTGGCATGGGGGGGAGGGGTTGCGCGACGCTGGGAGGGGGCGGCGCCACGGCGAGGTGCGGCGGGGGCGCCGGCGCGAGCGACGAAGCCGAGAACGACGCGGCCCGCGGCGGGGTGAGGCTGGGCGCGGCGGCCTCGCCGAGGGTGTCGCTCGGGGCGCGGGCGACGCGGGTCATCGCGTCCTCGTCCACGTCCGCGAAGTCCTCCGGGGGGGACGCCTCGCGGAGCGTCGGGCCCGACGGCGGCGCGGGCGCCGCGGGCCGCCCCGCCGCCGGGCGCACGAGGCCGATCGGGATGGACGCGGCCGGGCTCGAGGGCTTCGGCGGCGCCGGGGCGCGCGAGGGCGCGGGCGGTGGCGCTGGAGCGCGCGGGGCGGCGGGCCGCGCGGCGGGCGGCGGCGCGACGCGCGGCGCGGGAGCCGCTGCGGGCGCGCGCGCCGCCGCGCGGACGGACGCGCTGGACGGCTCGGGGATCGAGCCGGGGCTGGTGCTGCTCGCTGCCTCGAACCACGGCGACTCGACGATGCGGGTCGGGGCATCCTCGACGGGGATGGCGTCCTGAAAGTGCTCGTAGAACTCGAGCGTGTTCCAGTCGTCCGTGCCCTCCTCCATCACCTCGGCGTCCGGCGGCACCTTGTTGGCGCGGATCCCCCGGAGGAGCAGATCCTCCGGGACCGGGCCGACCGCCTCGCCCCCCTGCGCGCGGACGTACCAACGCTTCATCGCGGCCGAGCTCCGGGAGGCCGCTTGCGCACGATGAGCTTGCGCGTGATCTCGACGACCTTCGCCGAGAGCTTGTCGTCCTTCTTCTCCAGCTCGGGATCGAACAGCCCCCGCTCGACGAGCGGCGCCCCGGGCTGGTTCTTGGTGCCGACGACGCGCAGGGTGATCGCGCCCGTGTGCGCGCCCAGGCTCTCGACGGCGAGGACTCGCGACGAGGCGTAGAGGGTGTCCCCGCCGAGCGTGCCGTTGGGGTGCGCGCCGGCGTCGAGCCCGGCGTCCCACAGCGCGTTGCCGCAGAGGTCGCGGCTGGCCAGCGCGAGCACCCACGAGAGCACGAGGCCCCCGTAGACGACGCGGGTCTTCGCGAATGAGCTCTCCCGGCAGTAGATCTCGTCGAAGTGGATGGGGTGCGTGTTGCGGAAGAGCTGCGTGAGCATCATGTGCTCGGCGTCGCTGATCGTCTTGCCGACCGCGTGCGAGAACGTGTCACCCACGGCGAAGTCCTCGAAGAAGCCGGCGAACCCCGCGGCGCGGGGCGCCGGCGCGATCGCCTGGCGGAGCTCGGGGGGCAGCGCGTTCGGGTCGTCGGCGGCCTCGGCGCCCGCCCACGGGTCCGCCGGGCGGCCCTCGACCCGGCCCGCCCGGACGAGCGCGCGGCGGTCGAACCGGCACACCGCGACGCCGTGCTCGTTCGCCAGGACCGTGCGGACCTCGACCACGCCCCGGTCGCCCTTGCTCGAGGGCTTCACGTCGAGGACGCGGCTGGTCGCCGTGACGGTGTCGCCGACGTAGCAGGCGTTCGGGAAGCGCACGTCGAGGTAGGCGAGGTGCGCGATGGCCTGCTCGCTCACGTCGTGCACGCTGAACGAGAGCGCCAGGTTGAGCAGCACGGACGGGTGCACCGGGCGCGCACGGAAGCCCAGCGCCTTCGCCTGCACGCTGCTCGCGAACACCGGCATCGCGTCCTGGAAGCAGGCGGCGGAGAGAGCCACCATGCCGTCGTCGATCGTCACCTCCCAGGGGTGAGCGTAGATCGCGCCGGGGGTGAAATCGTCGAGGCGGCGGCCGTACTGCGGAGCGTGGATCATCTGGGCTGGTGCCGGTGAAGGTGGGGCGAAGGGCGCCTGTTTATGGCACGAAACCCCGGGAATCGCTCGGGGATCCGCGCACCTCGGCCGGGGCCGCGGGCGCGGCGCGGCCGCTCAGGCGCTGGCGGGCGCCTGCTCGAGCAGGCGCCTCGCGATGACGTGCGCCTGGATCTCGTTGGCCCCCTCGAAGATCGAGAGGACGCGGGCGTCCACGAGCAGCCGTGACGCGACGTACTCCTCCGCGTAGCCATTACCCCCGTGGATCTGGACGCAGGCGTCCGCGGCCTCCCAGGCCGCGCGCGTGGCGAGGAGCTTCGCCATCCCGGCCTCCAGATCGCAGCGCTTGCCGCCGTCCTTCGCCCGCGCCGCGAACCAGGTGAGCTGGCGGGCCGCCATCACGCGGGCGACGATACGCCCGATCTTGCGCGCCACGCGCGGGAACGCCACCAGGGGCGCACCGAACTGGTGGCGAGCCAGGGCGTAGGCGACCGCCTCGTCCAGCGCGGCTTGCGCGAGCCCGACCCCGCGCGCGGCCGTCTGGATCCGGGCGCTCTCGAACGTCGCCATGAGCTGCTTGAAGCCCTGGCCCTCGCGCTGCCCGAGCAGCGCGCCCGCCGGTACCGCGAAGCCATCGAACCCGAGCTCGAACTCCTTCATCCCGCGGTAGCCCAGCACCTTGATCTCCGTCCCCGTCAGCCCGGGGTCGCGGAAGCCGTCTACGTCCGGGCGGTCCTCGCTCCCCCGCGCCTTCGGCGCGAGGAACATGCTGAGCCCCCCATACCCCGGCTCGTCCGGGTTGGTGCGGGCGAGGAGGGTCATCAGATCGGCGCGGGTCGCGTGGGTGATCCAGGTCTTGCTGCCGTGTACGAGCCAGGAGCCGTCCGCCTGGCGCTCGGCGCGGGTCTTGATGTGCGCGAGATCGCTGCCGTGGTTCGGCTCGGTGAACACGGCGGTGGGCAGCACGGCGCCGCTCGAGATCCGGGGCAGCCACTCCCGCTTCTGCTCCTCGGTGCCGCCGCCGAGGATCAGCTCGGCCGCGATCTCGGCGCGCGTGCCCAGCGAACCGACGCCGATGTAGCCCCGCGAGAGCTCCTCGGTGACGACGCACATGGCGACCTTGGACAACCCTTGGCCACCGTACTCCTCCGGCACGGTCAGCCCGAAGACGCCGAGCGCGCTCATCTTCTCCAGGAGCTCGAGCGGCAGCAGGACATCGCGGCGGTGGACCTCCTGCGCGATCGGCTTCACCTCCGCGGCGACGAAGCGCCGGAACTCCGCCTGGATCGCCTCGAGGGTGTCGTCGCCGAGCGCGTGCGTCCCGTAGCCGTTCCCCTCGACCGCGCTCCGCGCGAGCGCGACCAGCGCCTCGCCGCTGGCGTGGCGCTCCGCGAAGGCGATCACCTCCGGCGCGAGGAGCGTCCTCCGGAGCGCGGCGTCGTCCAGCCCGAGATCGGCTGGCGCGATCGACTCGCACGGGCCGATGTCGATCCCGCCCGCGGTGGCGCGGCAGAGCTCGCCGACGTACGCCCCCGCGATGCGGCGATCGAGGTCGGTCGCCGTCCCGGCCTCCTCGAGCCGGGCGAGCCACCCCGCGAGCTGCCGCGCGGCCTCCCGCTCCGTCGCCAGATAGGCGAGCCCGTGGCAGGCGAGCTGGTGGCGGTCGAGCAGCTCGGAGCGGATCTTACCTCCGTCGACGACTCGCGGCCGCACGCGCTCGAGCGCGGTGGCGTAGAGGGAGTCGAGGGCGGCGAGCGAGGGCGCGAGGTCGGCGGCGGAGGGGGCGTTCACCAGGGTCCGTTACGAAGTTTGCCGCGGAGCGTCAACGGCGTGGTAGGCGAACCGGGTGGGACACGACGCCCGGGAGCGCACTGGCCCGCCGAGGCTGACGTTTCGAGCGGGAACGCTGGAGCTAGAGGCGCCGCCGGGGGAGGCGCCGGCCGCCGGGTTCGCCTGGGACGATCGGACGGCGTGCTGGCGCGCGCCGGCGGCGCGGTACGCGGAGACCGTCCTCGGGTGGCACCGGGCGGGGGTGCCGTACGAGGACCGGGCGCGGGCCTTCGAGGAGCTCGCCGTCCGCCTCGCGCCGGGGCGGGCGCCGCGCGACTACCAGCGCGAGGCGCTGGACGCCTGGCGCCGCGCCGGGGGGAGGGGAGTGGTCGTCCTGCCGACGGGCGCCGGCAAGACGCTCGTCGCGCTCCTCGCCATCGAGGATCGCCGACGGAGCGCGCTCGTGGTCGCGCCGACCCTCGACCTCGTCCGCCAGTGGTGCGACGAGCTCGAGCGCGCATTCGGGGTCCCGGTCGGCGTGATCGGGGGAGGCACGCACGAGCCACGCCCGATCACCGTCACCACCTACGACTCCGCCTACCTGCATATGGAGCACCTCGGCGCGCGGTGGGGGCTGATCGTCTTCGACGAGTGCCACCACCTCCCGAGCGAGAGCTACGCCCTCGCGGCGGAGTTCTCGCTCGCCCCGTACCGGCTCGGGCTCACCGCGACGCCCGAGCGGGCGGACGGCCGCGACGCAGAGCTCCTCCGCCTCATCGGGCCGTACGTGTTGCGGCGCGAGATCCGCGAGCTCTCCGGTGAGTTTCTGGCGCCGTACGACACCCGGCGAGTGGCGGTCGAGCTCGGGCCCGCCGAGCGCGAGGAGTACGAGGCCGAGCGGGCGCTCTACCGCGCGTTCGTGCAGCGGCACCGCATCCCGATCGCGAGCCCGGGAGGCTTCAGCCGCTTCCTGATGCTCTCCACCCGCTCCGACGAGGGGCGCCGCGCACACCGCGCCTACCGCCGCCAGCGCGAGCTGGCGCTCAACGCGCCGGCGAAGCTCGACGCCGTGGGGGAGCTGCTCGAGCGGCACGCCGCGGAGCGCACGCTCGTCTTCAGCGAGCACAACGCGCTCGCGTACGCGGTCGCGAGGCGCTTCCTCGTGCCCGTGATCTCGCACCAGACTCCGGTGCGGGAGCGGAGCGCCTTGCTCGGCGGGTTCGCCTCCGGCGAGTACGGCGTGCTCGCGACCTCCAAGGTGCTGAACGAGGGTGTCGACGTGCCCGACGCGAGCGTCGCCATCGTGGTGAGCGGCAGCGGCAGCACTCGGGAGCACGTCCAGCGGCTCGGGCGCATCCTGCGACCTCGCGCCGGGAAGCGAGCGATCCTCTACGAAATCGTCTCGGCGAGCACGGGGGAGACCCGCACGAGCGAGCGCCGACGCGATCACGACGCGTACCGCGGGTGAGGCCGCGGCCGCCCGGCCGAGGCGCCGGGGCGGCCGCGGGCGCGCCGGGTGCGGGCCCGGCGGCCAGGGTGGCGCCGGAGGGTACTCGGGGTCGCGGCGTCGCACGACGCCGGCGGCTGGGCTACGTTCGCCGCATGGCTCTCCTGCAGGCGCGCTGGCTGGCACTCGGGGTCACCCTGGCGACGGTCGCGTGCGGCGGCGACGAGGGCTCGACCGGCGCGGGGCCGGGCGGGCGCACCGACGGCGGAGCCGATACTGGCGCGGAGGGCGGCGCGCCGCTCGCCGGCGAGCCGATCGTCGTCACGCATCCGACGCAGCCGATGGTCGTCGACGTCCGCCTGCCGGTCGTGGACGGCGCCGCCGTCGTCGCCACGGTGCCGGCCGATCCGGGGGCGCGCGTGGCGCCGCTCCCCGGCGCGCCGGCGGGCGAGGCGTGGTTCCGCGTGCGCGGCCTCGAGCCGGCGACCGACCTCGCCATCGAACTGGTGGTCTCGCGGGCGGGGGAGTCGACGACGCGCACCGCCAGCTTTCGCACGCTCGATCCGCTGCCGGGGTATGTAGCGAGCTTCCCGGTGGCGGTGACGGGCGCGCACCACGAGGGCTTGATCCTCTTCGACTACTCCTCCAGCAGGGTGGACGACAGCGGGCTCTACGTGATCGAGACGAACGGCAAGACACGCTTCTACCTCCCGCACGCCTCGTCGCTCTCCGTCACGCCGCCGATCCCGCAGGTCCCCGCCGGGCTCTCGATGCGCGAGGACGGCACGATCCTGTTCAACCAGGACTACGCGCTCCTCGCGCTGGACGAGCTCGGCGCCGAGATCCTCCGGGTCGACGCCGCGGAGAACCGCTGGTTCCATCACGAGAGCGTCGCGCTCCCCGGGGGCGACCAGATCGCGCTCGCGCACGAGTTCCGCGAGGTCCAGTACCCCGGCGAGCCGACGCCGCGCTACCTCACCGGGGATCGCGTGGTGCGGGTCGACGCGGGGGGCGCCGTGGTGTGGGAGTGGAGCAGCTTCGACCACCTCCCCACCGACCGGATCCGGAGCGGGTACGAGACGACGATCGCTCACCCGGTGACGGCTCGCGCCGGCCACGACTGGACGCACGGCAACGCGATGGCCTACGACCCCGGGGCGGACGCCATCGTGGTGAGCTTCCGCCACCTCGACTGGCTCACGGCGATCGACGCCGCTACGGGTGCGGTCCGGTGGAACCTGGGGGAGGGGGGTGACTTCGCGCTCGCCCCCGGGGACAGCTGGTTCTTCCACCAGCACTCGCCCGAGCTGCAGCCGGACGGCTCGTGGCTGCTGTACGACAACGGCAACGGCAACCCGGGGGTTCCGCCGACCAGCTGGCGGTCGCGCGCGGTCCGGCTCGAGCTCGACGAGGCGGCGAACCGGGCCGACGTCGTCTGGGAGCTGGTGTCCCCCTTCGTGTCGCCGGTCGCCGGGGACGCCAACCGCCTGCCGAGCGGGCACTACCTGGTGACGGACAGCTACGTCGTCACGAGCTTGCAGAGCCTGGGGGACGCGAGCGCGGCGGTCCGCGAGGTCGATCCCGCCACCGGGGACGAGCCGTGGCGGCTCGTCCTGCCCAAGAACCGCTTCATCTACCGCTGTAGCCCCGTGGATCGGCTGCCGGGCGAGCCCTCGCCGGGCTGACGCCGCGCTCGGGGCGACGGAGCCATGGCGAGCCCGGCGACCGAGCGCACGCGTTGGCTCGCGCTGGCGGCCAAGCTCGCGGTGACGGTGGCGCTGCTGGTCGTCGTCGCGCGGCTGGCCGATCCGATCGCGGCCGCGCGCGAGCTCGCCGGAGCGGGCGCCGGGGGGCTCACGCTGGCGTTCGTGCTGAACGGGCTCAGCGTCGCGGTGAGCGCGGCGCGCTGGCAGCGTGTCCTCGCCCGGCTCGGGGAGCGCGTGGCGCTCCGTGACCTGGTCGCCGACGTCCTCGTGGGGACGACCTACAACCTGCTCTTGCCGACCTCGATCGGAGGCGACGTCGCGCGCTCGCTCCGCTGCGCTCGGCGGGTCGGCGTCCCGGAGCACGCGTGGGCGAGCGTCGCGTTCGAGCGCCTGATCGGTCTGCTCGCGCTGGTCGCGGTGTCGGGGGCCGGGCTGGCGACGATCGCGCGGGGGAGGGCGGGGTGGCTCGGCGGGGTCGCGGCGGTCGTCGTCGTCGTCGTCGTGGGGGCGCTGCTGGGGCTGCCGGTGGCGCTCCGGGGCGCGGCGCACGTGCGCCGGTTCGGCTGGGAGCGCGCCGCTTCCGCCTTCGAGCGCGTCGGCGCCGCGCTCGCGGGGCCGCTCGCGTCGCCCGCGGCGCGGCTCGAGGCGCTGGCCTGGTCGGTCGGCTATCACGTCACCGCGCTCGCGCTCCTGGTCCCTCTGGGATGGGCGTGGGGCGAGCCCCGGCTCCTCGAGGCCGTGTTCCTCGGTGTCCCGCTGGCGCTGGTCGCCACGGTGCTGCCGATCAGCGTAGGCGGCCTCGGGGTGCGCGAGTCGCTGATGGTGGTGGTGCTGGCGCCGTTCGGGCTCTCCGCGCCGCGCGCGCTTGCGCTCGGCGCCGCGTGGCTCGCCTCGATGATCGTGGTCGCGCTGGCCGGCGCCGGGGTGCTGCTGCTCGAGCGTTCGGGCCCGTCGCGCTCGCCGCCGGGTCACGCTATCGAGGGCGACGGTGACGGAGCCGGAGTCCGCTAGCGCCGCGCCTCAGGCGCCCGCCGCCGGGGAGTCCGCGCGCCCCTGGTGGGCGCTCGAGTCGCCGGCGCTGACCGTCGGGTTCTGGGGCGCGTGCCTCGTGCTGGCCGGCGCGTTCTGGGCGGTGCGGTTCCCCCCTTGCGTCGACTACCCGCAGCACGTCGCGCTGGGCGCGATCCTCGGGCGGCTGCTCGATGCCTCCGCGCCGGAGCACGAGCTCTACGAGATCTCGTGGGTGAGCTACAATGGGCTCTTCCACCTGCTCGTCGCGCTCGGGTCCAGGGTGGTGTCCGCCGAGGCAGCGGGGCGCTTCCTCCTCGGGGCCCTACCGCTGGTGTCCGGGGCGTCGTGGCTCGCGCTGCTGCGCTGGGCGGGGCGGCCGCGCTGGTACGCCTTCGCCCTCCTCCCCCTCGGGTATTCGCACACCGTGGGCTGGGGGTTCGTGAACTACTCGCTCGGTGTGCCCCTCGCGCTCGGCGTGCTCGTGGCCTGGCTCCACGCGCGGGACGGTCGGCCCAGGCTCGACGGGCTGGTCGTCGCCGGCAGCCTGCTGCTCGCCTACACCCACGTGCTCGCCTTGATGGGCCTCGGCCTGTGCCTGGTCGTCGCGACGGTGGCGCGCGCGCGCCCGGATCGTGGCTGGCTCGCGTGGCTGACGGGGCTAGGGCGGGGCGCGCTCCCGCTGGTCCCCGCGGGCGTGTACGCCGCGCTGGCGTACCGCGCGCATCGGTCGGCGCCCAACCTCTTCTGGGAGAACCTCGACGGCACTGATCTCCCAGCCTGGGAGAAGCTCCGCGACGCCGGGCTCTACACGGTGGGCAACTTCGGAGACGGCACCGACGTGCGGCTGTTCTGGGGCGTCGTCGCCGCAGTGGCGCTGCTCTTCCTCGCGCCCTGGCTCGGCGGCGCCGAGGTCGGCGCGCGGCGCCCGGCGACGACGGCGCTCGCGGTGGTGTGGGGGCTCGCGTACGTGCTCGTGCCCCGTGTCTGGATGAGCACGTGGTTCTTGTTCGAGCGGGTGCCGGCGTGGGCGCTGCCGTTCGCGCTCGCGGCCGCGCCCGTCGTGGGGCGCCGGCTGGCCGCGTGGGTGCGGCCGGCGCTCGTCGTGCTCGGGGTCGGCAGCGCGCTCAACGTCGCCCGAGTGTTCTCCCGCTTGCAGGGCCAGGAGGACGCGAGCGCGATCCTCGACGACATCCCGGAGGGATCGCGGGTGTTCGCGGTGATGCACGGGCAGACGTTCACCCCCGCCGTCTGGCGCCACGCGTTCGTCCACCACGCGGCGTACTACGTGGCGAGGCGGCCGGGGGAGCTCGCGTACTCGTTCACCCTCTTCGCGGCCCTCCCTGTGCGCTATCGCGCCGCGAAGGCGCCCCCGCGGCTCGAGCCCGGGCTCGAGTGGCGGCCGTGGGACTACGACGTGGTCTCCGAGGCGGCTCGCCTCCGCCCCATCGTGCTCGTGCGCACCCCCGACCTCGCCCCGGATGAAGATCCGGCGGCGCGCACCTTCGGCGCATGGGCGCCCGCGGTGCGCCTCCTCTCGCGGCGGGGGCGCTTCTGGCTCTACGACACGCGGGACGTCGGCGCGGCGGGAGCTCCCGGGGCGCTCCCCGGAGCCGCCCCGGCCGACGAGCGGCCCCCCGAGGCGGCAGACGCCGCGGAGGTCCCGCCGATCAAGCGCAGGTGACGGTGACCACGTGCGTGTGCGCGGACGCCGCCGTCGACGTGAGCACGGCGGACTGCCCGGCCTTCAGCGCAGCGAAGTCGCTGGCGCTCACCGTCACCAGGTGATCGTGGAGGCTCGTCCCCTGGATCGAGTACGTCTTCTCGGCGCCCAAGTCGACATCTGCCTGCGGCACCGCGAGCGCGTGGCCGTGGTTGATCGAGATCGCGGCCCCGGTCGCCGAGCAACCGCCGCCCCCGCTCCCACCCGCCCCCGCGCTCCCGCTCGCCCCCGCGCTCCCGCTCGCCCCCGCGCTCCCGCTCGCCCCCGCGCTCCCGCTCGCCCCCGCGCTCCCGCTCGCCCCCGCGCTCCCGCTCGCCCCCGCGCTCCCGCCCGAGCCCGCGCTCCCGCTCGCCCCCGCGCTCCCGCTCGCCCCCGCGCTCCC
>JADLEQ010000069.1 GCA_020846005.1 Polyangiaceae bacterium
CTCACGTCGCTCGCGGCGTCCGTCGCGGCGGCGCTCCCGTCGCGCGCGGCGTCCGTCGCGGCGTCGCTCCCGTCGCTCGCGGCGTCCGTCGCGGCGTCCGTCGCGGCGTCGCTCACGTCGCTCGCGGCGTCCGTCGCGGCGTCCGTCGCGTCCGGCGCCGCGTCGGCGCCCGCACCGCCCGCGCCGCCGCCGGCGCCGCTCAGGCCGCCGCTCGCGCCGCCCGCGCCGCCCGCGCCGCCCGCGCCGCTCGCGCCGCCGCTCGCGCCGCCGCTCGCGCCGCCGCTCAGGCCGCCGCTCGCGCCGCCCGCGCCGCTCGCGCCGCCCGCGCCGCTCGCGCCCGTCCCGCCGGGCGCCGCAGATTCGCTGCCGCACGCGGCCGCGAGCGTCGTCGCGCCAGCGATCACCCACGCAGCGACCGAACCCCGCCAACCAGCGTTCACCACGGCAGGGATCGTCGAGAGCGCGGGGCGCCCCGTCAAGTGCGCGGGGAGCCGGCGCGCAACGCCGGGGCGCAACGCCGGGGCGCAACGCCCGCCCTCTCGCCCACCCGCCCCCGCCCCGGCGCGCGAGCCCGGATCGACGTCCGCGCGACGCGTGCTAGCTTCCCCGCGTTGCTGGGCTTGCCGACACGCGACGCCGGGCCGGACGCGCCGAAGCTGCTGTTCGTCAAGGCGCGGATCGAGGACCACGTCGGGGAGGCGTCGGCGCCGGCCCAGGCTCCGATGCTGCTCGGGGCGGTCGCTCGGCAGCGCGGCTGGGAGGTCCGCACGGTCGACGCCTACCTGGAGGCGGACCCAGCCGGGGCCGTCGCGGCCGCGCTGGCACGCTTCCCGGCGACCGTGGTCGGGATGACGGCGCTCACCGCCGAGTACCGGAGCCTCCACGAGCTGGCGCGCGTCGCGCGCCGGGCGCGCCCCAGCGCGGTCGTCCTCGCTGGGGGAGCCCACGCGAGCGCGGATCCGGACGACGTGCTCGCCAACGAGGCGATCGACGCGGCCGTGATCGGCGAGGGTGAGCGCACGCTGGAGGAGGTGCTCGATCGAGTCCGCGCCGAGTCCCCGTGGCGCGACGCGGCGGGTCTCGCGGTGCGCGGCCCCGGCGGCCGTGTGGTCCGCGCCCGCCCGCGCCCGGTGATCGAGGAGCTCGACTCCCTCCCCTTCCCGGCGTGGGATCTCACGGACGTCGACGCCTACGCGAAGCTGCGCGGGATGTCGCTCACGGGGTTGCGCCGATACATGCCGCTCACGACGAGCCGCGGGTGTCCGTACCGCTGCACCTACTGTCATGACATCCAGGGCAAGCGGTTCCGCGCGCACAGCGCGGAGTACGTGCTCCGCATGATCGACGAGCTCCGCGCGCGGCACGGCGTCCACCATTTCGACCTCACGGACGACATCTTCAACTTCGATCCGGAGCGCATGCTCGCCATCTGCGATGGCCTGATCGCCCGGGGCCCGGGTATCGGGTTCACGTGCCCCAACGGCGTCCGGGGCGATCGGCTCACGGTGGAGCAAGCGGATCGCATGGCGAGGGCGGGCTGCGAGTACGTCGCGATCGCGATCGAGACGGCGACGCCCCGCCTCCAGAAGCAGATCAAGAAGAACCTCCGGTTCGACAAGGTGCAGCCGATCATCGCGGCCTTCACCGAGCGCAACGTCTTCACCGCGGGCTTCTTCATGGTCGGCTTCCCCACGGAGACCGAGGCGGAGCTCCGCGCCACGATCGACTACGCGGTGCGCTCCAAGCTGCACGCGGCGTTCTTCTTCGTGGTCACCCCGTTTGCGGGCACCGATCTGCACGAGCACGTGGTCGAGGGGATGGGGCGCGCGGCAGCCGAGCTCACGGGCAGCGGCTTCTACTTCCGCCCGGTCGAGAATCTGAGCCAGGTCCCGCAGCCGCGCTTCGACGCGCTCCGGCGCGAGGCGTACCTGCGCTTCTACCTGGACCCGCGGCGGATGGCGCGCATCTGGCGCGCCTATCCCCGAAAGCTGGACCTCGCGGAGTACGCGTCGCTCATGCTGGTGCGAGACGCGCTGCGGATCGACCCGGGCCGCGTCCTCGGGCCGCTCTCGCGCGCGCTCACGCGGGCGCGCGAAGCGCTCGCGCCCGCGCGCCAGGCGCGCGCGGAGGCCGCGCCCCCGCGCGCGACCCGGGCGACCGCGGCTGCGCCCACGGCGCCACATGCGTCGAGCCCCGCGATGGACGAGCGCCGCCGCCTCCCGCTGGCGTAGTCAGGCGCGCGTCGGCCCTGCGGCGAGGCGCGCGCGCGCGGCCCCCCAGGCGAGATCCCCGAGCTCCACCGCCGCGCGCCCGGCCAGGCGAAGCGCCGAAGGGAGCCCGCGCACGGCGGCACGCGCCGCCTGGGCCCCGCGCGAGCCAGCGCCCCGCACCACGTGCCCCGCGCGCTCGAGCCGCGACGATCGCGCCCGCTCGCCGAGCTCGTGGAAGAGGTTGGCGGCGGTGCTGGAGACGTAGTGACGAGGCACACGCAGCGGATCCCGCAGGGCGGGCTCCCGCGCGAGCGAAGCGCGGGCCGACTCGAGGTCCAGCCCGGAGGCCGACAACGCCTCGGCGGCCTCCTCGTCGGCGAGTCGCTTGGCACGCGCGAGGGACATCAGCACGCGCGACTGGAAGTTCACCGCTCCGTCTCCGCTCGTCTCCACCGCGCAGAAGAGCGTCCCGGGGAAGCGCTCAGTGACCAGCGACTGCACGCCGTCGCTCACCGCCGAGCTCGGCATGCAGCCGAAGGGCTTCACGCTGACGACGAGCGTGGCCTTGCGGTGCTGCGCGTTGGCGAGCACCTTGCCGACCTCCATGTGCCCCTCGCCGCCACGCAGGTCGTTGTCGTAGTAGGGCGCGGCGAGCCGCGCCAGCTCGTCCATGTCCGGCATCGACTGACCGTACAGCCCGCCGAGCCGAGCGAAGAGCTGGAAACCCAGGCGGAGCGCGGCCTCGGCCAGGAAGAGCTTCACCGCTCGCTCGAACGCGAACCCCTCGCCCTCGCCGGCCAGCCCGCGTGGGGACCGATCCGCCCCACGGAGCTCGACGCGGCTGCGCGTGTCGAAGGCGACCTCCCAGATGTTGTAGAGCACCCAGGCCGTCACCAGCTGGATCTCCACCTCGGCCCCCTGCTCCTCGAGGAAGCGCTGGAGTCGGTAGTTGCCGTCTCCCTCGGTGGTCATCGCCCAGAACTCGCCGATGATCGCGACCTTCGGCTTCACCCGCGTGCGATCGACCTCCACGGCGGCGAAGAGCCGTCGCGCCCGGGCGAGCGCGACGAGCACGCTGCGGCGCGCGGCGAGCGCCTCCCAGCAGAGCCGCTGAGCCTCGGCCAACGCGCGGTCGGTCGCCCCGGGGACGACCTCGTACGGCCGGAGGCGATAGCCGAGCGCGTTGAGCACGTCGCCCGCCGCGAGCGAGGTCGCGAGCGCGAGATAGAAGGAAGTCCCGAGGTCCAACCCGAGCTCCTCACCCGCCGCCTGATCGAGCCCGCCCTGCTGCTGGAAGAGCACGATGCGGAAGCCATCGAAGCCGGCCTCGCGGAGCGCCTTGCGGTACTCGGTCTGGTACATCCCGAAGCGGCACGGCCCACAGGCGCCAGCCGTCAAGAACACCCAGCCGTCGACGATCTCCTGGGTGGTCTTGCCCTCCACGTCGCGGAGATGCTGGAGGTACTTCACCAGATTGCCGACGGTGAAGTAGGTGGGGTTGCACTGGCCGCGGTTGCCCACCTCCTTGCCGACCACGAGCGCCTCCACGTCGGGCGCGGACAGCGCCTTCGCGCGATGCCCCAGGCCGATCAGCGCCGCCTCGACGAACCGATCCTGCGCGCCCGTCAGCCCGCCGAGCAGCACCGTGACCCGCCCGCGCTCCGCCCGGGTAAACGGGCGCGCGCGGAGCGGCTCCTTCCACTGGCGCGACGGCCCGAGCCCGAGCCGCTCGCGCTCCCGCGCCTCGAACGCGCGGAGCTCGGCCTCCACGTCGAGCAGCGGGAGCGCCC
The DNA here is from genome assembly GCA_020846005.1 of Polyangiaceae bacterium. Taxonomy (GTDB): domain Bacteria; phylum Myxococcota_A; class Polyangia; order Polyangiales; family Polyangiaceae; genus JADLEQ01. The sequence continues at coordinate 4,001 of JADLEQ010000069.1, forward strand.
GCCGGGACGAGCCTGCGTGCGGAGCGGGGTCGAGCGTCATGACGCCTCCGTGGCCGAAGCCGGCGCGAGCCGGACGATACCTCCTCCGGGAGCCTTCCGACCGAGCTGCACGACCGCGCGGGCGGCCGGCTCCGGGGCGGGCGGCCCGGAGGGCCGGTAGTCGTTCATGCCATCGATCCAGCGCTCGACCGCCTCGCCGCCTTCGAGGCGCGCCCGCGCGTGCTCGAGCTCCCTCCGGCGCCGCTCCAAGGCCGCTGCCAGCTCCCGCTCCCGCTCGCGCGAGTCCGCCAGGCGCTCCTCGGCGAGCCGGAGCGAATGCGCGTAGGTCTTGATGCGGATCTGGATCGAGCCGCCCGGCTTGTTCGCGTCGAGATCGTGCAGCGCTGCGGTCGGCGTGCGGGACGTCCGCAGGATCGAGTCGATCAAGCCGTAGGTGGGCGCGTCGTGCCCGCACTTGAAGCTCGAGAGGTCGAGGACGGCGAGGTTCGGGTGGCGCGCAGCGTACGCCGCGGCCCAGACCTTCTGCGCGCTGTTCGCCGAGTAGTTCTCCGGCCACAGGTGCGAGAGCTCGAGCGGGGAGCGGACCGTCCCCTCGGCCAGCTCCCGCTCGAAGACCCGCGCCAGCAGCTCCGGGTGGCGCGGGAGGGATCGCACGGAGAGCACGGGGTATCCGAGCGCCTGCAGATCCTCGTGGATCGCGTGCCCGATCCCCGGATCGGAGTGGTAGGGGCGCCCGAGGACCAGCACCGCGAGCCGCCCCTCGCGCTCCACCTCCTCGAGCACCGCGCGACCGCGATCCTGCAAGTCCTGCTCGAACGCCTCGAGCGCGCGCCAGCCCTCCCGGCACGCGTGGTCGCTCTCGTCCTCCGTCACGCCGAGCCGCTCTCCGAAGGCCTCGAACAGGCGCCGGGCCGTGAGGAGCGGCTCCGTCATCGGCAGCGCAGGCGTCACGTAGTCGATGCCCCGCTGCGCGAAGAAGTCCTGCTCCTTGGTGAAGGCCGCGCGGATCACCGCCGGCGTCCCCGCGACGATCGGACACGACGCATCGTCCACGGTGTCCTCGACGAAATTCGGGACGTGCGTGAGCATGGGGAAGAACAGGAACGAGAGCGGCCGCTCCGGCGAGTGGGCGTGGAAGAGCAGCTGGTGGACGTGCGCCTGCACGACCTTCGCCGGGAAGCACGGGTCGACGCTGCCGTAGCGGGCCCCCTCGGTGAACAGCTCCTCCGTCGTCGGATCACTGAAGACGACGTTCCCCTTCAGGACGCCCAGCGCCTCGAAGTACGCGCGGAAGAACGGCGCGACGGAGTAGAGGTTCAGCACGCGCGGGATGCCGATGCGCAGCGCCCGCCGCCGCGCCGCGGCGGCCTCGCTCGAGCGGGCGAACGGGCGCGTCACCGCCCGGCGCCGGAGGCGGAACAGGCCGCGCTCGACCCGCAGATCGGCCACCGGCGTGCCCGCCTCTGGGAGCGCGGCGGGCGCGTAGTGGTGCTGGAACGCCCGCCGCGCCTCGTACTCGACGAGGTTCGGGTACCGCGCCGCGAGCGTCTTCTTCTCCTGGACGACGCGGTGCATCGCCTCCTTGCTCTCGACGGTCCCTTTCTCGCAGGAGAAGCCAGCGATGTATCGAGCGGTGGAGCCGTCGGGGCGCCGCGCGTCGATGAACGTTCGCTTGCACTCGTTGGCGCAGAAGTGACACACGGTGGACTCGTCGTTGCGAGACCAGTGCTCGAGCCCGAGCGTCGCCTCGACACCGATGAAGCGCGTCGCGTGCCCGCGCCGCCAGCGACGCAGGGCCTCCATCCCGGCGCCGATCGCGCCCGCCTCGCCCGCGTGCGGGTGGACGAGCACCTCGGCCCCGGGGACGCGCGACTTCACGTAGTCGACCTGCGCCTTCACGGCGGCGAGGTTGTACTGGGTGCCGCCCTGCAGGACGAACCGCCGCCCGAGCGAGGCGAGGCGCGGGATCTGCGCGACGTACTGCCAGACGTTCTTCGGCAGCACCTGCGCCAGCCCAGCGAGCAGCTCCTCGCGCTGGAAGCCCTCCTTCTGGAAATTCACCCGGTCGGTGTCGAGGAAGACGGCGCAGCCGTAGCTGAACTTGGGGCTGAGCTCGGCGGCGAAGGCGTGCTCGGCGTACCGATCGATGGGCACGCCGAACTGATCGGCCATCGCCTGGAGCAACATCCCGTTGCCGGCGCTGCACGAGGTCGAGAGCTTGAACCCGGTGACCTCCCGATCGTGGAGGAACAGGACCTTGATGTCCTGACCGCCGATATCGCACACGACGTCGATGTCCCCGAAGTAGGCGACCGCGCTGGTCACGTGAGCGACCGTCTCGACGACGTTCGCGTCCGCGAGGACGCACTGCTCGAGGATGTCCGCCGCGTAGCCCGTCGCGCCGAAGCCGAGCACCTCGAGCGACGCGCCCGGGCCCTCCACCTGGTCGCGCAGTTCTCGCAGCAAGACCTTCGTGTCCTCGATGGGGTTGCCCTGCGAGAGCCGGTAGGCCTTGCCGAGGATCTCGCCGGACTCTCCGACGAGCACCGCCTTGCTCGAGGTGCTCCCGCCGTCCAGCCCGATGGTGGCCCGCACCACCTGGCCGGCGGTGAAGCGCGGCGGCTCGAAGCGCGGGACCCGGTAGGCCTCCACGAACGCGCGCGTCTCTTCGGCGCTCGCGGAGAGCGGCGGGCCCGCGAGCTCCCCGAGGCGCGCGCGCCGGCCGTGGTGGACGAACTCCCGCAGCGGATCGAGCCCGCGGAATCGCCCGACGCTCGGCGCCTCGCCCGCGGCGTGCAGCGCCGCGCCGAGCGCGGCGTACAGCTGCCCGGACTCGGGGACGAAGACCAGCTCGTCGATGGGCACGTCGCGAGGCCACTCGATGCCCCGCTGCTCCCACGTCTCCGGGATCCGGCGCTGCCAGCAGTCACGGAGGAAAGGGAGGTACGTGTTCGGACCTCCGAGGAGGCACACCCGAGGGCGCAGCGTGCTCCCCCGGGTGAGCACGCTCAGGTTCTGCATCACGATGGCGTCGGCGAGCGAGCAGAGCACCTCGCCCTTCGGGATGCCGGCCTTCGTGAGGTTGACGATGTCCGTCTCGGCGAACACCCCGCACTTGGCGGCGACGTGGTGCAGCTTGCCGGGGTCGAAGCGCAGCGTGGCCGCGAAGCCCGCCTCGGCGCCGACCTTCAGCATGCACTTGTCGATCGTCGCGCCGGTGCCGCTCGCGCACTTGTCGTTCATGCTCGCGGACGGCGTACGCCGACCGGTGCGCTTGTCCTCGCGGAATACGATGATCTTGGCGTCCTGCCCGCCGAGCTCGACGACGCTGCGCACGTCCGGGTGCCGGTGCTCCACGGCGAGGCAGACAGCGTTGACCTCTTGCACGAACTTCGCGCCCAGCGGCTCGACCAAGGGGGCCGCCCCCGAGCCGGTGACGAACACGCGACAATCGGCGGGGCGCAGGCCGGGGAACGCCTCGAGGATCCTCTCGAGCAGCTCGAGCACCTTCTCGGGCTGCTTCGTGTGGTGGCGCTGGTAGTCGCTCCAAAGCACCTCGCCGGAGCTCGGGTCGAGGACGACCGCCTTCACCGTCGTCGAACCCACGTCGACGCCGATGACGAGCGTGTCAGCGCGCGCGGGGTGGCGTGTGCCGCCTTCCTGGCCCGCCTCGTCGGTCATCCTCCAGATCACTGACACGGGCGTCAGTGGTAGCTCCGGAGCCTGGACGGCGTCAAGGCCGGCCACCGGCCGAGCAGCCGGCAGCCCCGGCCGGTCGGGCTGGTCCAGGGCTGGGCGCCGGCCGGCCGCTGCGGCGCGCCACGGTGCGGGTTGCTCCCCCAGAAGAAACGCGAACATGATGCCCGCGTGAAGCGCAGGCAATTCGTGGGCAACGCCGTCGTCGCGGCAGCGTCGGCTGCGACGGTCGCCGCGTGCGGGCGGGGCCGGGGCGGCCCCCAGGCGGCCGGGAGCGCCGCAGTGGTCACCGGAGAGCGGGTCCGCTGGCGCCTGGCGTCCTCGTTCCCGCGAGGGCTCGACACGCTGTTCGGCGCGGCGGAGGTCCTCGCGCGGCGCGTCGGCGAGCTCAGCGGCGGACAGTTCGAGATCAAGGTCCACGCGGCCGGCGAGATCGTCCCCGCGCTCGAGGTGCTGGAGGCCGTGAAGCTGCACAGCGTCGACCTCGCGCACACCGCGGGCTACTATTTCACGGGGAAGAACCCGGCGTTCGCCTTCGACACCTGCGTGCCGTTCGGCATGACGGTCCGCGAGCAGGAGGCGTGGTTGCTCAAGGGCGGGGGCCTCGAGAAGGTCCGCGCGCTCTACGCCGACTTCGGCGCCGTGAGCTTCCCGGGGGGGAACACCGGCGTCCAGATGGGCGGCTGGTTCAAGCGAGAGGTCGGCTCGGCGGCAGATCTGAAGGGCATGAAGGTGCGGATCCCGGGGCTCGGCGGGGAGGTGATGAGCCGCCTCGGCGCGACGGTCCAGGTGCTGGCCGGCGGGGACATCTTCCCCGCGCTCGAGCGCGGCGCGATCGACGCGACGGAGTGGGTAGGTCCGTACGACGACGAGAAGCTCGGCTTCCACAAGCTCACCAAGAACTACTACTTCCCGGGCTGGTGGGAGCCCGGGGCGTCGCTCAGCTTCGTGGTGAACCAGAGGGCGTGGGAGAAGCTCCCGGCCGCCTACAAGTCCATCTTCGAGATCTCGGCGGCCGAGGCCGCGCGCAACATGCAGCTCGAGTACGACCACAAGAACCCCGAGGCGCTGAAGCGCCTCTTGGCGGACGGCGTGCGGCTGCTCCCGTTCCCGAAGGACGTGATGGAGGCCGCCGAGGAGGCCTCACGCGCGCTCCTCCAGGAGTTCGCCGCCAAGGACGCGACCTACCGCGCGATCCACGATCACTGGAGCGCCGCGCGCGCGAGCCTGCACGGTTGGTTCTCTACGGCAGAGCTCGCCTACACCAAGTTCGTGCTGCGCGGCGGCTGAGCCCGATGCACGATCCTGCGCGCGCCGCACCCACCGCCGGGTGGATCCACGCGCTCGACCGCGTGTCGGCCGGCGCGGGCCGGCTCGTGGCGTGGCTCACGGTCGGCATGGTGGGCGTGGGTGTCTGGAACACGCTCGCGCGCTGGCTCGGGCGGGGTGCCGGCATCGACCTCGCCTCGAACGGCCTCATCGAGGCCCAGTGGTACGCGTTCAGCGTCGTGTTCCTCCTCGGTGCGTCGGACGCGCTCCGCACCAACGCGCACGTCCGCGTCGACGTGCTCTACGGTCGCGCCTCGCCGCGGCGGCGCGCCTGGATCGATCTGGTGGGGACGCTGCTGCTCGGTCTCCCGTTCTGCATCGCGCTGGTCGTCCTCTCGTGGCCCGGAGCCGCAGAGTCCTTCGCGATCGGCGAGCGCTCGCCGGACCCGGGGGGCCTGCCGCGCTGGCCGCTGCGGGCGCTCGTCCCCGTCGGCTTCGCGCTCCTCACGTTGCAGGCCGTGAGCGAGGGCGCCAAGCGGGCGTACGAGCTGCTCCGCGGGCCGCCAGGGGGCGACCCGTGACCGAGTGGCTCGGCCCGCTCATGTTCCTGGTGAGCCTCGCGCTCATCTTCTCCGGCTACCCGGTCGCGTTCGCGCTCGGCGGCACGGCGATCGCGTTCGCGGGGCTGGGCGTCGCCCTCGGACACTTCGATTGGGAGCTCCTCTACGCACTCCCGAGCCGAACGTTCGGGGTGATGAGCAACTACGTGCTCCTCGCCGTACCCTTCTTCGTGTTCATGGGGACGCTGCTCGAGCGCTCCGGGCTGGCCGAGGATCTGCTGGAGACGATCGGCGCGCTCTTCGGGCCGCTCCGGGGCGGGCTCGCGTTCGCCGTGATCTTGGTGGGGACGCTGCTCGCGGCGGCGACGGGCGTAGTCGGCGCGAGCGTGACGGCGATGGGGCTGATCTCGCTGCCGGTGATGCTCCGGCATGGCTACTCCGCGCCGTTCTCGACCGGCCTCATCGCCGCTTGCGGCACGCTCGGGCAGGTCATCCCGCCGAGCGTCGTGCTGGTGGTGCTGGGGGACCAGATGGGCGTGAGCGTGGGAGACCTCTTCGTCGGCGCGCTGGTGCCCGGGCTCGTGCTGGCGGGGCTCTACGCCGTGTACTCCGCCGGGCTGGCGCTCCTCCGGCCCGCCCTCGCGCCGGCGCTGCCCCCCGAGGCGCGCGCGCTGGGCGGCGGGGCGCTGGCGCGCCGTGTGCTCCTGGTCCTGGTCCCACCGCTCGGGCTGATCGCGATCGTGCTCGGGAGCATCTTCGCGGGCGTGGCGACACCGACGGAGGCGGGCGCGCTCGGCGCGGCGGGCGCGGGGCTGCTCGCCGCGCTGCGGGGCCGCCTCACGCGAGCGTCGCTCCGCGAGTCGATGCAGGGGACGGCGCGGCTCACCAGCATGGTGGTGTTCCTGCTGATCGGGGCGACGGCGTTCTCGCTCGTGTTCCGCGGGCTCGGCGGCGATCTCTGGATCGAGGACCTCATGACGAACCTGCCCGGCGGCGTAATCGGGTTCGTCGCGGTGACGAACCTGGTGTTCTTCGTCCTCGGGTTCTTCATCGACTTCTTCGAGATCTGCTTCATCATCTTGCCGCTCGTCCTCCCCGCGGCGCGCGCGCTCGGCGTCGATCTCGTGTGGCTGGGCGTCCTCCTCGGCGTCAACCTGCAGACGAGCTTCCTCACGCCGCCGTTCGGGTTCGCGCTGTTCTACCTCCGAGGCGTCACCCCGGCCGAGGTGCCCACGACCACGATCTACCGCGGCGTCGCGCCGTTCATCGCGATCCAGTGCGTGGTGCTCGGGCTGGTGGTGGCCTTCCCCGGAATGGTGATGCGATGACGACCGACCTCCCGCGCAAGATCGAGCCGAGACGCGCCACGCTCGAGGCGCACGGTGTCCGCCTCGAGCCGCTCACCGTCGAGCACGCGGCCGCGCTCGAGCGCGCCGCGCACGACGGCCGGCTGTGGGAGCTCCGCGTCACGTCCGTGCCAGCGCCGGGCGGCGCGCTCGCCTACATCGAGGCGGCGCTCGCCGGCGAGGACGCCGGGCACATGCTCCCGTGGGCCGTCCGTGAGCTGGGCTCCGGCGAGGTGATCGGCTCGACGCGCTACCACGACATCGTGGCGCCGGCGGGGCGCGTCGAGATCGGGTACACGTGGTACGCGGCGCGTTGGCAGCGGACCCACGTGAACACGACGTGCAAACTCTTGCTGTTTGCCCACGCTTTCGAGAGGCTCGGGTGCGGCGTCGTGGGGCTCCGCACCGACGGCCTCAACTTCGCGTCGCAGGCAGCGATCGAGCGGCTCGGCGCGCACCGGGACGGCGTCATCCGTCACGCGAGCGTGCGGCGCGACGGCACCGTCCGCGACGCGGTGATGTACAGTCTGCTCGCCGAGGAGTGGCCCGAGGTCAAGGCTCGCCTCGTCGGCAGGTTGCAGGCGCGGTGAGCGGCGGGACGCGGCGTCGCGCGCGCAGACCCGCCGCGGTCGCGCGCTAGAGGTGCAGCCCGAGCACGAACGTCGCGGCGAACCCCGCGCCGACGCTCGAACCGTCCGCCGCGTACACGTCCGCCGTGCTCTGGGCCGTTCCGCCGCCGGCCGCCGCCTGGAGCTTGCTGGGATCGACGCCTGGCCGCGTGAGCCCGAGGACGTCGCCCGTCACCAGCCCGCCGATGGTCACGACGTTCGAGAGGTAGAGGTCGACGCCGAAGCCGCCGCGCAGGTCGTAGCCGGTGATCTCCACGTCCTGCGCCTGGAGCCCGCCGCCGAGCTGGCTGGAGTCGAACGAGCCGAGGCTCGCGTAGCCGCCGCCGAGGGTGAAGTACGGCTCCACCTTGCCGAGCGGGATCCTGAGCCCCACCTCGCCGTTCAGAGTCCAGAGCTGCCACTGGTCGAAGGACCCGAGCCGGAACCGGGCTCCGAGCGTCAGGAACACGAGGCGCAAGCCGAGGCCGCCGCCGTACACCAGCCCCGACTGCTGCGTCTTCGTCACGTTGGCGTCGACGAGGTCGTTGGCCTCGAAGGTCGAGAGCCCCACGTTCTGGAAGCCGACCTCGCCTACGAGCCACACGAACTCGAGTCCACGGCCCGAATCCTCCCGATCCGACTCCTCCAGCTCGCGCTCCGTCTGCTGGGGGGCCGGCGTCTCCTCGCGCTCGATCTCGTCCGGCGGCCGGACGGTGGCGTGCGCGAGAGCGGGGAACGAGAGCGCCGCGAGGCACGCGCACGCACCGACGGATCGAGGCAACGGCGAGGACATCGACGAGGAGCGTAGCACCTGGGCGGCGGGGGGCGTGCGCGCGCACCTCGCACGGAGCGCGAGCGCGCGCCGTGCGCGCCTCGCCGCCCTCGCCGCCCTCGCCGCCGCCGCCCGCGGCGGCGGCGCCCGGCCAGGCGGGGAGGCTCGGGTGGCGAGAGGGCTGCCGAGGCGGCGATTGCGTAGCGCCGGCCGTCCGCGTAGTCACCGGGTGATGATCCCCGCCGTGCTCGGCGCCGGGCTGGCGATCCTCGCGCTCGCCTGCCCGCTCGTCCTCCGGCGGATCGTGCCCGACACTTCGCGCCGCCTCACGGCGGCGGTGCTGGGTGGGGGTGTCGTCGCTGGCACGCTGGCGGCGCTCGCCGAGCGAGCGGCAGGAGAGGCCACGGGGCTCCGCCTCGCGGGCGGCGGGACGGGCAGCCTCGTCTTCGCCTTGCTCCTCGTGGCGCCGCTCTCCGAAGGTCTGAAGGTGCTGGTGATCTGGCCGCTCTACGTGTGGCGCCGCCTCGGCGGCGCTCGCGCCGGATTTCACTACGCCGCCTGCGCGGGAGCCGGGTTCGCGGCGGCGCGGGCCGTGGCCGCTGCGCTCGACGCCGACGCGTGGGAGGTCGCCCGGGCCGCGGCCGCGCTCCCAGCTCAGGTGCTCCTCGCCGGGGGGTGGGGCTGGGCGCTCGCGCTCCGTCGATCACGGGGACGGTGGTTCGCCACAGCGTGGCTCGCCTCGACGGTCAGCCACGCGGTGTACGTCCACGCGCTGCGCCTCCCGTGGCCGGGGCCGATCGCGACGGCCGGCCCGCTGCTCGCGACCCTCGTCGCGCTCGCGTGGCTCGCGCTCCGCGAGGGCAGCGCCCGATCGCGCGTGTCGGGGCGCCCATCGGTGTTCCAAGCGCTCCGCGATCCGCCTTCGCTCGCGACGCTGCGGGACGCGCTCGTCAAGCGGGATCGGGCGCTCCTCCCTCACTGGATCGGCGTCGGCGCGCTGGTGACGGTCGGCGTCGCGATCGCGTCGCTCGCGGCGGTGGTGTGGGCAGCGCGCGAGGCCGGCGTCGACTTCTCCGTCGCAGACGAGTCCGCCGCGAACGCGACGGGCCCGGTCGCGCTGCTCGTGGGGGGCGCGCTGGCCGCGTTCCCGATCTCCGGGTACCTCGTGGCGCGCGCGAGCGACGCCCCGGGGGTCACCGAGCCGGCGCTCGGCGCGGCGTTGGCCATCCTCCTGGTGGTCGGCGTGCTCGCCGTCACGGCGCCCCTCGCGGTCGTGTTCGCGCTCGCGCTGGCCCCCATCGCGTTCGCGCTCGCGTGCGGCGGCGCGTGGTTGGGTGTCCGCCGCTGACCGGCGGATCACCTCACCCGGATGCGACTCCACGCGCGCGAGAGCAGCCGCTCGGCCACGGAAGGCGCGAGCCGCTCGAGCGCGTCGAGGACGAACGTCTCGCGACCGACCAGCACGCGCGGTGAGTTGCGCCGCACGCCGCGCACGATCGCCTCGGCGACGCGCTCCGGCGGGAGGAACTTGCGAAACGCCCGCTCGGTGCGCTCGTGGAGCGCCTTCGTCTCGCCGACGAAGCGGGCGTCACGCACGATGTTCGTCGCGACGCCGCCGGGGTGCACGCTCGTCACGCCGATGCGGCTCGAGGCCAGCTCCGCTCGGAGCACCTTGCTCAGCCCACGGACGGCGAACTTGCTCGCACCGTACGAGGCGTTGCCGGGCACGCCGATCAGGCCAAAGAGGCTAGAGAGGTTGACGATGTGTCCTTCACTGGCGCGCCGCAGGTGAGGCAAGAACGCCTTGCAGCCATGGACGACCCCCCAGAAGTTGATGTTCATCAACCACTCGAAGTCCTCGATCGACTGGTCCTCGAACGTCCCAGCGACCGCGACGCCCGCGTTGTTGACGAGCAGATGCACGATACCGTGCGCGTCGACCACCTCGTCCGCGAACGCCGTGACGCGCTCGCGCACCGCGACGTCTACCTCGTGAACGCTGGCGCGCCGGCCGAGGGCACGGACCGCCTCCGCGGTTTCGTCCAGCTCGGCGCGCCGGACGTCGGCGAGGGCGAGATCCATCCCGCGCCGCGCGAGGGCCACCGCCGTCGCGCGACCGATACCGCCGGCGGCGCCCGTCACGGCGGCTACGCGACCCGAGAGCTTCCGCATCAGCAGGCCCCAGCCGACGGCGCGGCGCGAGCGGGGCTCAATCGAGGGCTCCGAAGAGCTCGCGGAGTCGAACCTCGTTGCGGTTCGCGCCGATCCCGGCGAGGCCGATCCGCAGCGTGGTCGTCACCTCGTCACCCCACGGCCACCACAGGCCGTAAGCGAGCAGACCATCGGCAGGATCCGCGCAGAAGATGAGCTGGTCGGGGCGGACTCCCCCCGCCGCGGTGACCACCTCCTGCACGATGGGCGGCGCGCGGCCGATGCTGCGCTGCGTGTACTCGTGACGCAGCGCGCAGGCGACCGAGGTGCGGGCGTCCTCGGTCAGGTCGACGTGGAACGCCGAGGCGACGCACGCGACGCGACCGTCCCAGGTCCAGCCACGCTTGGGCCAAGTCTGCCGGAGCTGGTCGAGCGCCAAGAAGAGTGCGTCGTGCGCCGCTGCCATGGGGCCGGCGAGCCTAGCCCGGAACCTCCGGGGCGCGCCAGCGCCCCTCGCTCGACCCGGCGCCCGCCGAACGGGCGCTCGCAGGCGGGACCGTGAACCGCAGCGTCAGTCGCCGCCCGGCGCCGCGGGCGGGACCGGGGTGGTGCCCGCGGTGTCCAGCTCGATGGGGACCATCGGCCCGCGGAGGCGGGGGCCGCGGCTCACCCACAGCCGGCGGGCGCGGGTGTCGAGGACGACGCCGTGGGCGGCGAGATCGGCGTCGATGGCGCGGCGGTCTCCTGGCGGGAGGGGGGTATCTCCGGCTCCCTGACGATCGCGCAACCACGCGGTGAGCTGTTCGACCGTCACCGGCCCGCGCCGCCGCGCGAGCAGCTCCTCGCCGCGAGCCCGGCGATCGCGCGTGGAGGTGCCGCGCTCGACCGCCAGGTTCCGGGGATCGCCCCGCGCGGGTCCCTCGAGGTGGTTCGTCACCACCGCCGCGGTGCCGAGCTCACGGACGTGCTGGGGGCGGCCGGGGACGCGCTCGATGGCCACGGCGCGGCCGCTCGCGTCGGCCGCGATCACGAGGTGGCTTACCATCGGCTCGCGCGCCGCGAGCGCGGCGATGGCGCCAGGCACGTCTGCGGCCGTGGTGAGCACCCGCCGGAGGGCGTGCACGAGCGGCTCACCCGAATCGCGGGGCTCGCCAGCGCGCGCGCCGTGCACGACGACCGCGAGGCCGTCCTCGTTCATGCCCGAGATGACACCCACGAGCCCCGCCCACGCCACCGAAGCGAAGCGGCGCCCCCCCGCAGGCGCGACCACGAAGACGACCTTGCGCTCGTCGAACACCGGGTCGATCTCGAAATCGAAGGTGCGCGCGAGCAGCGCGCCGCCACCGGCAGCGTCGGCGCCCGCGACCACGAAGCTCGTGCAGCCCACGAGCGGGGAACCCTCGAAGCCGAGCGCGATGTCGTAGAGCGCGTTCAGGTGGACGAAGCGCTCGAACGTCGGCGCGCGCGATGCGAAGGGGTCGGGGGCGAACGCCTCCGCCTGAGCCGCGATCTCGATCAGGCGGTCCGGACCCATGCCCTGATCGAGCGCGCGGTAGCGCACGCGCGCCAGGTCGAGCACCGCGGTACGCAAGATCACCGACGGTACGAGCCGCTCGAACGACGCCCAAACGCTCTGCTCCGTGCGCACCATCTCGTCTCGCAGCAGCCGGGCGTGCGCCCGCCCGATCTCCGCCGGCTCGCCCCCGAGCCGGACGACGAGCACGCCGCCTTCCTCCCGCGTGGAGGCGGGATACAGGGGCATGCCAGCTACGGGCGGGGGCACGGGAGGAGGCCGGAACCCGCCGACCCGCCCGGCGACGAGGTGCGCCGTCTCGAGCAGCGCGGCCGCGCCGAGCAGCGCGATCCCGGCGGCTCGCGCCACGCGACCCGCGGCGCGAGCCCGAGCGCCGACAGCGTTCATCGAGGGGCGCCCGTGCGGCGCCCGAGCCGCGCCTCGAGGAACGTAGACACGAGGCGCTCGACGATCCGCGCCGGATCACGCGCGACGCGGAAGTGCGTGCGCCGACGCTCCGGCGGCGGGTACCAGACGGCGACCGGCTCCTCCACGATCGCGACCGCACCGAGCGCCGCGAGCAAGACGACCTCGGACTCATACTCGAAGCCGTCGCCGGTCGCGCCGAGCCCGAGCGTCGCCGGGAGCGGATAGCGGCGGAGCCCGCACTGGGAGTCCGCGAGCGGGCGCCCCGCGAACAGCGACACCCAGGCGTCACTGAAGGCGTTCGACCACTGGTTGGCGCGCGGTGCGCCGGCAGCGCGCAGGTCCCGCACGCCGAGGACGAGCGCGTCGGGCGGAGCGGCCGAGCGCGCGATCCGCGCTGCCTCGTGTGCGGGGTGCTGTCCGTCGGCATCGACGCTGACGGCCGCGCGTGCGCCGCGAGCGTAGGCGTGGATCATCCCGGTGCGCAGCGCGGCGCCCTTGCCGCGGTTGCGCCCATGGCGGAGCACCGTCGCGCCCGCTGCGCGGGCTGCGGGCCCGGTCGCGTCCGTCGACCCATCGTCCACGACGACCACCTCGGCGAACACGCCCACGTCGAGGAGGGCGCGAGCCACGGGGCCGACGGTCGTCTCCGCGTCGAGCGCCGGGACGATGGCGGTGAGTCGGCTGGTCACGACGGTGGATGCTAGCCTGCGGCGCGATGCTCGACGCCCCGACGCCCGACGAGGAGCTCATCCGGCAGGCCAAACAGGCGCTCCGGGCGCGAATGCGCGCGCTCCGAGCGGCGCTGCCGGCCTCCTCGCTCGCCGCCCGCTCCGAGCGGATCGTGGCGACGCTGCTCGGGCTGCGCGAGGTGGAGGGCGCGCGTGCGCTGGCGGTCTTCCAAGCCATCCCGCGCAAGCACGAGATCCAGCTCTCGGGACTCGACGCGGAGCTGCGGCGCAGGGGCAAGCTCGTCTACTACCCCTTCATGGACCCCACCACGGACGGCTACCGCACCGGCTTCCGCCGGGTGGACGACCCCGCGACGCTCGCCGAGCGCGGCCGGGGCTTCCCAGAGCCGCAGCGCGACGCTCCCGAGGCGCGCCGAGGGGAGCTCGATGTGGTGGTCGTCCCTGCGCTCGCGCTGTCGGTCGCCGGGCAACGCATCGGGTGGGGCGCCGGGTGGTACGACGCCACGCTGCCGGACGTGCGTCCGCCCGCGCTCGCCATCGGCGTCGCGCTCGACTTCCAGCTCCTCGGCGAGCTGCCCTCGACGCCGCGGGACGTGCCGGTGGACTACGTCGTGACGGACGCGCGTGCGTCTCGCGTGGGATAGCGCGCCACCGGGCCCGCCGCAGCTCAGCGGCGGGAACGCTTGCCCGCGGCGCGCTCGGCCCGGCACCTCGCGCAGGTGCCGTAGAGCTCGTGCTTGTGGTGTCTCACCTCGAACCCGTGGCGCGCCGCGAGCTGCGCCTGGATCTCCTCGATGGCGGGCTCCTCGAACTCGATGATGGTGTCGCACTCGAGACAGATGAGATGATCGTGGTGCGCGTCGTCATCTGCGAGCTCGTAGCGGGTGAAGCCGTCCCCGAACCGGCGCTCGTGCGCGATGCCGCCCTGCGCGAGCATCTTCATCGTCCGATACACCGTGGCGTAGCCGATCCGCGGATCGACGCCGCGCACCACGCGGAGGAGCTGATCGATCGTGACGTGCTCGGGCGCCTCGAAGAACTTCTCGATGATCAGCCGGCGCTGACCCGTCGAGCGGAGCCCCTGGCGCGCCATGTGCTGCTCGACCGCCTTGCGCAGCCGGGCTCGATCCGGCTCGCGGACGACGCCTTCCACGGAAGCCCCGTGACTCACCTGGCAGTCATCGGGCCGGCTGGGCCTCGGGTCAAGCCGCGGGGAGGGATCGACCGACGATTCGCACCCGCAGCAGCGCTGCGGCGCCGCCCAGGATCCCGGCCACCGGACAGACCACGGGCGGCACCATCCCGAGCGCCGCGGTCAGGCCAGCGAGCGCGCTCGGAGCGAGCACGAGCCCGACGGCGACCAGCGCCTCGGCCCGCGCGCGACGGCTCACGGCGAGCGCCAGGGCGGCGTCGCGGACCTCGCCGGACGCCAGCGAGAGGCCGAAGTCCGAGCCACCTCCGCCCGCGGCGCCGAGCGCGACCGAGACGTCCGCGGCGGCCAGCGCGCCATCGTCCCTCGGGGTTCGCCCGACCACCGCGACGCGCGCGCCCGTCTCGGTGAAGTGCCGCACCACCTCCGCGCGATCGTGGAGCGGGACCTCGGCGCGGACGTGGTCGATGTCCAGCGCGCGGCCGACCGCCTCGCAGGTCTCCCGCGAGTCGCCGCCGACGAGCACGGGCTCGATGCCGGCGTCCAGTAGGTGACGGATCGCGGCCCGCGCGCCGGAACGGATCGCGTCCTGGAAGGAGAGGACGGCCGCGGGGTGGCCATCCACCGCGACGAGGATCACGGTGCGGCCGGCGGCCTCCGCCTCGCGGACCAGCGGCTCCGCGACGCCCGTCCCGACCGCCTGTCCGAGCAGCGTCGTCCGGCTCCCGACGGCGACCCGCCGCCCTCGGGCGTCCGTCGCGGTGACCCCGAAGCCGGGGAGCCGCTCGACGCCGCGCAGCAGCTCCGGGCGGATCCCGCGCGTGCGCGCCGCGCTCGTGAGCGCGGCGTCGAGCGGGTGGTCCGAGCCGAGCGCGGCGCCCGCCGCGAGCGCGAGCGCGTCGTCCGCGTCGTGGCGCCCGAGCCCGTGGACACCGACGAGATCTGGCTCCCCCGCGAGGAGCGTCCCGCGAGCCTGGATCATCGCCACCGTGACACGCGACGCGGCGTCGAACGCCTCGACGGATCGGTACGACACTCCCCGCGCCGCGAGCGCGAACACGGCGCCTCCGGTCAGCACCCCGACGGATCCAGCGACGCCGCTCGCGGCGAGCGCCGACTGCACCCCGATCGCCGACAGCGCGAGCTCGGAGGGCTCGAGACCGGCGGCGTAGCCGACGAGCGCGCAGCCGCCCGCGATGAAGGGCGCGAGCGGCTCCGCGAAGAGCCGGGCTGCCCGCACGACCTCGGCGTGCACGTCGGCCCGCCGGAGCGGGTCGCAAGTGAGGCGGTACCACGCCCGATCGGGACCCGCGGCGGTGACGAGGAGGGTGAGTTCACCCTCGACGACGCGCGCCCCGGCCACGATCGGGTCCCCCGGAGCGCGCGCCTCCGTGACGGCCGCGCCGAGCCACGGGGCCACGATCGCGTCGCCGCGCGTCACTCGACCGTCGGCGAGGACCGTCTCCCCGACGGCGACGGTGATCTCCTCGCCCGGGCGCAGCCGCAGGGCCGGCACGGGCTCGCCGGAGGCGCCCTCGCGCCGAGCCCAGCCGCCGAGGGCGCGCTCGACCCGCTCGCGCCCCGCCACGAGCGCGCGCCGCTCGCGCCGGAGCGCCCACGCCGCGGCCGCCGCGCAGCCCGTCACGACCGCGGCCAAGGTGAGCAGCGACTCGAGCGGCGATCCGCCGCTGACGCGCGCGACCCCCGCGCCGCCGGTCGCGAGCACCGGCGCGGCGAGGAGCGCGAGCGGGTGGGCGTCGCCTGCGTCGCGGGGCGCGAGCGCATACTCCGCCACCAGCGCGGCGAGCGCGACCGCCGCGATCACGAGCCGCGCCGTCGCGATCGCCGGAGCTCCGCCGGCCAACGCGAGCGCGAGCGACGCGAGGCACCCGGCCACGCACATCCCGAGGAGGAGCCCACCGAGCTCGGGCGCGGGCGCTGCGTGCGCCGGGTCGTCCGGGAGGGGACCGGCGGCGGGGAGCGCCGGGAGGGGAGGCGCCGGCGCGGACGGAGAGCGCGGCGCGGGCGCGAGCGGGGGCGCCTCGATGGGCGGGACGTAGCCCTCGCGGCACCCCGAGCTGCAGAAGTACCGAAACGTCCCCCCGTAGAGCGCCACTCTTGGCGCGCGCAGCGCGTCGACGGTCGCGCCGCACGTCGCGCAGCCGACTCGCTCGCCGCGCGGCCCCGCCGGCGCGGCGGCCAGCCGGGCGGCGGCGGGCGCCTCAGCCATCCACGCCCAACGCCCAGACGAGCGCAGCCTTGGCGGTGTGCAGCCTGGCCTCGGCCTGATCCCACACCGCCGAGCGCGGGCCCTCGAGCACGTCCGCGTCGATCTCCTCGCCTCGATGCGCGGGCAAGCAGTGGAGGACGACCGCGTCCGCCGATGCGCGCGCGACCAGGCGAGAGGTGACCCGGAATCCCTCGAACGCCGCCAGGCGCGCGGCCGCCTCGCCCTCCTGACCCATGCTCGTGAACACGTCGGTGCTCACCACGTCGGCGCCCGTGACGGCGCGCTCGGGATCCCGAACCACCTCGACGCGGCCGCCGCGCTCACGCGCGAGCTCGACGGCGCGGGCGTCCGGCTCGTACCCCTCGGGGCACGCGAGCACGAGCTCGAGCCCGAGCAGGCCCGCCGCCTCGATCCAAGACCAGGCCATGTTGTTGCCGTCGCCGATCCAGACGTACCTGAGCCCCTCGAGACGCCCGCGGATGCGGCGTATGGTCATGAGATCGGCGAGCAGCTGCATGGGGTGGCTGCGGTCGGTGAGCGCGTTGAGGACCGGCACCCCGCTCCAGCGCGCCATGTCGAGCAGCCGATCCTCCCCGCCCGTTCGGAACGTGATCGCGTGCGCCATCCGCCCGAGCACCCGGGCGGTGTCCGCCACCGGTTCGCCGCGCGCCATCTGGGAGCCGGAGCTGGTGAGCACGAGCGGGTGCCCCCCGAGCTCGGCCACGGCGACCTCCAGGGACACCCGCGTCCGCGTGGAGGCCTTCTCGAACACGAGGGCGATCGTCTTGCCCGCGAGAGGGCGCGCCGCCGCGGGCGCACCGCGCGTCTCGAGCCAGCGGTCGCTCGCGTCGAGCAGCCGGACGAGGCCCTCACGGCCCAGATCGGCCAAGCCGAGCAGGTGGCGCGTCACGGCAGCCCCCGGAGCACGCGCTCGACCACCTCGACACCCTCGTCGAGCTCGTCGCGCGTGACGGTGAGGGCCGGCGAGAAGCGGAGCCCCTGCCCGCCAGCGATCGTGAGCAGCACGCCGGCCTCCCGCACGCGCTCGAGGACGCCGCGCGCGTCCACGTCACGCGCGAGCACCAGCGCCTGCAGGAGTCCGCGACCGCGCGCCTGCTCCACCCGCCCTGGCGCCGAGGCCGCGACGGCGGCCAGGCGCTGCGCGAGGTGCTCGCCGAGCGACCGCACGCGCTCGAGGAGCGAGTCCTCCTCCAGCGCGTCCAGCACCGCGAGCGCCGCGGCGCTCGCGAGCGGCCCGCCGCCGAAGGTCGAGCCGTGGGTGCCCGGCGGCAGCGCGGCGGCGAGCGCCTCGCGACAGACCACCGCGCCGATGGGTACCCCTCCCCCGAGCCCTTTCGCGAGCGCCACGGCGTCCGCCAACACGCCCTCCTGTTGCACGGCGAGGAACGTCCCGGTGCGGCCCACGCCCGTCTGCACCTCATCCGCGAAGAGCAGCGCGCCGTGCGCGTCTGCGATCCGACGGAGCGCGGCGAGGAAGCCGAGGGGGGCCGGGCGGACGCCCCCCTCTCCCTGGATCGGCTCCACCAGGATGGCGGCCACGTCGGGCCCCATCGCGCGCTCCACCGCCGCCTCGTCGCCGTACGGGACGTGTCGCGCGCCCGGGAGATCACCGAACCCCTCCTGGTACTTGGGCTGCCCGGTGACGGCGAGCGCCCCGAGCGTCCGGCCGTGGAACGACTCGTCGAACGCGAGCACCACCCGGCGCGCCGGCTCGCCACGCGAGTGGAAGTGTCGCCGCGCCAGCTTGAGCAGCGCCTCGATGGCCTCCGTCCCCGAGTTGCAGAAGAACGCACGGTCCATCCCCGAGGCGGCCGTCAGCCGGGCGGCGAGGCGGAGGTTCGGCTCGTTGAAGAAATAGTTCGAGGTGTGGACGAGTCGGGCCGCCTGCTCGCTCAGCGCGCGCACCAGGCGCGGGTGCGCGTGCCCGAGGGAGCTCACGGCGATCCCGGCACACAGATCCAGATAACACCGCCCCGCGGCGTCCCAGACGCGGCTGCCCTCCCCGCGCACGAGGACGAGGGGCGGCTGCCGGTAGTTCGGATAGAGGTGCTCCGACGCGAGCGCGAGCAGGGCGGGCTGGGGATCGTCCGCGGTCGGGAGTCGAGCGGCGTTCGACATGGGGGCGCCAGCGTACGAGGCAGGGCGCGGATCGTCCACCAGCGAGCGGCGGGAGCCGCGGGCGGCGAGGAGCGCGCGCGCGATCTCGACGAAACCGGCGGCCCGAGGCGCCCGCGCGAGGTACCGGGGCGGGAGGGTGAGGTCGCCGCGGAGGTTTGCGACGCCGAACGTCAGCGCGAACGCCGCGAACGCCGCCGCGTCGTTGCCGCTGTCGCCTACGTACGCCCAGCGGGCGCGCGCGGCCGCTGGGTCGAGCCCGCGCAGGCGGGCGAGCGCCCAGAGCGCCCCGGTCGCCTTGTCGGCGCCGTCCAGGGTAACGTGCAAGTGGAGGCTCGAGGTGGTCGTGCGCGCCCCGAGCGCGCGCGCCGTCCGCCTCGCCGCGACGACCAAGGCCTCGGGGGCCCGCAGGCGCTCCCCCACGTCGAACGTGTGGTCCGTGAGGCGGAGCGGCGTGTCGTCGGCGTCGCGGAGCTCCGGGTGCCGCGCCCTGAGCTGGGCCACGAGGTCGGCGAGCCTCCGGCGACGCTCGGGGCGCGCCCCGCCCCCCGGGTCGAGGAGCTCGACGTGCTCACCCCTCCGGGCGTGGACGATGGCGCCGTTCTCGCTCACGACGGCGAGCACGGGCCACTGGCGCGCCAGCGGATCGCCCCACCCCGCGGGCCGCCCGGTGACGACGCCGAGCGCGAGCCCCGCCCCCGCGAGGTCGTGGAGGACGCGGTAGGCGTCGGGCGCGAGCCGCCCGTGATCGAGGAAGGTGTCGTCGAGATCGAACAGCAGACCGTCGATCGCGCGCGCCTCGCCCGGCTCGAGGGAGTCGAGCGAGAGGAGCCGTCCTCGGCTGGCTCGTCCCGGCGAGCCACGCGGGCCGGTGGCCCCCGTCACGGCGGCTCGATCCGCGCCACGACCGAGGAGAGATAGAGCCCCTCGGGGAACGCCGCCGGCACCGGGTGATCCGGCCCCTGGAAGGCTCGCTCCAGGACGACCGCGCGACGCCCCACCTCGCGCGCTCCAAGCGCCAGCGAGCGGACGAGCAGGTCCATCGAGACCGCCGCCGAGCACGAGCTCAGCACGACGAGCCCGCCCCCTCGCGCAGCGCGACACGCACCCTCGGACAGCCGGCGCATCACCGACGCGGCCCGATCGCGCGACGCGCGGCTGGGCGCGAGCTTGGGCGGATCGACGAGCACCAGATCGAAGCCCCCCTGCCGCCCCGCGCGCGCGAGCGCCTCGTGGGCGTCCTCGCAGTCGAAGCGGACCTTGCCCGCGAGGCCGTTCGGCCCGAGCTGCTCCGCGGCCACCTCGATCGCCGCGGGCGACGAGTCGACGGCGACCACCTCCATCGCGCCTCCTCGCGCCGCGGCCAGGGAGAACGAGCCGGTGAAGCAGTGGACGTCGAGCACCCGGCGCCCGCGCGCCAGCGCCTCCACGCGAGCGCGGAGCTCGCGCTGATCGAGGTAGTGGCCCGTCTTCTGCGCGATGGCGAGCGGGACGCGGAAGCCGAACCCCCGCTCGCGGAATTCGAGCGCCTGCAACGACTCGTCCCCCCGCACGACCCCGCGCGCCGGCTCGAACCGCTCGAGGCGCGCCGCCGTCGGGCTCGTTCGGTCGACGATCGCCCGCGGGCGCAGCGCTCGCTCCAGCACGTCGAAGATCTCGCGCTCCCGGAGCTTCATCCCGAGGGTCGCGAGCTGCACGCAGAGCACGTCGCCGTAGCGATCGACGACCAGTCCGGGCAGGTCGTCCCCCTCGGCGTGCACCACACGGTACGCGCTGGTGTCGGCGCTCGGCAGGCCGAGCTCGGCGCGGTGCGCGACCGCCGCCTCGACCCGGCGCGCCACGAGCCCCGGGTCGATCGGCTCCGCGCCGCGCGAGAGCAGGCGCACCGGGATCGCCGAGCCCGGCGAGTAGTACCCGCGCCCGAGCACGTTGCCGCGCGCGTCGCGCACCTCGACCTCGTCGCCGGGAGAGGCGCCGCCCTCCACCCGCTCGACCGCCTGCGCGTACACCCAGGGGTGCCCGGCCCACAGCGGCCGGACGTGACCGGCGCGGATCACTACGCGCCCGGTCAAGGTGACGCCCCGCGGTCGAGCGAGTCGTGGAACACACGCGGCGCGTAGGCCCGCCCCGCGCCGGCGTGAAGAGCGCCGCGGCCGCGGCGGGGGGCCCGCGCGCGGCTGGCCCGTGGCCGCGACATTGCTAGGCTCCGGGCTCGTGCACGCGCGGCTCCGCTTCAGCTCCGCCCTCCTCGGCGCCACCTGCGCGGCGATCGGATCGCGCGCCGCGCTGGCGCAGCCCGAGGCGCCGGAGGCGGCGCGCGCGGAGCCCACGGAGTCCGCAGACTCCGCGGACGGTGCGGCCGAGGAGCCGCCAGATGCCTGCCCGCCCGGCGGATGGTACTGCGAGGACGACGCCGAGCCCGCCGGCGAGGCGGACGGCACGCCCGCCTCACCCGAGGCGGGCGCGGACGAGCCGCCTGCGATCGTGGTGGCGCGAGGGGAGCACGCGCCCGCGCCCGCGCGCCGCCGGCGGCCGCCTCGTTGGGGGATACACGCCCGCGTCCAAGGCGTGGTCCTGGGCGGCGGCGGTGACGGCGGCGGCGACGGCCCCCACCCAGACGCCGGCATGGCGGGCTTCGGCGCCAGCTTCCGCTACCGGGCGCTGCCCGAGCTCGCGCTCGACGCGGGCCTCGACTTCTTCCGCGGCGTCGATTTCGACGGGTGGGCGCGTGCCGAGACCGCGGCCACCGGGAGCCTGGTGCTCTACGCCAACCCGCGTGATCCGGCTCAGATCTACCTGATCGGCGGGCTCGGCTTCTCCGGCGCGGTGGTCGACAAGCCCGCGCTGCAGTGGGACCCGGCGGACGGCGAGCGCGGCGACACGCAGTACTCGTACTTCGGCGGCCACCTCGGGATGGGGCTCGAGCTGCGCCTGTCGCGGCGCACGGGCTTCACCGTCGACCTCCTCGGGTTCCTACGGTCGCGGACGGACGTGGAGGGCGCCGGAGACTACGAGTACGTCGACTCCGTGACCGGCCGCCGCACGAACTCCTCGGGGGCGGGGCTCGTGCGCTTCGGGCTGCTCTTCTCCTGGTGAGCGCGGCCAGGTCCCCGGCCGCTGGTCGCCGCCCGAAATGACGATGTCCCCGGCTCGCCCCATCGGGCGAGCACCGGGGACATCGATCCCACGTCGCCCGCGCTCTCGCGGGCGCGCGGGGCGCTCAGAGCACGAGGTCCTTCAGCGCCTTCAGGGCGGTCGCCCGCACCTTCTTGCTCGCGGGCTTGGCCGCGATCGTGATGGGCTCCTTCGTCACCGGGTTGAAGCCCTGGCGCTCCTTGGTCGCCGGCTTCTTCACCACACGCAGCTTCACGAGACCCGGGACGACGAACTCGCCCGGCCCTCGCTGCGAGAGCTGCTTCTTGATGAGCTCGCTCATCGCCTCGAAGACGCGCGTCACGCTCTTCTTGTCCAGATCCGCCGCCGTAGCGAGCTCCGCGATCACCTGTGCCTTCGTCAGCCTCTTGCCAGCCATGCCCAGCCTCCTCTCGATTCTTGTTGGACTCTTCGGTCGTTCGCTCGAGCGCCGGGGAAGCCCGCCGGTTGGGGACACCGCCGACGCACGGCGCACGGCTATCAGGCTGGAATCAGCAATTCAAGCTA
Organism: Polyangiaceae bacterium; assembly: GCA_020846005.1. Lineage (GTDB taxonomy): Bacteria > Myxococcota_A > Polyangia > Polyangiales > Polyangiaceae > JADLEQ01. The sequence goes on from JADLEQ010000069.1 coordinate 26,210, forward strand.
ATTTCGTCGCCGTGTCAGGAATTCGAGCAGGAAACCCGCTGCGGTGCAGCACCCCGCCTCCCGATCGGCATGGAAGACGCCGCGCAGACCCCGCCCGGGGCGTAGATCCCTTGTTCCATCGGCGTCCGCGACCGGAGGGCGATTTTCCCAATCCAAACAGGGATCTATCGGGGCTTTCGCGAGGCGCTGTGCGAAGCCTGAGCGCCCCCACCAGGCCCGCGTGACGCGCGGACCAGCCGGCGCGTCTCCCGCACCATCCGGCGTTTCTCCTCCGGCTCGGCGTGGTCGTGCCCGACGAGATGCAGGAGGCCATGCGCCAGCAAGAAGCGCACCTCGTCGAGCAGCGGCCGTCGCCGGCCTCGGGCCTGCCGATCCGCCGTGTCGAGCGAGATGACCACGTCGCCGAGGAGGCGCGGGGCGCCCTCGGGCCCCGCGTCGTCCATCGGCCAGGAGAGCACGTCGGTGGGGCGGTCCTTCCCGCGAAAGCGCTGGTTCAGCTCGCGGATCCGTGGGTCGTCCACCAGCGTCACGCTGAGCTCGGCGCCTTCCAGGCCCAGCGCGACGAGCATGCGCTCGCCCAGGGCACGGATCTCCGCGCGCGACACCGCCGGTGACCTGGGGGCGCTCCGCGTGACGAGGACGGGCATGGCGGCGAGACGGTAGCGCGCGGCGCGGTCGCCAGGGAGGTCGCGCCAGAGGTCAAAGGAACAGCGCGGCCGCCGCGGGCGTGAGCACGTCGCGCGCGGCCGTGCGCTGGAGGTCGAGGCGATCGGCGCGGGGGAGGAAGCCGAACTCGACGAGCGGGACCTCCTCGCATCCGTGCCCTGGGTCCGCCAGCCGTACGCGATCGAGCGACTCGCCGAGCGCGCGGCGGAGCGGGACGGCGAGCGCCCGCTCCGTCTCGACCGCCCAGCGCACGAACGCCCACGCGTACTCCGCGTGTCGCGCCTCCTCATCCGCGATGATGCGGAGCGCGAGCTTCGCGGCCGGCTCCGTCGCGCGGCGGTGGCTCTCCTCGGCCTCGATGGCAGAGAGCGTCTCGCCGACGCAGCCCTCGACCAGCGCGGGGACGGCCAGCTCCTCGAGCGTGCCCAGCCCCTCGAGCGCGCCGCTCACGTCGAGCGGCCCCGGCCCGAGCGGCTCGCCGCCGTAGAGCGACGCGAGCGCATACCCGATCCGGCTATGACGAATCTCCTCCACGGCCGCGACGTGCGCGCCCTCGAGCAGCTCGGGCGGCGCGCCGACGGCCAGCAACCCGAGCGCGAACCGGTCGAACGCCGCGATCGAGGCGTGCTCGAACGACGCCCGTCGCGCCCACGCGGCGGCCGCCGCCGAGAGCCGGCGCGGCTCGAATGCGCTACGGTCGAAGCCGGCGACGGCGCGCTCGAACTCCGAGAGGAGCGGGCTCACGTCGCGAGCGCCCCGGGTCTGGTGGACGACGCCGCGAGGCATCTGCCCTCCCTACGCTCCGCGCGCGCGGCGTGCCCACGACCGGGCCGGTCGAGACCGCGGCCGGCCCTGCGAGCGGCGGCGGAGAGGCGCCCGAGCAGCTCGCCCATGGCATGGATCGTATCACGGACGAGGCGGCCGGCGGGGCGCTACCCAAGGCGCGGCGGCGACGTTAGGTTGAAGAGACGTGGCTCGCCCGTCACGCCCCCCGGGCTTCGACATGACGTTCCGGCCCGCGTCGGCCGCCTTCGGGCCGACGTTCGCGCAACGGGTGCCGTCCCTGCTGTATCTCGCGGTGGCGCTCGGGGCCCTCGGGCTGGTGTTGGCCGGCGAGCGGAGCGCGCCGGACTCGGAGCTCTTCCGCGTCGTCGTCGAGCAGGACGCGTACCGTTACGTCGGGCTACGCGCGTGCGTGTTGATGCTGGTGGCGAGCGCGATCGCGACCGTGCTCCAGGCGGGGATGCGGGGCGTCCGCGTCGTGGGCGACGGGCTCGAGCTTCGGGAGCTGGTGGCGTTCGGGTGGCCTCGCATCCGCCGGTACCGGTGGGCGCAGATCGATCGCATCGTGCTCGATCGGGCGTCGATCGCGCTCGACCTCTGGGACGGCAGCCGCGCGTTGCTCCCGCCAGTGTCCGGGCGCTCCGAGCTCAGCCTGCTCCTCGAGCGAGTGGGGTACGCGCGCGCGATCCCGGTGAAGGGCGGGGTGGGGCTGGACGAGCTGCCCGAGCCCGAGCGCTAGCCCGAGCCCGAGCCCGAGCCCGAGCCCGAGCCCGAGCGCTGGCCCGAGCCCGAGCCCGCCGCCCGAGCCCAGCTCGCCGAGCCTGAGCCCCGAGCCCGAGCCCCAACCCAGCCCGGCGAGAGCGAGGTCGGCTCGCCGTCACGGCGAGTCGGACGGAGCGCCGAGCAGCCGCACCCGGCCCTCGAGGCGCCGGCTGACGTGGACGGTGTTCTTGGCGTCCACGATCACGCAGCCGACGCCGTCGACGCTCTCCGCCAGCGCGAGGCCCTTCTCCGTCCCCAGGATGAAGATCGCGTCGTCGAGCGCGTCGGCCGTCAAGGCGTCGGGCGCCCACACCGTCACGCTGCGAGACGCCGTCGCCGGGAAGCCCGTCCGAGGATCGAGGATGTGGTGATACCGGCGGCCCTCGTGCACGAAGGACCGCGCGTAGTCGCCCGCCGTGGAGAAGGCGTGGTCCTCCAGATCGATGACCGCGAAGAACCGGTCGCTCGGCCCGCGCGGATCCTGGATGCCGCTCACCCACGCGGTGCCGTCGGGCTTGCGCCCGGCGCCGTAGAGGTCGCCGCCGGCCTGGAAGAGAAACGCCGCCACGCCAGCGCGCCGAAGCTCGGCGGCTCCGCGATCCACGATGTATCCCTTCGCGATACCCCCCAGGCCGACGCGGCGGCCGGCGGGCACCGTCACCGTGCGCGCCGTCGCGTCGAGCACCACCAGCCGATAGTCGACGAGGCCCCGACGCTTGGCGACCGCCTCCGCGCTCGGCGGCTTCGGATCGCGGTCCGCGGCGGAGCCGAACCGCCAGAGATCGGACATCGTCTCGAACGTCACGTCGAACGTCCCCTCCGAGACGCGCCCCGCCCACAGGCCCTTCTCCAGGACGGCCCAGGTCTCGGGGCCTACGGCCACCGGGGCGCCTGCCGCGAGGTTGGCGCGGGAGATCTCGCTCGCGGGATCCCACTCGCTGAGGAGCTTCTCGAGCCGCCGGACCTCGGCCAGCGCGACGCCGATCGCCCGCTCGACGCCTGCCGAGTCGAGCGCGGGCGTGGTGTACGCGATGACGTGGACCTTCGTGCCCATCGCCGTCTCGCGAACCTCGACTCGAGCCGCCGAGAAGGCCGCGGCGCTCGCCGACGGGGCCGCTCGCCCCGAGGGCTCCGTGCGGCACGCGAGCGCCGCACCGAGCGCGACGACGAGCGCCAGGCCGCCGCGCGCACCACAGGCGCCGGCGTGCGGGAGCGGGAGCCGCGACACGGGCGCCCGGACGGTAGCGCCGCGCGCGTGCCAGAACAACGCTCCGACGGCGCGCCGAGGTCACGGGGTCGTTGGGGCTCACCCGGCGGCGTTCCCCGCTGGCCGGCGCGCCGGATCTCGCCTAGCAACCCGAGGTGCCCGTCGATCGCCAGAGCTTGGACCGCGCCGTCGACACCCTCGCCCCCGAGCTCGAGGCCCTGGCGCGAGCCCTTCACGCGAACCCAGAGACGAGGTTCGTCGAGCACGAGAGCGCGAAGCGGATCGTCGCCCTGCTGGAGCGCGCGGGCGTCGCCGAGCTCCGCGAGGGGATCGGGGGCCTCTCCACGGCGTTCGAGGCGAGGGCCGGCGACGGAGCGCGCCCGTGCGTGGCTCTGCTCGCGGAGTACGACGCCCTCCCGGAGATCGGCCACGCGTGCGGTCACAACCTGATCGCCGCCGGCGCCGTGGGCGCGTTCCTGGCGCTCGCGCGGCACGCCCCCGAGCTCTCGGGTACCGTCCGCCTCATCGGCACGCCGGCCGAGGAGGGCGGCGGCGGGAAGATCATCCTCCTGAAGCAGGGCGTCTTCGAGGGTGTCGACGCCGCGCTCATGTACCACCCGCTCGATCGAGACGTGCTCGCCCACCCCGCGCTGGCGAGCTCGTGGGTGCGGCTTCGCTTCCAGGGCAGGCCGTCGCACGCCGCCGCGGCCCCGTGGGAGGGGGCCAGCGCGCTGACGGCGTGCCTGGAGACGTTCCGACTCATCGACTCGCAGCGTGTCCACCTCCGGGACGGCGTGCGGGTCCACGGTATCGTCACCGACGGCGGCAAGGCCTCGAACATCATCCCGGAGCACGCCGCGGCGGACTTCTCCGTACGCGCGAGCACCGGCAAGGAGCTCGAGCGCGTCCTGGCGATGGTGGAGCGATGCGCGCGCGGCGCCGCGCTGGCCTGCGACGTCGGCGTGGAGCTCGAGGTGGTGCCGGGCTACCGCGAGCTCCACAACAACCTGACGCTCGCGCGCGTCTTCGGGGCCGCGATGGGAGCGCTCGGGCGACCAGCGAGGGAGACGGATCCGCGAGTGGGCGCCGGGTCGACCGACATGGGCGACGTGAGCCTCGTCGTGCCCGCGATCCACCCCTACCTCGCCATCTGCGACGAGGGGGCGGCGTTCTGCCACCAGCACGCCTTCGCGGGCGCCGCGGCGAGCGACCGCGGGCTCGAGACGATGCGCCTCGCCGCCAAGGCCCTCGCCCGCACCGTGGTCGAGCTCTTCGAGCGCCCCTCCTTGCTCGCCGACGCGAAGCACGAGCACGCCGCCTCCGTCGGGGCGTGAGGCCCTCTCTCTCCCCTACCCCCCAACCTCGACCCTCTCCCCCTCCCACCCGTCGTCGCAGAACCCGATCCACCCGCCGGTCCTCCCGCGCGCCGCCGCGGCCACCCGCGGCACGCTCGCCTCGAGCTCGCGGAGCGCGACGAACAGATACGCGCGCTCCACGCCGATCCCCGCCCCGACGACCGCGCCGAGCTCCCCCCGCGCGAGCGCATCGTCGATCGCATCGCCCAGCACGTCGCGGTCGGCGAGCGCCGCCTGCGCCGACGCCGCGCCCCGCGGGAGCGCAACGTACGCGAACGTCTCCCCGACGGCGGAGAAGCGCGCGGACGCGAACGGCCCCCCGCCGAGGAAGCACCGCACGGCCTCCGGAGCGCACGAGCTCGCGAGCACCAGATCGGCGCACGGCAGCGCGTCGCTCTCCGGCCCGTCGGCGTCGACCTCGAGGAGCGCCCAGTCGGCCGAGCCCGCGGCGCGGCGGCGCGGCGCCTGGGGCAGCGCCGCCCGAACCGCTGCGGCCGCGCTCCGCACGAGCCCGCCGAGCTCCGCGAGCGGATACGTCGCCGGCTCCCGCGCGCCGCCGACCACGGGGAGCGCGCCCCGGCGGGGCGCCGCTACGCGCACGGCGCCGATCCAGTCGTCGTGGAGCTGCTCGCCAAGCAGCTCGCGGATCGCGTCCTCGATCACGCAGGCGCGCGCCTCCGCCGAATCCGCGGCGCCTCGCGGCGCGGTGACGGCGAGCTCGACCAGGTGCCCGCGCCCGAGCCCCGCGCGCACCCGGACACCGGCGACGTCGACGCCCTGTCGCGCGAGCGCCGCTGCGACCTCCGCGTAGGGCCGCGCGACGCGCCGCGACAGCACGGGGAGGCTCGAGCGCTCGGCCAGCGCCCGAGCGACGCGCCCGGCCAACGGGAGGGTCGGCCGCTCGCCATCCCGCGCGACGAGCAGCGCCGGAGACCCGTGCTCGTCCCGCGTCGCTTCGAGCGAGAGCCCCGGGTCGAGGCTCCGCAGCAGCGCGATCGCGGGCGCGAGCTCCGGCGCGCGCTGGCTCGGCGCGCCCTCAGCCTGGAGGAGGCGCGCCGCCTCGGTCACGACGCGCTCGATCTGCGCGCGCGCGGCCCGCGACTCCGGCTCGTCGAGGTCGAAGGCGAGGACCGCCACGTGCCCGCCGCCGGCTCGAGGGGACTACAGGATCCGCCGGACCCACTTCTGCTTCTGCTCCGTGTACGGCGGGTAGAGGATCGGCGGATCCATCGCGTTCGGCTTCCGCAGCACCGCCTTGGTGTGTGTGAAGACCTCGAACGACGAGCGCCCGTGGTAGGCGCCCATCCCGCTCTCGCCGACGCCACCGAACGGAAGGTCCGGCACGCCGAGGTGGAGCCACGCGTGGTTCACCGTCACGCCGCCGGAGCTGGTGCGCTCGATGACGCGCTCGGCGACCTCGTCGCGGGTCGTGTAGACGTATAGGGCGAGGGGCTTGTCGCGCTCGTTCACGAAGCGGATCGCGTCGTCGACGCCGCTCGTCTTCAGCACCGGGAGGATGGGCCCGAAGATCTCCTCCTGCATCACCGGCGACTCGGGCGCGACGTTCTTCAGTACGGTCGGCGCGATGTAGCGGGCGACCTCGTCCGCCTCGCCGCCGACCACGACCTCGCCGCTCGCCATCAGCTTCATCAGGCGGCGGTGGTGTTTCACGTTGACGATGCGCGCGAAATCGGGGCTCTGCTGCGGATCTGCGCCGTAGAAGTCCCGCACCACGCCGCGCAGCCGTTGAAGCAGCTCGTCGTGGATCGACTCGTGCGCGAGGATGTAGTCGGGGGCGACGCAGGTCTGCCCGGCGTTGAAGAACTTGCCCCACGCGATCCGTCGTGCGGCCACGGCGAGATCGGCGCTCGAGTCGACGAAGCACGGGCTCTTGCCCCCGAGCTCGAGGGTGACCGGCGTCAGGTGCTTCGCCGCCGCCGCCATGACGATGCGGCCTACGGCGCCGTTCCCGGTGTAGAAGACGTGGTCGAACCGCTGCTCGAGGAGCGCCGTCGTCTCCGCCACCCCGCCCTCCACGACCTTGACCGCGCGCGGGTCGAGGTACTGCGGGATGCGCGCCGCGAGCACGCGGCTCACCGTCGGCGCGACCTCCGACGGCTTCACGAGCACGGTGTTTCCCGCGGCGACCGCGCCGAGGAGCGGGCCGAGCGAGAGCTGGACCGGGTAGTTCCAGGGCGCGATGACGAGCACGACGCCGAGCGGCTCCTTGTAGAGGTAGCTCCGGCCCGGCTGCGAGATGATCGGCGTCGGCACGCGGCGCGGCCTCATCCAGCCGGCCAGGCGCCGCGCGACGTAGCGGGCTTCGCCGGCGGTGAACGCCACCTCGGCCGAGAACGCCTCCATCTCGGGCTTGCCGAGGTCCGTCCGCAGGGCGTCGACGAGCTCGCGCTCGCACTCGCTCAGCAGGCGCTCGATGCCGGCGAGCTGCTCGCGGCGCCACTCGTGCGAGCGCGCGCGGCCGCTCTCGAACGTCTCCCGGAGATCCTGCACGAGCGCGGGGATGACGCCCAAGTCGGTGTGGGGCACCGCGCGCTCGTGGACACCGCTGTTCGACTCCATCGCAGACTGCATCGCCATGCTGCCCTCGGCTCCTTCCCGCGCTCGCCGGCGGGACAGAGAGCTTTCCACGCAGCCGCCCCTCCGGCAACCGTGATCCGGGCTAGGCTCGGAGGCGCTCCGGTGACGGATCCTGTTGTGCTTCGACGCCTGCTTGGTGGCGCTCGCGGACGCGTTCGTCGGCGCGCCCGCGCCGCCGCGCGCCCCCACGGCGGCCTCGGGCGCGGCGCGCCCGCTCGCGCGGCCGTGGCCCTCGCCCTGCTGGCCGGCGGCGCGTCGTGCGCGCGGCCCGCGCCGCACCCCGGCGCCGAACCAACGGCGGGCGCGCCGCCGCCCGGCGCGCCGCGAGGGCGCGACGGACACGGTGGCGGCTCGGCCGGCGGCGCGCGCGACGGCGGCCGCGGGCGCGACGCACCGGCGCGCGGTGCCGTCGCGCTCGGGGCGCCGGCAGCGCCGGACGGCGGCCAGCCCGCCCCGAGGTGGGTGGGCGCGCTGCCGGCGGCGGAGTCCGAGTGGTGTCGGCCGCACCTGCGGGCGCTCGACGACGAGACGTGCGTGGTCGTCCCGGACGCGGAGTCGACGGAGCTGCTCGTCCACCTCCACGGCATCGTGCCGCCCGCGGGCGCGAGCGCCGTCCAGGCGAACCTTCAGCGCGTCGTCTCCAGCGCCGCGCTGCGCGCCGGCGTGACGGCGGTGCTCCCTCGGGGCGTGCAAGGGCTCGCCCCACGGGGACACGACGGCTGGTGGGGCTGGCCGACGAGCGCGCGCGCCTACGATCGGCACGGGGCGGCGCTGGTGGAGCGCCTCGTGGAGGTGCGAGCCCGCCTCGAGAGGCTCCGGGGCAGCCCGTTTCGACGCGCCTACGTGGTGGGGTCGTCGTCGGGCGCGTACTTCGTCGCGCTGCTCGCGTGGAGGGGCGCGCTGGCAGCGGACGGCTGGGGGGCGCTCTCCGGGGGTGGCGTGGTCAGCGGCGCGGCGGCGTCCGGCGCGCGCGCGCCGTTCTACCTCGGGTACGGCGATCGGGACTCCGTCGGCGCGAGCGTGCGTGCGCTCGGGGCGGCGCTCGGTCGGGAGGGGTTCCCGATCGAGCTGGCCGCCCACCCCACCGGCCACGGCGTGCGGGAGGCGTACCTCGACGAGGCGCTCCGCTTCTTCCGTAGCAAAGCGCGGTAGCGCGCTCTGCGGCAAAGCGCGGTAGCGCGCTCTGCGGCAAAGCGCAGTAGCGCGCTCTGCGGCGAAGCGCGGTGGCGCGCTCTGCTGCAAAGCGCGGTAGCGCGCTCTGCGGCAACGCGCCGCGGCGCGCGACCCGTTCAGAAGGACGCGGCCTCGGGCCCACGCACCCGGCATGAGAGCTGCGATCTGGTTCGGTTGGGTGTTGGCGGCGCTGGCGGGCACGGCCGCGTGCTCGAGTGAAGACGAAGACGACGGCGGCGGTCCGGCGGACGGGAGCGCGGGGGCGGACGGGAGCGCGGGGGCGAGCGGGAGCGCCGGCTCGAGCGGGAGCGCCGGCTCGAGCGGGAGCGCGGGGGCGGGCGGGAGCGCCGGCTCGAGCGGGAGCGCGGGGGCGGGGGGCGGCGGAGGGCCGGGGTGCAGCGGGACCGCGACCGACTGCGCAGCGCAGACGCTCACGAGCTGCGCGCAGGTCTCGCACTGCACGTGGAGCGTGGTCGGTTCCTGCTCCGGGACCCCCGACCCTTGCAGCACGCACACGAGCCCACCGGCTTGCGGTCAGAGCGGTTGCACCTGGAACGCCGCTACGTGCTCTGGAACGCCCAACCCATGCGCCCAGCAAGCGCTGGAGGCGTTCTGCACCTCGGCGGGGTGTACCTGGGCCGGTGGTGGATGCCAGGGTGCGCAGCCTGCCTGCGGCTCGCTCACGGCGCAGCCGGAGTGCGAGGGCGCCGGCTGCACGTGGCAGTGAGGTCGCGGGTGAGCTCCGCGCTCGCGGGCGGCGGGCGGGCGGGCGGCGCTCGGCCGCAGGAGGCGACGGGCGCGCGCGCCGCTACCGCCGGTGGACGGCGTAGGTCAGGTGAGTGACCCTCGGGGAGGCCACCGCGACGGCGGGCACCAGGGCAACACGAGCGGCGTCCACGCCCTCGAAGAGCCGGACTCCCGAGCCGAAGAGCACCGGCGACAGCGCGATCGAGAACTCGTCGATCCGGCCTGCGTTCAGGTACTCCAGGATCGTCGCGCCGCCGCCCGCGATGCGGACATCGAGGTCGCCGGCGGCCTCACGGGCCCTTTCGAGCGCCGGCAGGATGCCGTCGTTGACGAAGTGGAACGTGGTGCCACCCGGGCGCACCCACGGGTCCCGCCGCTCGTGGGTCACGACGAAGACCGGCGTGTGGAACGGCGCCTCCTCGGGCCACATCCGCTCGCCGGCGTCGAACATGCGCTTACCCATGACGCTGGCTCCGGTGCGCTCGAAGGTCTGCCGGAAGAGGTCGTTGTCGCGTCCTTCTTCACCGCCTTCGCCGAGCTTCAGCCGCTCCCGGAAGTAACGCAGCGGGAAGACCCACTGCTGCAGCTCCATCCACTGCTTGCCCATCAGCTCGCCGGGAGAACCCGGCGCGATGAACCCATCGAGCGACATCGAGACGCTGAAGAACACCTTGCCCGCCATCAGCGCGCCGCTCCCGACTCCACGCCACGCGACCTCCCCGAGGCAGCCACGTGCTCCCGATCCGCCGCGCCTCGCCTCGCGCCGGTCACGAGCCCTCGCTCCGCGGGGGGCGTGACTTGCCGAGCGTGGCGTCGACGTAGCCCGCGATCGCGCGGTGGACCTCCGGGCTCTGCCACGCGCTCGTCACGTCGTCGTCCAAGCTCCGCGTCGCGCGGATGCGCTCCGACGCCGGGGCTCGGAGCGCGCGCTTCGCCAGGGCGAAGCTCGCCGAGGGGATGGCGGCCAGCCGCCGCGCCTCGGCGAACGCGGCCGACTCGAGCTCCGCGGGCGGGACGAGCGCGTGGACCAGCCCGCAGGCGGCCGCGGCCGCGGGCGGGAGGTTCGCGTGGCTGACGATCAGGCGCGCAGCGACCGCTTCGCCGACCGCGCAGCGCACGACCTCCAGCGCGGCGACCGGGAAGGGGACGCCGACCGCCAGCTCGGGGACGCCGATCGTCGCGCCGGCCTCCACCATCAGGCGCCAGTCGCACGCCGCCGCGAGGATGCACCCGCCCGCGATCGCGTGCCCGTTGACGGCCGCCACCACCGGCCGCTCGCACTCGAACAGGGTGACGATCGCCCGCGACAGCGCGCCGAGGAAGCGTCGCTGGTACTCGGGGCCTTCGCGCAGCAGCCGCGGGAGGTCGACGCCGGCGGAGAAGATGCGGCCCGTGCCCGTGAGGACCAGCGCGCGCGCGCGCGGCGCCGCGTCCGTCACCGCGCGGGTGAGGGCGTCGCACAGCTCGAGGTCGAGCGCGCTCGCCTTGCCGTGGGCCATGCGGATCTCGGTGACGTCGTCCCGGGAGCGGAGCTCGAGCATCGCGGGATCCTAGGCCCAGAGCCAGCGGACGCTCAACTCCACCCGACCTCGAGCTCGAAGTCCCCGCGGCGGGCGGCTCGCACCGGCGTCACCGTGACGCCGCGGCCGCCGCAGGTGTCGAGCAGATACCCGACGCTGCCCACGCACTCGGCGCGGGTGTACGGCCCGGCCTCGGCGAACTCGCCCCAGCGGAACCGATGCCGGCGCGGCGCCACCTCCCGGTGCGCGATCTCGGCGCCGCGGAAGTAGCTGCGGAACACGCGATCGGCGTAGCGCACCAGCAGCTCTGGCGTCCCGAAGCCGAGCACGAACCGCACGATCCCCTTGAGATCGATCTCCGTCGTGCGCCGGCCGAGGCTGCGCGCCCGCGCGATGCCGCCCCCTAGCGTCGCCTGCAGCGCCTCGTGCATCAGCTCGTACTGGCTCACCGGGAAGAACCCCATGCGGGTGAGCTCGCCGCGCTCGATCCGCTCGCGGAGCTCCGTCGGGAGGCGCGCGACGACGGCGCGCACCGCCGGCTCCCCCTCGCCCGCCTCGACCGCCTCGAGGAACGAATGAAACGCCGCCCCGCGAATCTCCACCGACATCGCGCACGGAGCCTAGCACAGCGGGCGGGCGAGGCGCTGGCCCCGGTCTCCGACCGGGCCCAGGGCGGGGATTCCGCCGTGGCCGCGGCCCCGGATCCGCCCCGCTGCTTGCTCCGCCGCCGCGCGGCAGGCTAGCGATCGCTCTGCATGCTCCACTCCAACGGGCTCCACGAGCGGTGCGGCTGCGCGGGCGCGACGGGGAGCGCGGCGGCGGCCGCGCCGTTCGCGCTGACCGGCACCGAGCGGCAGTACGAGCGGTCGCGGCCGTTCACCCTCGGGTCGCTCTCGCTAGCCGTGACGCTGGACCCTCCGCGGCGCTCCCTCACCGGCACCGCGGTGCTCGGCTTCGAGCGGGTGGACCGCGACGCCACCGAGCTGGAGCTCGACGCGATCGGGTTCGTGTTGCGCGCGGTCGAGCTCGACACGGGGGCGGGGTTCAAGCGGGTGCACCCGTCGTACGACGGCGAGCGGTTGCGCGTTCGCGTGCCGGTGCGAGCTGCGCGTGGCCGCCTCCGCGTCGCCTACTCCGCGACCCCGCGTAAGGGGATGTACTTCCTCGCGCCGGACGCGGATCACCCCGATCGCCCCGAGCAGGTCTGGACGCAGTGCCAGGACGAGGACGCCCGGCACTGGTTCCCGTGCCACGACAAGCCCCATGTGAAGCTCACCACCGAGCTGCGCGTGACGGTGCCGAGCGGCCTGCGGGTGCTGTCGAACGGCGACCTCGTCTCGGCGCGCACGCCGCGAGGTCGGCCGTGGACGTTCCACTACGCGATGCGCGAGCCGCACTCGAGCTACCTGGTCACGCTCGTCGCCGGGCGGTTCGACGTGATCGAGGATCGCGCCGCGAAGCTGCCGGGTGCCCGCACCGTGCCCGTCGGCTACTGGGTCCCGCCCGGCCAGGAGGCAGACGCTCGGAGGAGCCTCGGCGAGACGCCGCGCATGATCGAGCTCTTCGGGAGGCTCACGGGCGTGCCCTTCCCGTGGACGCGCTACTCCCAGGTGGTCGTCAGCGACTTCGTGTTCGGGGGGATGGAGAACACCACCGCGACGACGCTCTACGAGCACGCCCTGCTCGACGAGCGCGCCGCGCTCGACGTGACGACCCACGAGCTCGTGGCGCACGAGCTGGCGCACCAGTGGTTCGGCGACTGGGTGACCTGTCGTGACTGGTCCCATGGGTGGCTGAACGAGGGCTTCGCCACGTTCTTCGAGCACCTGGAGCGCGAGGATCGCCTGGGCCGCGACGAGTACGACCACGGGATCGACGGGGATCTGCAGAGCTACCTGGGCGAGGCGGGCGGGCGCTACCAGCGGCCGATCGTGTGCCGGGACTACCGCGAGCCGATCGACCTCTTCGACCGGCACCTCTACGAGAAGGGATCGCTGGTGCTCCACATGCTGCGGCGGGAGCTCGGAGACTCGGTGTTCTGGTCGGGGGTCCGCCGTTACCTAGAGCTCCACGCACGCGGGATCGTCGAGACGGCCGACCTGCAGCGCGCGCTCGAGCAGGTGAGCGGGCGATCGCTCGAGCGGTTCTTCGACCAGTGGGTCTACCGGCCCGGGCATCCCTCCCTCGAGGTGCGCCTCGCCTGGGAGAAGGGCCAGCTCGTCGCGCGGGTGAAGCAGAGCCGGTCGTGTCCGGAGGCCGCGACGTTCGCGTTCCCGCTCGAGCTCGAGCTCGCGGAGAAGGGCGGGCGGGCGCGGCGCGTCTCCAAGCTGGTGACGGACGAGGCCGACGCGCTCGTGGTGCCGTGCGCGGAGCAGCCCGAGTGGGTGGTCGTCGATCCCGATCTCCGGGTCGCGACCGCGCTCCAGCTCGACGCGCCGGCGGACCTGCTGCGCCGACAGCTCGCCTCTGCGCCGCGCGCCGCGGGGCGTGTCCAGGCGGCGCGCGCGCTCGGTCGGCGAGACGACGTGCCCACGATCCAGGCGCTCGCCCAGGCGCTCCGCAAGCGGTCCGAGGCGTGGATGGTGCGCGCGGAGGCTGCGGCGGCGCTGGGTCGCATCCGCGCCGAGGAGGCGCTCGTGGCGCTGGTGGAGGCCGCCGGCGTCGAGGTGCCGCGCGTGCGGCGCGCGGTCGCCGCGGCGCTGGGCGGGTTCCCCGACGCGCGCGCTGCGCGAGCGCTCGAGCCGCTCCTCGCCCGTGACCCGAGCTACCTCGTGGTCGCAGAGGCCGCCCGCTCGCTCGGCCGTACGCGGGACGCGGGCGCTCGCGCGCTGCTCGAGCAGCACCTGGATCACCGCTCGTGGGCGGACGTCACGCGCGCGGGCGTGCTGGACGGTCTCGCCGAGCTCGGGGACGAGGCGGCCGTCCCCGCGGTGGTGGCGCGCACCCGGCCCGGGGTCCCCACCCGAGGGCGCCGCGCGGCGGTGCTCGCGCTCCCGCGACTCGCCGGCGGGCGGAGGGTGCGCGAGCAGCTCGAGCGCCTGCTCGACGATCCCGACCCGCACCTGCGCATCGACGTCGTGCGCGCGCTCCTCGTGCTCGGCGACGCGCGGGCGCGCGGCGCGCTCGGCCGCCGCCTCGGCGTGGAGCGCGACGGCCGCGTGTCGCGTCGCCTCCGCGAGGCGCTGCGCGATCTCGGCGACGCGAGCGCCCTCGAGCGGCGCCGGATGAGCGATCGCCTGGTCGCCCTCGAGGCGCAGCTCGCCGAGCTGAGGGCGAGGCTCACGAAGCTCGAGGCGCCACGCGCCCGCAAGCCGGCCGGCGCGACCGGCCCCCGATCGAGGAGACGACCATGAGCGACGAGGAGCCCGTCCGTGTGGAGCGCCGCGGCGGCGCGGCGATCCTGACCCTGGATCGCCCCGAGCGGCTGAACGCCCTGTCGCGTGCGACCCTCGGAGCGCTCGGACGCATCGGCGCCGAGCTCGGGGCGGATCGGACGCTCCGCGCCGTCGTCCTCACGGGCGCGGGAGAGAAGGCGTTCTGCGCGGGCGCGGATCTGAAGGAGCGCCAGGCGATGACTCCGGACGACGTGCGGCGCCAGCTCGGACTCTACCGAACCGAGCTCGGTTGGCTGGACCGCTCGCCGGTCCCCGTGGTCGCCGCGCTGAACGGCGTGGCGCTCGGCGGCGGGCTCGAGCTCGCGCTGCTGTGCGATCTGCGCGTCGCCGCGCCGCACGCCCTGCTCGGCCTCCCCGAGACGACCCTCGGCATCATCCCCGGGGCGGGGGGTACGCAGCGGCTGCCGCGCGTCGTCGGCGAGGCGCGCGCCAAGGAGCTGATCTTGCTCGGGCGCCGGCTGAGCGCGGCGGAGGCGCTCGCGATCGGGCTCGTGAACCGCGTCTCGCCCGAGGGGACGCCGGTCGTCGACGACGCGCTCGCGTTCCTCGCGCCGGTGCTCGCCGGAGCGCCCATCGCGCAGGCCGCGGCGCTCGCCGCGATCGACGCGTCGTTCGAGGTGCCGCTCGCGCGGGGGCTCGAGATCGAGCGCGCGCTCTACGACGAGTGCCTCCGGAGCGACGACCGCGACGAGGCGCTCCGGGCCATGGCCGAGAAGCGGAGGCCGTCGTTTCGGGGGCGGTGAGCGCGGCGGACGCTACGGGGAGGCGGGCGGCCCGGCGCAGCGGGCGGCGAACGCGGCGACGCGGTCCTCGAGGAGGTCGGCGTCGAGGTCGAGCGTGGCGAGGTGGAAGGAGCGCTCGAGGACGAGCTCCTCGACCTGCGCCTCGCGGGCGAGGCGGGCGATGGCGCGAGAGTTGGCCGGCGGGACGCTGTGGTCCTGAGCGGACCACGCGACGAGGACGGGCGCGTGGAGGTGGCCGAGGTCTTCTCGGAGGCGAGGCAGCTCGCGGAGCAGGCTGTTCCCCGCCGCGGCGGGCACCCAGGCGTACGCGCGCTCGTCGACGCCGGGCCTCGCGGCGTCGTTCTCGACCAGGCCGGCCGCGCTCGCGGGGACGACCGGGAGCACCTTCTCGAGCAGGGGCGCGAGCCGGGCGAGCAGCCCCTCGCGATCGAGCACGGGGGCGTTGATGGGGACGACGCCGGCGATCTTCGCGTCGCGGCACGCCACGTCGAGCACCAGGGCGCCGCCCATCGAGAGGCCGACGAGGAGGACGTGGTGCGCGCGCTCGCGGACCCGCGCGACCGCCGCCTCCACCTCGGCGCGCCAGTCCGTGTAGCGCGTCCGCGCCATGTCGCGCCAGTGCGTGCCGTGCCCGGGCAGGCGGGGCACCTCGATGGCGAAGCCGCGGCGCGCGAGGGCCTCGCCGAACGGACGCGTCGAGCACGGGTTACCAGTGAACCCGTGCACCACCACGATCCCGATCCGCCCGAGCGCGCCCTCGCCCGGACTCGACCAGGCCTCCGCGCCGGCCAGCACGGGGTGACGCTCGGCGGGGTGGCGAGGCACGGCGCGGGCATCGTGCCACGCGCCGCCTCGCGCGGACAGGGAGGGCGGTCGCCGGCCGGCCCCGCTGGCGGCCGGCGCGTGGCGGCCCTACGCCTCGGGCGTGCTGGCGCCGCGCTGGGATCGGGCGAGCGTGGCCGTCGTCGGCGGCGCGTGCGCGGCCAAGGCCGGCGTCCACCTCGCGCTGGTCGACCGGTACGGCTACCACGGCGACGAGCTTTACTTCCTCGAGTGCGGGCGCCGCCTGGCGTTCGGCTACGTGGATCATCCGCCGCTCATCCCGTGGCTCGCGCGGGCGGCGGACGCGCTCGGCGGTGGGCTCCTCGTGCTGCGTCTCCCGGCGATCGCGGCCGGGGTCGGGACGCTCTGGATCACCTCGCTCTTCGTGCGCGCGCTCGGCGGCGGGTGGCGGGCGCAGCTCGTCGCGCTGCTCTCGCTCCTCCTCGCGCCGGCGCACCTGCGGATGGGCGCGATGCTCGACATCCCCGTCGTCGAGGGGTTCCTCTGCGCGCTGGTCGCCTGGCTCGTGTGGCGAGCGGCGGCCACGGGGCGAACCCGCACCTGGGTCTTGGCCGGGCTGGCGCTCGGCGCGGCGGGGCTGGCGAAGCACTCGTCGCTCGCGTTCGGCGCGGCGCTCGGGCTGGGGATGCTCCTCGTGGAAGGGCGCGGCCTGCTTCGGGCGCGCGGGCCGTGGCTCGGCGCCGGCGCGGCGTTGCTCGTCGTCGCGCCGAACCTCGCGTGGCAGTTCACGCACGGCCTCCCGACGCTGGAGTTCATGGGCGCGATGCGCAGAGAGCTCGGCGCCCACCAGGGCCCGGCGCTCTTCCTCGCCGGCCAGCTGCTCTACTTTCACCCGCTGGCGGTCCCGGTCTGGGGGGCGGGGCTCGTCAGCGCGCTCCGCGGCCAGCGCGCGGCGAGGCCGTTCGCCATCGCCTTTCTCGCGCTCGCCGCGGTCTACGTCGCGACGAGCGGCAAGCCCTACTACCTGGCGAGCGCGTACCCTCCGGTGCTCGCCGCGGGCGCCGTCGCGCTCGAGCGGTGGCGCGAGCGCGCCGTCGCGGGCTGGCGCGCGCTCGTGGCGGCGCTCGCCGTGACGGGGGCCGGGCTCGGGCTGGTGGCGCTGCCCGCGCTGCCGCTCACCACCGTCGACAGCGTCACCGGCGCGCTGTTCGGCTGGGCCGTCCGCCCCATCGATCTCACGCACGACCTGCACGCGATGTACGGCTGGCGCGAGCACGCCGCCGCCATCGACCATGCCCTCGCGTCGCTGCCCGAGCCCGAGCGTGGCGACGCGCTCGTGCTCGCGGGTACGTACTCCCAGGCCGCCGCGCTGAACCGCCTGCGGCGCCCTGGGGCGCCGCGCGCCGTGAGCGGCCACATGACCTACCACCTCTGGGGACCCGGGCGCGCGCGCGCTCCCGTTCTGGTGGCGTACGGGGTCCCCCTGTCGATCCTCGAGCGGCACTACGCGCGCTGCGCCGAAGTCGGCAGGGTCGACGCCCCGCTCGCTCGCCCCCACGACACCGACCTCCCGATCCACGCGTGCCGGGAGCCGCTCGACGAGCTGCCCGCGCTGTGGGCCGACGTCCGCCGCTACCGCCAGCGGTGGGATCCGCCGGGGGTCGCGGCGCGATGAGCGCCGCGACGCACGCGCGCGTGCCTGCCGAGCGCGCGCTCGTCCGTCACGCCTCGATCGCCGCGGTCCACGCCTCCAGACAGCGCGCGATGGACGGGCAGTCGGGCTCCTCGAGGCACTGCTCGGCGGCGTCCCTGACGTCGTCGCGCAGCCACGCCGCCTGCGCGTTCAGCGCGTCCACGCCGTCCTGCGTGCACCCCATCCCGAAGATGTCGCAGCGGGCGTTCAGCCCGAGGCAGAGATCGAGGCCCCAGCGCGTGGGCGCGGGGTCGCAGAGCCCGGGGTCGCCCGTGCAGTCGGTCGCCTCGACGCAGGCGTAGGACGCCTTCACCTCCGGCCGCTCGATCCGCGCGTAGTGGTCGCAGAGCTCCAGGTCGACGGTGGCACCGCAGCCCTCCCACTTCCGTAACGAGCGAGCGCACGCCTCCAGGATCTCTGGATCGGCGGCACCCACCAGCTGGAACTCGTAGCGCGGGTCGGCGCAGGCGTCCCCCGTGCAGGTCGCACACCTCCTCCCGCTGCACGCCTCGACGCAGGCGTACGCCACGTCGTAGGGCGCGTTCCTGCAGGAGTCGAAGCAGTCGTCGCTCGACCGACCGCACCGCTCGAACTCGGCCTCGCAGACCGTCTGCACGCACTCGGCGCGCCGCGCGAGCGCCTGCGGCGCGGGAGCGGGCCCGGGCGACGAGGAGTCGTCCACCGGCAGGGCGAGATCGACGAGGCAGCCGGCGGCGGCGGCGGGGAGGGAGACGAGGAGACCAGCGAAGAGCCAGGGAGCGCGGTGCGAGGACATCGGAACCTCCGTGATGGACCGCTCCATCGGCCGTGCTCGGCGCCCGTTTCCTGGTTTCTCGGCGCGACCCTGCGTCACGGGACGCCGAACACGCGGCGTGTCGACCCGAACGGCAGCTTGGCCAGGGGCTCGACCTCGGCGGTCGCGCCGGTGGCCGGCAGCGCGAACCGCTCGAAGCGATCTCCCGTCCAGCGGCGCCAGACGTGGGACGGGTCGTCGAGCGGTCGGTCCGTCCGGACGAGCACCGCGCGAGGCAGCGAGTCCTGCCCGACCTCCTCCACCACCACCGTGACGCCCGACAGGCGCACGGCGTGCCCGGGCGGCAGCGGGCGCGAGACGTCGTGGAGCATCCGGTTCGCGATCGAGTCGAAGAAGCCGCCGTCCGCCCGCAGGCGCAGCGTCCGATCATCGATCCGTGTGACGGCGGCCGCTCCGGTGCCTGGGTAGAGGACCCGCACGCGGGGGGGGGCGCGGCGGAGTCGCGCGCCGAGCTGCACCGTGAGGCCGCCGAAGCCCGCGTCGGGCACCGTCACGAGGAAGAGCTGCTGCTCCGGACCCACCCCCAGGAACGCGGTGTCGACCCCGGCGCGAAGCGAGGACTCATAGGGCACGAAGGTGCGAGCGCGCACCGTCGCCAGCGCCGCGGTGAGCAGCGCCTGCACGGTGACGATCCACGCGAGCCCCGCCCCGGCGCCCAGGCGACGCCACCTCGGCACGCGCGGATCCCTGGTGTCCGCGAGCCAACGCGCGCCCGCGAGGCCCAGCACGCCCGCGGCCGCCAGGCTCGGGACGAGCAGCACGCGCTCGGACGACACCACGGTGCACGTAGCGGACGTGGCCAGCGCTCCCCCCGCCCACCAGAGCGGCGCGCTCCGCGCCTCCGACGCCGCGCGCCCCAGCACCGTGAGCGCGCCCGCCCCGAGGACGACCGCGACCGCGACCGCGACCGCGGCCGGCGCGAGCGCCGCCGCTGCGTACCAGCCGTCCGCCGCCGGCCACACGAGCAGCCCGAGCATGGACGCGCCGAACCGCACGGGGAGCTCCGCCAGGAACGTCTGCGGCGACCCGAGCGGCGACACGTACACGGACGATCCGCGCGCGCCGTAGCCCGCCAGCGCGTAGAACGCCGCCCACGCGAGCGTCACCAGCGCCGCCGGCGCCAGCGCGCGCCCCCGAGCGCGCCACCCGCGCTCGGTGACGAGCGCGTGCGCGACGACGAGCAGCGCCGCCCCGAGCGCCGTCTCGCCGCCGAGGTACGCCACGGCGAGCAGGACCGGGGCCGCCACCGCCGCGACCGCGCTGCCGTCGCGCCGCCAGCGGTCGTGCGCGACGAACGCGAACAACCCGAGCGCGGCCGACACCACGGCGGGGCGGTTCGAGATCCAGCCCGCGGCCAGGGCCTTGCCGTCGTCGGTGGCGAACACGGCGAGGGCGAGCAGGAACGCCGCCGAGGGCCCGAGCAGGCGCCGGAGCGCGATCCCCCCCGCGACGATGAGCGCCGCAAGCCACGCGAGCCCGTGCGCCCGGATGAGCTGGATCCCGGCGGCCCCGGAGAGCCCGGTCGCGCGCGCCACGAGCGCGTCGAGCTGGAGCAGCCAGGTGCCGAGTGGGCGAAAGAACACGATCCGGAGCTCCGGATCCGAGAACCACGGGACGAAGCCCGCCTCGCGCGCCGCCACGTTGGCGCGGCTCGGATCGGGCGCCGCGTGGAACGGCCACGGATCGAAGGCCCGCGCCGTCGCGTCGAGCACGATGCCCCAGTCCTCGCCCTGCAGCCCGTCCGTGAGCGACGGCGCCGCGAGCGCCACGGCGAGCGCCGCGGCGGCGAACGGCCACCCGGGCCACCGCGCCACCTGCGCGAGCGTGGCGGGTGCGTTCGGTGGCGCGCTCGGCTCGCTCACGTCACTCGACCGCGATCGTGCCGCCGTTGCCGCTCGGATCGCGCACGTCGATCGAGACCACGTCCGCCGGTGCGTGAGGCGCGGTCGTCACGAGCACGCCCGAGCCTCCACCCGGCGCGGCGACGGTGGCGGTCGCGGTGCCGCCCCCCGCCAGCGTGAGCTCGAGCGCCCATGGGCCGGGCAGCGGCAGCTCGGCGTCGCTCACGCCCCGGCGGAGCGCGCGCAGGCCGGGCGCGGAGCCGAGGAGCGCCGTCACCCGCAGACCCCCCGCGGCGGCGTCGCGCGTGGCCGTGGCGGCTCCGAGCGAGGCCGCGACGACCTCGAACGGCGCCGAGGACACGTCGTAGGCGAACGGCCCGCTCGAGCCCAGCGCCGTACCGCGCGCGACCAGCCGGTACCGCCCCAGCGGGAGCGCATAGGGGCGCCCGGGCTGGGACGTGGAGAGGGGATCCGGGGGTACTGGCTGCCAGCTCGCCGCCCAGAGGTGCCGGTCGGGCGCGGCCGCGTCGAGCGGGTCGGGCGTGTAGGTGAGGACGACCGCTCCCTCGCGCGAGGAGGCCGCCACGCCGGTCGCGCCGACGAACGCCGTGAAGGAGCCGGGCGACACCTCCCGCTCGACGGTGACGACGGGGGCGTCGACCAGAGGGTCGCCGCCCGCCCAGACGAGCCGCGCGACGCCCCGCACCCGCTCCACCGTCGGCGCCGGCTGGGCGCTGGCGAGCGGCGCCACCGTGTCCGGCAGGAAGAGCGTCGCCGGGAGGACCGCGGGGACCGCCCCGGCGTCGTCGTCGACGGTGGCGACGAGGGGATCCTCGCCCGGCCACACGAACGGCGGTGGCCGAGACGCGCCCGCCTCCGGATCTTCCAGCTCGGGCGTGAACGCGAGCGCCGCGGCCTCGAGGATGCCGTCGATGATCTGCTCGCCCTCGAGCGGTCCCCAAACGTTCAGGCTCGCCTCGTAGTCGCCCGTGAGCCAGTCCTCCGCCGTGAGGAGGTACCCGGCGTAGTCCTGCCCGTACCCCACGACGAGCGTGCGCTCACGGCCCGCCGGTGATCGCCCGCGCAGGTACTCGGTGAACGGCGCCGTCGGCTCGCCCGGCGCCGTCACCACGAGCACCGGCGCGTCGCCCCCGATCGAGAGGCGCAGCGCGGTGGCCGTGGCCCGCGCCGTCTCGCAGAGCGGCGCGACGAAGCTCTCCACCTTCACCTTGAACAGCCCGAGGAAGATCTCCCCGATGCGATCGAGATCGGCGCAGGAAGCGTACGCCCCGACCCCCTGCGTACCCTCGATAGGGCCGAACGAGCTCCCGCCCATCGTCCCGCAAAGGGCCGCGCCCGCGCGGGTGTTGAACTCGTCGAGCGGCGCCAGGAGCGCGCCGTCCGCGCCTTGGACGAGGCCGTCCGGCACGTACTCCGGATCGTACGGCGGGTAGTAGAGCTCGCGGCCGTCGGGGCGGCGAACGACCCGCGACTTCCCCACGGGGAAGCTGCGCGTCACGACCTCGAGCGCGAGCGCGTCGTGCGTGGTCACGTCCCGCACGAGCCCGGCCAGCTTGTCGACCGCCCGCGCGCCGACGGCCTCCAGCGCGGGGTAGTCCAGGCAGCGGATCTCGTCCGGGCACGCCGCGCGACCGCTGATGGAGTCGGGCGAGACGTCGCCCGCGGCACCCTGGACGTGCAGGACCGGGTAGCCGAGCTCCGCGGTGAGGGCGCGCTGCACCGCGCCCGGTGCGTCCGTCGACACGACGGGGTTCGCCTCGCCCCCGAGGGTGCCGTGCAGCGGGACGGAGAGGAGCGCGGCCAGCGGCGAGCCGTCCGCTCGATCGACGCGGATCGCCCAGGTCACTGGGTCCTTCGCCTTGCCGAAGTCGTTGCCGTCCGGCCCGAGCACGTCGTCGTTGCTCGCGCGTCGGTCGTGGCTGACCTCGGACGCGGGATCGAGATCCTCGCGCGCCGCGAAGCCCACACGAGCGGGCTCGAGCGCCGCCAGCGCGGCGGTCACAGCCGCGGCGATCTGGGGGACGAGCAGATCGTGGAGCGCGCGGCTCGGGCGGTCCATCCCGGGGACCAGCACCAGGCTCGGAGGCCATCCCGCCCACGACGCGTGGCTGTGGGACGCCGTGAGTACGATGCGCCCGCGGAGCGCGCCGTCCGCAGCTGCCGCACGCTCGACGGCGAAGAGCGTGGTGTCCAGCATCACCGGCAGATCCAGCCGGACGAACACGACGCGCTCGCCGCCCGCCTCCAGCGCCAGCGCGTCGGCGCGGAGCGCGTCGTGCTGCCCGGCGGTCGGCACGAACGACGTGACGAACCTGCGAGCGCGCGCGTCGACCGCTGAACCGCTGCCGCCCAGCACCTTCGATCGCGCGCCGTACCCGCCGAGCGGCGACCCGAGCGGCAGCGCGAGGTCGCGCGTGGCGTACCCGGCCCGGAACGCCGCCGGCGCGATCGCGGGGCGCGCCTCGCGGGGCGGCGGCGCCTCGAAGGCGCAGTGGCCGAGCCGATCGGAGTCGTCGTCCGCGAGGGGACCGGCAGGGGCGTCGGCGCCGGCGTCGACCGGCGCGCCACGGGGCCGTGACCCCTCCCCCGCGCATGCGGCGCCGAGCGCGCAGAGCCACGCGAGGCGCCGCCGTGCGTTCATGGTGGGCAGCATGGCAGCGGAGCGCGGCGGAGTCACTCGCGCCCCGCGGCGGATCCCGAGCGCCGGTGCGCCGCCCGAGGGCTAGCGCCTGGACGGCGGCTGGCTGGCGGGCCCCGACTCGAGGCGATGGAGCAGCGCCTCGATGGCCGGGACGTCCCCCTCGAACTGGATCGCGGCCTGCCACCTCCACAGGCCGTCCGGGTCGCGTGGGTTCGCCTCCGAGCGAACGACCCGCCCGCGCAGGTGCAGCGTCTCGGGGCCGCCGTCCGGCGCCCGCAGCTCGATCGCGACCTCCTGGCCGTCGGCGAGGCGCTCGGCGGTGACGAGCAACAGCCCCCCGCGCGAGGCGTCGTGCGTGACGGCGATGCCTCCCCGCTCCCCCTGCACCGTGACCGGGATCCAAGCCCGGAGTCGCTCGTGTTCGCGCCGGTCCATCCTGGAGAGGATAGCGCAGATCCGGCCCGGCACCCCCGCACCGGCGGGACGCCGGCGCAGGAGCGCGCCGGGCGAGCCCGGCAGCCCGTGCGGCCGCGGCTGGACGCGACCTCCACCGGGAGTAACCTCGAAGGAGTGACCGCAGGCGTGACGGACGAGGAGCGGCGCCGCGCCACTCCCATCGCGGAGGACGTCGGCCTCGAGCTCGTGGTGCTCTTCGGCTCTCTCGCGGCTGGCACCGCGCGGCCGGACAGCGACGCGGACCTGGCCGTGCGTGCCGCGGACCGCCTCACGTGGGAGCGACGGCTCGAGATCGCAGGGCGCATGCGCGCCGCCTTCCACCGCGACGTGGACGTGGTCGACCTGCGCACCGCGGATCCTTTCCTCCTGCGCGGCGTCTTCCGGCAGCCGGCGCTGCTCCATGGTGCTTCCGAGCGCCTGGCGTCCGAGCGGCTGCGCGCGTTTCATCGCTACGAGGACTACCGCCCGATGCTCGCGCTCGATCGAAGGGCGCTCCGCCGGGCGTTGGGCCTGCATGGCGATTGACGCGGCGCTCGTGCGGCGAAAGGCCACGCTGACCGTGGAGGACCTGGAGCGCCCGCGCCCCTTAGCGACGCTCGCGCCCGAGGCGTACGCCGCGAGCGAGACGGCGCGAGCGCCGCGCTGAGCGACGTCCCAGGGTATCTGCCAAGCGTGGAGCTTCACCTCGACGCCGCAGGTCGAGCTCGAGCGCGCCAGCACGCGCCGGCCTCCGTTCGACTCCGAGCGCTCCCCGCGGACGCCGGCACCCACTGACGTGTCGCGCCCGCCGCGGCCGCGCGCGGCCCAGCGCCGGGCAGCTCACGGTGAGCGCCCGCGCGCGGGGAGCCGGCCGAGGGTGACGGCGTCGAGGATCGCGGCGTTCGCGGCGTTCGGGGGGCCGACGACCTCCCGGCCCCCCGGTCGGGGGCAGGGGATCCACACTGCACTTGACGACCGCGCTCGCGCTGCTAGCCTGGCCTTCGATGGCGGATCGTGGTGGTTTCGGGTGGCCGCGGTTGGGTTCGGCTTCGCGTGAGCGGGCAACGTGCCGGTGGCGCGCAAGTTCGCGACCGAACCGGGCGGTTTGTGGGGGGGGGGGGGCATATGTCTGCTGGCGCGCGGGCGCTTCCGCCGTCGCCGCGTCTGCCGTGATCCTCGGCGGTGCGGGCTGCTCCTCCCGCAGCGTCGAGCCGTTCCCGTCGAGCGCCGGCGCGCAACTCGGCCCGGCTGAGTTCGAGGCGGTCGGCGCCGCGAAGTGGTGCGGGGGCGGCGCCGTCGCCAAGGTCGGCGGCGCACGGCTGGAGTACCTCGACCAGACGATCCAGTTCTACGGCTGCGTCCGCGAGCCCGACGGCCTCGAAATCGTCGCGGTCGACCGCGCCACGGGCCAACGGGTGGATGCCAGCGCGCTCGCGCGGGCCGATTACCAGCAGATGAAGAGCGCGCACGACGGCCTGGACGCCGGGCTCGAGGCCGCCCTGGATGGAGCCGGAGGGCCTGCGGCCGAGGAGGTGCGGGCCACCCTGGCGCGGACGGGCCTCATCGACGTCGATGTGTGGATGGTGGCCGACTTCCTCCCCGATTCGGTCGAGTCGTTCGATGCACGGCCCGACCCTCGCGCCAGATGGACGGGCCAGGGCGACGCGGTCGTGTCCTCGGCGGAGGCCCTCCTCCGAGACACCGCGGAGCTGGCCGAATCGGACGCCTGGGAGGTGGTGACGGTGCTCGAGGACCGTCGACGCTTCCCAGTCCCCGTCCTCCACCTGCGCGTGTCCCCCTCGCTCGCGCGGAAGATCGGCCGGCTCCCCGGGGTTTGGCGGGTGATGATCGCCGACGAGGTCGTCGGCCGCCACTACGCGCCGGCGAGCGAGAACTACATGACGCTCACGCAGGCGAGCGTGGCGGATGCGCTGGGCTGGGACGGGACGGGCATCAACGTCGGAAACCACGAGGGCGCGCTGCCCTGGTCGATCTACAACCTGTCGGTGCCCTCGGGGCCGTGCAGCGCGGTTCCGGGGACGTACCGCTGCACGGATCCGTTGGGCGCCCCGAACGATCATGTTCACGCTGCGGTGTCCACCATCAGGAACACCGTCACCGCGTACGGTGGCGTGGCCGACGAAGTTCAGGCCCACTGGTGCAATGGGTCCTGGCAGCAGCTCCACGATCTCTGCCTGAGCACGTGGGGCGTCACGGTGATGAACCGGAGCGTGGCGCGCCGCCACGATCCCAACCCTGCTCAGGACTCCACCGAACTCTACCAGGACTACGTGGCGATGTACTGGTCCCTCCTCTACACGGGGTCAGCGGGGAACGCGGGCATCTACAACGTCCCTGGCCAACGGCTCCGCAACGGGCTGGTGGTCGGCGGGTCCGGCGACAACGCGACCCTGGCCAGCCTGGCGATGTTCGGCGGAAGCATGAGCTGCAACCCCGGCTCGACTCCGTCGGGGAGTTCGTGCAACAACACCTTGGTCGACACGACCTGGGAGCTGCCCCACGTCGTCGCGCAGGCCGTGAACGTGACGACGGCGCACCCGCGGGTGCTCGGATGGCAGACGAGTTGGGGGGGCACGTCGGCGGCCGCGCCGCAGGTCGCTGGGCTCGTGGCGGTCGCGCAGGAGGTGAACCCATCGCTGAAGACCGAGCCGGCGGCGGTGTTCGCGGGTGTCATGGCCGGCGCCTCCGGCAGCGCGGACACCTCCCTCGGAGGCGCCGCCCGCCTCAACCTGCACGACTCGTGGGATGACTTCGACGGCGCCGGCATGGTCCGGTACCTCAACTCGCTCTTCATCCTCTCTCCCACCAGCAAGCGGAACGGCGGGCAGGCAGCGGCGCAGTATGGTCACGACTACGACTGGGTCTTCGCCGCGAGCACGCCCGCTGGGTCGTACTACCAGGAGACGTGGAACGTCTCGATCCCGGCCGGGAGCACGCTCCGCGCCACGGCCCTCGCGATGTCCACGGCCACTTGCACCACGGGCGACGCCAGCACCTGTACCTCGAACACATACCCCTGGATCTGGTTCGAGCTGAAGAACGGCAGCACTCTGCTGTCTGCCTCGTTCGCCCCCATGCAGAACTACCAGTACCTCACATTCACGAATTCCTCCGGCTCGGCGGTGAATCGGACGCTCCGGGCCTATGTCATCGACTGGAACGGGTCCGCGTGGACCAGATTGGGAGTCGCATGGTACACGACCACGGAATGAGCTCAGGGCAAGTCTCGCCGCGCGCCGCCCTCACCGC
>JADLEQ010000070.1 GCA_020846005.1 Polyangiaceae bacterium
CCCTTGACCCTTGACCCCTGAACCCTTGAACAGCCGGCACGGGAGGCGTGGTGACGTCGGGTCTGCCTGACGGCGAGGGCCCGGGGCTCGAGCCGGGGTCCGGGGGCGGAGCCCCCGGCGCGCCCGCCCCGCCGGCGCGGGCGCCCACCGCGGCAGCCGGGGCGGAGGCCGCCGCGCGACCCCGCGCGCGCCCGCCTCCCGCGCGAGCACCGCTTCACCGTGGGCGACTGGCTGATCGAGGGGGCCCCCGCGCCCGCCCCCCGCCGCCCTCGCGGTCGGACGTTCCCGAACCGTCCGGCGGCCACGGCGCCTTGCCCGGGGTGGTGGCTGATATTATGTTCAGTGCATGGCCCTGCCGGCGCATCTCCTCGAGCAGCTACCTCGAGAAATCCTCAGTAAGATTCAGCAAGATACTGGTAGTTCTTCAAGTCGGGTCGAGGTGCTGCCGCTCGGGGTCTCGGGGCTCGAGGCGGTGCTCGAGGGGGGCGGGCTGCCGCGGGGAGGGGTCGTCGAGCTCGCGGTGCAGAGCGAGGGCTCGCTCGGGGTGAGCCTCGGGCTCGCGGCTTGTCGGAGCGCCCAGCGGGAGTCGCTCGCGCGGGGGGCGCGGGAGGCCGCGTGGTGTGCGTTCGTGGATGGGGAGGGTACGCTGCACGCGCCGGGGGTCGCGGCGGCCGGGGTGGCGCTGGAGCGGCTGCTCGTCGTCCGGGCGGGGGGGGCCGGGGCGCAGGCGGTGGCGCGGGCGGCCGTGCGCCTGGTCGAGTCGCGCGCCTTCGCGGTGGTCGTCGTCGATACGCTGGCGCACGGGGGAGGGGGGCCCGTCTCGCTCGCGGCCTGGCCGCGCGTGGTGCGCCGGCTCGCGGCGAGCGCCGCCGAGAGCCACACGTGCGTCGTGCTCGTCACGGATGCGGCGTCCCACCGCCCGCTGCCGCTGCCCGTCGCGCAGCGGATCGAGCTGGCGCGTAGCGCGCCCGAGCGGCTCGTGGTCCGCGTGGCGAAAGATCGGCGGGGGCGCGTCTCGGCGCCGCACGCCGTGCCCTGGGCCGCGGGAGCCCTCGCCGCGCCCTCGGTGGCGGCGCGGCCCTCGCTCGCGCCCGTGCGCCGGGCGTCGTCGCGCGGGGGGCGGGCGGCGGCTGGGCGCGCGGGGGAGCCGCGGCCCGCGGCGTGGTCCGGGGCGGGCGCGCGCTCCACGGCGGGAGGGTGAGCGCCGTGCTCACCTCGCCTCCGCGGCGGGTCGTCGCCGTCGTGCTGCCGGAGCTCCCCTGCGAGCTCGAGCTGCTCAGGCTGCGGATCGGCGCGTCGGTCGCGCGCGAGCCGGCGTCTCGGGTGGCGTGGGGGGAGCTGCCGCTCGCCGTCACGCTGCCCGGGGCGGGCGTCCTCTGCGCCGTGAGCGAGGCGGCGCGCGGCTACGGGGTGCGCGAGGGGCAGGCGGTCGCCGAGGCCCGCGCCCTCGTCTCACGGCTGGTCGTGCGCGAGCTCCCGCTCGAGCAGCTCGAGCAGGCGCTCGGTCGTGTGGCGGAGTCGGCGCTGTCCTTCGGCCCCCTCGTCGCGCTCGAGCTGCCGGATACCGTGTGGGTCGAGGTGACGGGCGCCGCCCACCTCGCGGGGGGCGAGGCCGCGCTCGTGGAGGAGCTGGCGGCCCGGGCGCGCGGGCTCGGGCACGTGGCGCGGGTCGTGCTCGCGTCGGGGCCTCGCCTGGCGCAGGCGCTGGCGCGCTGGTCGCCGGAGGTCGCGCGCCAGCGCGGGGCGCTCGTCGTGGCGCCCTCGCGCGAGGCGGAGCTCGTCGCCGCGCTGCCCGTGGTCGCGCTCGGGCCGCCGAGCGGCGTCTTCCTCCCCGAGCCGCGCGCCCTGTTGAGCGCCGAGCGCCTCGAGCACCTGGCCCGGCTCGGGCTCGGCACGCTGGGCGCGCTCGCGCGGCTCCCGCGCGAGGCCGCGGCGCCCCGCCTCGGGCCGCACGCGAGCGCGGTGCTCGATCTCTGCGCCGGGCGGGATGAGGCTCCCCTCGTCCCCTATCGCCCCCCGTCCGTGCTGGTCGAGTCCGCGGAGTGGGAGCCGGCGGCGGGCAGCAGGGAGCCGCTGCTGTTCGTGCTCCGCGGGCTCACGGCCCGGCTCGCGTCGCGGCTCGCGGGGCGCGGGCTGGCGGTGAGCGCGCTCGAGCTCACCCTCGTGCACGATGCGGGCATGGCGCGGCTCGCGGGCGCCCCGCCGGTCGAGCGGCTGGCCCTGGAGCTCTCGGCGCCGCTCCGGCGCGAGGAGGAGCTGTGGCGCGTGCTCGCCGCCCGGCTCGAGCGGCTCGCTCTCGCGGCGCCCGTGGTCGGAGTGCGGCTCGCCGCGCCGGGGCTCGCCCGCACGCAGCCGGTGCAGCTCGAGCTGGCGCGGGTGCAGGGTGGCGTCACCGCGCAGTCGGGCGTCGAGCGGCTGCCCGCGCTCCTGGCGGAGCTCACGGCCGATCTCGGGCGAGAGAACGTCGGCGTGCTGCGGCGGGTGGATGCCCTGCGCCCGGAGGCGCAGAGCCGCCTCGTGCGGCCCCCGCGCGCGGGCGCGGAGGCCGGCGTGCGCCGGCGCGGGGGGCGCTCGGCGGCTGGCGCTCCCTCGGCGGAGCAGGTCGCGCCCGCGCCGGTGGGCCCGTTCCCACCGCCCGCGAGCCTGCTGCGCCGCCCCATGCCGCTCGGCGTCCAGCTCGAGCCGGGCGCGATGGTGACGCTCGGGCGCCGCCTGTACGTGATCGAGCGGGTCCTGTTCGAGCACCGGCTCGAGGCCGTGGAGTGGTGGACGGGCCGGTCCACCTCGCGGGACTACTTCCGGCTCTGGCTGTCGGGCGGGAGCGGCCCGAGCCCCGCCACCGAGCCCGGCCGCCCCACGCCGGGCCGGCCGGAGCCCACGGCCGCGCCTCCCGCAGGTCTGGAGGCGCTCGCCTTCGTAGACAGAGAGACGGGCAAGCGCTGGCTGCAGGGGTGGGTGAGCTGACCCAGGCGGAGCCAGCAGACCCAGGCGGAGCCAGCAGACCCAGGCGGAGCCAGGCAGACCCAGGCGAGCCGAGGCGCGGCGGCGCCGGGCTTCCCCTCACCTGACACTGCGCATATGTTCAGCTGTCCGTGTTCGCGGAGCTGCTCGCTCGGTCGTGTTTTTCGTTGCTGCGGGGCGCCTCGCAGCCCGAGGAGCTGGTGGAGCGCGCGGGGGAGCTCGGGCTCGCGGCGCTCGCCGTCGCGGATCGCGATGGCCTGTACGGTGCGGTGCGCGCGTGGGTGGCGGCGCGCGAGCGTGGCCTGCCGTTCGTCGTCGCGGCGGAGCTCTCGCTCGTGCCCCCGGGCGTCTCGCGCGATCGGCTCGCGAGAGACGCGGCGCGGGGCGCGGGGCGGCGCGCCGGGGGAGGCGTCGAGCCGCCGGTCGTCGTGCTCGCGTGCGCGGCCCACGCCGGCTACACGAACCTCTGCCACCTGCTCACGCGCGCCCACGCGGGGCTGCCGAAGGGCACGAGCGCGCTCGAGCCCGCGTGGCTCGCCGAGCGGGCCGAGGGGCTCGTCGCGCTCGTCCCCGCGCCGGACGTGCCGGGCGGCCCCGCCGAGCCGCCGGAGGAGCTGCTCGCGGTGCTGGCGGAGTCGTTCGGCGCCGAGCGGGCGTTCGTCGCCGTCCATCGCCACCTGACGGAGCACGACGCGCGCCGCGTGGCGGACGCCGAGGCGCGCGCGCGCCGCCACGGCCTCGAGCTCGTGGCGAGCGCGCGGCCGCTCCTGCACGTGCGCGCTCGCAAGCCCCTCGCCGACGTGCTCACCTGTCTGCGGGAGGGCATCACGCTCGACGAGGCCGGCACCCGCCTGGCCGCCAACGCCGAGGCGTGCCTGCGCGGCGAGCGCGAGCTCCGCCGGCTGTTCCCTGGCCGGAGCGCCTGGATCGAGCGCACGGCCGAGGTGGCGTCCGGGCTCCGCTTCCACCTGGGCGAGCTCCGGTATCACTTCCCGTGCTCGCTCGCCGAGGGGGAGACGGCGGACGCGAAGCTCGCTCGCCTGGTCGCCGAGGGGGGGCTCCGCAGGTACCCGGGAGGGGTGCCAGCGGCGGTCGGCGCGCAGCTCGAGCGCGAGCTCGCGCTCATCGCGACGCTCGGGGTGGCGCCGTACTTCGTCTCCACGTGGGAGATCGTCGAGATCGCCCGCGCGAAGCAGATCCTCTGCCAGGGGCGGGGGAGCGCGGCGAACAGCGCCGTGTGCTTCGTGCTCGGGATCACGGCCGTCGATCCGGCGCGATCCAGCCTGCTGTTCGAGCGCTTCATGAGCGCGGAGCGCCACGAGCCGCCGGACATCGACGTGGACTTCGAGCACGAGCGGCGGGAGGAGGTGATCCAGGCGATCTACGAGCGCTGGGGCCGCGATCGGGCGGCGATGGTGTGCGAGGTGATCCGCTGGCGCGCCCGCAGCGCGCTGCGCGAGGTCGGCAAGGCGCTCGGGCTGTCCCTGGAGCAGGGTGAGCGGCTGAGCCACGCCGTCGTCGGGTGGGAGCACGTCGAGGCCTGCGAGCCCCGGCTCGCCGAGCACGGCTTCGACGTGACGGACACCCGGGTGCGAGAGGTGGTGGCGCTCGCGCGTGAGCTGGAGGGCATGCCGCGGCACCTCTCGATCCACGTCGGGGGCTTCGTGTTGTCGGCGAGCCCGCTCGCCGAGGTGGCGCCGGTGGAGCCGGCGCGGATGCCCGGGCGCACCGTGATGCCCTGGGACAAGGACGACATCGACGCGCTCGGCTTCTTCAAGGTCGACGTGCTCGGCCTCGGCATGCTGACGGCGATCCGCAAGGCGCTCGCCTTGCGCCACGCCGAGCTCACACCGGAGGAGCCGTTCGACCCGCTGGAGGCGCTCGCGTCGCTGCCGGCGGAGGATCCGCGCGTCTACGCGCTCTGCTCGCGCGCCGACACCGTCGGGATCTTCCAGATCGAGAGCCGGGCGCAGCAGGCGATGCTCCCGCGGCTCCGGCCGGCGTGCTTCTACGATTTGGTCGTCGAGGTGGCGCTCGTGCGCCCCGGCCCCATCCAGGGCGGCATGGTGCACCCCTACCTCCGCCGGAGGAACGGCGAGGAGCCGGCCGTCGCGCCGCACCCTTGCCTGGAGCCGATCCTCGCGCGCACGCTCGGCGTGCCGCTGTTCCAGGAGCAGGTGATGCAGATCGCCATCGTGGGCGCCGGCTACACCGGCGGCGAGGCGGACCGGCTGCGGCGCGACATGGCCGCGTGGCGTCGCACGGGCCGGCTCCTCCAGCACCGGCAGCGGCTGCTCGATGGCTTCGCGGTGCGCGGGATCCGGCCGGAGTTCGGGGAGGCGCTGTTCGAGCAGATCAAGGGCTTCGGGGAGTATGGATTCCCCGAGTCCCACGCGGCGTCGTTCGCCCTGCTCGTCTACGCCTCCGCGTGGCTGAAGGCGTGGTACCCGGCGGAGTTCGTCTGTGCGCTGCTGGCGTCGCAGCCCATGGGCTTCTACTCGCCGTCCAGCCTGGTGCGCGACGCGCGCGAGCACGGCGTGGTCGTGCGCGAGCCCTGCGTGCTCCGGAGCGAGTGGGACGCCCGGCTCGAGCGCGATCCGGCGCCGGCCGGGGAGGGGAGGGCGGCCCGCGCGCCCGCGCTGCGGCTCGGCCTGCGCCTCGTGCGCGGGATCGGCGAGGCGACCGCGCTGCGCGTCGTCGCGGCGCGCGAGCCGCGCCCGCCGGCGACGATCGGCGAGCTCGAGCGCCGGGCGGCGCTCCGGCGGGACGAGCTCGAGGCGCTCGCCGAGGCGGGGGCGCTCGCCGCGCTCGAGCCGGATCGGCGTCAGGCGCTCTGGCAGGCGCGCGCGCCCCGGGCCCCCGGGCTCTTCGCCGAGCACGAGCCAGCGGAGCCGCGCCCCGCGCTGCCGGCGCTGCGGGCGGCCGAGCGGCTCGCCCTCGACTACGAGCGCAAGGGGCTCTGCCTCGACGATCACCCGCTGCGGCTGCTGCGCGCGGGGCTCGGCGCGCGGCGGGACGTAGCGCCCGTCGCCACCTGCGCGCGCTTCGCCACGCTCCCGCGCGGCGCCGCGGCGAGCGTCGCGGGCCTCGTCCTCGGCCGGCAGCGCCCGGCGACGGCGAGCGGCGTCGTGTTCGTCACGCTGGAGGACGAGACGGGCGTCGTGAACGTGATCGTGCGCCCCGCGGTGTGGGAGCGCGATCGGCTCGCGGGGCGGTTCGCCACCGTGTTGCTCGTGGAGGGCACCGTCGAGCGGCAGGCGATCGCACCGCGCCGCGACGAGAGCGCCATCGCGCGCGCGAACGGCCCGACCCCGGTGGTGCACCTGCTCGCGAGCCGGCTCGTGCGGCTCGACGTGCCGGGCCAGGCGGTCGCGGCGCGCTCGCGCGACTTTCGCTGACG
The DNA here is from genome assembly GCA_020846005.1 of Polyangiaceae bacterium. Lineage (GTDB taxonomy): Bacteria > Myxococcota_A > Polyangia > Polyangiales > Polyangiaceae > JADLEQ01. The sequence continues at coordinate 6,362 of JADLEQ010000070.1, forward strand.
GGCGCTCAGCGCCGGAACGGCGCCGGCATGGCGCCGAGCGGGAGCGTGGCCGGGCCGTTCGCCTCGACGGCGGCCGGCGACGCCGGCTGCGCGAGCAGCTCGCTCGCGTCGTCGAGGCGCAGGCTCTGCACCTGCGCGAGGCGCCAGAGGAACTTCACGCCGATGAGCGGGTGCGTCGCGAGCAGCTTGCCGAACGCCTCGCGGCCGAGCACGAGCAGCCGGCACGGCTCGAGCGCGCGCACGCTGGCGGAGCGCCCGCGCTGGGTGAGGAGCGCCATCTCGCCGAAATGGCTCCCCGCGTGCAGCTCCGCGATCTTCTGCCCCTTGCGCAGCACCTCCGCGCGGCCCGAGGCGAGCACGTACATCGCCTCGCTCGCCGTGCGCTCCTCCACCAGCAGGTCGCCCGCCTGGCGGGTCTCCGTCTTCAGGAGCTCGAGGAGGGCGAGCAGCTCCGGGTGGCTGAGGTCGGAGAAGAGCACGATGTGGCGGACGGCGTCGAACGCCTCCTGCACCTCGCTCGCGCGCCGCGCGAGCTCGGAGCTCGCCTGGCGCGGCGGCGCGATCCGGATCGCCACCGCCGTCACGTTGTCCTTGCCGCCGCGCTCGTTGGCGACGGCGATGAGGCGCTCCGCGGTGCCGGGGAGGGCCCCGATCAGGTGCTGGTGCAGCTCGCGCGGATCCTCGAAGTAGCCGTGGAGGCCGTCGCTGCAGAGCAGGAGCACGTCGCCCGGCAGCACATCGAACACGAGGGTGTCCACCTCGACCTTCGCCTGCGTGCCGACCGCCTTGATCAGCACGCTGCCGTGCGGGTGATCTTTGGCGTCCTCGGGCCGGATCATCCCGCGGCGGAGCCCCTCGGCGACGAAGGTGTGGTCGTGCGAGACCTGGTTGATGCGATCGCGGCGCGCGAGATAGAGGCGCGAGTCGCCCACGTGCGCGAGGGCGGCGAGGCCGTCGCGCAGGAGCAGCGCGGTGCAGGTCGTCCCGGCGCCGCGACGCGCGTGCGACTCGCGGCCGAGCGCGTGCACCGCGCGGTTCGCCTCGTCCACGGCCCGCCGCATGAGCGACGCCATCGCGTCTCGCGCGGCCTCGATCGGCGCGGAGGGGACGGCGCCGAGCCCGGCGGCCACGATGGCCCGCACCGCCTCGATGGCGCGCGCCGAGGCGACCTCGCCCGCCGCGTGCCCGCCCATGCCGTCGCACACGACGAACAGTCCGAGCGCCCGATCCTCGAGCATCGAGTCCTCGTTGCGCTCCCGCTTGCGACCCACGTCCGTGGCCGCGCTGACTTCGAGGTCCATGGCGCGCATCGTACCCGCCGATCCGCCGCCCTGGCGATGCCTCCCCCCCCGCCGCGCTCGGCCCGGCGTGCAGCCCGGCGCGCTCCACCCGGCGCGCTCCACCCGGCGCGCCCACCCGGCCCCGCCGCGTGCGGCCCGCCGTTCGACGGGCTAGCGTGGACGGGTGCGCCCGGGCGACGACCCCGAGTTCTTCCGGCTGCCGGCCCCCGAGGGCCGCTCGCGCGAGAGCACGCTGCGCCTGGACGGCGAGGGGCGGTTCTTCCACGAGGGGGCGCTCATCGAGCGGCCGGCCATGGCGCGGGCGTTCGCGTCGTGGATCGCTCGCCACCCCGACGACGGCCGCTACATCCTCACCAACGGCTACGACTGGACGTACCTCACCGTCGACGACGTGCCGTTCTTCGTCGAGCGGGCGCGCGCCGACGGCGGCCGGCTCCTGCTCGGGCTGTCGGACGGCACGGAGGAGCCGCTCGACCCGGCCACGCTCCGCGTAGGGCGCGGCGAGGCCGTCTACTGCACGGTCAAGCGCGGCGCGTTCGAGGCCCGCTTCACCCGGGCGGCGCAGGCGTCGCTCGCGCCGGTGCTGGCCGAGGCCGCCGATGGCCGCCCCGCGCTCGCGCTCGGCGGGGAGCTCTGGCCGATCGAGTGAGCGGCGGCCGGGACGCGGTCGCTCCGCCGTGGTAAGCTTTCGCCCCCGCCATGCGAGTCCTCGTCGCCGACCGCCTCCCCGAGCCGAGCCTCGACGAGATCCGCGCCCTCGGGGTGGATCTCGTGTACGAGCCGGAGCTCTCGCCCGATCTGCTCCGCCACGCGCTCGAGGGCGTCGGCGTGCTCATCGTCCGGGGGACGCCCGTCCCCGAGGAGGCCATCGAGGCCGCGCGGGCGCTCGCGCTCATCGTCCGCGCCGGGGCCGGCGCCGCGAACATCGATGTCGCGGCCGCGAGCCGGCGCGGGATCTACGTGGCGACGTGCCCGGGGAAGAACGCGAGCGCCGTGGCGGAGCTCGCCTTCTTGCTCATCGCCAGCCTCGACCGCCGCGTGCCGGACGCGGTCGCCAGCCTGCGGGCCGGCCGGTGGGAGAAGGACGAGTACGCGCAGGCGGTCGGGCTCAAGGGCCGCACGCTCGGCATCGCGGGCGTGGGGCACGTGGGGCGCGCCATGATCCGCTTCGCCCAGGCGCTGGAGATGAACGTCGTCGGGTGGAGCCGGTCGCTCGGGATCGCGCGCGCGGCCGAGCTCGGGATCGCGCGCGTCGATCGGCTGGAGCAGCTCGCGGAGCGGAGCGACGTGCTCAGCCTCCACCTCGAGCTCAACGATCGGACGCGCGCCTGCGTGGGGCGGCGCGTGCTCGAGGCGCTCCCGCCGGGCGCGTCTCTGGTGAACACGGCGCGCGCCGAGCTCATCGACTGGGACGCCCTGGCCGAGGTCGCGCCGCGCCGGCACCTGCGCCTGGGCTTCGACGTGCTCCCCGGCGAGCCCGCGGCGCGGAGCGGCGAGTACTCGCATCCGGCGCTGGCGCAGCTGTCCGAGGGCACCGTCGTCTACGCGACGCCGCACATCGGCGCGTCGACCGACACCGCGCAGCTCGACATCGCGACCGAGTGCGTGCGCATCCTCCGGAGCTTCATGGTGTCCGGCGAGGTGCCGAACGTCGTCAACATCGCCGTCGCGTCCCGCGCGCGCTACCAGCTCGTGGTCCGCTTCCGCGACAAGGTCGGCGCGCTCGCGAACGTCCTCGGCGTGCTGAAGCGCCACGGCCTCAACGTGCAGGAGCTCGACAACACGGTGTTCGAGGGTGGGCGCGCGGGCTGCGCGAAGATCCGCCTCGACACCCGCCCGGCCGAGGCCTGCCTGCAGGAGATCATGGCGTTCTCGGACGAGGTGATCCACGTCCAGCTGGTCCAGCTCCCGAACCTCGCCTGACCGGCGCCGCGGCCGCCGCGGCGCCTGCCCCGATCCCGGGATCCCGGTCAAAACGCCGTGATTGCGGGCACTTGGGCTCCCCTTGCGCGTGGGGGTGCCGTCGGCTAGCTTTCGCGCCGACAGCTCGGAGGACCCGCCCGCGGACCCCGATGAAGGGTCCGTTTTTTTTTGCCTCGAGTCCCTCCGAGCCGCGCCTCTGCCCCGCCTCCCACCTGCATGCCCTTCGCGCACGAACGCCTGCCCGGACTCCCTCGCGAGCGCTTGCTCGAGATCCTCGAGCCGGTGCTGCGCGCGCACGGCGTAGAGGGGGTCGAGCTCGTCTGGCGCACCGACGCCGCCGGCCGCGTCCTCGAGCTCACGCTGGAGCGGCCCGGCACTCGCATCCCCGGCGCGGGGATCACGGTGGAGCTCTGCAGCGACGTGTCGCGCGATCTGTCGCACGCGCTCGACGTGGCGGACCTCATCCCCCAGGCGTACCGGCTCGAGGTGGGCTCGCCCGGGCTCGATCGCGCGCTCTACGGCGCGAGCGACTACGAGCGCTTCGCCGGCCAGCTCGCGCGGGTGAAGCTCCGCCAGCCGCGGGGCGGCCAGCGCGTGCTCCGCGGCCTGCTGCAGGGCCGCGACGAGTCCGGCGCGGTCCTGCTCTCCGCTGGGCAGGAGAGCCACGCGCTCCCGCTCGAGGACATCGAGTCCGCCCGTCTCGAGATCGACTGGGGCCCGACGCCCCGCGCCGCGGCCCGCGGCAGCGGCGGCGCGCGCCCGCGCGCCGCGCTGGGCGGCGCGTCCGCACCGCGCTCCGCGCCTCGGCGCGCCGCGCGCTCACGATCCAGGGGGCGGCGCGCCGCCGCTCCTCGTACGCGACACAGGTGAGAGAGAAGTCATGGCAGCGCAAGCATCCGCGAATTGGGACATGGACCTCGGCCCCATCCTCGAGCAGGTCGCTCAGGAGAAGGGCATCGACAAGCAGATCCTGATCGAGACCATGGAGGCGGCCATCCTGCGCGCGGCGCAGGCCGTGTTCGGGCAGAACCGCGAGCTCGAGGCTCGCTTCAACCCGGCCACCGGCGCCATCGATCTCTTCCAGTACATGACGGTCGTGGAGGAGGTCACCGACGCCGAGCGTCAGATTCAGCTCCGCGTCGCCCAGCAGAACGGGCTCGAGGCCGAGATCGGGGAGGAGCTCGGGTTCCAGGTCTTCTGGCACCCGCGGGACGCCGAGAAGGCGAAGCAGCAGGACAAGGAATTCGGCTCGCTGCTCGACATGCGGCAGGCGCGCGGGACCTTCGGCCGCATCGCCGCGCAGACGGCCAAGCAGGTGCTCATGCAGCGCGTGCGCGATGCAGAGCGCGACCTCGTCTACAACGAGTTCAAGGACAAGAAGGGCCAGCTCATCAAGGGCATCGTGCGCCGCTTCGAGAAGGGCCACAACGTGATCGTCGACCTCGGCCGCACCGAGGGCATCCTCCCGGCGCGGGAGCAGACGCCGCGCGAGACGTACCGCCCCGGGGATCGCATCGTCGCCTACGTGAAGGACATCGACCGCGAGTCGCGTGGGCCCATGATCATCCTGTCGCGCAGCGACAAGCACTTGGTCGAGCGCCTCTTCGCCTCCGAGGTGCCCGAGATCTACGAGGGGATCGTCAAGATCGTGAACGTCGCGCGGGAGCCGGGCTCCCGCAGCAAGATCGCCGTCACCTCGCGCGACTCGGACGTGGATCCGGTGGGCGCGTGCGTCGGCATCAAGGGCTCGCGGGTCCAGGCCGTCGTGCAGGAGCTGCGCGGCGAGAAGATCGACATCGTGCCGTGGGATCGGGATCGCGCTCGTTACATCATCAACGCCATCCAGCCGGCCGAGGTCAACAAGGTCATCGTCGACGAGGCCGATCACCGGATGGAGCTCGTCGTGCCGGACGAGAAGCTCTCGCTCGCGATAGGCCGCAAGGGGCAGAACGTCCGCCTCGCGTCCCAGCTCACCGAGTGGAAGCTCGACATCATCAGTGAGAGCAAGTTCAAGCAGATGGAGGAGGAGGCGCTCACGACCCTCCGCGAGATCGAGGGCGTGCCGGACGAGCTCGCGCGCGGGCTCTATCGTCTGGGCTTCCGCGCGCTCGAGGAGATCGCCGAGGCGAGCGTCGAGGAGCTGGTCACCGTGCCGGGCGTGGGCGGGGAGGCCGGGGCGCGCGCGCTCAAGGAGGGCACCGAGGCCTCGATGGAGCGCATGCGGCAGCAGCGCATCGCCGAGGCCTGCACGCGGCCCGAGCCCCTCGGGGAGCGGGACAAGCTCCGCCTGATCCGCGGGCTCGGGCTCCGCAGCGTCCAGCTCGTGGAGGAGGCCGGCTACCGGTCGGTCGAGGAGCTCGCCGGCGAGGACGCCGATCGCCTCGCCCTGCGCACGAACCTCGGCATCCGCCGCGCGCGACAGGTGCAGGAGGGCGCCCGGCTCTTCCTCGAGTCCGAGGACCGCGAGATCGAGCAGGCGCGCGTCGCCCACGCGCGGGCGGAGGCCGCGCAGGCGGCCGGAGCGGCCACGGAGTGAGCCGAAGGCGGAGCACCGGCATGCACGCGCAGACCGACTCGCCCTCGCCGCGCCGCGCGGCGGCCCGCACGGAGCCGACGCGCACCTGCGCCGGCTGCCGCGTGGTCGCGCCACAGCGCGAGCTCGTGCGGGTCGTCCTCGACGACGAGGGCGAGGTGCACCCGGAGCTCGCGTCCAAGCGGTTCGGCCGGGGCGCGTGGGTCCACCCCGCGGCCGCCTGCGTCCTGCGCGCGGCCCCGCACGGCTTCGCGAAGAGCTTCCGCGCCGAGGTCCGCACCGACGCCGCCCGCTTTGGCGTCCGCCTGGCGGAGGCCGCTGAGCGGCGTGTCGGCGGCCTGATCGTCGCGGGGGTCGGGGCGCGCAAGGTCGCGCTCGGGCGGTCGGCCGTCGAGGACGCGCAGGAGCGCGGGCCCGTGGCCCTGCTGGTCGCGGCGACGGACGCCGCGGCCGCGCTCGACGGTACCCACACCCGCCAGGCGCTCGCCGCGGGCCGTGGCCTGGCGTTCGGCACCACGGCGTCGCTCGGCGCGTGGGTCGGCCGCGAGGCGGTCGGCATCGTCGCCGTGCTCGACGACGGCCTCGCCGCCGCGATCCGTCATGCGCTCGGGGTCGCCGCGCTCGGCGCCGACCTCGCGCGCGCGTCCCACTTGCCCTCCCGCCGGCGACCGACCGGTGGGGCGGGTCGTCCGGAGGATCGATGAGCAAGCAGAAGGTATATGAGGTCGCGCGCGATCTCGGCGTCGACCACAAGCAGATGGTGGCGCTCTTTCACACCGTGGGCATCACGGACGTGAAGAACCACATGAGCGCGGTCTCCGCCGAGCAGGTCGATCGAGTCCGCCGGCACCTCGAGCGACAGACGGCCGTCCCCGTCGTCGAGGAGCAGATCCGGAGCGGGGTCATCAAGCGACGCCGGCCCGGCGAGCCCGCCGCGCCGTCCCAGCGCTCCTCGCCCGTCGCGGCGCCCCCGCCCGCGGCGCGGCCTGCAGCGCCTCCGCCTCCGCCCGCGCCTCCGCCCGCGCCTCCGCCCCCGCCCGTCGCCGTCGAGCCGCCCCCGGCCGAGCCGCGCGCGCCGGAGCCGCCGCCCGTCGCGACCGGGGCCGCGCCCCCGGTCAAGTCGTCGCCTCGCGCCGCCCCGATCCCGGAGCGCCCCGCGCCCGAGCCGCCGAGCGCTCCGCGCGCCGTCGAGCCGCCGCCGGCCCCGGTCGCCCCCGCCCCCGCTCCCGCCGCGGTCGCGCCGCCGGCGCCCGAACCGCCTGCGGAGCTGCCGGTCGAGCCGCCGCCCGCGCCGGCCCCCGCGCCTCCCGCGGCGCCCGCGGCCGCCGCGCCCGCGCGGCCCGCTCCCGCCCTCCCCCCGCCCCGCCCCTCTACCCCCCCGAAGACGGGCATCGACGTCTGGGAGGGGCGCCCCGGCGTGCCCATGCCGCCCCCCGCGAGCCGGGCGCCGGCGCCGCGCCGCGTGCAGTACGACGCCAAGGCGCCGACGAGCGCCGCCCCCCGGCGTGGCGGGCCGGGCGCCTTCATGGGCGCGCGCGGCGGCATGCAGCAGCGCGGGAAGAAGCAGGTCGGCCTGAGCTCGCTGTCCCAGCGTAAGACGGGCCAGGTCGTCACTCAGGAGCGCAGCGCCCACAAGAAGGTCATCAAGATCGAGGAGTCCGTCGGGCTGCAGACGCTCGCGGCGAAGATGGGCGTCAAGGCCACCGAGGTCCTGATGAAGCTCGTCCGGCTGGGCATGACGGGCGTGAACATCAATTCGAACCTCGACGCCGAGACGGCGAAGATCGTCACCAGCGACTTCGGCTGGGAGATCGAGGACGTCTCGGTGAGCGAGGAGGCGGCGCTCGAGGCCGCCCAGGGCATCAGCTCGACGGAGGAGGACGGCGAGCGCGAGCCGCGCCCCCCGGTCGTCACGGTGATGGGCCACGTCGACCACGGCAAGACCTCCCTCCTCGACAAGCTCCGGCGCGCGAACGTCGCCGCGGGCGAGGCGGGCGGCATCACGCAGCACATCGGCGCGTATTCCGTCGACACCAGCCGCGGCCGCGTCACCTTCCTCGACACCCCCGGTCACGAGGCGTTCACCGCGATGCGTGCCCGCGGCGCGCAGACGACCGACGTGGTGGTGCTCGTCGTCGCAGCGGACGACGGCGCCATGCCGCAGACCCGCGAGGCCGTGAGCCACGCGAAGGCGGCGAAGGTGCCGGTCGTGGTCGCCGTGAACAAGTGCGACAAGCCCGAGGCGCAGCCCGACCGCGTACGGCGCGAGCTCAGCGAGCTCGGGCTGGTGCCCGAGGAGTGGGGTGGCGACACGCTCTACGCGGACGTGTCGGCCATGACGGGCAAGGGGCTCGACGACCTGCTCGAGAAGATCGCGCTCCAAGCCGAGATGCTCGATCTGCGGGCGTCGCCCGGCAAGCCGGCGACCGGCGTCGTCGTCGAGGCGGAGCTCGATCGCGGCAAGGGGCCGGTGGCGACCGTCCTCGTGCTGGACGGCACGCTCCAGCGCGGCGACGTGCTGCTCGTCGGCGACGCGTACGGGAAGGTGCGCGCGATGTTGGACGACAAGGGCCGGAACGTGGCCGCGGCGCCGCCCGCGATGCCCGTCTCGATCATCGGGTTGTCCGACGTGCCGAGCGCAGGCGAGCCGGTGCACGTCGTCAAGGATCTCAAGATCGCGCAGGAGATCGCCGAGGGGCGCAAGTCGAAGGAGCGGCGGAGCCTGATGCCCAGCAAGGGCCCGCGCATGAGCATCGACGACATCGCCACGCTGATGGCGACGAGCGAGCAGCTCGAGGTGAAGCTCATCATCAAGGCGGACGTGCAGGGCTCGGTGGAGGCGGTGGCCGAGGCCCTCACGCGCCTCTCCACGCCCAAGGTGAAGGTGAGCGTCGTGCACTCGGGCGTGGGCGCGATCACCGAGGGGGACGTGAACCTCGCCGTGGCCGCCGGCGCGATCATCATCGGCTTCAACGCCCGCCCCGCCGGCAAGGCGGGAGCGCTGGCGCAGAAGGAGAAGGTCGAGATCCGCCAGTATGGCGTCATCTACACCGTGGTCGACGAGGTCCGCGCCGCCATGGAGGGCAAGCTCGCGCCGACCTATGTCGAGAAGCAGATCGGCACGGCCGAGGTCCGGCAGGTGTTCAAGCTGAGCAAGGCGGGCGTCATCGCCGGCTCGATGGTCACCAGCGGCTCGGTGAAGCGCGGGGCGACGGGGCGCCTCGTCCGTGAGGGCGAGCAGGTCTGGGAGGGCAAGATCTCGGGACTCAAGCGCTTCAAGGAGGACGTGCGTGAGGTGAAGGAGGGTTTCGAGTGCGGCATCTCGCTCGAGGGGTACGACGACGTGCAGGTGGGCGACGTCATCACCGTCATCGAGCTCGAGCAGGTGAAGCAGACCCTGTAGGGCCATGTTCGTCGGTGTCGCGCGCATCGTGCTCCAGCTCCCGGGCGCCCGGACGCTGAAGGATCGGCGCCAGGTGGTGCGCAGCTTCAAGGAGCGCGTGCGCGCGCGCGGCGCGGTGTCGATCGCGGAGGTCGGCGACCTCGAGCGCCCGGGCGCGGCGACGCTCGGCGTGGCGGCGGTGGCGGCCGACTCGGCCGCGGCGCACCGGCTGCTGGCGACGGTCGTCGAGCTGGCGCGCACCCTGCCGGACGCGGTGCTCGCCGACGTCGCGACGGAGGTGGCGTCGCGCGGCCAAGGCGGCGCGGGCCTCGCGTCCGACCTCGGTCGCGGGCGCGGGGGCTCGGCGCGCGGGGCTCCGGCTGCCCGCGACGAGGCCCCCCCGGCCGACGCCGAGTGGCCCCCGGCCGTCGAGTCGCGCGTGGCGACGCGCAGGAGCGCCGCCCGGTGACGGCGGACGGCCGCCGCCCGCGCCGGGTCGCGGACGCCATCGCGGCGGGGCTCGCGCCGAAGCTCCGCGCGCTCGGGGACGCTCGCCTCGCGTCGCTCGTCGTCACCTCGGTGGAGGTGAGCGGAGATCTCGGCGTGGCGGAGATCCGCGTCCGCGCGCTCGCGGGCGACGACGATCCGGCGAAGCGCAAGGCGCTCGTGAAGGCGGTCGCGCGCGTCGCGCCGCGGCTCCGGCGGGAGCTCGCGTCCGAGCTCGGGCTGCGGCGGGTCCCGGAGCTGCGCTTCCACCACGACGACGGCCACGACGCCCTGCGGCGGGTGGACGAGCTGCTCTCCGAGATCGCCGACGAGCCGAAGGCCTCCGACTGACGGTGGGGCGCGCGCTCACGCCTTCGCGGGGTCGCCCTCGATCGCCTCGCGCACGAACACGTCCTCCAGCGTCTCGTGGCGCGGCGTCACCTCGACCACGCGGCTCCCGGCGGCGAGCGCCGCCGCGAGCACCTCGCCGACCCGCTCGTCGCCCTCGATCTCGACGATCCGCCGACCCCCGGCGGACCGCACGGCGTGCCCGGCGCCCTCGAGCTCGGCCTCGAGCGCGGGGCTCACCGCGTCCAGCGTCACGTCGGTGCGCTTCACCTCGCGGCGCAGCAGATCACGCAGCACCCCGGAGACGACCACCTCGCCTCGGCGGAGGATCGTGACCCGGTCGCAGAGGGTCTCCACGTCGCTCAGGATGTGCGTGCTGAAGAAGATGGTGCGCCCGGCGGCGCGCTCGGCGAAGATCAGATCTCGGACATCCTTGCGCCCGACCGGATCGAGCCCGCTCATGGGCTCGTCGAGCACGAGGAGCTCGGGGTCGCCGACCAGCGCGGCGGCGAGGCCCGTCCGTTGGAGCATGCCCTTGGAGAGCCGCCGCACCTGACGATCGGAGGCGTAGGCGATGCCCACCTGGTCGAGCACCTGCCGGGTACGGGCCCGCGCCGAGGCCGCCGTCAGCCCGCACAGCCGCCCGCACATCTCGACGAACTCCGTCGGCGTGAGGAAGGGGTACACGTACGGGTTCTCCGGCATGAAGCCGAGCCGGCCGAGCGCCCGGGTGCTCGGCACCGGGTGCCCGAAGATGGTGGCCGTGCCCCCGGTCGGGGCGATCAGGCCGGTCAGCATCTTGATGGTCGTCGTCTTCCCGGCGCCGTTCGGGCCGAGGAAGCCGAAGATATCGCCGCGCTCGACGGTGAACGACACGCCGCGGACGGCCTCGACCCGCCGCATCCAGAACCCCTGGCGGAAGGTCTTGGCGAGGCGGTCGGCGGCGATGAGGGTCTCACCCACGGCCCCGGAGCATAGCCGCAGGATCCCCACCGACCAGGGCTCCGGGCTCCGGCCCCCGGATGTTCGTCCTCCGCCGAAACGATGCTAGAAGCGCCCGGGCGGCGTGGGAGCCGCGACGGTGAGCGCATGAACAGAACGATCTTCACGTCCCTCTCGCTCCTCGGTGGGCTGGCGCTGGCCGGCGCCGCCCTCGCTCAGCCGGCGCCGCCCGCTCCGGCTCCGCCGCCGCCGGGCACGCCGCCCGCGCCCGCGCCGCCTCCCGCGGCGACGCCGCCGGCAGGCGAGGCGCCTCCGCCCGTGGCGCCTCCCGCCGCGGGGCCGCCCGCGCCCGCAGCGCCGCCGGCCGCGGCCGCCGGTGGCGGGTTCTCCTACGGCACCGACTTCGGTGGCGACGGCAGCGCGGAGGGCGACGCCGAGGGCGCGCCCGAGGAGCCGACGGGCGCCGAGGAGAACGAGTGGCGCCGGTATACGCTCGGCACGCACAACTCGCTCAGCGGCTCGACCGGCCTGCTGCGCGTCTCGTCCGCCGGATCGGGGGCGCCCGGCACGTTCCGGGTCGCGTTCCTCGCGAGCTACTTCGGCGGCACCGGCTTCCTGTGCGGGAAGGACTGCCCGAGCCCGGTGGGCGGGGCGCCCGCTGCGGAGGACGACGTGAGCCGCGTGGGCGCCTCGTTCAACGTGTCGGCCACGCTGTTCCCGTTCCTCGAGGCGTACGTGGGGATGCACTCCCACGCGACCAGCAACGACCAAGGGCGGCCGCAGCTCCTTCAGGTGCTCGGGGACACGGACCTCGGCGTCAAAGGCTTCATGCCGCACCGTGACGATCGGATCTTCGGCTTCGGTGGGGAGGCGCAGCTCTGGCTCCTCAACGGCACCGGCGGCGTCGGCGTCGACGGCGCGGGGACGAGCTTCGCGGTCCGCGCGCTCGGCACCCTCGATCTCCACAACCGCACCGACCCGAACGCGCGGATCCCGCTCCAGCTCCACCTGAACCTCGGCTACTACGCCGACAATTCCGGCAAGCTGGTGTCGGACGTGGAGCGCCGGCGGGGCGGGAGGATCACGCGGATCGAGCGCTTCGGGCTCGACGTGAACCGCATCGACGCGTTCCAGGTGGGGCTCGGCGCGGAGGCCATCTTCCCCGTCGTGCGCCCGTTCCTCGAGTGGACGATCGACGTGCCGAACAACCGCCAGAGCTACACCTGCAACGTGAGCCGGGTGTACGCGGGAGACGGCTGCCTCGGCAACGACGGCGGGTTCGCGACCACGCCTTCGCGCCTCACGGTCGGCGCGCGGCTCTTCCCGGTGTGGGACGGCATCGCCGTCGTCGCGGCGGCCGACATCGGCACCGGGGCCACCAGCGAGTTCATCGAGGAGGTCTCGCCGGAGCTCCCGTGGAACCTGTGGCTCGGCGTGAGCTGGGCCGCAGACACCCAGAAGCCGAAGCCGGTCATCGAGCGCGTCGAGGTCGAGAAGGCCGCGCCGCCGCCGCCGCCCCCGCTCCCCCCGGAGCGGTACGTCTCCGGCCAGGTCATCGAGAAGGGGACGACGACCGCGGTTGCGGACGCCGTGATCCGGTACGAGGGGCGCCCCCTCACGGGCATGGTGGCGGACGCCGAGGGGCGCTTCACGACCGGCAACCTCGATCCCGGGATCTACACGTTCGCCGTGACCGCGAGTGGGTACCGGGACGGCCAGTGCTCGGCGACGGTGCCGGACTCCGCGCCAGCGGCCGCCGCGCCTCCCGCGGCCGCGCCGCCGGGATACGTGGCGCCCGGCGCCGCGCCGCCCGGCGCAGCCCCTCCGGGGTACGTGGCGCCCGGCTACGCCCCTCCCGGCGCCGTGCCGCCCGGCGCCGTGCCGCCCGGCGCCGTGCCGCCCGGCTCCGTGCCGCCCGGCTCCGTGCCGCCGGGCGCGGCGCCGCCCGGCGCTCCCCCAGCCCCCGGGGCGGCGCCCCCCGGCGCGCCGACCCCCGAGGCCCCCTCGGGCGAGGCCGCGCCCGGTGGCCAGGGCGGCATGGTCATGATCAACATCACCTGCGAGCTCGAGGCGCTGCCGCGCGTCGGCAACGTGGTCGGAGGCCTGCTCGACGGCGAGACGAACGGCCCCGTCCGCGGCGGGAAGGTGAAGATCACGGACAAGCTCAACCGCGAGCTGGAGCTGGACGCCGACGAGTACGGCGCGTTCCGCTTCGAGCGGGTGCCGCCCGGCCCGGTGAAGATCACCGTGACCGCCCCCGGCTACCTCACGAGCGTGACGGAGATCGACGTGCGCGCCCGCGAGGACGTGCGCGCGTCCATCACGCTCAACAAGAAGCCGAAGCAGCCGAACGTCGTCGTCACGGCGAACGAGCTCAAGCTGAAGAAGCCCGTGCACTTCGAGCACGACTCAGCGAAGATCCTGCCCGACTCGATGGGCCTCGTCGAGGAGATCGCCGACGTGCTCACGCAGAAGGGCACGCTCCGCGTCGAGATCCAGGGTCACACGGACGACACGGGGACGCCGGGCTACAACACGCGCCTGTCCCAGGAACGGGCCGACGCCGTGCGCGACGCCCTGGTGCGGCTCGGCATCGACCCGACCCGCCTCGAGGCGAAGGGGTACGGCAAGGACAAGCCCCTCGTCCCGAACGTGAGCGACGCGAACCGGGCCCGCAATCGCAGGGTCCAGATCGTCATCCTGAAGTAGGCGCGCCGGCGCGCCGGCGCACGAGCGCGGTGAGCGCGGCGAGATCGCCGCGGCCGAGCTCCCGCGTCACCACCAGGATCGCCAGGAACAGGCCGCCGAGCGCCGCCGCGGAGGCCAGCGTCGCGACCGCGCCGCGCGGATCGAGCGCGCGCCCGGCGGCGACGCACGCCGCGATCCCGGCGACGACGCGGATCGCCGTCTTCGGGGCGACGACGGCGCCGGCCGCTCGCTGGACGAGGACGGCCGCGAGCGTCGTCGCCGCGAGCAGCCCCGCGCTCGTCGCCAGCGCCATGCGGACGAGGAGCTCCGTCCCGAGCTCGGTCCCGCGGACGCGGGCGAACCCGAGCGCCGCGACCAGCGCCACGGCGGCGGCCGTCGCCGCGACGCTCTGGCGCTCGCGCCCGAGCGCGTTCAGCACGCTCGTCAGGATCCCGAACACCGCGAACGCGCCGAACCCGAGCGTGAGGATGCGCATCGCGGGCGCCCCGAGCTCGATCGCCTCCGGCACGCGCGGGAACACCAGCCGCAGCAGCGCCGGCGCGAGCCCCGAGGTGACCGACACCATCAAGCCGGCGACGAGCAGGGCGACGCGCACGCCGCCGCGCACCAGGCGCGCGACCTGCTCCCGATCGCCGTTCGCGGCCGCCGCGGCCAGCATCGGGAACAGCACGAAGGTCACCGAGATGAGGAGCTGATAAGGCAAGAACGAGAAGAGCTGCGTCATCCGGTAAGCGCCGACGAACGGGTCGGCGGCCGCAGGGAGAAGGCCGGCGTGCCGCGCGGCCTCGGCGCCGAACGCGCGCAGCAGGTTCACGTCCGCCTGGAGCAGGAGGTTCAGCAGCACCTGGCCGGCCAGCAGCGGTGCGGCGAAGGCGAGGTGGGCGCCGGCCGTCGCGCCGCCGCTCCCGGCGCGGCCGAGCCCCGCGAGGCGCGCCGCGGCGAGGAGCGGGACCACGGTGACGACCGCGAAGCCCAGGATGGCGCCCTCCATCGGCGTGAGCGCGGCCGGCGCGAGGCCGCCGGGCTCGGCCGTGGCCCGGACGACCCACCACGCGCCCGCCACCAGCCCGACCGTGCGGAGCGTGCCGGCGACGGCGTCGAGGCCGGCCTGCGCGAGCCAGCGGCGCTCGCCGTTCAGCACGCCGACGAGCGGCGCGTACAGGCCGTAGACGAACATCACCGCCGCGAGCAGCCTCACGCCGCGCACGACGTGCGGGGCGCCGAGGACGCTCCCGACGAGCCACGGCGCGATCGCCCAGAACCCTGCCGCGAGCGCGAGCGCGAAGGCGGCGTGCACGCCGAGCAGCCGCCGCACGACCGCCTCGCGGGTCGCGGCGGGCGAGGTCGCGACCGCGCGGCTCACGCCCTGGATCGAGGTCGTGACCACTGGGTTGTACGTGATGCTCGCGACGCTCGACGCGGTGGTGTACGCGCCGTACCCCGCCGCGCCGAGCAGCGGCGGCAAGAGGAGCTGCTGCACGAGACCGAGGACGATGAAGTACGCCTTCGCCGCCGTGATCGCGAGACCGCCGCGGCCGGCCGCGCGCGCGGGCTCGTCCTCGGCCTGGAGCCCCGCATCGGGAGCGCCGGTCTCGGGCGCGGGGGGGCTCAGTCGCACAGGTTGGATCCGAAGAGGCGTCGCATCATCCGATCCCCCTCGGACCACACCACGGCGTACTGGGACTCGCCGGTCGTGAGCGTCGGCGCCGCCACCTGGCGAGAGTCGACCGTCGCGCCGATGTAGGGCGCCGTGCCGACGACGACCGCGTCGGCGACCGCGCACGTGGCGTCCACGCGGTGGAGCACGAGATCGTAGTCGGTCGCCGCCGGGAGCTCGTCGTAGACGAGCGTCGCGAAGTGCTGCGGGGTCGCGGTCGCCGCGGCGGCGACGAACGGCCGCGAGGCGCCGCTGGTCGCCAGGTCGATCGGGCCGCAGAGCCGCGCGCCGTCGGGCGCGTGCGCCGAGAAGCGCCACACCGACGGGGGGCCTACGAGCGCCCACACGTTGCCGATCGCGGTGTCCGTGGCGGCGATCGCGCCGAGCCCGTGGTCGACCGTCGCCGTCGGGTCGAGGTCCGTCTCGGCGATCTCGCTCGCGAGGGAGGCCCCCACGCCGAGGAACCCAGCCCGGTCCGGCGTGCCCGGGGTGGCGAGGTGCGCGTACACGTGAGCCCCAGCGCCCGCCCAGCCGAACGCCGCGGACGTGGAGATGGCCTGCGTGGCGGTCGTGACGGCCCCGGTCGCGGGATCGAGCGTGAGCGCCGAGGTGCCTACGCTCGAGACCCAGCCGACCGCCAGCACGGGGCCGGGGAGCGCGTAGAGGCCGGCGTACTGGCCCGACGTGGCGCTGAGGGCCTGCTCGGGGCCGAGCGGCTGCCCCGTCATCGCGTCGAGCTGCCGGAGCACCACGCCGCTCGGCGCCGTCAGCCTCGACCACACGACGGCGAAGCGCGAGCCGAACGCGGCGATGCGCGCGAGCCCGCGCGAGGCCACGCCGTCGCTCAGCCGGATCGGGGCGTCCACCAGCGCGCCGCTCGAGTTCATGGCGGCGAAGTACACCTGGTAGTTGGAGTCGCCTGCGCGGCCGTCCGTCCACACGACGCCGTAGCGCCGCGCCGCGCTCGACCACGCGATGTGGGGGTACCAGGCCGCGTGCGGCGAGGTGAACAGGATGTCCACGGTCCCGCCCAGCGTGAAACCATCGGCGAGGTCCCGCAGCCCGTCGCAGTCGTTGTCGACGCCGTCGCAGCTCTCGGGCGCGCCGGGGTACGCGGAGGCGAGGGTGTCGTCGCAGTCGTCGCCCGGCGCCGCGGCGCACGCAGCGTCCCCGTGGAGATCGGCGTCGGTGTCCGCCGCCGTGACCGTGCACTCGTGCCCCGTCGCGCCCTCGACGCACGCCCCGACGCAGTGCGCGGGGTCCGCGGGGGTGCAGTCGGGCGCGGTGCCCGCCACACACCCGACCGGGGTACAGGACTCGACGCCCGTGCAGGCCAGCGCGTCGTCGCACGGCTCGCGCGCCTCGCCGCACGCGCCGTCGCCCTGGCAGAGCAGGCGGACCAGCGTCGTGCCGTCGCAGCTCGGCGTGGCGCAGGTCGTCTCGGCGCCCGGGTAGGCGCAGGCGCCTGCGCCGTCGCAGAGCCCGGAGCAGGCGGCGACGGCGCCCGCGCAGTCGCCGCCGGGATCCGTGCCGGCGGCCGCCGGGGCGCACGAGCCGGCCGCGAGGCCCGGCGCGCTGCACGACTCGCAGGCGCCGTCGCACGCGGTGTCGCAGCACACGCCGTCGACGCAGTGGCCGCTCGAGCACGCCGTCGCGGCGCTGCACGCGGCGCCGTCGGGCAGCGGCCCCGCGTCGGTGCCCGCGGCGCCGCTCACGCCGGCCGTGCCGCCCGTGCCCGCCGCGCCCCCCGTGCCGGCGGCGCCGCTCGCGCACGTGCGGCGCTCCTCGCACGTCGCCTCACCGCAGCCGGCGAGCCCAGCCGCCGCGCCGACCACCGCCGCGAGCCGCGCGGCGCGCCGAGCGCGAGCCGCGGCGCGGCGAGCGCACGCGCGCCTCACAGGGCGCCCTCCTCGGCCACGACCCCCGCCGCGCCCGCGCCGGGCCCGGTGGACGCGCCCGCGCCGTCCGTGCCCCCCGCCGCGCCGAGCGCCGGGAGCGAGAACGTGACGTTCGTGCGCGTGGGCGAGGTGCCCGCGAGCACGGCGATCCCGAGCGCCGGGCCGCCCTGGCCGCCCCCGCCGGGGCCGCCCGTGCCCCCGTCCCCACCATCCCCGCCCCGGCAGGCGTTCTTCGAGCCGTTCACGGCGCCGCCGCCGTTCGCGCCCTGCCCGCCGGTCCCGCCGAGCTGGCCCGGCGCGCCGGCGCCGCCCGCGCCGCCCCCCGCCACCACGAGCTCGACCTCGTCGAGCGTGACGGTCGAGTTGCGGACCACCAGCGCGAGGCTCGGGCCGCCGCTCTGCCCGCCGCCGCCCCCGAGCCCCCCGCAGCCGCCGCCGCCCCCGCTGCCGCCGCTCGCGCCCGTGAGCGACGAGCTGCCCGGGCAGGAGAGGGGAGCCTTCGCGCCGCCGCCGCCGCCGCCGCCCTGACCCACCTCCCCGGCGTGGCCGCCGCTCGCGACCGACGCGCCCCAGACGAGCCCGGTGAATGACCCGGGCCCGACCGCCGCCAGCCCCGCCCCGCCGGCCGCGCCCGCCGCGCCGAGCTCGCCGCCGCCGCCGACGCCGCCGACGGAGCAAGTCCACGTGTTGCCGACCTGACCGTACCCCGGTGCCCCCTGCGTGCCCGCTGGCGCGCCGGGATCTCCGTTGCCGCCGCTGCTCGCGCCGACTCCGCCGTCTCCGCCCCGGCCGCCGGCGGACGACTCCGCGGCGCCGCACGCGCTCGTCGCGGCGGCGCCGCCGGGCACGGTCGCGGTGCACGCCTGGGTCCCCGGGTTCCCTGGAGCGCCCGTGGCCGCCGGCGTCGCCGGGGCTGCCGCGCCCGCCGCGCCGGGCGCCCCGAGGCCGGCCTCGAGCTTGACCCGGTGGAACGTGACCGCGGCGCCCGAGGTCGCCGACGCGGCCAGGCTCGCCGCACCCGGCGACGCGGACGGCGCGTCGAGCGCCCGGACGTGGAGATCCTCGACGAGCACGTCGGTCGCGCCGTCGACCCGCAGCGCGGGGCCCTCGCTCGAGCGCAGCACCGCCTTCACGCCGTTCGGGCTCCAGTCGTCGCAGGAGAACCCGCCGTGGAGGCGCAGGCCCGACGCGTCCGCCTCCAGCCTGAGCGCCGCCGTGAACGCGCCGGAGGTCGAGCAGGCGTAGACGCGCTTGCCCGCCGCGATCGCGGCCGTCGCGGCGGCGCCGAGCGTCTCGAACGGCGCGGCGCGCGAGCCGTCGCCGGTCACGTCGCTGCCCGCCGGAGAGGCGAACACCCCGTACGCCTCGCCGACGAGGCAGCTCTCGACCGACGGCGAGCCGGCCTCGGCGCAGCCCGCGTCGCCGTCGCCGCCGCCGGCGCCCCCGCCGCCGTCCGCCCCGCCCGCGCCCCCGGCGCCCGCGCCGCCGTCCGTCCCCGCGGCGCCGCCGCCGCCGGAGCCCGCGCCGCCGCCGGAGCCCGCGCCGCCCGCGCCGCTCGCGCCGCCGCCGGCACCCCCGGCGCCCCCTCCGGCTGCGCCGCTCGTGGCGGCGCCGCCGCCGGTGCCGCTCACCCCGCCGCCGCCGGTGCCGCTCACCCCGCCGCCGCTGCCGCGCGCGCCGCCGCTGCCGCTCGCGCCGCCGCTGCCGCTCGCGCCGCTCGCGCCCCCGGCCCCCGCCTCGGCCCCCGCGTCCCGCCCCGCCTTGAACGCGCCGTCGTCCGAGCCGCAGGCGACGACCCCCGCCACCAAGACGAACGCTGCCTGCCGGGTGAGTTGCTCCTTCATCGCTGCCAGGTCCTCCAGGGCGCTCCCCGCGCCCCCGCCAGCCTAGACGACCCGCCCCCGATTCCAACCCCTAGCCCCCCGAGCCCGAGCCCGTGCGCCCGCCCCTCGCCCTCCGCCCTCCGCCCTCCCTCTCGCCCCCGCCCTCCCTCACGCCCTCCGCCCTCCCTCACGCCCTCCGCCCTCCCTCACGCCCTCCGCCCTCCCTCTCGCCCGCGCCCACGCCCTCCCTCTCGCCCTCCGCCCTCCCTCTCGCCCGCGCCCCCGCCCCCGCCCTCCCTCTCGCCCTCCGCCCTCGCTCTCCCCCTCGCTCTCCCCCTCGCCCTCGCTCTCCCTCTCGCCCTCGCTCTCCCTCTCGCCCTCCACCCCCCGCTCATTGCCTCCCGCCGCCTCCCGCGCTTCGCTCCCCCCATGATCGAGTGGTCCGAAACTCACCTCGCCATCCGCGAAATGACTCGCCGCTTCGTCGAGGCCGAGATCGTCCCGAAGCTGGACGACCTCGAGCACGGCGACCTGCCGCCCTACGACATCCTCCGCAAGATGCTCGCGACCTTCGGCATGCGCGACATGGCGCAGGTCCGCCTGGGCAAGGCGCTCGCGAAGGTGAAGGCGCGCGAGGAGGCGATCGCGCGGGGCGAGACGCCGCCCGCGACGGTCGAACGCGAGGCCTCGGGGGAGGAGGTCGCGATGCAGATGATCCCGATCATCGAGCTGTCGCGCCACTGCCCTGGCATGGTGACGGCGCTCGGCGTGAGCGTGGGCCTCACCGCGGGCACCATCACGAGCCGCGGCACCTCCCGGCAGATCGAGCGATGGGCGCTCGACCTGCTCACGCTGGACAAGGTCGGCGCCTGGGCGATCACCGAGCCTGGCTCCGGCTCCGACGCCTTCGGGTCGATGAAGGCCTCCGCGCGCCGCGTCGACGGGGGCTACGTCCTGAACGGCAACAAGACGTTCATCACGAACGGCCCCTACGCCGACACCCTCGTCGTCATCTGCAAGCTCGACGATCCGGGCTCCCCGCGCGGCAACGAGCCGAAGGATCGGCAGGTCCTCTCCTTCGTCCTGGACCGCGGCACGAAGGGGCTCACGCAGAGCAAGCCGCTCCGCAAGATGGGGATGCACTCGTCGCCGACGGGAGAGCTGTTCCTGGAGGACGTGTTCGTCGAGAAGGATCGCCTCCTCGGCGAGACGGAGACGGTCAGCTACCGCACGGGCGTGAAGGACACCTTCACCTCGGAGCGCACCGGGGTCGCGGCGATGGCGCTCGGCATCGTCGAGGAGTGCCTCCGGCTGTCGCTCGAGTACGCGCGGACGCGCGTGCAGTTCGGCAAGCCGATCGGGGAGTTTCAGCTCATCCAGCTCAAGATCGCGAAGATGGAGGTGGCGCGCATGAACATCCAGAACCTCGTGTTCCGGATGATCGAGCTCGGGCGCGCCGGCAAGGGGCTGAGCCTCGCCGAGGCGAGCGCGTGCAAGCTCTACTGCGCGCAGGCGGCCATGGAGGTCGCGCTCGAGGCCGTGCAGCTCTTCGGCGGCAACGGGTACATGGCCGAGTACCGCGTCGAGCAGCTCTGCCGCGACGCCAAGGTGCTCCAGATCTACGGCGGGACGGACGAGATCCAGACGAGCCAGATCGCCCGCAGCCTGCTCGCCGGCTGAGGCCGCGCCGGCCGCCGGGCCTCGCCGGGCGTGCCTCGCGCGGCTCGGGCCTTCCTGGGCGGGGCGGTGTACCCTTTGGGGGTGATGCGAGCACGACGCCTCCTCTCTGGTATGATCACCGCCGGCGCCGCCCTCGGGGCGGCGTTCGCCTGCTCGGGTGACCCCGAGGTCCAGCGCAAGGGCGGCCTCGCCGGAGGGGGCGGCGTGGGCGCGACCGACGGCGGAGGGAGCGGCGGCTTCGGCGCAGACGGCGGCCTGTGCCTCGACGGGCAGGTCGTCTGCGAGGGCAAGATCGCGCGCACCTGCAACGCGACCGGAGGTTTCCGTGACGAGGTCGACTGCGGCGCGCGGGACTGCCGCCCAGGCGTCGGCTGCGTCGTCTGCACCCCGGGGGAGGCGACGTGCGCCGCGGGGCGCGCCACCGCCTGCTCCGAGGACGGCTCCCGCCTGTGGGAGTTCGACTGCGACGCCAACCAGGGGATGACCTGCGAGGCCGGACGCTGCGAGGGCGCGTGCACGCCGCCGTCGCTCGCCAACGGCTACCTCGGCTGCGATTACTGGCCCACCGTCACGCCGAACCCGGTGTGGGAGGGCTTCGACTTCGCGGTCGCGGTCGCGAACGCGGGCGACCAGCCGGCGGAGGTGCTCGTGACCCGTGGCTCGAGCGTCGTCCGCACGGAGACGGTGCCCGCGGCGGGGGTGAGCGTCCTCACGCTCCCGTGGGTCCCGGAGCTCAAGGGCGGCGACGTGGACGCGTGTCAGCTCCCGCCCGAGCCCGGCGCGACGCGGGTCGTCTCCGGCGGCGCGTACCGCCTGCGCACCGACGCCCCCGTCACGGTGTATCAGCTGAGCCCGCTCACGTACTCCCTGAGCCCCACGCCCGCCGGCTGCCCGCTCGGCAAGGACTGCCCCGGGGGGTTCGGGGACACCTGCCTCTCTTTCTCCAACGACGCGACGCTCCTCTTGCCGTCGACGGCGTTCACCGGCAACTACGTCGCCGTGAGCTGGCCCGCGGCGAGCCAGCGCGCGGGGTTCGTCGTGGTGACCGCGGTCGAGGACGACACCGAGGTGGAGCTGCTCGGGCGCGGGGAGTTCGCGGCCGGGGCGGGCATCGACGCCGCGGGGAACGGCAAGGTGACGCTCGCGCGCGGCGACGTCCTCGCCGCGCTCTCGACGACCCCGACCGCGGGCGGCGCGTACGGCTCGGACGTGTCCGGCACGCGCGTCCGCGCCACGAAGCCCGTGCAGGTGATCGCGGGCCACTCGTGCGCCAACGTGCCGACCGCCAGCACGGACGCCTGCGACCACCTCGAGCACGCGATGCTCCCCGTGGAGACGCTCGGCAGCGACTACTTCGTCACGTACCCCGCCGCGCTCGCCAGCCAGAGCCCCCACGTCGTGCGCCTGCAGGCGCTCACCCCCGGGACACGGCTCACGTTCGACCCGCCGAGCGTCTCGGCCCCGGTCACGTTGTCGCCGGCAGACGGCCCGCTCGAGCTCTCCGGCGTCGAGGCGGACTTCCGCGTCGTCGGCGACCACGCGTTCGCGATCACGCAGTACCTCCAGGGGCAGGCGTCCGTGCCGAGCGGCTCGGGCGATCCGTCGATGGGGATCGCGGTGCCCGCCGCGCAGTACCGGCGGGACTACGTGTTCGTCGCGTCGGAGACGTACGACGTGAGCTTCGTCAACGTGACGGCGCCGGTCGGCGCCACGGTGACGCTCGACGGCGCGGCCGTCCCCGCGACGGAGTTCTCCGTGATCGGGAGCTCCGGGTGGGCGGTCGCGCGCGTGCAGCTCGGCGCGGGCGAGGTGCACCGGGTCGAGAGCGACGAGGCGTTCGGCATCGTCGTCTACGGGTACGGGCTCTACACGAGCTACCTGTACGCGGGGGGGCTCGATCTGGAGAGGATCACGCCGCCGCCGGTGTACTGAGGGGGGCGGGGGCGAGCGCGGGCGCGAGGGCGGGCGCGGGGGCGGGCGCGGGGGCGAGCGCGGGCGCGAGGGCGGGCGCGGGGGCTTGGGTCTGCGGGACGGGGCTCACGGGGTGGCGGGTTGCCAGGGGAGGGAGGTATGGTCCAGGCGGACGACGCGGACGGCGCGGCCGCCGTCCCAGACGCGGACGACGATCTCCTCCTCGTCGAGCCAGCGGAGGCCGAAGTAGGGGCCGAGCTCCCAATCGTCGCCGTCCGCGGCCCACGGGGGCAGGTCGCGGTAGGCGCCGTCGGAGAGGCGGCGGATGCGGGAGGTGCCGAGCGCGACCAGGCCGGGACCCATGCGGGAGCCGGGGTTGTGGTGGCTGTAGGCCTCGGGTACGGTGGCGACGCGACGCGGCGCGGTGGGGAGGAGCGAGGCGTCGAACGGCGAGGTCCAGAGCTTCACGTCGAGGGCACCGTAGTAGTCCGGGCTGGGGACCACCGCCTCCAGCCACGCCAGGGTCGAGCCCGCGCACATGGGAGTGCCTGTGCCGTCGGGCGGCGGGTGATCATGCACTACCGTGCCCTCCCCGCTCTCCCTACGGCCCAGGATGAAGGAGTCCGCGGTCACCGAGCCGGTGGCGAACACGTTGCGCCCGCAGGTGTACGGATCCACCAGCACGACGCCGCTGCCGGCCTCGAAGGGCTGGATCGCGCGGCTGGCGCCGGGGCGCAGATCGACGAGGCCGGCGCCGGGGCCGAAGTACACGGTGAGCCAGTCGCCCTCGAGGTCGATGGACTGGATGTAGGACCAGCCGGCTTCTCCGGTGCGCGCGGTGAAGCGTGGCGTCGAATAGGTCGACGGGTCGTGTACCGAGCCGACATAGAAGTCGAAGACGCCGCCGCTTGAAGGGGATTCCGTCTGGATCGAGTAGGCGGCGATCTGGTCGCCGTCGATTGAGAACGCCCCCATGCAGGTGCCCTCGAGGCTGCCCCACGCCCCAAGCGGCTCGCCCGTGTCGGCGTCGAACACGCCGAGGATGGACCTGGTGTCGTCTGCCGGGCGGCCGGGCAGGGGCGGCAGCGGGGAGCGGATGAAGCCGACGTACGCTCGCGAGGCGGACTTGCCGAAGCTCCACGGTTTGGAGAGCAGCTCGCGTGGGCTCATTCGGCAGGCGGCGGGCAGCCCCGGGCACGGCTCCCAGCGGAGCGGCTCCACCTCGCGGGCGAGGTCGTCGGGGGCGTAGATCGGACAGCTCCCGCTCGTCACCACGTGCCAGCCGGGCCAGCGCGAGCTCCCGCCGCCGGTGCCGCCCGCCCCGCCAGTGCCGCCCGCCCCGCCAGTGCCGCCCGCCCCGCCGGTGCCGGCGGCGCCGCCCGAGCTGCCGCCGCCGGAGGCGTAGGTGTCGGGCGCGGCGTCCCTCGCCCCGTCGGGCGGCGCCTCGCGCGGTGCCACGTCGCGGCCGCACGCGGTGGTGACGAGCGTGAAGGCGAGCGCCGCGAGGCGCGGAAGGCGCTCGCGCCTCCGGGCGGGCGCAGCGGGCATCACCACCAACCCGCGCAGCCGGAGAGTGAGGACAGCGGCGCGAGCTCGGTGCGGGGAGCCTCGACGATGCGCGAGCCCGTGCCGCCCGCGACGTAGGCCGTGAGCCACTCGCTCGACAGAAGCGGATCGGCGTGGAGCGTCCCTCGCCTGGTCCGGGTGGTGGTCCGCGGGGCAGTGGTCGTGGACGGTCAGGTCGTCGCCGTCGGCGTCTCGGGGGCCCACGGGTGCCACGTCGTCGTCTCCGACGTGCGTGCGTGCGTGCGTCACTCCGATCCTCCTCCGCGTGGTGGCGTTGCCAGGACGCTCGCGCGGGCGGGGGCGGGGTGTCAAGCGGCGGCCCGCAGGGAAAGGCGCCGGCGCGCAGAGGGGACGCGGGGTGCCCGTATCGGAGCCGGGGGGCGCGGGCGTGAGGGAGGGCGTGAGGGAGGGCGTGAGCGAGGGCGTGGGCGTGGGAGAGCGCGGGCGCGAGGGCGTGAGCGTGGGCGTGAGGGAGGGCGTGAGGGAGGGCGTGAGGGAGGGCGTGAGGGAGGGCGTGAGGGAGGGCGTGAGGGAGGGCGTGAGGGAGGGCGTGAGCGCGGGGGAGGGCGTGGGAGAGCGCGGGCGCGAGGGCGTGAGGGAGGGCGTGAGGGAGGGCGTGAGGGAGGGCGTGGGCGAGGGCGTGAGGGAGGGCGAGGGCGTGAGGGAGGGCGGGCGCGGGGCGGCGGGCGTGAGGGGGCTTGGGGGCGGGGGCTCGGGTCTGGGGGGCACGGGGGAGGGCTGGCACTGGGGTTGCACTCTCCGCCGGCGGCTGATGCGGTCTTGCGCTAGTCTTCGTAGTTCCGGCGAGATGGGCACCCGAATTCGTGACAGTGGGCGTCAGGGCGCTGGCGGTCTCCGGCGGGCGGTCGCGGTGGGCGCGGGGATCTGCGCGCTGATCGCGGCGCGGCCGGCGGGGGCGCAGGCGCTTCGCTGGCACGGGACGGGGGCCGGGGCGAAGGCCGTCGACGTCTACCAGTCGCGGGAGCAGGGGTTCGGAGGCGCGCTGCTCGGCGCGGCGGAGCTGCGGCTCGGGGAGCGGTTCGGGCTCGCGCTCGAGCTCGGCAACCTGCTCCTGCTCTCGGGCGAGGCGCCGCGGGATCCCTCGTTCGAGCGGCGCGGCGTGGCGACGGCGATCACGGGCGGCTTCGGGCCCCGCGTGTACCCCTTCGCGCCGGGGACGGCGCTCGGGGGCGTGTGGCTCGCGGGGGTCGTCGGCGGGACGGTGACGGGCGGGCTCGGGCGGCCGCTCTTCGACGCGCACGTCGGGTACGACTTCTTCTCCGCCGACGGCACGCTCGGCGTGGGGCCGACGCTCGGGTACGTCCACGTCTTCCAGGGCGATCGGGAGCTCCGGCCGGAGGACGCCAACGTGCTCCTCGCCGGCGTCCACCTCGTCTACGGCGCGGCGTCCGCCGAGGCGGTGCGCGACGGGGACCGTGACTCGGATGGGCTCCGGGACTCCGTCGATCGGTGCCCGGACGATCCGGAGGACTACGACAGCTTCCAGGACGAAGACGGCTGCCCGGATCTCGACGACGACGCCGACGGCGTGCCCGACGTGCGCGACGAGTGCCGCCGCATCCCGGAGGACCGCGACGGCTTCCAGGACGAGGACGGCTGCCCCGAGGTCGACAACGACCTCGACGGCATCGTCGACAGCAAGGACTCCTGCCCGAACGAGCCCGAGGACCTCGACGAGTTCCAGGACGAGGACGGCTGCCCGGACCCGGACAACGATCAGGACGGCATCCTCGACAAAGAAGATCTCTGCCCGCTCGAGCCGGAGACGAAGAACGACTACGCCGACGAGGACGGCTGCCCCGACGAGCTGCAGGTGCGTGTCCTCGGCGACAAGATCGTGCTGGACGACCGCGTCCACTTCCAGGTGAACAGCCACATCATCCGCACCGTGAGCTACCCGCTCCTCGAGCGCCTGGCGAAGCTCATCGTCGAACACCCCGAGTACGTCCAGATCGAGGTCGAGGGGCACGCGGACGAGCGGGGCCCCGAGTGGTACAACAAGAAGCTGTCCGAGGACCGCGCGCGCAGCGTCATGGAATTCCTGATCACTCGGGGCGTCGAGCGGGCTCGGCTCTCCGCCGTCGGCTACGGCACGTCGCGCCCCCTCGTCGAGAAGAGCTCCGAGCACGCCTGGTACATGAACCGCCGCGTCGAGCTCCGGGTCACCCGCCAGACGAAGACGACCACCGTCCGTGACGCGCGCCCCAAGGGCGCCGAGTCCGGGGCGGCGAGCGCCCCCCCGGCAGGCGCGCCGCCCGCCGCCCCCTCGGCCCCCCCGCCCGCCGCGGGATCCGCCCCGCCTCCGCCCCCGCCCGCGAAGGGAGGCGACCGATGAGCTTCGCGCGGCGGGCGCGCCTCGTCCGGCTCGGCCTCGCGCTGGCGCTCGCGCTGGCGGCGCCCGGCGCCTGCACCGAGACGGGGCTCGTGGGCGGCGAGTGCCGGGCCGGTTTCGCCCTCTGCGGCGAGCGCTGCATCGACGTGGCGTCGGACCCGCGCAACTGCGGCGCGTGCGGGCGCGAGTGCTCGCCCAGCGCGTCCTGCGTCGGCAGCTTCTGCGTCGCACAGCCGGAGGACGCCGGGCTCGACGCCTCCCAGGAGGGGGGCGGTGGGGTAGGGGGAATGGGAGGCAGCGCGGGGGCCGCCGGTGCCGGCGGCGCGTCGGGCAGCGGGGGCGGCGGCGCGTCGGGCAGCGGGGGCGGCGGCGCGTCGGGGGCGGGCGGCGGCGGCGCGGGCGCGGGCGGCACCTCCGGCGCGGGCGCGGGCGGCACCTCCGGCGCGGGCGCGGGCGGCGGTGGCGCCGGCGGGGGGCTCGGCGGGCTCGGCGGCGCGTCCGGCACCGGCGGGCTCGACGGCGGGCCCGACGCCTCGGCGGACGCCGCCGTGGACGCGCCGGACGCGACCGACGCATGCTCCCCTCCCTATGACACCGCCGCGCAGTGCGGCGACTGCTGGACGCAGTGCTTCGGCGCGACCCCGCTCTGCTCCCCGGCGGACGGCGCGTACGCCTGCGTCCCGCTCTGCGCGCCCCCGCTGACGGCCTGCTCCGGGCAATGCGTCGACACCCAGATCGATCCCGAGAACTGCGGCACCTGCGGGAACGTCTGCCCGACGGGCCTGTGCCAGGGCGGGCAGTGCGTGGGCGCGACGGCGGGCCACATCGTCGTGCACTGCACCAGCCACGAGGGCACGACGACGGCGTCCCCCCAGGCCACGCTGCTCGGAAACGCCGCCTTCCTCCGGCCGAGCAACCCGGTGAAGATCCTCGAGTTCGACCAGCACGCGGCCGCCCAGGCCCGCGCCCGGGTGGAGAACCTCCTCGCGGCCCAGGCGCTCGCGCGCGGGCGCACGCACACGCTCGAGCGCGTGAGCGCGCCCGCCGACGTGGCGACGCGCCTCAACGTCCTCGACTTCGACGTGCTGCTCGTGCTCGACCAGTCCCAGGCGCCGACCGGCGCGCTGGCGACGGTCGGGGCGTCGTGGGCCGCGACGCTCGACGCGTTCGCGCGAGCCGGGGGCGTGATCGTGGTGCTCTCGAGCGCGACGGGGACCGCCGAGATGCCGGCGCTGCTCTCCAGCGCGGGGCTGCTCACCGTCGCTGCCGAGCAGCCCTCGGTCGCGCTGCAGGCGAACGTCGCCCCGTTCGACGCGGTCGGCGTGAACGTGCCGTCGCCCTTCGTCGCGCTCCCGCGGAGCTGCGCGATGACGCTCGGCGGGCCCGCGGATCCGTTCGTCGTGACCGTGGTGCGCGAGCTCGTGGATGGCGGCGGCGAGCCGGTGCTCGTGCACCGGATCCGCGTGCCGTGAGCTCGCTGCGAGCGCTCAGGCGAGGAGGACCGGCGCGGCGGACGGGCGGGGCGGGCGCCGCGAGCGAGAGGCCTCGCGCGCGCGGTCCCTCCGCTGCTCGATGATCTGCAGCGCGGCGATGCGGTAGGCCTCCGCGCGCGTGGGGAAGTTCATGGCGTTCTCGACGAACGTGTCCACGCCCAGGCCCCCGAGCATCGCGAGCTGGGCGAGGTGCACGAGCTCGGTCGCGCCCTCGCCGATGGCGTGCGCGCCGAGGAGCTGGGTGCCGCTCTCGTCGGCGACCAGCTTGAGCAGCCCCTCGGTGTCGTCGTCGATGTGGGCACGCGCGAGCTCGGCGTGCTCCGCGCGCCCGACGAGCACGGCGCCCCGGCGTTCGCGCGCCTCCTGCTCGGTGAGCCCGACGCTGGCCATCTCCGGGATGGTGTAGATCCCGACCGGGACGGTGGCCGAGCCGGCGCCCGCGGGGAGGCCGAGCGCGTGGCACATCGCGCGGCGGCCCTGTTCCATCGACGTGGCGGCCAGCGCGGGCGGCCCGACCACGTCCCCGGCGGCGTACACGTGCGGGACGGCCGTGCGCCCGTGCGCGTCCACGGGCAGGTGACCGCGAGGTCCCGGCGCGAGCCCGAGGGAGTCGAGGCCGAGCCCGTCGAGGCTCGCCACGCGCCCGAGCGCCACGAGGACCTTGTCCGCTTCGAGCAGCTCGCCGTTCGAGAGCTCCACGCGCGCGCCCGAGAGCGGCTCGACGGTCACGCCGCGCGCGGTGGCGCCCGCGACGAACGCGCCGCCCGCTCTGGAGAACGACGCGAGGAAGCGATCGGTGAGCTCCGGGTCCATGAAGCCGAGCGGCCGCTGCCCGCGATCGACGAGCGTCACCTGGCTGCCGAGCGCGGCGAAGATGGACGCGAACTCCGACGCGATGACGCCGCCGCCGAGGACGACCAGGGATCTGGGCAAGAATGGGAGCCGAAGGATCGAGTCGCTGTCGAGGACGTACTCGTGATCGATCGGTGTCTCGCGCGGCTCGCGCGGGCGCGAGCCCGTGGCGATGAGGGCGTGGTCGAAGCGGACGCGCCCGGACTCGCCCCCGGGCGCCCGGATCTCGAGCTCGTGGGGCCCGAGGAAGCGGGCGCGTCCCTGTCTCCGCACGACGCCGCCCTGCTCGAGCTGCCTCGCGAGGAAGTCGTGGTGGGCGGCGAGGACGCCGTCGAGGCGAGCCGTCACCCGCGAGACATCGATCTCCGCGGTCGCCGTGGTGCCCGCGAGCGCGGGGAGGCGGCGGCCGAGGCGCCCGAGGTACACCGCTGTCTCGCGGAGCGTCTTGCTCGGGATCGTGCCCCGGTAGACGCACTCGCCCCCGGCGCGGCGCTCGCGATCCACCAGGAGGACGCGGCGCCCGGCGCGCCCTGCCTGCAGCGCGCCGTGCATCCCCGCGGGGCCGCCCCCGATCACGACCACGTCCCACCGCTCCTCTCGGTCTGCCATGTGACTCAGCTCAGGTGAAGGAGCGCGCGATCTGCGCGACGCGGGCGCGCGCGCCGAGCAGGCGCTCGAAGTCGTCGTCGTACAGGCCGAGCGCGGCGAGCTCGACGGGATCGGCGTCGAGCGGCGGGGCCGCGTCCGTGTCATGTCGCGGATCGAGCGCCCAGCCCGTGAGCCGATCGGCGAGGTGGACGGTCCACGCGAGCTCGGCGTCGTCGTCGCTCGCGAGGGCCGGGGCGTGGTGGTGCAGCGCGGCCTGCGCGACCCCCTCAGGGAGCTTCCACTCGCGGACGAGGCGGGCGCCGACCTCGCCGTGGAGCTCGTGCATCGCGTGCTCCACGCTGTCTCGCGTGGCGGACGGACCGCCGACCGCCGCCGCGGCCCTGAGGACCACCGGCATCCCGACGTCGTGGAGCAGCCCCGCGAGCGCCACGCTCTCCGCGTTGCGACGCCGCACCCGGGCGATCTCCTTCGCGTAGGCGCTCGCCGCCGCGGCCCGGCCCCAGAGGCCAGCGGCCAGGGGCTCGAAGCCCTTCGGCGGCCGCACCGAGCGGGCCAGCGACGCGGTGAGCGCCAGGTCGCACACCGTCCCGAGCCCCAGCCGCCCGACCGCCTGCTGCAGCGAGGTGATCGCCGCCGCCGCGGCGTAGCCCGCCGAGTTCGCGACGCGCAGGACGTGGGCGGCGAGCGCCTGGTCTCGCTCCACCAGGCCGGTGACGGTGCGAGCGTCGCTCTGCTCGCTGTGGCACGCCGCCAGGACCTGGGACGCCACCGCCGGCAGCACCGGGATCTCGAGCGCGCCCTCGCGGAGCCGAGCCTCGACGAGCGCGGTCAGCAGCGCGCCGGCCGGGGGCGGGGCGAGGGATGGGCGCCGCGGCGCGGCGAGAGAGGGCGCGGCCACCGCTTGGGACATCTCCTGGGGGAACGGCTCGCAGGCGCCAGAGTTGAGCCCCGGCCTCACGCTCCCTTCGGCGCGGGCGGCCGGGCGCTCACCGTGGGGGCCGCCGGTGTGGGCGTCGGCGTGCGCCGGGCGCGCTCGGCCGGCCGGCGGCGCGCCACCAGGATCGCGGTGGCGAGCGCGAGGATCACGCCGGCCATCGCGAGCTCCCGCCGGCCGATCGCGATCATCGTCAGCGTGAGCCCCGCCACGAACGCGACCGCGGCCGTCGCCGCGACGCTCCGCCACACGGACGGCGGCGCGTAAGAGGCCTCGCGCCGCGGCGGGCTGGCGAGGCTGTCGCGCGGAGGCATCGACGGGTGGACGAGCGCCGCCTCGGCGTCCTCGATGGGCGCGGCCTCGGTGCCCTGGGGCCGGCGGGCGCAGCGCACGACGGTGCGGAGCTCCGGCCACGCCACCTCGAGCTGCCGGCGGCCGATCTCGAGGCGCTGGGCCTCGACCATCGCCACGATCTCGTCACGCGCGTCGGCGGAGTCCTTCCGCTCCACGGAGCGGACCAGCGCCGACGCGACGCGGAGGATGTCGAGCGCCGTCTGGGTGTCCGGGTCGTCGGCGCGGGCGTCGGCGTCGTGGTGCAGCCGGACCACCTCGCACAGGCGCTCCGGCAGCCCCCAGGCGGCGAACGCCTGGGCGGCGAGCGCGCCGTGATCGACGCCGAACTGCTGGCGCTCGGCGCGCGCGAGCTCGTCGCCCGAGTCGTGGACGCGCTTCAGCAGCTCGCGGTACTCGCGCTGGCGGTGCTCGAGCAGCATCTGCCGCCCGCTGTCGTGCAGGTGGCCGATGCTCACCAGCTCCTCGGGCGGCAGGCCGTACCAGACGGCGAGGTAGCGGCAGAGCGCCGCGACGGCGGCAGCGTGCTCGACGATGGCGACCGCGCGCGGATCCCGGGCCCGGTAGAGGTTCAGCGCGAACGCGGTCGTCACCAGCTGGCGAAGCCCCACCCGCCCGACGAGGTTGACCGCGTGCTCGAGCGACCAGTGCTCGCCCCGCAGCCCGGTGGCCGCGCTCCCCACGAGCCCGAGCAGGCGCGCGGCCAGGATCGGGTCGTCGCGCAGCGCCAGCGCCGCCGCCTCCGGATCGTACGGCTCACCGTTGGTGATGCGCAGCACCCGCTCGACGCTCCCGGGCACCCGGCGCGCGTCGGTGACCTCACGCACGAGCGCGGTCGGGTCGGGCGGAGGCGCGCCGGAGGTGCTCCCCATCGTCGAGCCCCCCGTCGCCGTCAGGCGCCGACCGCCAGGGCGGGCTCGGCCTGGGGAGGCGCGACGTTCCCGGCGGCCGACTCGGGCGCGTCGAGGGGCGCCAGCGCGAACAGCTCCCGCGCCCGGTACCGGCTGTCGCGGAGGAAGATCTGCGCCGCGGCTCGAGTCGTCACGTTGACGACGATCGGGGCCAGCAGGTTGACGGTCGCCGGGGCGCCCGGCGCCGCCGCGAGGACCACCAGGATGGCGAGCTCACCCGCGCCGCCGGCGATCCCCGCCTCCTCGACCGAGGGGCTCGGATCCACGTCCGGGTAGTCGTGCCCGAGCGCGTGCGCCGAGACGACGGGGAAGGCGAGCTCGGGCGAGGTCGTCGACTGCAGCCACGCGAGCGGCGAGTCGTCCGAGCGGCGGAGCAGCACGAAGCTCCGCTCGTTGGGGAAGCCGACCGGCCCATTCGGGAACCGGATCATGGCCTCCGGGTCGATGTCGATGCTGCCGAAGCGGGTGGAGTCGATCTTCATCTTACGCTCCTCAGGCGCCCTGCTCGGGTCGCCGACGTGAGTTCCTGTCGATGACAAGCACGAGGCGTTCCATGTTCACCGCGGGCCTCCTCACGCCCGCGGCCACAGGACCTCGTTGGCGCCGTCGGGGGGCAGCACGATGCGGATCACCGTCCCGCTCGGCTCGACGCGCTCGACCTGGAGCTCCCCCTCGTGCGCCTCGGCCACCAGCCGACAGAACGACAGGCCGAGCCCGGTGCGCGCGGTGCGCGCGATCCCGGGGCCGTCGTCGGTCACGGACACCACCAGCGCCCTGGCGTCGCGCCGCGCCTGGACGATGACCCGCACCCCCGGCGTGCTCGCGCGGAGCGCGTTGTCGACGAGGTTCTCGAGCGCGCGGAGCAGGAGATCGGGGTCGACGTTGGCCGCGAGCCCCGGGGGCACGCGACCCGAGAGCGTCACGCCGACCGACGCAGCCTGGCGCACGTGGCCGCGGACCAGATCGCCGACCAGCTCGGCGATCACCGTCGGACGGGGCCGCCCGCGCAGGAATGCGTGGCGGGCGCGCGCCGTGGTCACCGAGTCCCGCGTGATGCGCAGGAGCCGGGCGCAGCTGTCCCGCGCCTCGTCCACCACGCGGCGGCAGTCCTCCAGCGGCTCGACGCCGAGCTGCTGCGACAGCCACTCCAGATCCGCCAGCACGGCGGCGGCCGCGTTGCGCGCGTCGTGGAGCGCCTGGACGACGTCGTCCTCCGGGCGACGCTCTGCGATCCAGTTCCCGCTCTCGCGCTCCTCCTCCTGGCGGGGGCGCGGCGCGGGAACGAGGCTCGGGAGTCCCATCGGATCGAGACGGTGAGCGGCTCGTTCCGGGGGGACTTGAGGCGCCCCGGATCGAAAGTTCTCGCCCCGGCGGCGAGGGGCGGTCCAGACGCGTCGCGTCACGTGCCCATGATCCCGCTGGCCGCGCGCTGCTCCGCCTCACGGAACGCCTCGATCACTCGCTGCAGGGCGTCCAGGCTGCGGCTCGCGGTGATGATGTCCGTCATTCCGCGGACCACCGAGACGTTGGAGCCCTCGAGCGCGCCCGTCGTGAGCAGCGCGGCCTGCGCGCGGAGCGGCGCCTGGTTCGGCGCCAGGGCGAGGAGCGCGCCGCCCTCCTTGACGAGCCCGCCCGGAGGCGGCTCCTCGACCGTCAGCAGCTGCGCCACCTCCTGGCCGTCGGCCATCACCCGGCCGTCGGCCGCGACCTCGACGGACGCGGCGTCCCGCGGGATCGAGATCGCGCGCCGGTTCGTGCCGAGGTACGGGTGGCCCTCGGGAGTGGTGAGCTCGCCCGTCGGGGAGACACGGAGCGCGCCGCTGCGCGTGTAGCGATCGCCGGCCGGCGTTCGGACGACGAACAGCCCGCGGCCGTCGAACGCTACGTCCAGGCCGCGGCCCGTCGAGACCACCCCGCCGGGCGCGAGGTCCGCCGTCGTGGTGCGCAACGTCGCGTACCGCCGGTAGCCGGCGGCACCCCCCGCGCGCTGGACGCTCGCCAGCGTCTGGCGGAACGCGCTGCGTTCGCCGCGAAAGCCCACCGTGCCGGCGTTGGCGAGGTTGTTCGCCGTGACCTCGAGATCGGCGATCTCGGCGACGGCGCCCGAGGCGGCGGCCCAGATCCCGAGGCTCACGCGGGGCGCCCTCCGCCGCGGCGGGGAGCGGCCACGTCGAGCGCGGCCCGCAGCCGGTGCACGGCCTCGGTGTGGATCTGGCACACGCGGGACTCCGTGACGCCCAGGATGTGCCCGATCTCCTTCAGGGTGCACTCATCCTGGTAGTAGAGGCCGAGCACCGTCTGCTGGCGCTCGGGGAGCCCGCGGATCGCGTTGGCGAGCGCTCCCGCCAGCTCCTGGCGCGACGCCTCGCCCTCGGGCGACAGATCCACCCCGGAGCTCACGTCGAGATCGGAGATCTCGAGCCGTGCGCAGTTGGCGTCCCCGATGTCGCCGAGGAGCTGGTGATACGCCTCCAGGTCGAGGCCCAGCTCGGCGGCGACCTCCTCCGACTCGGGCTGGCGGCCGAGGCGGATCGACAGGCGCGCGATGGCGTCGCTCACCCGGCGCGAGGCGCCTCGCAGCTTGCGCGTCATCGGATCGAGCATGCGGAGGTAGTCGAGGATGGCGCCGCGGATCCGGTGGGACGCGTACGCCTCGAACTGCTCCTCGCTCATGCCGTCCGAGCGGCGCCGCAGCGCCTCCGACATCCCGACCCAGCCTGCGGAGAGCACGTCGTCCACGGTGACCGAGGACGGCAGCGTGCGGACGACGCGCATCGCAAGTCGGCGGACGACCGGCGAGTACCGCTCGTAGACCGTGCGGTCGTGGCCGGAACGGACAGGCTCCGTCATCATGCCCTCTCCCCCTGTGCCAAGAGCGCGTCGAGGACCCGCTCGAGGCTCGCGGGCGCGACATCCTCGGGCACACGCGGGCCGTCGCACAGGTACGCGACACGCAGGCCCGCGAGCGCCAAGCCCAACACCCCGCCAGCGGAGAGCGCCTCGTCCAGCTTGGTGACGACGAGGCCGTCGGCGCCCAGGCGCGCGTACTGCGCGCGGGCGTGCTCGGCCTCCTCCGCGCCGAGGAACGCGGGCAGGACGAGGAGCGTGTGCAGCGGCGAGTCGACCACGCGCCCGAGCGCGCGCGCGGCCGTGGCGAACGTCTCGTCGCCCGGGGCGCCCCCGGCGGTGTCCACCAGGACGAGGTCGGCGCCCGGCTGCGCCAGGGCGCGCGCCACGGCGAGCTCGTCCCGCGAGGTCTCGAGCTGGAGGCCCAGCAGGTGCGCGTACCGGCGCCACTGCTCGACGGCGCCGACCCGGTAGGCGTCGAAGGACACGACCGTCACCCGCCGCCCCTGATCCAGGCGCGCGCGGGCGGCGAGCTTCGCCAGCGTGGTCGTCTTGCCGGCGCCCGTGGGCCCGACGGCCGCGACGACCCGCGGCCCGCTCCGCTCGGCGACGCCAGCGTCGAGCGAGATCCGCGCGCCGAGCTCGCGCCGCAGCCACCGCGCGACGCCCTCGTCCGAGGCGCGCTTCGGTGAGCCGACGGCGAGATCGGCCGCGAGGCGCTCGCCGACCCCGGAGGCGAGGAGCGCGGCGGTGGCGCGGTCGCGCGTCCGACGGCGCGCGGCGAGCGCCCGGACCTCGGCGCGCAGGCGGTCGATCTCGCGCTCGAGGTGCTCGACCTGGGACACCGGCTGCGGGCGCGGGCGCACCCCGGAGCGGTGCGGCGAGGGCGGCGCGAGCGCGGCGCGCACCTCCACGGCGCGGCGCGCCGTGCCGTCGTCGAGCGGGATCTCGCGCGTGCTCCCGATGATCACGTCGGGGCCCAGGGCGGCGCGCACGGCGCCGCGCGCGCTGCGCAGGTCCGGTCCACGGAACGTCTGGTAGTCCATTTAGCCTCCCACCTCCGCTCGTCCGCGCGGCGGGGTGGCGCCGACGGTCTCGAACGGAATGATCGTCACGTTGGGGTCGAGCTCACGGAACGAGAGGACCGCGAGCTCCGGGCACCGCCGCTCGGCGAACGCGCGGACGTACCGGCGGAGATCCGGCGCGGTCACCAGCGCCGGCTTGCGCCCGGCGCTGCCCATCCGCCCCACGGCGGCGTCGAGCGCCTGGCCGAGCGACCGCGCCAGCTCCGGATCGAGCGCGCCGCCGGTGCCCTGCGCGATCTCGCGCAGCGAGCGCCGGAACATCTCCTCGATCGACGGCTCCAGCACCAGCGCCGCGATGGCGCCGTCGGCGCCCTTCATTTGGGAGGTGATCTGTCGCGCGAGGCGCTGGCGGAGCAGCTCGGTCACCTGCTCGGTGTCTCGCGTGGCCGGCGCGATCTCGATGAGCGCCTCGAGGATGCTCCGGAGATCTCGGACGGACACCCCCTCGCGGAGCAGGTTGCGGAGCACGGTGAGCACCTCCGACATCCCCAGCAAGTTCGGGACCAGATCCTCCACCAGCTTCGGCGTGGCGCGCGAGAACACCTCGAACAGGTGCGCGAGCTCGGCCCGACCCAGGATCTGATGGGCGCTCCTCCGCGCGATCTCGGCGAGGTGCGTGGCGACGATCGTCGGGTGGTCGATGACCGCGTAGCCGAGCGCCTCGGCGAGCTCCCGATCCCGCTCCAGGATCCAGCGGGCTGGCGTGCCGAACGCCGGATCCTTGGCAGCCTCGCCCTCGATGGCGGGCGCGCTGCCGGACGAGTCGAGGGCGAGCAGGCGCCCGGTGCGCAGCGTGCCGCGCGCGACCTCGGTGCCGAGCAGGAGGAAGCGATACGCCGAGGGCTCGAGCGCGAGGTTGTCTCGCACGTGGACGGGTGGCAGGACGACGCCCAGATCGAGCGCGATGTCGTGGCGGAGCGCGGCGATCCGCTCGACGACCGTGCCCCCGGAGTCCGGATCGACGACGGTCACGAGCTCGTAGCCCACCTCGAGCGCCAGGACGTCCAGCGGGAGGTTGGCCTCGATCTCCTCCGTCGTGTGGCGGCGCGTGGGGACCTCGGGCGCGGCCGCCGGGGTGGACGGCGCTTTCGGCTTCCACGCCAGCGCTCCCAGGCCGACGGCGAGCGCCAGGAACGGCAGCGCGGGCATCCCGGGCATCACGGCGACCACCGTCATCATCCCGGCGGTCGCCCCGACGGCCCGCCGGCTGCCGAGGATCTGGGTGCCCACCGCGCGCCCGAGCTGCTCTCCCGTGGCCGAGCGGGTGACCACGACGCCCGCCGCAGCCGAGACCAAGAGGGCCGGCAGCTGGGAGACGAGCGCGTCGCCGACCGACAGGATCGTGAACGTCTCGGCGGCGGTCGCCAGATCCTGCCCGGAGGTGAGCCCGATGGCGAGCCCGGCCACGAGGTTGACCGCCGTGATGAGGAGCCCGGCGATGGCGTCGCCCTTCACGAACTTCGATGAGCCATCCATGGCGCCGAAGAAGTCCGCCTCGCGCTCCAGGCGCCGGCGGCGCTCCCGGGCGACGTCCGCGCTGATCGAGCCGGCGTTCAGCTCGGCGTCGATGGCCATCTGCTTGCCCGGCATGCCATCGAGGGCGAACCGCGCCGCGACCTCGGCCACGCGGCCCGCGCCTTTGGTGATGACGATGAAATTGATCACCACGAGGATCAGGAAGATCACGAGGCCGACGACCACGTTGCCGCCGACCACGATGCGGCCGAACGTCTCGACGACCTTGCCCGCGGCGTGCCCGCCGTCCGTCCCGTGCAGCAAGATGAGGCGGGTCGTCCCGACGTTCAGGCTGAGCCGGAGCAGCGTCGCGACGAGGATGACGGCGGGGAACGCGCTGAATTCCAGCGGATGCTCGATGAACATGCCGATCAGGAACACCCCGACCGCGATGGCCAGGCTGAGCGCCAGCAGGAAGTCCACCAGGAACGGTGGGAGCGGCAGCACCATCATCGCGATGATGCCGGTCACCGCGATGGGGAGGACGAGGTCGCGCGCCTGCTGGCTCGGCGTGTCCGGCCTCGAGGTCGCGTCGGCGCTCATCGGGCCCGGGTCATGCGAACGCCGTGCCGGCGACGAGCGGCGACGCGGGGCGTCCGGCCAACCCCCGGGTCACGCGCGGCGCCCTCGCCGCTGCCGGTACACGAACGCCAGCACCCGCGCGACCGCGGCGTAGTGGACCGCCGGGATCGGGCGACCCACGCGGACTCCCTCGGCGAGCGCGCGCGCGAGGGGCACGTTCTCCACCGTCGGAACGCCGTGATCGCGGGCGAGCTTCTTGATGTGCTGGGCCACGTCGTCGTAGCCCTTGGCCGTGACGACGGGGGCGCCCTCCTGCGCGCGGTACCGCAGCGCCACGGCGACGTGGGTCGGGTTGGTGATCACCACGTCGGAGGCCTTCACCTCCTTGGCCAGCGCACGCCGCGCGAGCTCCTTGGCCCGCTGCCGCTGCTTGGCGCGGACCTGGGGGTTGCCCTCCTGCTGCTTGACCTCCTCCTTCATCTCCTCCGGCGACATCTTCAGGCTCTGCTCGAGGCGCCACCAGGACCACCCGAAGTCCAGCGCCGAGGCGACGAGCAGCGCGCCGGAGGTGTGCAGCATGAGCCGGAGCGCCACGTCGGCCGCGGCCAGCGCGCCGCCGACCAGCGAGGCGCGGGCGCCCTGGGCGAGCACCGGCAGGTTGGACGACAGCGACGCGTAGGCCACGGCGCCGACCAGCGCGACGCGCACGAGCGAGAGGGAGACGTTGCCCAGGGCGGCCTTGGGTGAGAACAACTCGGGCAGCTTCGAGAAGACGTCGAGGCGCTCCCATTTGGGCGCCAGGAGGTCGAAGTTGGGCTGGAACCCCGCCTCGACGACCCCCACCAGCGTGGCGGCGGCGGCGGCGACGAACGCGGCGGGCAGCGCCAGCCGCGCGAGCTGCATCGCGGCCTGTCGCCCGACGCCGAGCGGGTTCTGGGCGAGCGCGTCCCCGGTGCTGGTGAAGCAGAGGCGCGCCCAGTCTGCGAGATCGAGGGCCAGCGTCCCCGCCGTGGCCACCAGGAGCCCGATCACCGCCACTTGCCCGAGCGTCGCGGCCGCGTCCCGGGCGCGGGCGAGCCTGCCCTCCTCGCGCGCCTTGCGCCGACGTTCTGGGGTGGGATCTAGCTCCTTGTCCTCGGCCTCGTCCGACATCGCGCTACCTCGGCAGGGGCGCGAGGACGCTCTCGAGGCGCTCGCCCGTCTGGCGGTAGACGGCCGAGGTCTCGTGGACGAGATCCGGCGACAGTACGAACAGCGAGCCCCACCCGATGGCCAGCGTCGCGGCGAACCCGATCGAGAAGAGCTGCATCGCGGGCGCGGCGCGCGACACCATCCCGATGGCGAGTTGCACGGTCGTCAGGATCGCGAGCATGGGGAGCGCCAAGCGGACGCCGGTCGTCACGACCTCGGAGGTCAGATCGAGCAGGGGGAGCGCGACCAGTGGGAGCGACGCGACCTCGCCCGGGGGCACGACGCGAAAGCTCGAGACCAGCGCGCCTAGCACCACGTGGTGGAGCCCGACCGCCAGCGCCAGGAGGGTCGTCAGCAGGACCATGACGCGCGTCAGCACCGTCTCGCTGGTGTTGCGCGTCGGGTCGAAGACCTGCGCCACCGCGAGCCCCATCGACGGCGCCACGACCTCGGAGAAGATCTCGCCGATCGCCAGCACGAGCCGCACGACGAACCCCAGCGCCACCCCGAGGCCGACCTCGCCGACGACCCCGAGCCCGAGCGCGAGCATCGAGCTGGAGGTGGCGGCGTCGACGCCCGCCTGGCCGTGGCAGAGGACGGCGAGCGCGATCACCACGCCGGCGCGCGCGCGGACCGGCGCGTGGCTCCAAGGGAGCGGCGACGCCGCGACGAGCCCCGCGACCCTCGCCGTCTCCAGCACGAAGGCAGCGACCTCCGCGGAGAGGAGCCGCGAGAGGGTGTCCACTACCGCACCTCGGCGCTCGAGGAGATCGTGCGGCGCGTGTACTCCGTCATCGTCCGCAGGGTCCACGGTCCGAGCGCGATGACCGTCACCGACACCGCGATCAGCTTCACCACGAAGCTGATGCTGGCCTCGTTGATCTGGGTCGCGGCCTGGAGCACGCCGACCAGGAGCCCGACGCCGAGCGCGATGAGCAACACCGGGCCGCCGGCGCGCGCGCAGGCGAGGATCACCCCCTGCAGGAGATCGAGGACCGCCTCCGGCGTCACGAGAAGCTCCGCAGGATCGTCCCGGCGACGAGGTTCCAGCCGTCGCAGAGCACGAACAGCAGCAGCTTGAGCGGCAAGCTCATCGTGGTCGGCGGGACCATCATCATGCCCATGCTCATCAGCAGCGTCGCCACCACGAGGTCGACGACGAGGAACGGCAGGAGGAGCGTCGCGCCCATCTGGAACGCCGTGGTGAGTTCGGAGACCGCGAACGCGGGGAGCGCGATGGAGAGCGGGACCTCGTCGGGCGTAGCCGGGAGCGCGCGGTGGGTGGCGTCGTAGAAGAGCTCGAGATCCGCCTCGCGCGTCTCGCGCAGCATGAAGCGCTTCAGCGGGACCGACGCCCGCTCGAACGCCTGCACGTCGGTGATCTCCCCGCGCTGGAAGGGCTCGTAGGCTTGCACCCGCATCTCGTCCAGGACGGGAGACATGGTGAACAGGGTGAGGAACAGCGCGAGCCCGACGATCACCTGGTTCGGCGGCGTCTGGGGGGTCCCCACGCCCTGGCGCACGAAGGACAGCACGACGATCGTGCGCAGGAACGAGGTCGCCGTGGTGACGATCGCAGGCAGCAGCGAGAGGAGCGCCAGACCGAGCAGCACGCGCACGCCGGGCGCGAGCGGCTGCTCGCCGAGGAGCTTCAGTAGGTCGTCGCTCACGCTCGCCTCTGGGCGAGGCGAGCGGCGAGCCCGGCGATCTGGCCCTCGACCGCGGCCTCGGCCACGGCCTCCGGCGCCTCGCGGCGGCCGACGTACTCGTCGCGGATGGTGCGCGCGATCTCGGCGGCGGCGCCGTCCTCGTTCGCGGGGCGCCGTGCGGCGCGCGAGCCGACGCCGAGCTCCGCCAGCATCCGATTGAAGGCCGACGCGGACTCCGTGCTCGCGGGCGTCCGCTCGGAGCTCGCGGCCGCGGGGGCCGGCGCCTGCGCCGCGCGGGGCAGGCGGGCGAGGACGCTGACGCCCGCGTCGGTGACGCCGAGCAGGAGCGGGCGGCCGCCGGCGTCGATCACGACCGCGTGGGCGCGCGGACCGACCCGCGTCGAGGCGAGCACGGCGAGGCGGTGGCCGCCCAGCGCCCGGTCGGCCGCGGACCGCCGCCGGAGCGCCAGCCAGAGCGCGACGGCGCCGAGCGCGATCGACGGGACGAAGAGCCACCCGAGGCTGGTCGAGCCGGACGGCGCGTCGTCGGTGGCGCCGCCGCGGCGCGCGGGCGCGCGGAGCCACGACGGCGCGGCGGCCGTCGAGGCGTCGGGCGCGTCGGCGGGCGCGTGCGGGGCGCCCTCCGCAGGCGGGGTCGCCTCGCCCGTCGCGGCCGTCGGCGCCGCGACGCCCCCCGCGGGCTCCGTGGCGCCGCTCGGCGCGACCTCGGCGGGGCCCGGCGCGGCGGGCTCCTCCACCGCGTGCGCGGGCGGCGCGCCAGCGGTGAGCGCGCAGAGCGCCAGCGTCGTGACGGCGCGCCGCCACCGGCGCGTCGCCTGCGTCCCCGGCGCACGGTGCGCGATCACGAGCCGCTCCCGCGGTGGGGGTCGTCGCCGACCAGGACCTCCGTCAGCCGGACCCCGTACCGCTCGCCCACGACCACCGCCTCGCCACGGGCGATCAGGCGGTCGTTTACGTACACGTCGAGGGGCTCGCCGCTCGTCTTGTCGAGCTCGAGCACGCTTCCGGAGCCCAGGCGGAGCAGCTCGGCGATCCGCATCGTGCGGCGCCCGATCTCGACGGTGACCTCCACCGGGACGTCCATCACGAACTCGATCCCCTCGGGGACGCTCGCGCGCGCGGGATCGCGCGCCGGCGGGCGCGGGGCGGGCTCGGGCTCGTGGGCGGGGGCGGGGGCGGAGTCCATGCGCTCCGCTATTCACGACTCGTGCCGAGTCAGTCGGAGATGCGCCCGCGGATCCGGACGGCGAGCTGGCCGCGCGAGAGCACGGGGACGCCGGTCAGGCGAGGGAGGGAGCCGACGCGCACCCGGATGCTGTCGTCGACCGCGGTGCCGAGCCGGAGGACCTCGCCGGGCCGGAGCGACAGCACGCGCGAGAGCGGGAGCTTCACCCGGCCGAGCTCCGCCGTGACCTCGACGGGCACCTCGCGGACGGCGTCCGCCATGCGGGGGTCGC
This sequence comes from Polyangiaceae bacterium, assembly GCA_020846005.1. Lineage (GTDB taxonomy): Bacteria > Myxococcota_A > Polyangia > Polyangiales > Polyangiaceae > JADLEQ01. The sequence goes on from JADLEQ010000070.1 coordinate 48,311, forward strand.
CGTGCTGGGGCGGGGGCTCGTCGGCCGGCGCCTCGCCGAGCGCCTCGAGCAGCTCGCTGCCGAACGCGATCGTCAGCCCGCCGCGCGCGCCCGCGCCCTCGAAGCGGGTCGCCACGTAGATGCCGTCGAGCGGGATCGCGCCCTCGTCGTCCGGGCGGAGCGCCTGGAGCGAGGTTGCGGTGACCTGCACCCCCTCGGCGCCGAGCGCCCGCGCGAGCTCGTCCGCGAGCGCGCGCGTGATCCGCCCGAGGAGCGCGCGCTCGGCGAGGCTGAGCTCCCTCGCGCCCCCGCTGGTCGCGCTGCCGTCGCCGCCCAGCGTGCCGGCGGTGAGCGTCGCGATGGCGCCGCCGTCGAGCACGAGCGCGACGCGCGCGCGTCCCTGATCGCCCTCGAGCAGCGCCGCGAAGAGCGGGCGCTCCAGCCCGGCGAGCGGGCCATGGACGGCGGCGAGCCCGGGCGACTCCGGGACCAGGTCGATCCGGTCGCGGGCCAGGAACGGAAGCGCGCGACGCGCCCCACGCGCCAGGGCGGCGGCGACCCGCGCAGTGAGCGCGAGCGCGCCCTTGAGTCTGCGGTCGGTGCCGGAGAGGTCGAGCGGGCGGACCGGGGCGTGGACGCGCGCGCTCATGGTCGGCTCACTGCGTCACGAAGTCGGTGACGAGGACGCGGGACACCCGCTGCTTGCCGGCAGCCTTGAGGACGGCCTTGGAGATCTCCTGCCGGATCTCGGCGTACTTCGCCCGATCGACGACCTGCTCGAAGGTGAGCGAGCGCAAGTACGCGGTGACGGCCTCCCGGGTGCGGGGGACGAACCGCGCGAACTCCTCGGGCTTGGTGTGTCCGCGGAGCTCGACCGTGACGTGCACCTTCAGGTGGTGGACCTCGCCGTCCGCCGCGAGCACGTCGACCACGATCGGCTCGAGCGCGGGACTCCCGGGGCCGTGCCCGTCTCCGCCCGGCGGATCACCGGCGGCGGGGGAGGAGCCCTCCTCCTCGCCCTCGTCGTGCTCGGCCGCCGGCTCCGCGGCCTCCTCCCCGTGCGCGGCCGCTGCGCCGCCGCCGAGGAGCTTGGGCCCGAAGACCGCCGCCGCGCCGCCGCCGCCTGCGAGCAGGACGACGGCGAGCACGAGCGGTAGCTTGGACTTGCCCTTGGGCGGGGCCTCGAGAGCGGTAGCGGCTTCGGACATGGTTCACGCGGGCTCAGCGCTTGATGTTGATCAGCTCCTGGAGCATCTCGTCGGCGGTCGTGATGGTCTTCGAGTTCGCGGAGAACGACCGCTGGTGCCGGATCATCTCGACGAACTGCTCGGCCAGGTCGACGTTGGAGCTCTCGAGCGCGCCGCCGGAGACGGCGCCGCGGCCGCCGCTGCCGGCGGTCCCCATGGCGGCGTTGCCGCTGTCTCGCGTCTCGATCCAGAGGTTGCCGCCCGCGCGGCCGAGGCCCTCGTTGGACTGGAACTTGGCGATCGTGAGCTGCGCGATCGCGAGCTTCTGGCCGTTGGTGTAGAGCCCCATGACGACGCCCTGGCCGTCCACCGCGAGGCCGGTGAAGTCGCCGGAGGCGTAGCCGTCCTGGCCCTGGCTCGAGACGTTGGAGGGCGACGCGAACTGGGTGATCCCGTCGAGCCCGGTGCCGCCGGCGCCCGTCGAGGTGCCGAAGTCGAGCGTGATGGCCTGTCCCGCGGTGGCGCCGGCGAAGTCGACGGTTGCGGTCGTGCCGGTCGTGGCGGTGAGCACGCCCTCGGTGTCGAACGTCAGCGTCCCGGTGCCGACCTCGACGTTCTGACCGGGGACGGCCGGGTTCGTCTCGTCGCCAGACACCAGCGCGTGGAACTCCCAGGCGTTCGCCGCCGTCTTGCGGAAGTACACGTCCATGGTGTGCGACTGGCCGAGCGAGTCGTAGACGGTGATCGACGTGGAGAAGTTGCTCGTGGCCGTCGGGTCCTGGTCGTCCCAGGCCGCGGTGGGGACGGCCTCGGCGGCGTCCAGGTTCGCGACGACGCTCGCGTTCTCCGTGGCGTGCGGCTCGATCGACGAGGTCGGGACCTGGATCGACGTGGGGGCCGCGGCGTACGTGCCGTCGGGGAGCGCCTCGTAGCCCTGCACCTCGAGGCCGGCGGTGTTCACCAGCATGCCGTTGGCGTCGACCTTGAACTCACCGGCGCGGGTGTAGAAGTTGCCGGTGATGCCCTCGACGTTGCCCTGCACGACGAAGAAGCCGTCGCCGTTCAGGGCCATGTCGGTGGAGATGCCGGTCGCCGTGAGGGCGCCCTGCGTGAACATCTGCTGGACATCGGCCACTCGCACGCCGGAGCCCGGCAGCGAGGAGGTCGTGCCCGCCAGGATCGAGTGGCCGAGCACGTCCGAGAACAGGACACGCTGACCCTTGAATCCAGTGGTGTTGACGTTGGCGATGTTGTCGCCCACGACGCCCAGTGCCTCGCCCTCCGCACGGAGACCGGACACACCCGAGTACATTGCACGCAGAACCATGACGTTTACTCCTCTCGATCCGGCCCAAAGCCGCTGAATTTGCTCTCTCGTTTGCCTACTGCTTCGGCTCCACCCGCAGCAGCTCGGACGCGGGGACGGAGAGCCCGTTGTCCAGATGCAGCAGGGGGTAGCCCTTCTCGAACGACACGGCCTCGACGAGGCCGGACGACTCCTGCAGCACGCCGACCGCGCCGCCGCCCGAGGACTTCGCCTCGACGCTCACGCGGTACTGGCCAGCGGGGAGCAGCATGCCCTGGTCGTTGCGGCCGTCCCACGTCGCCTGGACGAGGCCCGCGGGGCGATCGCCGAGGTCCAGCGTGCGGACGACGCGACCCTCGGCGTCCACGATCTGGACGCGCGTGGACTCCGCGGCCCCCTGCAGCTCGAACGCGACCTGGACGGCGCCGGCGTTCCCGCTGGAGGTGACCATGGAGCCGCGGACGGTGACGCGCGAGCCGGCCAGCGCGGCGATCTGGGTGTTGGCCATCCCTTGGTTCTGGGTCGCCAGCAGGTCGAGCCGAGCGTTGATCCCGAGCGTCTGCTCGAGCGCCGAGAACTGCGCGAGCTCGGTGACGAACTGCGTGTCCTCGAGCGGCTTCAGCGGATCCTGGTGCTGGATCTGGGCGACCAGCAGCTTGAGGAACGCGTCCTTGCCGAGATCCGCGCCGCCCGTCGCGCCGGTGAGCGCGCCGGCGCCGAGGGCCGAGGGGGAGGAGACGTTCGAGATCACGTGGGGTTCATCCTTCGAGGCGCAGGGGGCGTCGGCGTGGGGAGCGAGCGCGGGGATCCTGGGGAGGCGAGCCGTCGGGTGCGCGGTGCGGACTCGACGAGCGTGGACGAGCAAGACCGGTGCCAGCGTCGGCGCGCGCCAGAAGGGCGACCGCGGTCACCGACGCGCCGGCGCCGCGCAGGCTCGCCAGCAGCGCGGGGAGCTCGCGCTCGAGGCCCCGCAGGACGTCCGGGCGGGCCTCGATCACCAGGCGATCCAAGCCGTCGCGCCGCACGAGCGAGATGGTGATCGTCCCGAGCTCGTCGAGCTCGAGGCGGGTCGAGGTCGCCTCGACCGTGGCGTCTCCGTCGGTCGGCGGAGGGGCGCTCGGGGCCGCCGCGGCTCGGAGCTCCGTCAGGTGGCCGACGCTCTCGTGCCAGCCCGCCGTCAGGCGCGCGGGGGCGGCGGGCAGCGCAAACCCCAGGCGCTCCGCGGCGTCGGCCAGCGCCTCGGACTCGGCGCGGCGGCGCTCGCCGTCGGGCGGGAGCGCTGGGCGCTCGCGGACGCTCGTCACGGCCGCCTCCGACCGGAGAGGGGCGAGCGGTCGTCCTCCTCGCGGCGCGCCCGGCGTTCCTCGTCGCGGCGGGCCTCGGCTGCACGTCGCTCGCCGAGGAGCTCGAGGGCACGGAGCGACGCGCGCGCCTCGACGAGCTTCCCGTGAGCCTGACGGCTCGCCACGCGGGCGGCGTTCATGTGCGTGAGCGCGCGCTGGCTCTCTCGCGCGCGGTCTTGCGCCCACTCGTCGTGGTTCGAGTGGACGGCCACGGCCTCCGCCGGCAGCCCCCTCCGCGCCGCGGTCGCGCGGGCGGCGTCGAGCCGCGCGCGGGCCGCCGCGGCGCCGGCCTCGGCCTCGCGCTCCTTCGCGGAGGCGAGGTTGCGCGCGGCGGCGTCGAGCTGCCGCGCGCGGAGCTCCTGCACCCGCGCCAGGCGGTTCGGTCGCGTCACCGCGCCCTCGGAGCGGCGGCGGCGAGGTGACCGAGCACCGTGAGCGTGTCGGCGAGGGGCGTGCTCTCCCCGATCGCCTGGCGGAGCAGCGCCTCGAGCTGGGGCATCAGCGCGCGGGCAGCGTCGACGCGCGGATCGCTGCCCGCGACGTACGCGCCGACCTGAATGAGGTCGAGCGCCTCCGCGTACGCCGCGAGGAGGCCACGGAGCTCCGACGCCGCGCGCCGGTGCCGCTCGTCGGTGATCTCGTGGAACAAGCGGGACACGCTCGCCAGCACGTCGATCGCGGGGAAGTGTCCCTGATCCGCCAGCCGCCGTGACAGGACGACGTGGCCGTCGAGGATGCCGCGCACCGCGTCCGCGATCGGGTCGGACAGGTCGTCGCCCTCGACGAACACGGTGTAGAGCGCCGTGATCGAGCCCGTCCCGGCGTGGTTTCCCGCGCGCTCGAGCAGGCGCGGCAGGGCCGCGAAGACGGAGGGCGGGTAACCCTTGGTGGCGGGCGGCTCCCCGGCGGCGAGCGCGGCCTCGCGCAGCGCCATCGCGTACCGAGTGACCGAGTCCATGACGAGCAGCACGCGGCGCCCCCGGTCGCGGAAGTGCTCGGCGATCGCCGTCGCCGCCTCGGCGCCGCGCGCGCGGACGAGGGGCGGCTGGTCGCTCGTCGCGGTGACGACGACCGATCGGCTCATGCCGTCCTCGCCGAGCGAGTTGCGTACGAACTCGTTCAGCTCGCGGCCTCGCTCGCCGACCAGGCCGACGACGTTCACGTCTGCGGACGACGAACGGCAGATCATGCCGAGGAGCGTGCTCTTGCCCACGCCGGCGCCCGCGAAGATGCCGATCCGCTGCCCGACGCCGAGCGTGAGGAAGGCGTCGAACGCCCGCACGCCGGTCACGAGCGGCTCGGCGATGGGGCGGCGCTCGAACGGCGCGGGGGCGGGGCCGCGCACGGGCTGCGTCGCGAGCGTCCCGAGGTCGGGGCCGCCGTCGAGCGGCCGGCCGAAGGCGTCGAGGACCCGGCCGAGCAGCGCGTCGCCCACCGGCACGCTCATGCCGCGATCGGACAGCACGGCGCGTGCTCCCGGGCGGACGCCGTCGAGCGGGCCGAGCGGGGTGGTGAGCAGGCGCCCCGAGCGGAAGCCGATCACCTCCGCCTCGAGCACGCCGTCGGCCGCCTCGACCTCCAGGCACGCGCCGACCGGCGCGCGGAGCCCGCCGACCTCCAGCGAGAGCCCGACGACGTCCAGCACGACGCCGGTCGCCTCGGCGGGCCGGAGGCGCAGGGTGCGCCCGAGGGCGGCCTCGAGCCGCGCTTCAACGCCCTGCATCGAGGCGCTCCACTCCGAGCCCTCCGAGCACCGCGTCGAGGCGCCGCTGGAGGGAGATGTCGATCCGGCCGAGATCCCCCTCGAGCACGCACTGGTACTCCGGCGCGTCCGGCTCGACGACGACCGTGCACGGTACGGTAGCGCCGGCCTCCGTCGCGGCGCGCAGACCCTCCGCAGCCTGGCGGAAGCCGGGCCCCACGCGCACGACGAGCCGGTCGCGTTCGGAGAGCGCCTCCAGGCCTTCGCGGACGAGCGCCTCGAGCACCGGTCGCGGCGTCTCGAGCTCGCGCCCGATCACCTTGGTGGCGATCGCCGCGGCCAGCGCGACCAGGCGCTCCTGGGCCTCGCTCGCGACCTGGAGCGCGCTCGCGTGCGCCTCCGCCAGCGCGCGGGCGAGCACGTCGCCCACGCCGGCCCGGAGCGCGGCGCGCTCGCGCTCCAGCTCGTCGCGCCGGGTGCGAGCCCACTCGGCGCGCTCCGCCTCGAGCGTCGCCCGGGCGGTCGCGAGCGCGGCGAGCTGCTCCTCCGCGCGCGGCTCGGGCGCGGCGGCTCGGGCGGCGCGGGCGATCGGCACCGTCGCGCTGCCGGCCTCCGGCGGCGAGCCCTCGACCGGCGCGTCCGCGGCCCCTGGGGGCGCCATCGAGCCGCCCGCGGGCGGCGGGTGGAGCGTGACGACGGGCGGGCCGCCGGACGCGGGGCGGAGCCACGGCGGCTCGCTCCGAGGGCGGCCCCCGACGCTGCGAAACTCGGCCGGCGCGGCGAGTCGGTCAGACGAGCGCATCTTCGTTGCCTCCGAGCGAGAGCACGCCCTCTGCCTGCAAGCGCAGTGCCGTCTCCACGATCTCTTGCTGGGCGGCCTCCACGTCGGCCAGGCGGACGCCGCCGAGCAGCGCGAGGTCGTCGCGGAGCACGTCGGCGGCTCGCTTCGACATGCTCGAGAACAGGTGCTCGCGGAGCTCCTCGCTCGCCGTCTTCAGCGCAAGAACGAGCCGATCGGCTGGCACCGCCTTGAGGAGCTCGCGCATCGCGCGCTTGTCGATCGCCTTGAGATCCTCGAAGGTGTACATCGCCCTGCGGATCTCGGCGGTGAGGTCGGCGTCCTCCTCCTCGAGGTTGGTGAGGAGTCGCTCGCAGGCGTCCTTGCCCAGGCGACGGACGAGTCCGGCCGACAGCGACACCCCGTCGACCGAGACGCTGCCCTCCGGGCCGGGCTCGGGCAGCTCGGCGGTGAGCGCCGCGGCCATCTCCTCGAGCACCCCGGCCGGGACCTCGCGCATCCTCGCGAGGCGCGACAGCACCGTCGCCTGGAGCGCCTCGGGGAGGGCGTTCACCAGCGCGACGGCGCGTGCCGGGTCGAGCTGCGACAGCAGGACGGCGACGATCTGGGGGTGCTCGCGCTCCAGCACCGCGGCGAGCTGGCGCGGATCGCTGCTCGAGAGTCGCTCGAGCGGGGAGGGGGGGGCGTCGACGAAGATCTCCTGGCTCGTGTCGCCCCCGAGCGCGCGGGTGACGATCCGCTTCAGCGCGGGCAGGCCCCCGCGCGGCACGCCCGTCAGGGTGCTGCTGCGCTCCACGAACTCGCCGAACACCCGCTCGAGCTCCGAGGCGGGCACGTCGCGCATGACGCTCGCGACGTCCCGCAGCTTGCGCAGGCGATCCGGCCCGAGCTCTGTCACCACGTCGGCCGCGACCTGCTCATCCAGCGAGAGCAGGAAGAGGACGGCTTTCTCGGGACCGGTGAGCTCCATGGGGTTCGGTGGTCAGGTGCGGGCGGGGCCGTTCACGGCGGGCGGAGCGTCGAGCCATCCGCGGAGCACCGCCGCGGCGGCGCCGGGGTCCTGCGACGCGAGGAGCAACGCGCGCTCGCGGAGCGCGGGGCTCGGGGGGGGCGTCTCGAACACCTCGGTGATCGTCGGGCGGGGCGCGGCGACGCCGGGCGACTGGTCGATCCCCGCGGGGGCCGGCGCCAGCGCCGTCGTCTTCCGCTTGCGGCGGCGCACCACGAGGGCGATCGCCGCGACCAGCGCGACCAGCGCGGCGAGCGCGGCGCCGGCCCACGGTGTGTAGCGCTGCCACGGCGGGGCGGCGGGCGCCGGCGGCTCCGGATCCCCCTCGACGAAACGCGCTGAGGACAGCTCCACGGAGTCGCCACGCTGGGCGTCGAACCCGACCGCGTGCTTCACGAGCTCGGTCAGGCGGGCGAGCTCTTCTGGCTTGCGGTCGATCCACACGCGCTCGGCGCCCTGGAGCTCGTAGGCGCCGTTCACCAGCACCGCGACGCTCACGCGCCGGAGCTTGCCGGCTGGCGTCTGCGTCTTCTCGGTGACCTTGTCGACCTCCCAATTCCGGACGTGGGTGCGTCGGACCAGGCTCCCGGCCGGCTCGGCGCCGATCTCGTCGGGGGGGACGCCGTCGGGCAGGTTGGAGAGCGCGCCGGGGACGCCGGCGACGCCGGCCGCGGCCGCCGCCCCAGAGAGCTCCTCCGTCTGCTGCTCGCTCCGCACCGCCGTGCGGGTTGGCTCGTAGTGCTCCTCGGTGCGCTCGCGGGTGGCGCTGTCGAGGTCGAACGCGACGCGGACGGCGGCGTTGCCCGGCCCGACGGCGCGCTCGAGCAGGCTCGTCACCTGTCGCTCGAGGGCCAACGCCTCCTCGCGAGGGCCCCCCTCGCGCGCGCCGGCGCCTGAGGGATCCGCAGCGTCGTCGCGCGGGCTGTGCAGCGTCACGCCGTCCGTGCTGACGACCGACACCCGATCGCGGCTGAGGCCCGGGACGGCGGACACCACCAGGTGCACGATGGCCGCCACCTCGGTCTTCCCGAGCGTGCGGCCAGCGATCGGCCGCACCACGACGGAGGCGCTCGCCTCCTCGCGAGCGGCCGCGAAGATCCGGCGCTCCGGGACGACCAGGTGGACGCGCGCCGAGCGGACGCCTTGCACGCTCCCGACCGTGCGCGACAGCTCGCCCTCGAGCGCGCGGCGCAGGTTGACGCGCTGTTCGAACTCCGTCGCCCCGAGGCGAGAGCGGTCGAAGATCTCGAACCCGACGCCGCCGCCCCGTGGGAGCCCCTCGGAGGCGAGCTGCAGGCGCAGGCGGTGCACCCGCTCCTCGGGGACGCGGATCGCGCCCGGCTCCGGGCCGGCCTCGTACGGGACCTTGAGCTCGTCCAGCTTGCGTGAGATGGACGCGGCGTCTTCCAGCGAGAGGTCGGTGTAGAGGTAAGCGTGGCGCGGGACCTGACCGACGCCCGTGAGCAACAGCGTCGCCCCGAGCACGCCGAGCGTGCCGCCGACGAGGGCCACCCGCCGCCAGAGCGAGAGCCCGCCCCAGAACGCGGCGAGCTGCGACAGGATGGCCTTCAGGCGCTCGTTCATTCGGTCCTCGTCAGATGCTCATCCGCCAGAGCTCGTAGAACGCGTCGACCACCTTGGTGCGGACGCTCCCGAGGAGGCGGAGCTCGATGTCGGCGCGAGAGACGGCGATCATGGTCCCGTGGATGTCGTCGCTCCGCCCCGCTGCGAATTCCGCGCCACGCAGCTCGGCCTCGTTGCCGGCGGCGCTCGCGCCGGCGACGAGCCGGCCGAGGAGCTCGCCGAAGGCGCTCGCGCCGTCGGCGGGCGCGGCGTCCTGCGGCGCGAGCGGCGCGCCCTCCGACGCCGGTCGGAGCCCGTCCGGGGGTCGGAGCGGCAGCGTCGCGAGCGGGGCGTCGATCACTTGGCGATCCCCAGCGCCGATCGAGCCATTCCCTTGACGGCCTCGATCGAGGTGACGCCCGCCTCGTAGGCGCGCGAGGCGGCGATCATGTTCACCATCTCTTCGACGACGTTCACGTTGGGATACTCGACGTAGCCGCGCGCGTCGGCGTCGGGGTGCGACGGGTCGTGCACGAGCTGGCCGGGCCGGTCGTCGGTCGCGATGCGCGCGACCCGGACCAGCGAAACGCGCGCGCCCGACGGGGTCGGATCGAGCACGCCGTTCAGCGACTGCGCTTCGAAGACGGGATCGATCCTGCGATAAGCCCCGCCCTCGTCCGTCCGCGTGGTGCGCGCGTTGGCGAGGTTCGACGCCGTGGTGTTCATGCGGATGCGCTCCGCGGCGAGGCCGGAGGCCGAGATCTCGAGGGCAGAGAAGACACCGAGCATGGGATCTCCGATCAACGACCGTCGCCGGCCGCGTAGGTGAGCTGACGCAGCTCCGCCGAGACGACGGCCGACACCACGTCGAACCGAAGCTGGTTGGCGGCGAGCTTCGCCGCCTCACGATCCAGCGACACGAAGTTGCCGTCGAGCCCGCCGCCCGCGGCCGGATCCTCGAACACGCGCCCCGCCGTCAGCCCGGCGCCGACGCCGAAGTGCGCGGCGTGCGTGCGCTCCGGCGTGACCACGCTCGTCGCGGCCTCCGTGCGGGCGAGATCGACGGGCCGGTAGCCAGGTGTGTCGACGTGGGCGACGTTCGCGGCGAGGAGGTTGTGTCGTTCGATGTGGTAGTCGAGGGCCGCTCCGAGCCCGCTCACCGCAGCGAAGATTTCTGCCACGGCCGGCCTAAAGCATTTGCCGTGCCGGCCGTTCATCCATCAGACGGGTATCCATCAACCCGTGGGTCAGGGGAAACCCAGGCGAGCAAACACTTCAGATTCAACCACAAACACCGGCGGGCCAAGTTCTTTTGATGGGTCACTTTTGACCCACGCTCTGAGCTGGGTTTCTGGGTTTGCGCTGGGTTTGTCGATGGACCGCGGCTTGCTTACGTTGGGCGCCACGCTCGGAGGTGCCCATGACCGACTTCGCCACCAACGCCGCTCTTCCGCTCTGTGACCTCACTCCGCCGGCCTCGGAGGACGACCGTCGCTCGAGTGGGGTATTTGCGACCCACCCCTCCCGGCCGGCCTGTATGGGGGCGGTCATCGGGTGCTCCGCGCGGCTGCTCGAGGTGTACGAGATCGTCGATCGGGTGGCGCGGAGCGAGTGCACGGCGCTGGTGACGGGCGAGAGCGGCACGGGCAAGGAGCTCGTCGCGAGGGCGATCCATGAGGCGAGCGACCGGGCGCGGGGCCCGTTCGTCGCGGTCAACTGCGGCGCGATCCCGGAGGCCCTGCTCGAGAGCGAGCTGTTCGGTCACGCGCGCGGCGCGTTCACGGGCGCGGTCGCGACCAAGCAGGGGCGGGTGGCGCAGGCGGCGGGTGGCACGCTGTTCCTCGACGAGGTCGGCGAGCTCCCGCTCGCGCTGCAGGTGAAGCTGCTGCGCGTGCTCCAGGCGCACGAGTTCTCGCCCATCGGCGACACGAAGGTCCTCCGCGCCGACTGCCGGGTGGTCGCGGCCACCAACGTGGACCTCGAGGCCGCGGTGGCGGAGGGTTCGTTCCGTGAGGATCTCTACTACCGGCTCGACGTGGTTCGCCTCGAGGTGCCGCCGCTCCGCGAGCGCGTCGAGGACATCCCGCTCCTGGTCGAGCACTTCCTCGATCGCGCGCGGTCGCGAGTGGGCCGACGCGACGTGGAGGGTATCTCGCCCGCCGCGCTGGACCTCCTGGTGGCGTACGGCTGGCCCGGCAACGTGCGTGAGCTCGAGAACACCATCGAGCGGGCGCTGCTCCTGGCGCGGGGCCCGCAGATCGAGCCGGGCGACCTCCCGGCACGGGTGAAGGGGCTCGGGTCCGAGCAGCGCTTCGACACCAAGCTCCCCGAGGTGGGCACGGACCTGCGCCGGGCGGTCGAGAGCTTCGAGAACGGTCTCATCCGGCAGGCGCTCGATCGGACGGGCTGGAACAAGAACCGCGCGGCGCGCCTGCTCGGCCTGAACCGCACGACCTTGGTCGAGATGCTGAAGCGCAAGCGCCTGCTCCGCGCGAGCTGACGCCGGGTTGGCCCGCCGCTTGCTCCACGGGCGACCATGAGCTCCGGACGCTGGCGCCTCGGCCTCGCGGTCCTGACCGCGGCCCTGTTCGGTGCGCCGCCGGCGGCGGCGCAGGAGTGGATCACTCACGGCGAGGTGGGCGCCGGGACGGGTCTCGAGGGCGCCGATCGGGGGGAAGGCGGCGGGTTCCAGCGCGCGCGGACGCGCATCTTCGCGGGCGTGGACCTCTCGGTGGACGAGACCCCGGACAGCGGGTTCGGGGTGCGGGGCTTCGTGGAGATCGAGCGCGAGACCGGCGTGGGCGGCTCGGCGCGTTACCTCCGGCACGTCTCTCGCTACGTGACGCTCAGCCTCGCGGGCACGGCGATCCTCGTGCCGGCCACGCTCTTCGGCGGGGGCGTCGGCGCGCAGCTCGCGCTGCCGCTCGGTGACGAAGTGGCGATCTTCGCCGAGCCCGGCGTCTCGGCGTTCCCGTTCGGTGGCGATCGGCCGGGCGACGGCGTCGTCACCTGGTTCTCGCTCGATCTGGGGCTCCGTGTGGGGCTCTAGGCGCGCGCTCGCGCTCGCCGTCGGCGCCGGGCTCGCGGTGAGCGGCTGCGGTGGCCCGTGCTCCCGCGACACCGACTGCGGCCTCGACCAGCGCTGCCGTGAGGGAGCGTGCGTCCTGCGGCAAGCGCCGCCGCTCGAGGAGGGCGGCGCCGACGCCGGCGTGGACGGGCGCCCGGTGGACGCGACCACCGAGGAGCGCCCAGACGCCCCCGCCGACGCGACGCCGGACGCGCCGACGCCGGACGCGCCGACGCTCGACGCCCTCGCCGACGCCCCCGCGGACGCCCTCGCCGACGCCCTCGCCGACGCCCCCGCCGACGCGCCCGCCGACGCCCTCGCCGACGCCCCCGCCGACGCCCTCGCCGACGCCCCCGCGGACGCGCCCGCGGACGCGCCCGCCGACGCCCCCGCCGACGCCCTCGCCGACGTCCCCGCCGACGCTCTCGCGGAAGCGCCCTCGCCGGACGCTCCCGCCGACTAGCGCGGCATCGCGCTTGCAGTACCCGGGGCATGTTCCGAGCCCTCCACGTCGCAGCGACCGGCATGTCCGCGCAGGAGACGCACCTCGAGGGCGTCTCCAACAACATCGCGAACGCGAACACGGTCGGCTTCAAGAAGCAGCGGGTCGAGTTCCAGGACCTCCTGTACCAGACGGTCCGCGCGGCAGGCGCGCCGACGGGGCCGGGGATGCAGGCGCCGAGCGCGCTGCAGTTCGGCACCGGAGTCCGCGTCTCGGGCACGGCGCGATCGTTCACGCAGGGGACGGTCCAGAACACCGGCAACGCGCTCGACGTCGCGATCGAAGGGCGCGGCTGGCTCGTCGTGTCTCGGCCGGATGGATCGCAGGCGTTCACCCGGGCCGGGACGCTGCGCACCGACGGTGAGGGGCGCCTGGTGAACGACGAGGGCTACCCGCTCGACCCGCCGATCACGATCCCGCCGGACGCGACGGGAGTGTCAATCGGCCACGATGGCACCGTCAGCGTGACGACGCCAGCGGACCCGACGCCGGTCGAGGTCGGGAAGCTCTCAATCGCTGTGTTCGTGAACGACGCCGGGCTGCAGGCGCTCGGGCACAACCTCTTCGCCGCGTCCGCCGCCAGCGGGGACCCGCAGATCGGCGACCCGGGCACCGACGGGCGAGGGACGCTGCTCGGCGGCGCCGTAGAGCAGTCGAACGTCGACGTGGTCGAGGAGATGATCGGTCTCATCGCCGCGCAGCGTGGCTACGAGATCAACTCCCGCGTGATCGCGGCCGCGGACGAGATGCTCCGCGCGGCAACTCAGCTCAGGTGACGACCATGCACGCTCTCCTCTTGCCCCGGCTCCCGACCCCCCGGCCCGCGCCTCGCGCGCGGACGCGACTCGCCCGCGCGGCGCTCTTCGTCTCGTTGTTCGCCGCGCCGAGCGCGTCGGGCGCGGGGGCGCCGGCCGAGGTCGTGGTGGACTCCGCGCGGCTCGAGCTCGGGGCGATCCTGCCCGGGGTCGAGCCCGAGCTCGCGGCGATCGACCTCGGGCCGGCGCCGGGCGCGGGGCAGGCGCGGGTGGTCACGCGGGGCGAGGTCGCGACCAAGGTGCGGGAGCAGGCGCCGGAGGCGCGCGTCCCGGAGGTGCCCGCGCGCACGCGGGTCGTGGGCGCGTCGCGGCGCGTCGCCAGGGACGAGCTGGCGCGTTGGATCGCCGCCGCAGCGGGCCCGGCGCTGCCACGGGGGGTCTCGCTGGAGGCGGTCGAGGTGGAGCGGTCGGTCGTGGTGTCGCCTCGCGCGACCGTCGATGCCCTGCCCCGCATCCGCATCGTGAAGCGCGAGGGGGCGGCGCGCGTCTCGGTCGTGGCGGCGCTGGTCCGCGACGGAGCCGTCGTGGCGCGGATCCCGGCCTCGCTCCGGGTGCGCGTCAGCGAGGAGGCGACGCGGCCGCTCGTCCCGCAAGGGACGTCGGTGCGCGTCGAGGTGGCGAAGGGCGGGCTGCGCGTGTCCGCGGCTGGCGTGGCGCTCGTCGATCTCGACGACGGGGAGGTCGGGACCTTCCGCGTCAGCCGCACCGGGCGCGTCGTCCGCGCGCGGCTCACCTCGGCGGACACCGCCCTCGTGGTGGAGCGATGAGGCGCCTCGCGGTGGCGGCGCTCCTCCTGGCCGCAGCGGCCAGCTGCGGGCCGAACCACATCCGGCCCTTTCGGCCGCGTGAGCGTGTCTACAAGGCAGGCGACTACGCCGCCGCGCGGGCGGAGCGCGACGCCGCCGAGGGCTCCCTCTACAGCGACGGTCACGGCGGCTGGCTCGAGGATACGCGGGCGGTGCGGGTCGGCGACGTGGTCACCATCCGCATCTCCGAGCGCGCAGACGCGCGGGGCGGCGCGACGACCAAGCTGAGCAAGGGGGCGGGGCGGGAGGGCGGGGTCGACGCGCTGCTCGGGCTCGTCCCCGCGCTCCAGCGCGCCTACCCGGACATCGATCCGTCGGAGCTCATCTCGATGCTGGCGAGCTCCGAGTTCGCCGGCGACGGCCAGACACGGCGCGCCGGGCAGCTCACCGCGCGGATCGCGGTGCGCGTGAAGCGCGCGTTGCCGAACGGTGACCTCTTCATCGAGGGCACCAAGGTCGTGATGATCAACAACGAGGAGTACCACCTCTATGTCTCGGGCGTGATCCGGCCGTCGGACATCGACCCGGACAACGCCGTCGACTCGTCGCTCATCGCGGACGCCCAGGTCGAGTTCACCGGGCGCGGGGACATCGCCGACCAGGTCGAGCGCGGCTGGCTGGTGGAGCTGCTCGACTTCCTGAACCCATTCTGAGCCATGAAGCGACTCCTCCTCTCGGTGCTCCTCGCCCTCGGCCTGGCCCTCCCTGCGCCCGCGCGCGGCGAGCGGCTGCTCGACATGGTCGACGTCGTCGGCGCGCGGGACAACCAGCTCGTCGGCTACGGCATCGTGACCGGCCTCAACGGGACGGGGGACGACGCCTCCGCGCCCTACGCCGCGCAGTCGCTCCGCGCGCTGCTCCGGCGCCTCGGCGTGCAGGTCGACTCCAAGCAGGTGCGGCTGCGCAACGTCGCGGCGGTGGTCGTCACCGCGACCCTGCCCGCGTTCGCCCGATCGGGCTCGCGCCTCGACGTCACCGTATCGTCCATGGGGAACGCGAAGTCGCTCCGGGGCGGCGTGCTCCTGGCGGCGCCCCTGCGCGGCGGCAACCGGAAGGTCTACGCCGTCGCCCAGGGTCCGCTGGTCGTGGGCGGGTTCTCCGCGTCGGGGGCCTCGGGGAGCAGCGTCTCGGAGAACGTGACGACGACCGCGCGCATCCCCGGCGGCGGGCTCGTCGAGCGCTCCGTGCGTCCGCCGCTCGGCAAGGATGGCGTCCTGGAGCTCTCGCTCCGCTCGCCGAGCTTCGTCACTGCGCGGCGGGTCGCGGTCGCGCTCGACGGCGAGCTCGGCAAGGGTAGCGCGACGGCGACCGACGCCGGGACGGTCCGGGTGAAGGTGCCTGAGGCCCAGCGTGGGGATCCGGTGGCGCTCGTCGCGCGCATCGCCGAGCTCGACGTGCAGCCGGAGGTGGCGGCTCGCGTCGTCATCAACGAGCGCACCGGGACCATCGTGGCGGGAGGCGACGTGCGCCTGTCGCCGGTCGCCATCGCGCAGGGCGGGATCACGATCCGGGTGACGGAGGAGAAGAAGGTCTCCCAACCGCCGCCGCTCACGCCGGGCGCCCGCACGGTCGTGGTCCCTGACAGCAAGGTCGACGCCGAGGAGCCCGCCCCCGCGCTCCACTACGTCGACGGCGCTGCGTCGCTCGCCGCGGTCGCGGAGGCCCTCGGGGTGCTCGGGGTCAGCCCACGAGATCTGGCCAGCATCTTGCAAGCGTTGAAGGCAGCAGGCGCGCTCCGCGCCGAGGTGATCGTCCAATGACCCCCGTCGCGCCGTCCTCCGTCTCTGGCCCGCCGCTCCCGCCCGAGCTGGTGCGCGTCGGGCGGGACTTCGAGGCGGTCTTCGCCCGCCAGCTCCTGCAGCCGCTCATGGAGACCAGCCTCGGCAAGGGCGGCGGCGGGGGAGTGTACGGATCCATGGTGGTGGACTCGCTCGCCATGGCGGTGACCGAGGCCGGTGGCCTCGGGCTGGCCGAGGTGGTAGCGCGGTCGCTGCTCGGCCGCCCCGGCGCCCCGCCAGCAGAATCCGCGATCCCCCCCTCAAGTTCTGGAGGAACCCGGCCGTTCCACCATCCGTGAAGCATCGGGGGCTGGCAGGAAGCCGGCCACCCGGAGGTTGCCATGAAGGGAATCAACGGAAATCCAGCGCTCGACGCCTACCAGCGGGTGTCGTCCATCTCCGAGGCGCGGTCGGCTCGGCCGGTCGCCCCCCGCTCGGAGGAGGGGACGCACGCCGAGCCGGCGGCGCGGGTCAGCATCTCGTCCGATGCCCGCCGGTTGTCGACCGCCGGCCAGGCCCCGAGCGAGGAGAAGATCGCCGAGCTCCGCGCGGCGGTCCAGGCAGGCACCTACCAGGTCGATCCGGAGGCAGTTGCCAGGCGTCTGATCGACGTCCTGGCCTGACGGTGGAGTGAACGCCGACGAGGATGTCGACCGCACGCTGAGCGAGCTCGAGGCTCTCGTCGAGGAGGAGCGCGTCGCGCTCCGAGCGCTGGACGCCCGCCGGCTGGGGGAGCTCGGCGAGTTGAAGCTCAGCGCGGTCGCCGCGCTGCGCGCCGCGAGCGCCGGCCTCACCGCCGAGCGCGGGCGGCGGCTGCGGTCCCTCCGCGAGCGCTTGCTCCGCAACCAGTTGCTCCTCGTCCACGCACGCGATTGCGCGCGGGCGCTCCGCGGTGGTGGTCCCCGAGAGGCGGGCAGGATCGGCCGAGCGCCGGTCCGCCTGAGCGTGCGAGGCTGACATGCGAGGGCTCGGCGGACTCCTCGATGTGGCCCGGAGCGGCCTGACCGCTCAGACGGGCGGCGTGAACGCGTCGGCGCAGAACGTCGCGAACGCCAACACCCCGGGCTACGCGCGGCGCACCGCGCTGCTGGAGGCCCGGGCGCTCGGGGGCGTGGACCTGGCCGCGATCCGCCGCACCTCGACGGCGTGGGTCGAGCAGCGGCTCGCTGAGGCGTCGGGGCAGGAGTCGCGGGCGTCACGGCACGATCTCGAGCTGGCGCGACTCGAGCCGCTGTTCTCGCCCACCGGCCCCTCGGTGGGGACGGATCTCGAGCGGATGTTCGCCGCGTTCGGCGAGGTGGCGTCCAACCCGAGCGATCCTACGGCGCGATCCCTCGCGCTCACCCGCGGGAGCGAGGTGGCGTCCCGGTTCCGCGAGGTGGCGGACGGCATCGCCGCCCGCCGCCAGGAGCTCCTGGAGGAGGCGAAGACGCTCGCGGAGACGGCGAGCGATCTCGCCGAGGAGCTGGCGAAGGTGTCGAGCGAGATCGCGAAGGTCGAGGCGGCCGGCGGCGACGCGGGCGGGCTGCGCGACCAGCAGGCGCGGGCGCTCTCGGATCTCTCGCAGATCGTGGATGTCCAGACGTTCGAGAACTCGAACGGCGAGCTGGTCGTCCGCGCCGCCGGCACGACGCTCGTCGAGGGCGGCGTCGCCCGCACCATGGCGGCTGATCTGGACGGCAGCGGGGACCTCCGGCTCACGGTGTCGTCGGGGAGCAGCCTCCCGGCCGACGCCACGGCGAGCCTCTCGGGGGGGCGGCTCGCCGCGATCCGCGACGCGAGGGACGGTGATCTGGAAGAGATCGCCGGCGACCTCGATCAGCTCGCGTTCGATCTGGCGTCGGCCGTGAACGCGCAGCACGCTGCTGGCTACGGCGCCGACGGCGGGACGGGCCGCGCGTTCTTCGACGCGGGCGCCACCGTGGACGGCGCCGCGCGAGCGCTCCAGCTCTCCAGCGACGTGGCGGGGCAGCCGGACCGGGTCGCGGCGGCCGAGCTCGCCACGAGCGGCCCCGGCGACGGCGAGAACGCTCGCCGGCTGGCCGCGCTCGCCGACGCCGCCTTCGCCGCGGGAGGGCAGCGGACGGGGAGCGAGGAGTGGGGCCGCATCGTCGGCGACGTGGGCCGGCGCAAGGCGGCGACCGCCGCGGATCTGGAGACCCGCACGGCGATGCGAGAGCAAGCCGACGCGCTGCGGCAGTCCGAGAGCGGGGTCAGCCTCGACGAAGAGATGGTCTCGCTCATGCGCTACCAGCGCGCGTACGAGGCCTCCGCCCAGGTGCTGCGAACGGCGGACGAGCTGCTCGCCGAGGTCGTCTCCAGGTTCGGCCGATGAGGATCACCGACGGCGCGCGCCAGGCCATCGTGGAGTCCTCGCTCGCTCGGGTGCGCTCGGACCACGCGCGCGCGCTCGAGACGGCGTCCACCGGGGCGCGCGTGCTGCGGGCGTCGGACGATCCCGTGGCGGCGGCCGAGCTCGCTCGTTCGAGCGCCCGCGCGGCTCGCCTCGAGTCCCACCAGGTGACGGCGCGCACGGTGCGCGGCGACGTCGAGCTCGCCGAGAGCTCGCTCGCGCAGGCCACCGACGTGCTCGTCCGCGCGCGCGAGATCGCGACGCAGGCGGCCAACGGATCGTACTCGGCCGAGGACCGGCAGCGCATGGCCGACGAGGTCGGGGCCCTGCGGGAGCACCTGCGCTCGGTCGCCAACGTGCGCGGCTCCAAGGGGTACCTCTTCGCGGGCAGCCTCACCACCACCGCGCCCGTCGACGGCACCGGTGCGTTCGTCGGGGACGACACGCTGGCGCGCGTCGACGTGGCTCCCGGGACCACCGTGACGGTCGGCCAGAGCGGGCGAGGGGCGTTCGCCCGCGCAGGCGGGCGCGATGTCTTCGCGGATCTCGCCGCGCTCGAGGCGTCACTGTCCACCGACGATCAGGCGGGCGTGGCGGCCAGCCTGGACGTGCTCGAGCAGGGCGAGCGCCAGCTCGTCGACGCTCGCGCCGGCGCGGGGCTGACGCTCGAGCGCCTCGACGTGGCGGAGACGATCGGGGCGGAGGCGGGGGTCGCGCTCTCGGCGCACGTGGAGCGTGTCGGCGCCGCGCCGCTCCCCGAGGCCTTTTCGCGCCTCGTCTCGCTGGAGTCGGCGTTCGAGCAGGCGGTGAGCGTCGCGCGCCGCACGCTCGAGCTCTCGCTGTTCTGAGCCGCGCCGCGAGGGTCGGGGGCGCGAGGCGCCGCCCCGCGCCGCCGCGAGTCGGGGGAAAGGGGGAACCGGTAAGCGCTCGCGCGCGGGCTGGCACCGAGAGTGCATGGTGGCGAGCATGCTCGTCATCGCGCGCCGGCGGGGTCAGGCGATCCGGATCGACGGAGAGATCTCCGTCGTGGTCACCGAGCTCAGCCGCACCACCGTGAAGCTCGCCATCGCCGCGCCGCGCGGTCGCTCGATCGTCCGCGAGGAGATCTGGCGGGCCATCGAGGAGGAGAACCGGCGGGCGGCGGAGTCCGTCGCCGAAGGCGGGTTCGGGCCGGCGCCGCTGAGCTCGCTCAGCCCGGCGTCGCTCGTGGCGGTCGGGTCGCCGCGCGCCGCGCCGGCGGTGCTGCCCGGGCCGCAGGAGGGGCGCGACGTGCCCCGGAGCGCGACGACCGCGCCGCCCGCGGAGGCCGCTGCGCCGTGAACGCCCCCGCGCCGGCGCCCGCCGCGCCGCCCATCTCCGCGGCGAGGTTCCTCGACGCCAACCTCGAGGCGCTCGGGCTCGGCGCGCAGGCCGTCGAGCGGGTGCGCGAGGGACGGGGGCCCGCCGTCTTCTCGACGCGCCCCGACGGCTCACCGCTCCTCGCGTGGGACGGCCGCTCGCTCGACGGCGGGCCGCCGCCCGCCCTCGGGCCGCCGCAGGCGGGCGAGGTGCGGGTCGTGTTCGGGCTCGGCGTCGGCAAGGCCGTGGACGCCCTGGCGGGGGACGATGTGCCCGTCCTCGTCTACGAGCCCTCGGCGGCGATTGCGCGGGGGTTTCTCGCGCGCGGGCCCGTCGCGCTCGGGCGCGCGTCGCTCGCGACGTCCATCGAGGAGCTTCGGGAGCACTGGGGGCGCGTGGGCGCGTTCGCGACGACCGTGACGCTCCTGCGGACCGGCGGGTACGCCGAGGCGTTCCCTGACGAGCTCGCGCGGCTCGACCACGAGCTCCGCGAGCTGCTGGTTCGGTCGCTGACGAACAAGAACACCCACCGGGTGCGGGGGCGAGACTGGGCGGAGAACCTCCTCGCGAACGCTCCGCGGCTCACCGAGGCGGGGTCCGTGGCGCGCCTCGAAGGGCGGCTGGCGGGCGTGCCGGCGTTCATCGTCGGCGCCGGACCGTCTCTCTCGCGCAACGTCGCCGCGCTTCGGGACGCCGCGCGGCACGGCGTGCTCATCGCCGTGAACTCCGCGCTCCCCGTGCTCGCCCGCCACGGGGTCCAGCCGCAGTTCGTCGCGTGCATGGAGTCGGCGGATGTCTCGTCCGTCCTGCGCTCTACGGCGATCCCGGACCACGCGATCCGCGTGGTCACGCTCACCGCGCACCCGGCGAACGTCGCGTCCGGCGCGGGGCCGCTCCTGCTCACCTGGGAGCAGCTCCCCGACATCGATCGCGCGGTCGGCGACCTCACCGGCGCCAGCGGACTGCCGGCCTGCGCCAGCGTCTCGACGCTCGCGGTGTCGCTGGCCGAGCGGCTGGGGTGCGACCCCGTCGTGCTGGTGGGCCAGGATCTCGCGTACACCGGCGGGCACGTGTACGCCGCGGAGAGCCCGTTCGCCGACTCGCGCGCCAGCGTCGACGGCGAGCGTGGCGAGATCCGGCTGGAGTGGTCGGAGCCGCTCCGCGCGCTCCGCGACCCGGTGCGCGGCGCGCACCGCGCCGAGCCGTTGCAGCTCGTGCCGGGTTGGGGCACCGGGGCGCCGGTCCCGACGGGGCCGAGCTTCGCGGGCGCCCGGAGCTGGTTCGAGGCCGTCGCGCAGTGGATGGAGCGGGCGCACCCGGAGCGTCGCCTGGTCAACGCGACGGAGGGTGGGGCGCGCGTCGTGGGCTGGGAGGAGCGGCCGCTCGCCGAGCTGGTGGCCGAGCTCGCGGCGCGGGGTGCGCGGGCTCCGGATCCGGCGGAGCTCGCGGGCGATACGCCCGCGGTGACCGCGGAGCGCCTCCAGGCGTGGGGGCGCGGCCTCGCGCGCGGGGCTCGACGCTTCGCGCGCGCCGCGAGCGGCCTCGAGCGGTGCGCCCGGCGTGCGCTCCAGGCCGCCGAGCGCGGCGAGGACGCGGCCATGGGTGCGCGCCTGGCGCGGCTCGAGCGCGCCGAGGCGCTCCTGCGCCGGGAGTCCGAGGCGTCCCCGATCTTGGGCGCGTGGGCGTACGCCGACGTGGAGCGGTTCACTCAACCGAGCGAGCCGCCCGGGGCCGACGCACGCGGCCAGGCGCTCCGCGCGCTCGAGCGCGAGGTGGAGCTGGCACGGATCCTGCGACGCGCGGCCGAGGAGCTCGAGCGCCGCGTCGAGTCGCGATTGCTGACCCCGAACGACCCCAGGAGGAGCGAGACATGTCCCTGAGAATCAACACCAACATCCCGTCGCTCGAGGCGCACAAGAACCTCGGGAAGGCGACCTCGATGCTCGCCAAGAGCTTCAACAAGCTCTCGAGCGGCTTCCGGATCAACAGCGCCGCGGACGACGCCGCTGGCCTCGCGATCAGCGAGAGCATGAAGTCGCAGATCCGCTCGTACGTCGTCGCCGAGCGCAACGCGAACGACGCAGTGAGCATGGTGCAGACCGGCGAGGCCTCGCTCCAGGAGGTGCACGACATCCTCGGCCGCATGCGCGAGCTCTCGATGCAGGGCGCCAACGGTAGCCTCACCTCGACGGATCGCGGCTACATCGACACCGAGTTCGCGCAGCTCAAGGACGAGATCGCCCGCATCCAGCAGTCGGCGCGGTTCAACGGCAAGGAGCTGGTGTCGGCGACCGCAGAGTCCATCACCTTCCAGGTGGGGCTGAACGACACCGCCAGCGACAAGATCACGGTGACGTTCGGCGGCCTCGGGCTGACGACGCTGCTCGCTACGTCGACCAACGTGGCCGGCTCGACCGCGTCCGCCGCCCTCGCGTCGCTCAGCGTCATCGACACCGCGATCGGCACCGTGTCGACCCAGCGGGCCAAGTTCGGCGCGGCCATGAATCGTCTGGACGCCGCGGTGAGCAGCATCCAGACGATGCGGCTCAACCTGAGCGCCGCCAACTCCCGGATCCGGGACGTGGACGTGGCGGCCGAGACGGCCCAGCTCACTCGAAACCAGCTCCTCTCCCAGGCGGGCGTCTCCGTGCTGGCGCAGGCCAACCAGCTCCCGCAGCTCTCCCTGAGCCTCCTCGGCGGGTAGCCGGCGTCCGGGCCGGCGGAGGCGGCTCGCCGCGCCGCCCGCCGGAGGGGATGGGGCCTCAAGGCCGGCCCCGGCCGGCCGTTCACGAGGGCATCCGGACCAACGAAGGCCCGGTCGGCTTCGGCCGAACCTCCACGGAAGGAGATCCCCATGCCCCTCTACATTCAGACCAACGTCGCCTCCCTCGCCGCCCAGCGCAACGTCCACCGCAACCAGTCCGCCCTGGGCAAGAGCTTCGACCGGCTCTCGAGCGGCTACCGCATCAACACGGCCGCCGACGACGCGGCGGGCCTCGCGATCAGCGAGAGCATGAAGTCCCAGATCCGCTCGTACACGGTCGCCGAGCGGAACGCAGCCGATGGCATCTCGATGGCGCAGACCGCCGAGGGTGCGCTCGGCGACGTGCACGACGTCCTCGGGCGCATGCGCGAGCTCGCGATGCAGTCCTCGAACGGGTCGCTCACCGACACCGATCGAGGGTACATCGACACCGAATTCGCGCAGCTCAAGGACGAGGTGTCGCGCATCCAGGACTCAGCGAAGTTCAACGGGAAGGAGCTCATCGGCGCCTCGACCTCGAGCATCACGTTCCAGGTGGGGCTGAACAACACCGCGGCCGACCAGATCACGGTCGACTTCGGCAACGTGTCGCTGACCGGCCTGGTCGCGACGAGCCTGAGCGTCGGCTCGCTGTCCGGAGCGCAGGGCGCGCTGTCGACCATCGACACCGCGATCGGTGCGGTGTCCACGGCGCGCTCCGGCTTCGGCGCGGCGATGAACCGGCTCGAGGTCGCGTCGTCGAACATCCAGACGATGCGCCTCAACCTGAGCGCCGCGAACTCGCGCATCCGGGACGTGGACGTCGCCTCCGAGGCGGCCTCCATGAGCCGCAACCAGGTGCTCACGCAGGCGGGCGTCTCCGTCTTGGCCCAGGCGAACGGGCTGCCCCAGCTCGCCTTCGGCCTGATCGGGTAGTCGCTCGACGACGGTACATGGGCGCGCCGGCGGTGACGTCGGCGCGCCCAGCCGCGACAGGGGACTGGCACGAAGCTCGCACGGACGAACGACGACTCGAGGAGCACCGCACGCATGGCTGGCACAGTGACCTTCGCCGGGATCGGCTCCGGGATGGACGTGGAGAGCCTGATCACGGGCCTCGTCCAGGCGTCGCGAACCGGCGTGAGCGCGCTCCAGTCGCGGAGGGCCGCCAGTCAGTCCGCGGTGACCACGATGTCCGACGTCTCGAGCCTGCTCTCGACGCTCGAGACCGCCGCCAAGGCGCTCGACACGGTGAGCGAGGCGCGGACGCTGAAGGCGAGCACGACCGGCACTGGGGTCGTCGCCAGCGCGAGCGGGGCGGCGCTGCCCGGCTCGTACACACTCGAGGTGAGCAGCCTCGCGCACGAGCAGCGGAGCTACTCGAGCTCGTTCGCCAGCTCGACGGACGCGCTCGGCCAGACCGGGACGCTCGACGTGACGGTCGGCACGGGGGATCCGCTCTCCGTGACCGTCGAGGCCGGCGACAGCCTCGAGGGGATCGCCGCCAAGATCAACGCGCTCGGCGGGCGGGTCTCCGCGTCCGTGCTCAACGAGGGGTCCGGCTA
Source organism: Polyangiaceae bacterium (assembly GCA_020846005.1). Classification (GTDB taxonomy): domain Bacteria; phylum Myxococcota_A; class Polyangia; order Polyangiales; family Polyangiaceae; genus JADLEQ01. The sequence continues at coordinate 72,166 of JADLEQ010000070.1, forward strand.
CCGCCTCCAGGTGCGCGGGCTCGACACCGGGGCGGACAACGCGCTGACGTTCGCTGAGAGCGGCGTGGCGCTCGGGCTCGATCAGCCGGGCAGCGTCCGGCAGGCCGCCACGGACGCCGTGATGACGGTGGACGGCTTCACGATCACGCGCTCCACCAACCAGGTGAGCGGCGCGATCCCCGGCGTGACGCTCGCCCTGACGGCGGAGACGACCGATCCGGTCACCCTCACCGTCGAGACGGACGCGAGCGCGCTCCGCACCAAGCTCCAGAGCCTCGCCGACGCCTACAACGCCGTCGTGCGCAAGTCGCACCAGGTCGCCGGGCACGGCACCCAGAAGGCCTCCAACCCGGTGCTGTCCGGGGACTCGGCGCTGCGCACGGTGACGTCGTCGCTGTCGCGCACCGTGCTTGAGACGCACGGGGACGCGGGGACCTACCAGACGCTCGGCGCGATCGGGATGAAGCTCGAGCGCGACGGCACGTTGTCCGTCGATGCCGCCAAGCTCGACGCGGCGCTCGCCGCCGACCCCGGGAGCGTCGAGAAGCTCCTCGGCGGGAGCGACTCGTTCTCCGGGGCGGCGGACGCGCTGCGCGATGTGGCGTTGGCGCTGACCGAGCCGGACACGGGGGCCGTCGCGCTGCGTAAGGCGACGTTCGAGGCCCGCGGGAAGGCGCTCGCCGACCGGATCGCCAACGAGGAGAAGCGCCTCGTCACCTACGAGGAGCTCCTCCGCAAACAGTTCAACGCCATGGATCAGAGCGTCGCGGCCAGCAACTCGACGCTCCAGTACCTGCTCACGCAGCGAAGCTGACCGGGAGTCCCAGCCATGCAGACGGCCGTCGCGCAGTACCAGAAGATCCGGACCACGACCTCCACGCCGGGCGAGCTGCTCCTCGCCCTGTACGACGGACTGTTCCGGTTCCTGCACGGGTCGAAGCACGCCCTCGAGCAGGGGAACCGGCGGGACGGAGGCCGGCTCGCGTCGCGCGCGCACGCCGTCGTCTCCGAGCTGCTGCTCGCGCTCGACCACGACGCCGCGCCCGAGCTCTGCGCGAACCTCGCCGCGCTCTATGACTTCTGCCTCGATCGGCTGACGACCGCGAACCTGCGGGGGGACGCGAAGTCCGTCGACGAGTGCATCCGGGTGCTGACCCCGCTGCGAGAGGCGTGGAAGCTCGCCGTCCGCAAGGCCGCCCACGAGGGCGCGGCCGGCACCGGCCGGAGGGCGTGAGGTGCGCGCGTCGGAGCCTCCGCGGTACGTCGCGGGCTCCTCGCGTGACGAGGTGTGGGCGCATTTCGCCTCGGGCGTGATCGTCCGCGCGACGAGGGGCCGCGCCCGCGCGTACCCGGGCCTCTCCGGGCTGGCTCCGCCGACGGGGCCGCTCTACACGGCGCTCGTCTCGATGAGCCGGCCCGGGCGCCCCGTGCTGGACGTGGGGTGCGGGGCCGGGACGGGGACCCGCCTGCTGGTGGACGGCGGCGCGGACGCCGTCGGGGTGGACGCCGACTCGACGGCGCTCGCGTTCGCGCGGGCGTGGGTGCCGGAGGCGACCTTCCACGAGAGCGACCTCGGGACCGTGCCCGCAGTGCCCCGCTGCGGCGCAGCGATCGTCGCGGACGTGCTCGGGCTCGCCCAGGATCCGGCGGCGATCCTCCGCGCCGTACGGGAGACGGTGGCGGACGGCGCCTGCGTGCTGGTCGGCGAGCCGGCGGTCGGGGGTGGGGTCAGGGTAATCGGTCCGCTGCGGCGAGCCTTCGGTCAGCGAGGGCTGGTCGCGCTCGCTCGGAGGGCGGGGTTCCTCCTCGACGGCTGGGCGTGTGAGCCGGGGACGTTCCTCGCGTGCCTGCTCCGGCCCGATCCGCTGCGGGCGGCGCAAGCCGTGGCCGAGGCGGAGGCGCTCGGGAGCGCCGGGGACGCGCGGGCAGCGCTGGCTCGCCTGGCTAGCCATCGGGGAGGGTCGGATCGCGACCTCGACGCGGAGGCGTTCGCGCTCGAGGGGCGCCTCCGCTTGCGCCTGGGGGACGGAGACGGCGCCGCGCGCGGGTTCCTCGCGGCCATCGAGCTCGTCCCCGACCACCCCGGGGCGCTCGCGGGGCTGTCTACGCTGTCGCTCGCGGCCGGCGATCGAAGGGCCGCGCTCGAGCTCTCGGGTCGTGCTCGCGTCGCGGATCCCGGGGATCTCGACGCGGCGGTGGCGGCCGCGTGCGCCGCGGAGGAGGTCGACGACGCGGCGGCCGAGCAGGCCTGGGAGGTCGCGTCCGCGCTGGCTCCAGCCGAGGTGCCGGTGGCCGGACGGCTGGCGGAGCTGGCCGCTCGGCGAGGCGACCTGGCGCGAGCGATCGTGGTGCTGGAGCGCGTGCGCGGCTACCAGCCGCCGCCGCCCGTCGCGCTGCACGCGCTGCTCGCCCGCCTGCTCCTCGCCGTGGGTCGCGCCGGCGACGCGCTCCTGGAGTGCAAGCTCGGCCTCGCGCGCAGCCCGGACGACGAGGAGCTGCTCGAGCTGGCCGGCGAGCTGCGCCGCGACGCGGTCGCGAGCTGAGCGGGCCCTTGGGCGGCGCGGGCCCGCGGGTCGGCCAGCGCCGGGCGCGGTCTCACTCCGCTGCGCCCGCGGTGAGGAGCGACTCGACCACCTCGCAGATCGCGTGCCACGCCGCGAGATGGAGCTCCTGCACTCGGGCGGTGTCGCGTGCGGGCGCGACGAAGCAGAGATCGGCGCGCTCGGCGAGGGGCGCGCCGCGCTCGCCCGTGAACGCGATCGTCGTGGCCCCGCGCTCACGCCCGGCGTCGAGCGCCGCGAGGATGTTGGGCGAGGACCCGCTCGTCGTGATCCCGACCACGACGTCGCCGGCGCGGGCGAGCGCGCGGATCTGCCGCGCGAACACGTCCTCGTACCGGTAGTCGTTGGCGATGGCGGTGAGGGCTGGGGTGTCCGCGCCGAGCGCGATGGCGGGCCACGGCTCGCGGTCGCGCAGGAACCGACAGAGGAGCTCCCCGGCGACGTGCTGCGCGTCCGCGGCGCTGCCGCCGTTGCCGCACAGCAGGACCTTCCCGCCGCGGCGGAGGGCGCCGGCGAGCGCGCACGCGAGCCGGGCGATCTCGGCGGGGGCCTCGTCGGCGAAGCGTCGGTGCGCCTCGAGGCTGGCGTGGGCGATCCGCCGCACGGCGCGCTCCGCGGCGTCGCGCTCCGCGCGGGGCTCGCGCTCCGCGAGGACGAGCTCCACCGCCTCCTGCACCGCGCCGCGCCCCCCCGGGGACGAGAGCGTGCGGTGCGCGGCGCGCCGCGCCTCCACGCTGGCGTCGACCGGCGCGAGCCCCAGGGCGACGGCGGCGAGGGCCGGCGCGTCACGATCCGAGTCGCCGACGTAGCAGATCCGATCCAGCCCCACGCCGAGGCGGGCGCCGAGCTCGTGGAGGGCGGCGAGCTTGTCCTTGCGGCCCTCGAGCACCAGCTCGGGCTTCACCAGGTGGGCGATCCGCTCCACCGCCGCCCCCTCCTCCCCGGTCACGAGGGCCACGCGGACCCCGGCGGTGCGAGCCCGGGTGCAAGCGTCGAGGTCGCGGTAGCTCAGGCGCTTCCCCGCGCCGCCGCCGTCGCGCAGCGTGAGCCGCCCGTCCGTCAACACGCCGTCCACGTCGAGCGCGAGGACCTCGAGGTGCGTCGCCGGCTCCGGCGGGGGTGGCGCCGTGCGCAGCCGAGCGGACGAGTCGAGCGCCACGAGGACCGCCTCGCGGAGTGAGCCCGGGGGTGCGGCGGCCGCGGGCTCGGGCTCGAGCGCCCGCGCTGCGGTCACCAGCACGTGCGGCCTCCGTCCACGACCAGCGTCGCGCCCGTCATGTACGACGACGCGTCGGAGCAGAGGAACACCAGGGCGCCCATGTACTCGTCGCGGTGCGCCATCCGCCCGAGCGGGATGCGGTCGATCAGGCGCGCCACGAACTCCTCGGGTTGGCCGTTGGCGACGCCTCCCGGGCAGAGGGCGTTCACGCGGACGCCGCGGTCCGCCCAGTACGTCGCGAGGTAGCGCGTCAGGCCGAGCAGCCCCGACTTCAGCACCGAGTAGGTCACCGGCTTCACGGGCTGCTCGCTGGGGGGCAGCCCGTCGATCTGGTAGAGCCGCTGGTCGGGCGCGACGATCGCTAGATCGCTCGCGATGTTCACGATCGACCCGCCCCCGGCGGCGGCCATGTGCGTCCCGAAGACCCGCGCGCAGAGGAAGGCGCCGGTGAGGCCGACGGCGAGCTCCTCGTGCCACCGCGCCAGGGGGAAGGCCTCGAGCCGGCCGCTCGCGAGCGCCGCCCCGCCCGCCTTGGGGTCCACGGCCGCGTTGTTCACGAGCACGTCGATCCGGCCGTGGCGGTCGAGCACCACGGCGAGCGCTCGCTCGACCGAGGCCTCGTCCGTCACGTCGAGGTGGAGGGCCTGCGCCCGTCGCCCGAGCTCGTCGGCCACGGAGCGGGCGCGCTCGTGGCACACGTCGGCGAGGACCGCCGTCCCCCCGGCCTCCACCACCGCGCGCGCGTGCCGCGTGCCGAGCAAGCCCGCGCCGCCCGTGACCAGCACCACGCGCCCTGCGAGCGAGAAGAGCTCGAGGGTCGCGCGGCGCGGGGCCGGCGCCGGGATGGTGGTCAGGTCGGAAGTCTCTGAGTCCATGGGTCCGTCCTCCCTTCTTGCTGGCGGAGCAGGCCGCGCTCGAGCTCCGGGAGCTGCTCGGGGTAGTCGAGATCACCCGGTGAGCGGATCACGAACGCCAGGCAGCGCTGGCCGACCATCGAGCCCTGCTCGAGGACCGCACGCGGGCGGACGACGTCGACGTGGCCGTTCTGCCAGTACGCCACCGGCAACGCCTGGCGCGGCATGGAGTGCGCCTCGGCCACGCCCTGGATCCGCACCACCGGCTCCAGCACTCCGTCGACGATCCGCCACATCTTGTACGGGGTCTGCAGCGCCGGTCCGACCGAGCGGAGCGCGTCCGCGGTAGGATCGGCGAGCATGCGCTCGACCGCGCGGTCGATGGCCCCCGGCTCGCGGATGGGCGCGGTCGGGCGGAGGTGGACGACGAGCTCCGGGAGCGCCCCCTCGTGCTGCACGAGCCAGAGGAGCGCGTGGCGGAACACGTCGAGATCCGTCGCCGCGTCGGTCGCGTGCTCCGGGGGGCGCCGGAACGGCACCTCGGCGCCGTGCGCGAGCGCCACCGCGGCGATCTCGTCGTCGTCGGTCGACACGAGGACGCGGGTCACGGACGTGGCCGCTCTCGCGTGATCGATCGACCAGACGAGCAGAGGCTTGCCGGCCACGGGCAGCACGTTCTTGCGCGGCACCCCCTTGGAGCCGCCGCGGGCCGGGATGAGCGCCAGCACCTCCGGCTTCACGCGGCCACCTCGAGCGGCGCGTGGCCGCGGTCGAGGGCCGCGCGGACGGCCAGCGCCGTCTCGAGCGCCGCCTGACCGCTGCGGAGATCCGCCTCGGGCCGCGTGCCGGCCGCGACGTGGCCGAGCAGCTCGCGGAGCTGGTCCACGAAGAGCTGCCGGCGGGGCCGCCCTGCCCACGAGAGCTCCTCGACGGCTGCACCTCGGGCGTCCCACCGGACGAAGCGCGCCTCGGCGAGGTTCCACTCCGCCGCCCCGTCGGTCCCGACGACGCGCACGAGCCGGCGGGTGGGTCGCTGGAGGAAGTCCTGGTGGAGCGCCACCGGCAAGGGCGGCGCGCCCGCGCGCGGCACCTCGAGGAGCGTGGACGCGACGTCCTCGGTCTCCACCCCGAGCGCGGAGAGCTTGCCGCCGGAGGCGGCCAGCACCCGCGGCCGCCCGAAGAGCGCGTGGACCAGGTCGATCTCGTGGATCTGGCTCAGCACGACGCCACCGCCCAGCGCGGCGATCGAAGGATAGGCTGCTCGGTAGTCCTCGAAAGGGTGGAACCCGGGGAGCCACTCGCCGACCTCGAGCTGAGCGAAGCAGGGGCGGCCGACGGCGCCCGTGGCGAGCACCTCGCGCAGCCGATGAAACCCGGGGTGCTGGCGGAGCTGCACCCCGACCATCCCGATGACGCCGCGGCGCTCCGCCTCGGCTACCAGCTCGGCGACCCCCGCGAGCGACGCGCCGAGCGGCTTCTCGACCAGCACGTGGGCGCCCGCCTGGACCGCCGCCAGCGCCGTCTGCACGTGGAACGCCGGCGGGTTCGCGACGATCACGAGCGCCGGGCGCTCGGCGAGCGCGAGGCCCAGGTCTTGGTGCACTCTCGCCCCGAGCGCCGCGGCCGGGTCGAGCCCGTCGGTGGCGCTGAGATCGTCGTCGATCACCCGCGAGTCGCCGCGCACGCGGTACGCGACGAGGTCGAGCTCGTCGCCCAGGAGCTCGCGCAGACACCGCCCGTGCCGCTGCCCGATCCGCCCGAGGCCCGCCAAGAGCACGCGCATGGGTCAGCCCACTCGCCGGAGCTTCTTCTGGATGGCGAGCTCGTCGCTCGACACGACCTTGATCCCGTCGCCGAGGGCGCTCTCGACGACGCGGCAGTCGCGGACGAGCCGGCAGAGCCCGTGCGGTTCGACGCTCGCGGGCTGGTCCGTCCCCCACATGGCGCGATCGAGCGTGATGTGCCGCTCGACGACGCACGCGCCGAGCGCCACGGCCGCGATGGTGGTCGAGAGGCCCGTCTCGTGGCCGCTGTACCCGACGGGCACGCCGTACCGCGCGCGGAGCACGCCGATCATGCGCAGGTTCAGGTCCTTCGGCTTGGCGGGGTACGCGCTCGTCGTGTGGAGGAGGATGAGGTCCTGGGTGCCGAGCACCTCGACGGCGTGATCCACCTGCCCTAGCGTGCTCATCCCGGTAGAGACGAGGAGCGGGCGGCCCGTCGCGCGGTGGTGCCGCAGCAGCGCGTCGTCGGTGAGGCTGGCGGAGGCGATCTTGTACGCGGGCGGGTCGAACTGCTCGAGGAAGTCGACGCTCGCCTCGTCCCAACACGAGGCAAACCAGGCGATCGAGCGCTCGCGGCAGTAGCGCGCGATGTCGAAGTAGGCGTCCGCGCCGAGCTCGAGGCCCCGCTTCAGGTCGCCGTTCGTGGCGCCGAACGGGCTCTCGCGGGGGCGGGCGAGCTCGTCGGCCGAGTAGACCACGTCGACGGTGCGTTTCTGGAATTTCACCGCCTGACACCCCGCGACCGCCGCCGCGTCGATCAGGCGATGCGCGACACCGAGGTCGCCGTTGTGGTTGATGCCGATCTCGCCGATGAAGTAGCAGGGGGCGCCGTCGCCGAGGGGGACTCCGCCGATCATCACGCGGTTCATGGGATCTCCTTGCTGGGCTCCGGTGGCTCCACGGCCGGGCGCCGTCCGACACAGAGCAACATCCGTTCCTTCGAGAACCGGACGAGCTTCCACGCATCGAGCGCGCTCGGCGCGAGGCGCGCTGCGGCTGCGATCGGGCGCAGCCAGGGTCGCTCCCAGAGGAAGGGGAGCTGGAGGAAGGTCTCCGCGCGGACGATCTCGAAGCCGTGGCACGCGAGGCAGTCGCGGAGCCCGCGCAGCGTGTAGGGACGTACGTGGGTCCAGTCGTCGTAGAAATGACGCCACTGGGCGTCCCAGTCCGGCACCAGCGCCACGAGCAGCCCGCCGGGCGCGAGCACGCGGTGGACCTCCGCGAGCAGCGGCGTCGGATCCGCCACATGCTCCAGGAAGCTCTTGGTGAAGACGACGCCGAAGTGCGCCGCGGGGAACGGCAGAGGGTCGCGGGTGAGATCGACGCGGTGGACGCGGGCCGACGGGCGGACGGCGCGGTCCACGCCCTCGCTCTCCCAGCCGAGCGCGGCGAAGCGCTCCACGTAGTCGGCGTTGCCGCAGCCGAGGTCGAGAAGACGCCGGTTCGGGCTCGACGCGAGCGCGCGCGCGTCCAGGTGCGCGGCAAGGCGGGCGGGGTACTCCGTGCGCGGCAGCGCGCCGTAGCGGAGCTCGAGGTAGGAGTCCGTGGCGGCGGTCACCGCGCGTCCTCCGGCCGCTCGCGGGCCTCGCGGAGGCTCATCCGCGCGAGCTCGTCGGCGATGGCCAGCGCCGCGTCGACGCCGGGCAGGGCGTCGACCAGCGGAGGGGGACGGCCCTGCGGGCTCCACCGGGAGGCCACGCTCGGCGCTCCGCCCCGGCTCCCTCCGCGCGGCACGACGCCGCTCGTGAGCGCCCCGAAGCCGCTCGCCAGGGCGGTGTCCGCCAGCGCGCCGACCGAGCGCGCGTACGCCCCTGGATCGCCGGTGAAGTAGCCGCCCGCGCGGAGCTCTCGCACGAAGGCCTGGGCGTCGCCGGCCTGCGCGGCGGTGAGCGCGGTCGAGAACCGACGCTCGAGGAGGCGGAGGTGGTCGGTCGCGCCCTCCTCGGCGGTGCGGTAGGCGCGGAATCGGTCGACGATCCGGCGCTCCGACGCGCCGTAGCCCTCCCGCGTGCGGGCTTCGACGGTGAGGCCGCTCGGGCCCACGCCCTTCGCGCCGCCGAAGTTGTAGTTCAGCATGGACGCGCCGCGGCCCGTCTCGTGCGCCCACTGCGCGGTGAGCACCGCGAGCGTCTCCTGGCTGGGCGGCTCGCCGACGACCGCCTCGTAGGCTCGCGCGAGGGCCTGGGCCGCCTCCTCACCGCTCAGCGCGGTGACCCGCGGCGCGACGACGTCCGGGCGCTGCGGGGCCGCGCTCGGCGCCTGGGGTCGGAGGGCGACTGCCGCGATGGGAGCGGTCACGCGTCCCGCCTGGCAAGCTCCGGGCCAGGCGGCGCGACTCGCTCGTGGTGCGCGCGCGGCTGCCGCCGCCGTCCTGGCGCCAGCGCGCTGACGCGCGCCCCGTCAATCTCGCTGAGCCTCGCCGCGAGCGGCGCGGCGACGGGTGCGGACGCGGCGCTGGTGCGCTGGCAAGCCGCTTGCAGAGCCGGGGTCGCCCATCCGAGGGAGGAGCCCATGTTCTTCAAGCGCACCCCATCCAGCAACGCGACGCCCCGCGCCGAGGCGAGCGGATCGACCAGCGGCGCGCACGTCGCGGTGCGCCACGGCGCGCCGGAGCCGTCGCGCGCGGACGAGGCGCTCGACGTGCTCGCGGCGGTCGTGCGGGCCGAGGGCACGCTCGCCGTGGACACCGAGGACTCGCCGGCGCTCGAGCTGGCCGCCCGCTGCCAGGAGTGGGCGCGCTGGGTGCTCGTCGGTCCGACGCGCGGCGCCGACGACGATCGCTCCTGGGCGGGGCTCCGCAGCTTCCTCCTGGACCACCGTCGCACGCAGATGCGGTCGTTGCTCGGCACGCTCACCGACATGCGCCGCGCCGTCCACGCCATCGCGACCGTCGTCGTCCGCGTGCTGGCGAGCGACGAGCGCTCCGACGTGATGGTGCGCGGTCGCCTCGGGTCCGTGGCCGCCGCGCTCGAGTCGGACGATCTCTCGGAGATCCGCCGCACGACGGCGATGCTGGTGGACGTGGTGCAGGCGGCGCTCCACGAGCGCGAAGCGCGCCGAGTGTCCGACCTGAGCGGGCTGCGCCAGAGCCTCGCGGGAGTGCGCACGGAGCTGGCGCGCGCGCGGGAGGAGGCCGGAACCGACGCCGAGACGCAGCTCTTCGATCGCAAGTGCCTCGACGAGACGCTCACGCGGCTCGCTAGCCTGGCGCCGGTGCTCGGCACGCGCCCGGCCGTGGTCATCGTGGGCGTCGAGGGGCTGCGCGCGGCCCGAGAGCAGCACGGCGCCGAGGCGCAGGGGGAGCTCCTGCGCATGGCGGCGCGCGCCGTGCTGCGGACCTTCCTCCGGCGCGAGGACGTCGTGTGTCGCTACGGGCCCGAGGAGGTCGCCGTCCTCGTCGACGACTGTCCCGAGAGCGCGCTCCGCGACCTCGCCGAACGCGCGCGGCGCGCCGTCGAGGTCGCGCGCGTGTCCTGGAAGGGGCAGGAGCTTGGCCTCACCGCAGGGGTCGGCGCCGCGGCGCTGGCGCCGGGCGAGCCCGCCGAGACCTGGCTCGCGCGCTCGGAAGACGCGATGCACCGCGCCCGCCAGCGCGGCCCGAATCGGACCGTCCTCGCCACGTCGCCGCCCTCGACCGGAGTGTCTCTGGGGCTGGCATGACGCGCGCGGCCGGCCTCCTCGGCGTGTTCGCGGCCCTGAGCGGCTGCGGCGAGTCGTTCGCCGCCGCCAGCCGCGACGCCGGCGGGGCGCAGGGCGACGCGTGGGGATCGGGGGGCGCGTCGGGCACGGGCGGCGCCGCCGGGGCGGGCGCGGCCGGTGCGGCCGTTTCGGGGGGAGGCTCCGCCGGCGCCAGCCACGCCGGCTCCGGCGGGACGGCGGGCGTGCTCCTCGAGGAGTGTCCGGCGGACCTGCGCGGGCCCGCGCTCGTCCTCGTCCCGGGCGCCTCGGCGTGCATGGACCGCGCCGAGGTCACGCGGGCCAGCTACGAGGAGTTCCGCGCCGCCCCCGGCGCGTCCGGGACCGGGCCGGCGGGATGTGCCTGGAACACCGACCTCACCCCGGTGACCTACTCGATGGCCAGCCGCCCGGTGGTCGGCGTCGACTGGTGTGACGCGGCAGCCTACTGCGCCTGGGCGGGCAAGCGCCTGTGCACCCCCGCCGAGCGAGCCTCGGCGTGCGCCCACCGGTACCCGTACGGCGACACCTACGAGCCGACGAGCTGCGTGACGCAGGACCGCGACGGGACGCCGGGCGTCCAAGCGACGGACGCGCTCCAGCCGGCGGGGACGCCCACGTGCGCGAGCGGCGAGCTGCTCGACTTGAGCGGCAACGCGGCCGAGTGGGGTGACGACTGCACCGGCGCGAGCGGCGACACCGACACCTGCGGCGCGTGGGGCGGTGGCTACCTGGATGGCGCGGAGGACTCGAGCTGCGCCGCGCGGAGGACGCTCGCGCGGTCGTCTGCGCCGTCGGACGTGGGGCTGCGCTGTTGCTGGTCGCCATGAGGCTGCCGTGGCGCGCTCTCGGGCTGGTGCTGGTGGTGGCCGGCGCCGCGGTCGCGGAGACGCCGCGTGGCGCCCAGCGCTGCCTCGCCGACTGCCAGTCGCGCTTCGCCGAGTGCTTCACCGAGTGCGAGGGGGGCGAGCGCTGCATCGCGGCGTGCCGGCGCGCGCAGGAGACGTGCGCGGCGCGTTGCCTGGCGCCGTCGCCGTCCGGCTCGGGGAGCGCGGCGCCCTCGGCGTCGGGCGCGCCGTCGTCGTCCGCGGCGCCGTCGGCGGCGCCGAGCGCGCGCGCCGGGGCGCTGCCCGAAGCGCGACTGCGCGTAGGGCGATCGGGCGGTTCGGCGGGCGACGTGGGCCCGGAGGGCGACGGCCGGCTGACACCCCCCGCGCGCGAGCGCTGGCGCCCCGCGGCCGCGCCGGCGGTGGGACACCGGGGAGCCGAGCCTCGATGACGCGCCTCCTCGGGGCCTCCGCGCCGTGGCACGGCGCTACCGAACGGCCCCACGCCCGCGGCCCCTCGCGCCCGCGCTGGCCCGGACCTTGCTCGGGCGGTGGATCGTGATCCGACTCTCCAGGCTGAACGGCGACGTGATCGCGCTCAATCCGGACCTCATCGCCTGGATCGAGCTCACCCCCGACACCACCATCTCGCTGCTCGGGGGTGAGCGCGTCATGGTCAGGGAGCCGCTGGACACGGTCGAGGATCGGATCATCGCGTTCCGCCGCGCCGTCCGCGGCGACGGCGACGCCTGGCCTCCGCGCGAGGGCGCGCTGGCTCGCGCGTCGCGGCCCCCGGAGTCGAGGTGAGACATGGATAAGGCGTCGCTCATCGGGCTCGTCCTGGGCCTGGCGGCCATCTTCGGAGGCAACGTCCTCGAGGGCGGCAAGCTGAGCCAGGTCCTCCAACCGATCGCCTTCATCATCGTCGGCGGCGGGACGGTGGGCGCGACGCTGCTCCAGTTCCCGATGGGGACGTTCGTCGGCGCGATGAAGGGCTTCAAGAGCGTGATGAGCCCGCCGCCCAGCCGGATCCCGCGGCTCATCGAGGAGATCGTTGGCTACGCGACGACCGCGCGCCGCGACGGCATCCTGGCGCTGGAGTCGCTGGCCCCGAAGGCCTCGGATCCGTTCCTGTCCCGGGCGCTCATGATGGCCGTCGACGGCGCCGACTCGACGCAGATGCGCGAGTCGCTGGAGTCCACGATCTCGCACGTCGAGGAGGCTGGCGAAGATCAGGCGAAGGTCTGGGAGGCCATCGGCGGATACGCACCCACCGTCGGCATCATCGGCGCCGTGCTCGGACTGATCCAGGTGATGCAGAACCTGAGCGACATCGAGAAGGTGGGACACGGCATCGCGTCGGCGTTCGTGGCGACCATCTACGGCGTCGCGATCGCGAACCTGATCGCGCTGCCGGCGGCGGGGAAGCTCAAGCTGCGGACGCGCGACGAGGTGGCGACGCTCACCCTGGCGCTCGAGGGCGCCTTGGCCATCCAGCAGGGCGTGAACCCGAAGCTCCTCCGGGACCGCCTGATCGGCATGGCGGGCGACCACGCCGCCGAGGGCCACGAGGCGCCGGCCGGCGCCCCCGAGCGCGCGGCGGCGTGACGTGGCACGGAAGAAGAAGCACCCCGAGCACGTGAACCACGAGCGGTGGCTGATCAGCTACGCCGACTTCATCACCCTCCTGTTCGCCTTCTTCGTCGTCATGTTCGCCGTGTCGCAGGTCGACTCGGGCAAGCTCGGCCGCTTCACGGAGTCGTTCACCGGCGCGCTCGACTGGCAGGTCTTCGACGCGCGGGGCGGCGACGGGCTCCTCGAGGCGAAGCGCCGCAACGCGCGCGCGGGGTCCAAGGAGGGCGAGGAGAAGCGAGCCGAGCTGGCCGGGATCCCTCCGCTCACGACGGAGTTCGACTTCCTGCGCCAGGCGCTGGGCGAGCGCAGCGGGGCCGTGCCCGAGCTGCGGGGGCTCGAGGTCGTCGAGGTGCGCGGCGAGCTGATCCTCCGCCTACCGGACCGGCTGCTCTTCGAGTCGGGGAGCGCCGACCCGAGCGAGAGCGGCGCCCGCGCGCTCCTCGTGATCGCCGACGTCGTGCGCGACCGCCAGGTCGATCTCCGGATCGAGGGGCACACGGACGACCGCCCGATCACCAACGCGCGGTTCCCGACGAACTGGGAGCTCTCGGCGGCCCGCGCCTCCAGCGTCGTCCGGGCGCTCGTCGATCAAGGGCACATCGACGGGTCGCGGCTCTCGGCGGCCGGCCACGGGGAGTACCGGCCCGTCGCGTCCAACGAAGACGCGCCGGGTCGCGCGTCGAACCGGCGCGTCGACATCGTCGTCGTGACGCCGCGTCCCGTCGACGGACCGACGACGCGCCGCGCCGTGGACTAGCGCTCGGTGGTCATGAACTTCACGTAGGTGCCGATGTCCTGGCGTGCGTCGGGCTGCAACTCGAGGAACTCGAAGCCGGTCGCGGAGGTGCCCGATCGTGCGCGCGACCAGCGGGAGACCGCGGCGACCTCCACCACCCGCCCGGAACTCGGGAGCGTGAAGCGGACGCGCACCTCGGTCCCGGCTTCGCAGCCCGAGCCGCCGAAGAACTGCAGCCCGCCTTCGGAGATCTCTTCGAGGCGGCCGTCGACGCGCCCGCTCGGGGCGAGCAGCCGCGCCGGCGCGACGTACGGCGCCCGGGGGTGGCGTCGGCGGGCCGCGACGTTTCGAGAGACGGGGGTCTCCGCGATCGTCTTGGTGGAGCTCACCGGCGCTGGCGCGGGGCTCCCCTGGAGGAGCGGCGTCTCCAGCGTGCGCGCGCCGCCGAGCTCCTCCAGCAGCGCCAACACCTCACGGAGCGTCTGGGGGCGGCCCTCCGGGTTGGGGTCGAGGCAGCGGTGGATGGCCTCGGCGAGGGGCGGGGGGACGTCGGGGCGCTCCGCCAGGACGGACGCGGGCTTCTCGCTCAACGCCTTCAGGAGGACGGTGCCGAAGTCACCGCTGAAGGGCAGGCGGCCCAACGCGCACTCGTACAGCGTCACGCCGAACGCATAGACGTCCGACTTCGGGTCGATCCGATCGGGATCGGTCAGCGACTCGGGGGCGCTGTAGCCCGGGGTGCCGATGAGCGTGTTCTCCCGCGTGATCCGCGGCGCGCGGCCGTGCGCCTCCGCGGCGGTGCGCGCGATGCCGAAGTCGAGGAGCTTCACGGGGGCGTCGCGCTCCAACGTGACGAAGACGTTGTTCGGCTTGACGTCCCGGTGCACGACCCCCTTGCGGTGGACGTGGTCGAGCGCCGCGCCGAGCTGCCGGGCGACCGCGATGAGCTCGCCGACGCCGAGGCGCCCGCGCGCTGCGAGGAGCCCCTCCAGCGTCCGCCCCTCGAGCAGCTCGAGCGCCAGGTAGGGGACGCCCGCGACCTCCCCGGCGTCGAGCACGTCGACGACGTTGCGACAGCGGACGAGCCCGAGCAGCCGCGCCTCGAGCTTGAGCCGGGCCGCGCCCTCGGAGCCCGCTGCCGGGAGCGGGAGCTTGATCGCCACCGGCCGGCCCGTGAGGGTGTGCTCTGCGGTGTGGATGGACCCTACGCCGCCCTCGGCGATGACGCGGCCGAGCCGATAGCGGCCGTCGAGGACCATCCCGGGCGTGGCCCACCTCACGGTGGACGGCGGCGGTGACTCGTGCGCGACCGGCGTGACGGCGTTCATGGAACGGTGAACGGCAGGCGGCGCCGGTCCTTGAACCAGCTGCTCCCGCCGAGGCGCGCGCCGGCGGCGCTCGGGGCCGGGCGCGGACGGGGAGTGGGTCACCAGAGCCCCAGCTCCGGGCTCCTCTCAAGCGGCCTCAGGCCCGTCCGTTCAGCCGGATGCGCCGGCGGTGTTCGTCCGGTGGCGGCCCCCAACGACGGGGGCCAGGAGGACGCGAAGATGCGTGCAACCGCCAAGGTCGATCCGGAGCCCACGGCCAACGGGAAGGTGCTGGTCGTCGACGACGACGCGTTCGTCACCGCGTCGTTCTCGCGCATCCTGAGCGCGCTGGGCCACCAGGTGGAGACGGCGAACGGGGCGCGCCTCGCTCTGGAGAAGATCGCGACCAACGACTACGACGCCGTCATCTCGGACATCTCGATGCCGGAGATGGACGGGATGCAGCTCCTCGAGCGGCTGAAGAGCGAGCACGCGGATCTGCCCGTGGTGATCGTGACCGGGAAGCCGACCGTGCAGACGGCGATCGACGCGCTCGAGCACGGCGCCGCTCGATACCTGAAGAAGCCGGTCGACGCGAACAGCCTGCGAAACGCCGTCTCTCACGCGCTCAACCTCCGTCGCCTCGCGCGGATCAAGCGCGAGGCGCAGGTGATCCTCGGATCCCGCTCGGAGCAGGAGCAGCGTCGACGCGCCGAGCTGGAGGAGACGTTCGAGTCCGGGCTCCGGGATCTGTGGGTGGCCTACCAGCCGGTGGTGAGCTGCAAGCGGAGCTCCGTGGTGGGCTATGAGGCGCTGCTCCGCACGCGCCACCCGGCGCTGCCGAGCCCGCTCGCCTTCCTCGAGGTCGCCGAGCGCGTCGGCAGGCTGGACGACATCGGGCGTCGCATGCGCGAGGCCGCTCCGGAGCCGTTCGTCGGCCGCACCGACGGCCTCCTCCTCTTCGTCAACCTCCACCCGCGCGACCTGCTCGACGACGCCCTGTTCGAGGCGAGCTCGCCGCTCGGCCGGATGGCGCACGCGGTCGTGCTCGAGATCACCGAGCGCGCGGCGCTCGAGCAGCTCGACGACGCGGCCGGGCGGACGGCGCGGCTCCGTGAGCTGGGCTACTCGATCGCCATCGACGACGTGGGCGCGGGCTACGCGGGGCTCTCCAGCATCGCCCTGCTCGAGCCCGAGGTGATCAAGCTCGACATGTCGCTCATCCGGGACATCGATCGGCGCCCGACGCAGCAGCGTCTGGTGCGCTCGATGGTCGACGTCGCCAACGACCTCCGGGCGCTCCTCATCGTGGAGGGCATCGAGACCGACACCGAGCTCGACACGCTCGTGGATCTCGGCTGTGATCTCATGCAGGGGTACCGGTTCGCTCGCCCCGGGCCTGCCTTCCCCCAGGTAGGGATGCCGGCGACCCGCCGGCTGGATGAGACGCTCGCTCGCGCTTGAGGCACCATGTCGCTACTCCTCTCCCAACCCCCCCCTACCGGGCGCCAGCGCCGCGTGCTCCTGGTCGACGCCGATCGCCTGCGGCGCGTCGAGCTGCGATCCATCCTCACCTCGGACGGCTACCTGGTCGATGAGGTCGCGGAGCCGGAGCAGGCCGTGGACGCGGCCCGGTCGGACCCGCCCGATCTCATCCTGCTCGACGTCGACCTGCCGGACGGGCTCGGGCTGGAGCTGTGCGGCGAGCTGCGCATGGAGGAGGAGATCCGCACGACCCCCATCGTGCTCCTCACCGCCGTCGACCCGGACAGCCAGGAGCACGCCGCCGTCCGCGGGCTGCTCGCCGGCGCCGACGACTACATCGCGACGCCGGCGCGCGCCGCCGAGGTCCGCGCCCGCGTGTGGGTGCAGCTCCGCAACCGGCGCGATCGCGAGCTCCTCCGCTGGATGTGCATGCGTCACGACGGCTACCGGAGCGCCGCGCTCTCCGACGCGCTCACCGGGGCGGCGAACCGCCGGGCCGCCGACGAGACGCTCGCCCGGCTCTGCAGCAGCCGCGAGGGCTTCGTCGCGCTCATCCTCGACGTGGATCACTTCAAGTCGATCAACGACACGCACGGGCACTCGCAGGGCGACGTGGTGCTCTCGCAGCTCGCCGCGACCCTGCAGCGGGTCGCGCGCGCCGACGACATGGTGGCGCGGTTCGGCGGCGAGGAGTTCCTGGTGCTCGCGGCGGGCGCGCCGGCCGCCGCTGCGTCCGCGCTCGGTGAGCGGTACCGAGCGGCGGTGCAGTCGATGAAGCTGCCCGAGGGCTGCCCCGTCGGTCGGGTGACCGTCTCGGTGGGCGCCGGCGGCTTCCCGCCGGGGGTCGAGCCGGCGCCGGGGGACGTGGTGGAGCGGATCGACGCGGCGCTGTACGCCGCGAAGCGCGGCGGCCGCAATCGCGTCGTGGTGGCGCCTCTGCTCGAGGTGGTGGCCGCGTGACCAGCGAGGAGGCCCACGAGCGGCTCGTCGCCGCCCTCGCCAAGGGGATCGGCGATCTCCCGATGCTGCCACGCGCGGCCACGGAGATGATGCGGCTCGCGCAGTCGCAGGACGTAGACTTCGCGGAGGTGCGCCGCGTGGCGGAGGGGCACCCGCCGCTCGCCGCACGTCTGCTGGCGACGGCCAACTCGGTGCTCTACTCGCGGGGGAGTACGGTCGGCGCCGTCCAGGCTGCGATCGTGCGACTCGGCGCCCAGGCGACGCGCGACATCCTGTTCCAGGCGAGCTACGCGACGGCGCTGCTCGACGGGAAGGAGGCGCGCGCGTTCCTCGAGGAGCGGTTCGTCCACTCGGGGCTGGCGGCTCGGGTCGCGCGCATGCTGGCGCCGCGGTTCGACGTCTCCGGCGACACCGCCTACGTCTGCGGGCTGCTCCACGACGTCGGCGAGGCGCGCTGCGCGCGCGTGGCGGCGCGAGCGTTCAAGGAGGGGTGGGACGACGCGGTCCTCGCGGCCATCGACCGGCTGCACTGTCAGGCGGGCGGCGATCTCGCCGTCCGCTGGCGGCTCCCGGCCGAGATCGAGCGGGTCGCGCGGCACCACCACGACGAGGCGCCCGAGGACCCGCTCGTGCGCGTCGTGGCCGTCGCGGATCGGCTCGCCGAGCTCTACACCACGGGGGGGCTCGAGGCGGGGCTCCCCGCGCTCGCCGAGCGGTCCGGGCAGGACCTGGTCGCGCTGCTCGGCGTCGCCGAGCGCCTCGAGGCCGAGGCCTCGACGCTGCGCATGGCCGCGTGAGGCGCTGGGCGGCGGGGGCCGCGGCGTCTCGGGAGCAGCGGCCGCGCGCCGACGAAGCGCGGCGCCCGCTCGCGGGTGTCAGTGGGCGGCGTGCGCGCCGCCGTGCCCGGCGGGTGGGGCGGCGGCGGGCGGCGCCGCGGAGCTCGTCGCGGCGGGCGCGGGGGTCGGGGTCCTGGCCGCCGGGGTCGCCGCGGGGGCCGGCGTCTCGAGCACGGGCAGCGACGCGCGATCGCCCACGGTCCGCGCGAAGGCGCGCAGGCGCTCCGGCTCGTGGTGCCCGTTCACATCGACGATCCAGACGCGGCCGGGCCCCTCACCGAGGACGCCGTGCAGGTCCTCGATCATCCCGACGACGGTGAGCTCGCCGGCGCGCACCTCGCGACCGAAGTCCCGCAGCGCGAGGGCGACCTGGTGCCGGACGTTGACGACCGCCCCGCGGGCGGGCGCGCGCGCCGCCTCCGGGAGCCGGCGCAGCGCGTGCTCGAGGCCGGGGTCGGGCTCGTCGCCCGCGACGACGACCGTCGCCAGCTCGGTCGCGATCGCGGCCTCGGACGCTGCGTGCGGATCCTCCTCGATCGGGGCGCCGTGGGGGTCGTGGGCCGCGCCGCGGTGGGCGGCGGCCTCGGGCGCTGGGCTGCCGTGGGCGGCGTCCGCTTGGGGCGCCGCGGCGGCGGCAGAGAGCCGCGCCTTCACGGCCCCGCAGCCGGTGTGCCCGACGACCAAGAGCAGCGGGGTGTGGAGGTGCGTCACCCCGTACGCCAGGCTGCCGCGCGCCGCGGGGACCTGATTGCCGGCGTTGCGCACGACGAACAGGTCGTGCTCGGGAGTGCCGTCGAGGGCCGCGACCTGAACACGGGAGTCGGCGCACGTGAGGAGCGTCGCGCGCGGGCGCTGATCGCGGCCGAGCGCGCCGTCCCGGCCGGGACGCTGCCGCGAGTAGCGAGCGTTCGCCTCGCCGACCTCGCCCAGGAGCGCGCGCGCGCGGGCGAGCGGGTCGGCGGCGTCGCGCTCCCAGGCGAACGGGAGCGGCATCGGCCCCGGGTCGGGCCGGGCCGCGGGGGCGGCGGAGTCGGCCGGGGCCGCCGAGGCCGCCGAGGCCGCTGCGGACGCCGCGGGCTTCGTCCGGGGCTTGCTGGCGCGCGCCTCCTGGCATCCCAGGCCGGCGGCGCCGAGGAGGAGGACGCACGAGAGCGCGCGACGTGACCGCATCGGCGGGATGAACGGCAGCGCGGTCCGCACCTTGAGGTCGGGGCGAGCTTCCGGGTGGCACGCGCGTTGCTCCCCGGAGTCGACGTGGGCGCACCGTCGGACCAAGATCCCGGGATGGCCTCTGCCGGCCCCGAGGAGCTCATCGCCCTCCTCGGGCTGTTCACGCACGATCTCAGGAACCTCGTCGCCTCCATGCAGGCGAACGCCAGGACGATCCTCGACGACGAGGGCCTCGGAGACGACGCGCGCGCCGCGGCAGCGGATCTCGAGGATCTCTGCACGGCGATGGCGCGCGGCGTCCAGAACCTCGACGCGCTGTTCCCGGGCGAGCTCCCCCAGCCTCGGGACCACGTCTCCGTCGCCGCGCTGGTCACCGCCGCGGTCGAGGGGACGTCCGGGCTCGCTCGACTCCACGAGATCACGCTGCAGGTCGACCACGCCTCGATGGCGGGGCTGGAGACGACCGCGCATCGCGAGTGGCTGGATCTCTGCCTCTACGATCTGCTGGCGAACGCGATGGCCTACTCCACGGGCCGGGCGCCAGTGGCGATCCGCGCCGAGTCCGACCCGGTGGCGACGCGCCTTCACCTGGACGACGACGGCCCCAGCCTGCTCGGGACGCTGGGGCCCGGCGCGCTCACGCCCGCCGTCCAGCGGCAGGCGCACGCCAGGCGGGGCCGATACGGGCGCACCCTCGGGCTGCTCGGCGCGGCCGCGGCGGCGCGGCTGGGCGGCGCGAGCGTCGAGCTGGCTGACACACCGAGCGGCAACCGCGTGACGCTCGTGCTCCCGCCGGGGCGCACCACGCCGGTGCCCTGACCGGTGGCCATGCGCGGCTGCCCTTGCCGCGCCGCCCGCTCACCCCAGCGGCGGGGCGAGCGCGCTCCGGACGGCCGCGCGGTGCACCTTGCCCGTCGTGGTCCGTGGCAGCGCGGCGGTCACGATCACACGGCGCGGTCGCTTGTACCCGGCGAGCCGGGTCGCGGCGAACGCGCAGAGCTCCTCTGGCGCCGCCTGGCGCCCCGCGCGCAGCGTGACCACGGCGACGACCCGTTCGCCCCACGCTTCGTCCGGCACGCCCACGGCGCACGCCTCCTCGACCGCGTGGTGCTCGAGCAAGGCGCGCTCGACCTCCGCGGGGTGGATGTTCTCGCCGCCGCTCACGATGCGCTCCGACGCGCGGCCGGTCACGTGCAGCGCGCCGCCAGCGTCGAGGTGGCCGAGGTCGCCCGTGTCGAGCCAGCCATCGCCGTCGAGCGGCGAGGCCGCGTCGGGGGGCCAGTGGCCGGAGAGGAGCGTCGGGCCGCGGACGAGGATCCGGCCGCCGACCACGCGGAGCTCGACACCAGGGAGTGGTACCCCGGCGCCACGCGGGCCGAGCGGCGCCTCGCCGGGGCGCTCGGTCGTGACCTGGGAGGCCGCCTCGGTGAGGCCGTACGTGGTGAGCACCGGCACCCCACGAGCGCGCGCGTCGGCGAGCAGCGCCGGGGGGGCCGCCGCGCCCCCGAGCAGGACGGCGCGCAGGGCGCGAACCGGCGCCCAGCGGGGTTCGAGTTCGAGCAGGAGCCGCAGCTGGCTCGGCACGAGCGACGCCAGCGTGATCCGCTCGTCCTCGAGCAGGCGCGCGAGCGCCGCGGGCGGTAGCCGCGGGCCGCCCGCAGGTGGCGCCAGCACCGCCGTGCGTCGGCCGGTGAGGCACCGGATCAGCACCGAGACGCCACCCACGTGCGCGGGCGGCATCGCGAGCAGCCAGCGGTCGTCGGCCTCCCACCCGAGGTGGGCGGCGCTGGCGCTCGCGGACGCCTCGATCGCGCGGCGCGAGAGCACGACGCCGCGCGGCTCGCCCGTCGAGCCGGAGGTCGTGACGATGAGCGCCGGGAGCTCGGGCGAGAGCGCGCGCGGGACGTCGTGCGGCGTCCGTACCGCGGGCGGGGGCTCGACGTCGCTCGCGACGACGAGCGACGGCCGAGCGCGCGCGAGGAGCGCCGCCCGCTCCGCCTCGACCAGGCGCGGGTGCACGAGGAGCGCCGGGACGCCGAGGAGCAGGAGCGCGTCGAGCCAGGCCACGAAGGCCGGCGTGGCCTCGGCTGTCAACGCGACCGGCGCGCTCGGCTCGGCGCGTCCGCCTCCGATCCCGCGCGCTCGGAGCCACGCGACGGCGCCGAGCGCCCGCGCGGCGCGCTCCGCCCAGGACACGCTCGCGCCGGCGTGGCGGAGCGCGATCGCGTCCGGCTCCTCGCGCGCCGCGTCGACCACGGAGAGCGTCACGCGAGGGCCCCCACGTCGCCGAGCCCCGGCTCGCGCCACGCCGCCAGCGTGCTCGGCGCGAGCCACGACGGCGGCGGACCCTCCGCGACGAGCGCCGCCCAGGGCGCGAGGCCGTGGGCTCGCCTCCGGTCGCCTACGGCGAGCGCGAGCGCCGCGCACGCCGCGAGCCCGATCGGCCCCTCGTGCGTGTGCGAGAGCACCACGGCGGCGCCGGCCGCTCGCGCGGCGGACGCCAGGGCGAGCGAACGCCGCAGGCCGCCGACGGCGGTGGGCTTGAGGACCCAGGCCGCGGCCGGGAGCGCGGCGAGACGCTCGGGCGCGATCGTGTCGGGTCGCGCGTGGAGGCTCTCGTCCAGCGCGATGGGGACCGGGGCATCCCCGAGCGCGACGGGCGAGCCCAGGCAGGGTTCCTCCACCCACTCCGGGTCGAGCTCGGCCCACGCCGCGAGGCGGGCGCGCGCCTCCTCGGGCGGCCACGCGCGGTTGGCGTCGAGGCGGACGGCGAGGCCTGGGCCGTAGGTCGTCCGGAGCCGACGCAGCCCGTCGAGCTCCGCCTCCGCGAGGCCTGGCCGACCCACCTTGAGCTTCACGCACCGCGCCCCCCGGGCGACCTCGCGCTCGGCCGCGGCGTCCCACTCCGCCGGGGGGCCGTCGAGGAGCGCCGCCAGGGGCAGGGTGATCGGCGCGCGCGCGCCGAGCAGCGCCGGCGCCGGCACGCCCCGGCGTCGCGCGAGGCGATCGAGCGCGGCCGTCTCGAGCGCGTGGCGCGCCGACGGCAGGCGAAGCGGCGCCAGGTCGCCCCACGCGGCGAGCGCGGCGTCGAGCTCGTCCGGGAGCTCCGGGAGGCCGCGCCGCGCGAGCGCCCCCAGCCACGCGCCGACCTCGTCGAGCGAGTCCGGGGAATACCCGGGGAGCGGCGCCGCCTCGCCGCGCCCGCGCGTGACGCCCGCCCCGGCGACGACGACGAGGCTCGTCCGCGCCGACCACCGCCGGTGGGCGTCGCGGGCCGCGACGGGGAGGCGCACCTCGCGTGGCACGAGGCGGAGCGGGATCACCCGGGGTGCCCCCCCAGCCAGAGCCCCACGCCGAGGAGCGCCCCGAACAGCGCGAGGAGCCGGGCGGTCGCCACCAGCGAGGCGTTCAGCGCGCGGCCCTCCCGCGCCCGCACGTCGCGCGCCAGTCGCACCGCGAGCGGGAGCGAGAGCCACGGCGCCAGCGTCGCCCACCCCGCGAGGCCGCCGAGGGCCAGCGCGAGCGGGACGAGGAAGGCCACGGCGAGGAGCGCCGCGTGCTCGCCCAGCGCGCCGCGTCGGCCGAGCCGAACCGCGAGGGTGCGCTTGCCGGCCCGCGCGTCCGTCTCGCGGTCGCGCAGGTTGTTCACGACCAGGATCGCGGTCGCCAGGGCGCCGATCGGCACCGACGTCCACACGGCGAGCGCCGGGACGAAGCCGAGCGAGACCCACGCCGTCCCGCACACGGCGACCGGACCGAAGAACACGAACACGAAGGCGTCGCCCAGCCCGTGGTAGCCGAGTGGGTAGGGGCCACCGGTATAAGCGACGGCGGCGGCCATCGAGCAGAGGCCGATCACGACGATGGCGGGGCCCGCCGCCCACGTCAGGTAGGAGCCCACCGCGAGCGCCAGGGCGAGGACGACGAGCAGCCCGCGCTTCACCGCTCGCGCCTCGAGCAACCCCGCCTGCACCGCGCGGACGGGGCCCAGTCGCTCGGCCGTGTCGGCGCCCTTCTCGGCGTCGAACACGTCGTTGGCGAGGTTCGACGCGATCTGCAGGAGCATCGCGCCGGCGAGGGCGGCGGCCGTGGGCCCGGGGCGCAGCGCGCCGTGCGCGTGCGCGGCGCTCGCGCCGACGACCACGGGCGCGACGGCCGCGGGGAGCGTGGCTGGGCGGCAGGCGAGGAGCCACGCGCTCGGCGAGCCGGGCCGGGGGAGGCGCGCGGCGGCGGCGCTCACGGCGCGAGCGCTCCGGAGCGCGCGAGCGCGCTGGCGAGGACGGCCCCGAGCGCCCCCGGCGCCTCGGTCGGGACGTCGTGGCCGGCGCCCGACACGACGGCGCACCGCCCGCCCGGCGCCAGGCTCGCCAGCGCCGCCGCGGTCGCACGAAACTTCGCGTCGCGCTCCCCCGCCACGAAGGTGAGGGGTACGCTCGCCCGCTCGAGCGCGGGGTGGAGATCGGGCATCTCCGCCAGCCCGAGCGTCGCGAGCGCGGACGCCAGCCCGCGCGCCGAGTGGCCGGCGCGCTCGGCGCGGTGGCGCGCGCGAGGCGGGGCGGGGAGGGCGCTCCGGGTCGCGAAGAGCGGCTGCGCGTCCCAGGCGGCGAAGAACGCCTCGAGCCCCTCCTCGAGCAGCAGGCGCCGCCACTCCAGGTCCGCGGCGCGGCGGGCTGCGCGCTCCTCGGCGGTGCGCAGGCCCGCCGAGACGCCGATCAGCGTCGCCCCGAGGCACAGCTCCGGGCGCGACAGCGCGAGCGCCAGCGCTACCCTGCCCCCCATCGAGTAGCCGACGAGGTGCACCGGGGCGGAGTCGGCGGCCAGCGCCGCGACGCGCTCGACCTCGGCGGCGAAGGTCGCCTGCGGGACGGGCACGCCCGCGTGTCCGTGGAGCGTGACGGGGTGGGGGAAGACCCCGACGGGGAGCAGGCTCACCGTGGCGTCCCAGCTCCGCGGGGTGCCGGTGAAGCCGTGGAGGAGAAGCGCGGTCGTCATGTGGACGAGCGAGGTGAGGCGAGCTGGTGGGCGACCGCGGCCTGCAGCGCGCGGTGGTCGCGCGCCGCCGACGTTGGATCGACGCGCACGACGAGCAGCTCGGGGGCCGCGGGCGGTGGTGCGAGCGCGTCGGCGAGCGCGGCCTCCGACGCCGCCACGCGGGTCGGCAGGCGCGCGAGGCGGCCCGCGTCGGCGAGGTCGAGGCCGTGCGGCGTGGTCCACGCGGCGAGGTGGGGCCGCGTGCGCGGGTGATCCGCGACTGGGAGCTCCTCGAAGATGCGGCCACCGCCGTTGTCGATCACCACGACGCGCAGCGGCACGCCGGTCGACGCGAGCAGCCCGAGGCTCCCCAGGTCGTGCAGCAGCGCGAGATCACCGATCAGCAGTGTCCCCGGGCGCCGCGCCGCGAGGGCGGCGCCGACGCCGCCGGCGACCAGCCCGTCGATCCCCGCGGCGCCGCGCTGCGAGACGACGACCAGACCGAGGGCGCGGCCGGCGGCGTACCGATCGAGCTCGCGGATCGGGAGGCCGTTGCCGACGACCAGCAGCTCACCGTCCCTGAGGCTCGCGGCCACCGCGCGCACCGCGGCGCCCTCGCCGAGTCCGGCCGCCGCGCCGAGGGCGACCCCGTCCCGCGCGGCGCGGCCGGCGGCGGCGAGGTCGGTCAGGCCCGGGCGAGGGGACGCGGCCTCGATCCGTCGGGCGCGCGCTGCGTCGCTCAGCCGATCCGCGAGCGCCACCAGCGCGGGCTCGAGATCGGCGCGGAAGTGCGCGGTCGCCGCGTGGGTGGGATCGTGCCAGCCGGCGGGCGCGATCACGAAGCGGACGAGCTCCTCGGCGCTGAAGCAGCGCTCCCACGCAGCGCCCACGGGCATCGGACCGAGCTGGAGCACGACGTCCGGGAGCTGGTCCCGCGGCGGAGCCGCCTCGAGGACCGCGCCGAGGTCGTCCAACCACCGGGACGGCGCCGCCGCACGCTCGGGGACGTGGCGGAGCTGGCTCGCCGTCTCCGCGTACACTGAGGCGTCGGCCGCCTCGAGCAGTCGGTGGAGCGCGCGACCGCTCGGCGCCAGGGCCGGCGCCAGCGGCCCGGCGACGACGAGCGGCCGCTCCGCACGCGCGAGCGCGTCCGCAACCGCGGCGAGCGCGTCGGGGGCGAGCCGCCGCTCGCCGGTCGCGCCGGGCGCGGGCGGGCGGGCCACGATCCGCTCCACCCACGGCAAGAGAGCGCGCTCCTCGCGCGTCGGCTCGGCGGGCTCGAGCGGCTTGCGGAACGGCGCGTTGACGTGGACGGGGCCGGCGAACGTGAGCGCGTCGCACACCGCGCGCACCGCGACCGTGTGCGCGCTGGCGAGCGCCACGGCCGAGCGCTCGGGCGGCCCGAGATCGTGCCACGCGACGACCTGCGCTCCGAACAGCCCGAGCTGGTCGATCGTCTGCGACGCCCCGCAGCCGCGCTCCTCGGGCGGGCGGTCTGCGGTCACCGCGACGACCGGGGTCCCCGCGTGCCGGGCCTCGACGAGGGCGGGCAGGTAGTGGGCGCCCGCGCTGCCGGAGGTGCAGACGAGCGCCGCGGGGGCGCCGGTCACCTTCGCCCAGCCGACGGCCAGGAACCCGGCGGCGCGCTCGTCGAGCACGACGCGGACCTCGATCCCCCCGTGCTCGAGGAGCGCGAGCACGAGCGGGGTCGATCGGGAGCCCGGGCTCACGACGGCGAGCCGCACTCCGGCGTGGGCGAGCCCGGCGACGAAGGTCCTCGCCCACGCCGACGCCAGCCAGCCGCTCATGGCGGCGCGCCGAGCGCCTCGCGCATGCGGCGGAGCTTGAGGTTCGTCTCCTCCCACTCCGCGCGGGCGTCCGACCCGGCGACGAGCCCAGCCCCGGCGTGCAGCCGTGCGCCCTCGGCCCCGACGAGGGCGGAGCGGAGGGCCACCCACAGCTCGCCGTCGCCCGCTGCGTCGAACGCTCCCACCACGCCGGCGTACCATCCCCGGGGGACCTCCTCGTGGGCGGCGAGGAGCCGGGCCGCCACCTCACGGGGCTCGCCGCACACCGCGGGGGTCGGGTGAAGGCGCTCCGCGAGCTCGAGGAGGTGCATCGGCGACGCCAGCGTGCCGCGGATCGGCGTCGCCAGGTGCTGCACGTCGCGCAGCGTCCGTAGCGCCGGCGTCTGCGAGACCTCGAGCTCGGTGCACACGGGCTGGAGCGCGGCGCGGATCGCCTGGACGACGACGGCGTGCTCGCGGAGGTCCTTCTCGCTGGCGAGCAGCCGCTCGCCAGCGTCCGACGCGGCGGCGCGCGCCGTCCCGGCGAGGGCCTCGGTCCGCACCTGCCGGCCGCGGCGTGCGACCAGTCGCTCGGGCGTCGCGCCGAGGAAGGTCGCCCGCCCGGCGTGGAGGGCGAAACGCGCGGACTCCGGCGCGAGGCGCGCGAGGCGGGCGCACACCACGCCGGGGGGCGCGACCGGCCCCGGCACCTCCAGCGTGCGCGCCAGCACGACCTTGCTCGCCTCGCCCCGCTCGATGGCCGAGAGCGCCGCGCCGACGCCGCGGAGCCAGGCGTCGGTGGGCGCCCCCGTCGCCGGGTCGGAGGACACGGGGCGAGGCGGCTCCGAGCGTCCCGCGCCCGCGAGCGTCCCGATCCGTTCGAGCTCGCGCTCCAGCGCGGCGAGCCAGGCCTCGCGCCCGCGGCTCGTCGCGCACGCCTCGCCCCGCACCGCGAGCGACAGCCAGCCGCGGCGCTCGGCGCGGGCGTAGCGCCACTCCGGCAGGACGAACCATGCGTCGCCGAGCGCGCTCGGCCCGCTGCCAGGCGCGAACGAGAAGCCGCCGATCAGCACGGAGCGCGGCGGCGCGGCGTCGCCGATCCCGTGCTCGCGCACGCGGGGCCACAGGCGCCCCGCCTTGGAGGCGACCTCGGCGAACCGCAGCTCGCCGCGCCCCTGCACGGTGCACGCCGCGCCTCGGCCGGCGAGGGCGGGCCCGCCCGGCGGCTCCCACAGCACCGCGGCCTCGTCGGGCTCGCAGCGCAGCCAGCTCGCCGGATCGATCGCCGGCGCGTCGAGGTGGAGGACGACCAGCTCATCGCGCCCCGCCACCGCCTCGAGGGCCCGCCGCGCGCGATCGAGCGCGAAGGTGCGGGCGGGAGCGGGCGAACTCGGCGTGACGCCCGGGTCCATCACGCCGCCTCGCCGACGTGCACGTAGGCCGCGCCAAAGGTGAGCCGCGCCTGCTCCACGCGCCGCCACCCCGCCGCCTCGACCAGGCGCATGAACGCCTCGGGCGGGGGAAACGCTGCGATGGAGCGCTGGAGGTACCGGTACTCCCACGAGCCCGAGAGCAGCGCGCCGAGGAAGGGCACCACGTTGTGCACGTGGAAGCGCGTGAGCGGCCCGAGCGCGCCGTTCGGCTCCGACAGCTCGAGGACGGCCAGGCGCCCGCCCGGGCGGACGACCCGCCGGAGCTCGGCGAGCGCTCGCGGGCGATCCGGCACGTTGCGGATCCCGAAGGCGACGGTCGCGGCGTCGAACGCGGCGTCCGGGAAGGGGAGCGACTGCGCGTCGCCCTCGACGAGCTCGATGCGCGCGCCCTCAGCGCGCGTCGCGAGCTTCGCGCGCGCCACCTCCAGCATCCCGCGGGACGGATCGAGCCCAACTACGCGGGCGGACGGATGCCGCCGAGCGATCTCGAGCGCGAGATCACCCGTGCCCGTCGCGACGTCGAGGACGGTCGCCGAGTCGCCGAGCGCCAGCGCGTCGACGGTGCGCCGCCGCCACCCCTGATCGATGCCGAGCGAGATGAGCCGGTTGAGGAGGTCGTACCGCGGGGCGATGCCGTCGAACATCGCGCCCGACCCGGGGGCGACCGCGGGATCGGTCACGCGCGCGCTCCGAGCAAGCTCGCGGCGAGCTCCGTCAGCTCGGCCGGGGTGAGCGCCTGGGGGCCGTCGCTCAGCGCGTCGCCCGGTGAGTCGTGGGTCTCGAGCATCACGCCGGCCGCGCCGGCGGCGAGCGCAGCGCGCGCGAGCGGCGCGACGAGATCACGACGACCGACCGCGTGCGACGGGTCCACGATCACGGGCAGCCGGCGGACGCCCGCGAGCAGCGCGACGGCGCCCAGGTCGAGCAGGTTGCGCGTCGACGGATCGAAGCCGCGGACGCCGCGCTCGCAGAAGATCACCGCGGCCGCGCCGGCGACCAGGCAGTGCTCGGCGGCCAGCAGCCACTCCTCGACGGTCGCCGCCATCCCGCGCTTCAGCAGCACCGGCTTGCCCGTCGCGCCGGCGGCTCGGAGGAGCGGGGAGCTCTGCATGCTCCGCGAGCCGATCTGGAGGAGGTCCGCGTGCTCGGCCACGCGCGCGGCGTCCTCCGGATCGAGCACCTCCGTCACCACGGCCAGCCCATGAGAATCGGCGGCGGCGCGCAGCCACTCGAGCGCCTGACCGCCGTGGCCCTGGAACGAGTACGGGCTCGTGCGCGGCTTGTATGCGCCGCCGCGCAAGATCTTCGCGCCGGCCGCCGCGACGCGATGCGCCAAAGCGTGCGCCGAAGCTTCGGACTCCACGCTGCACGGGCCGGCGATCAGCACCGGGGGCGCGCCCGTCCCGAGCTCCAGCGAGCGCACCCGGACCGTGGGCGGATGTGCATCCACCCTCGGGTGCGCCGACCGCGGGCGCGCGACGCTCTCGACACCGCTCACCGCGAGGATGTCCCCGATCGGCAGCTCCCGGCTCCCCTCCTCGACCCGGAGCTGGGGCTGGCTGCCCCCCTCGAGGGGCGTCACCCAGAGGCCGAGCGCCACGAGCTCGCGAGTGACCGCGCGAGGATCCGAAGTCCGGACGAGGTTGACGATCATGGGCGCGGGGGGACCTTGCTACGAAGATAACGTAGCGATTTCAGCGGCTTTCAAAATCCTTTGAAACTTTAGATAGCAGTGAGAGCAGCGTCAAGCGGGGGCGCGCGGTCTGGCCGTCTCCCGGCCTTCGGGTAGGCTGGCTGCTCGATGAGCGCTCTCCCCGGCCAGCCGGACCGCCCCCTACGGATCGGCATCGTCGGTTCCGGACCCGCCGCGTTCTATGCGGCCGAAGCCTGCACGCGGCAGCGAGACCTCGCCGTCGAGATCGACCTCTACGAGCGGCTGCCGGTCCCTTATGGCCTGGTGCGTCATGGAGTCGCGCCGGACCACCAGAAGATCAAGAGCGTCGCGCGCGCGTTCGAGAAGACGGCGCGCGATGCTCGCGTCCGGTGGTTGGGCAACGTCGAGATTGGTGGCGCGGTGCGTCACGAGGAGTTGCTCGAGGCCCAGGATCAGCTCCTGTACGCGACCGGGTGCGCCGGGGACCGCAAGCTCGGTGTCCCGGGCGAGTCGCTCGCCGGCAGCCACGCCGCTACCGCGTTCGTCGGCTGGTACAACGGCCACCCGGACTACGAGGCGGCCCGGTTCGACCTCTCCTGCGAGCGCGCCGTGGTCGTCGGGGCAGGCAACGTCGCGCTGGACGTGGTCCGCATGCTGGTGAAGCGACCGGACGACCTGGCGCAGACGGACATCGCCGGCCACGCGCTCGCGGAGCTCCGCGCGAGCCGGGTGCGGGAGGTCTTCGTCGTGGCGCGGCGGGGGGCAGAGCACGCGGCCTTCGGCGCGAGCGAGCTCGAGGAGCTCGTAGAGCTCGACGACGTGGCCCTCGACGTCGATCCGGCTGAGATCGCGCGAGCGCTGGCCACGCCGGCGGGGGAGGTGCCGACCACGCGGCGCAAGCTCCTGCTGTTGGCGGAGGCAGCGCGCACACCGCGGCCGCACGCGCGCCGGCGGGTGTGTTTCCGCTTCCTCCGTTCCCCCACGGCGATCGAGGGGCGCGACACGGTCGAGTCCGTGGCGCTCGAGGTGAACGACCTCGTGGAGACGTCTCGGGGCCCCGAGGCGCGTGGGACGGGAGCGCGGGAGTCCGTCCCGGCGGGCCTGGTGCTGCGGTCCGTACGTTACGCGGGCGTCCCGATCCCGGGCGTGCCGTTCGACGACGAGCGGGGCGTGATCCCGAACCAGCTCGGGCGCGTGGTCGGCCCGGGAGGTGCCGTGGTCCCGCGCGTCTACTGTACGGGCTGGATCCAGCGCGGCCCCTCCGGGGTGATCGGCACGAACAAGAGCGGGGCGCAGGCCACGGTCGAGGCGATGTTGGAGGACGCCCGGCGACTCGCGCCGTCCCCCCCGCGCGGGTCGCGGGCGACGGTGGACGAGCTGCTCCGCGCCCGGGGCGTGCGCCCCGTCACGTTCGCCGAGTGGGAGCACCTGGACGCTCTCGAGCTCGCCGCGGGGCAGCGCCTCGGCCGGGTTCGTGACAAGCTCACCAGCGTGAGCGCGATGCTGCGAGCCCTCGAGGAACGCTCCTCTCCGTGAGCGACGGCCGGCGACCCGTCGCGCCGCGGCGAGCGCTCGCCGGGGGCGCCGCGCTGGTGGTCGCGCTCGGGTTGGTCGGGCTCACCGCGCAGGCTCGCGCGGACCAGGCCCACCCCGCGTCGTCGGCGTCCCTGGATCTGGGCAAGCCCCTGCCGGGGGCGGCGTACCTAGAGGCGCGCCTCCGCGCGCCGTGCTGCTGGAACCAGACGCTGGACACCCACCGCTCGGAGACCTCCGACACGCTCCGGCGCGAGATCCGTGCGCGGCTCGAGGCGGGGGAGTCGAAGGAGGCGATCGAGGCCGCCATGGTCGCGAGGTACGGCGAGCGCATCCTGGCGACGCCCAACGACAGCCCGATCGTCACCTACGCGCTCGCGCTCGCCGCGGGCGTCGTGGTGGCGGGCGCCGCGGCGGGCGCCATGGTCGCGCGCTGGCGCCGGCAATCGTCGACGCCCACCGCGGCGCGGGGCGACGCTCCGCGCCCGCGCGACGAGCTCGACGAGCGGATCGACCGCGAGCTGGAGGATCTCTGAGCCGCGTCGCCGGGTCGCTCAGGCCGGCGGCTGGAAGATCGTCTCGCACCCGAGCTTGACTGCGACCTCGGGCTCCGTAGCCGTCTTGAAGGCGTCGCACGTGCTCGGGCAGACGAGGATCTTCGTCGGGACGCCCTGGCTCGGGTCCACGTCGTAGTACCATCCGCCGCTCTGCGCGGTGCAGTTCTGCGCGCTCTCCACGTAGAGCAGGCCCGTCGTCGTCGAGCCGGAGGTGAAGTCGACGTTGACCTTGCCGAAGTCGAGGGTCTGGCCGGCGCTCGGCTGCGGGATCTGGAACTCGCACGCCAGGGCCGTACCGCGGATCGCGTTCATCGCGTCGATGAAGCTCTGCGCGACGTTCTGGTTGGTGTCGATCACGAACGCCGTGTTGCTCCCGCCCGAGCTCGCGATCTGATCCAGGGTGGGCCGGGCCGTGGCGACCTCCCCCGGCGCGAACACGCCGATCACGAACGTGGTGATGCTCGGGTTGCCCGCGGCCGCCGCGGCGGCGAGCTGGGCGATCGCGGCCGGCTCCGTCGGGTTGCACTCCGTGGGCAGGCCGTCCGTCGCGAAGACGACGACCACGCGATGGCCCACGTTCTGCTGGGCGTGGCCCCGCGCGTGGTCCACCGCGCCTTGGAGCGCGGGCCCTGTGGGGGTGAGGCCGCCCGGGGACCTCTGGTCGATGGCGCCGACGATCGCCGGCGCGGCGCCCGGGAGCGCGGCGATCGGTACGGCAGCGGTGGCGTAGTCCCCGACGAGGCACGTCGTCGCGTTCATGCAGTAGCTCGAGGTGAGTGGCACGCACGGGCCGCCGGGGCCGCCGGGGCCGTTGCAGTTGCCCGCGGGATTGCACACGAACGTCGTGTCGTTCGAGCACTCGCCGAGCGCGAGGCAGGACGACGTGAGCGGGCACTGCGAGTCGTTGCTGCACGAGTAGAGCTGGCCGCCCGGGAACGGCATGCACGCCTTGAGGAAGCAGGGCGCGCCGTCGCCGCACTGGGCGTTGCTGGAGCAGGAGTCCGGGACGCCCGCCTTGTTCAGCGGGAAGAACTGGAGACCGATCCCCATGCCGCTGACTTGGGCGTCGTTGACGAACGCGGTGAGCGCCTGGCGCACGGCGTCCCACTTCGTGGGGCCGGACGAGGTCTCCTGCAACATCGAGCCCGACGAGTCGAGCATGACGAACATGTCGAGCGGCACGAGCTCGCCCTTCTTCACGTCCGCCGCGCACGCGTCGCCCACGCTCCCGTCGCCGCTCCCCGAGCCGCCGCCGCCCGCGTCGAGCTGGATCGAGCCCCCGGTGCCGGCGGTGCCGCCCGGGGGCCCCGCTGCCGTGCCGCCGCTCGCGCTCCCGCCGCCGGCGTCCGAGGCGGCGGCGCCGCCCGCGCCCGACCAGCCGCTGCCGGCCTGGCCGCCGCTGTCCACTCCGCACGCGCCGAAGGCGGCCGCGCCGAGCCCGAAGACGAACGCCAGGGCACCCACTCGCTGCGAGGACATGTGCCGATTCTACACCACCTCACGCGGTCGGTCGCGCCGGCTCCTGCCGCGGCGCCCGAGCAGCGCTCGGCCGGCCCAAATCGCCAGCAGCAGCACGAGCGCCGGGACGCCGACGGCGAGCAGGAGGGTCGGTACCTGGGAGCGCATGGGGAGCCCCTCGACGACGAGCCACTTGCGCTGCGCGCCGAGGGCCAAGACGTTCAGGCAGACGTGGAGCCACGCAGCCGCCCACACCGAGCCGCTCCACTGGCGCGCGATCCCGCAGAAGAGCCCGAGCAGCGCGGTGCTCACGACGCGGACGATGCCGGCGCCGCCCTCCAGATCGGCGTGCATCCACGCGAAGACCCCCGCGGACGCCAGCGTCGCCAGCCCGCCGCGCGCGAGCGCGTCCCACGCCGCGCCGAGCGCGCGCAGCGGGAGCGGCGTCTCCAGCGCGCCGCCCAGCGCGAGCTCGGCGTCCGCCGGCGGCGTCGCCGGCGCGGGGCGGCGCGCGAGCGGGAGCGTGAGGCTCCGCACCGCCGACCAGAGCGCGCCCCGGAACATCAGCTCCTCTGCGACGGGCGCCACGACCGCGAACGAGAGGTAGAGCTCGAACGGCGTCGCGACGGCGATCGATCGCGTGAACTCGCCGGCGTTCGCGCGGAGCAGCCGCTGGCCCCCGCGCAGGTGCTCGTCGATGAGCGTCGGGAGCGCGATCTGGAAGGCCGTCCAGCTGAGCGCGGAGTAGAGCACCGGCGCCGCCAGCAGCACCGCGATCCACGCGAACGCCGGCGGCGCGACCAGCCCGAGGGTGGCGCGCGTGCGTCGCACGAGCGCGAGCGCCAGCACCACGCCCACGCCGAGCGTCGTCAGCTGGACGCCCGCCATGTAGCTCTGCTCGGTCGTCAGCGCGGCGACGCTCGCGGGCAGGAGTCGCCAGGCGTGAGCACGGAGTCCGAAGAACGCTCCGAACCAGAGCGCGGCGAGCGCCGCGAGCGCCGCGATCTCTCGGGCCGTCCCGGCCGGCGGCGTCGCCCCCGGCCCGCCGGGAGCCGGGGCGACCCCAGGAGGAGAGCTGGGCGTCACGGGGCCCAGCATGGAGGACCGCGCGCGCTCGGGTCAACGGGCGCGTTTGCGCGCAGCGCCCTCACGGCGCGGGCGTGGCGCGCGCGGCGGACCCGGAGCGTCGCCCGGCGCGGCGGCGTCGGCCGCCCCGGCGGGCGGCGCCAGGAGGTCGGAGACGTCGGGGACGGGCTCGCGCACGGGCGCGCCGGGCGACGGGACGGGCGCGGGAGCAGTCCGCGCGGCCGAGCGAGCCGCGCGCGTCGCGTTCGTCGGCTGCTTCCCGGCGGCCGGCTGCGGCTCCGTCGTCGGCTTCGCGCGGGTCGCGGGCTTCGTGCGGGTCGTCGGCTGCGTCCCCTTCGTCGGCTTCTTGGCCTTCGTCGGCTTCCTCCCCTTCGTCGACTTCTTCGCCTTCGTCGCTTGCTCCGGCTCGGCCTCCGGATCATCGAGGCCCGCGGCCGCCGCGCGGAAGGCGCGCTCGCTCGCCTCGGCGACCAGGCGGGCTCGCTCCGTCTCACCACGCATCTCGAGCACGAACCGGCTCGGCAGCGAGGGGCGGAGCTTTCCCCATTTCATCCGCGCCTTGCAGAGAGTCAGCGTGAGCCGCTCCTGGGCGCGCGTGACCCCGACGTAACAGAGCCGCCGCTCCTCCTCGACGCCGCGCCCCTCGAGGACGGAGCGCTGGTGCGGCATGAGCCCCTCCTCCATGCCCACCAGGTAGACGAACGAGAACTCGAGGCCCTTCGCGGAGTGCAAGGTCATCAGCGTGACGCTGTGCCCCTTCCGCTCGTCGTCGTCCTCGTCGCGCGCGTCGAGGGCTGTCGTCTCGAGGAACCCTTGCAGGCTCGGCGCGTCCGACCTCGCCTCGTATTGGGCTACGGCGTTGACGAGCTCCTCCACGGCGGCCCAGCGCGCGTCGGCGTCCGCGCCCTCGCCGTGGGCGCGCACGACCTCCCTCTTGTAGTCGACCTGGTGGACGAGATCGCGCAGCAGCGCCGCGAGCGGCTCCCGCCCGAGGCGCGCGCGGAAGCCCTCGAGCTGGCGCCGGAACGCGGTGATCCGCGCCGCCACGGGCGGCGCGACGAGCCCCGCTTCGGCGTCCGGGAGGATCCCCCAGAGCGGCAACCCGCGCTCCACGGCGTGACCGAGGAGCGTCTCGACCACGCCGGCGCCGAGCCCGCGCGGCGGGACGTTGAAGACGCGGAGGAGCGAGACCTCGTCGTTCGGGTTGGCCAGCACCTTGAGGTACGCCAAGAGATCGCGGACCTCCTTGCGGTCGAAGAACGATTGCCCGCCGACCAGCACGTACGGGACTCGATCCCGACGGAGCGCGGCCTCGAACGCGCGCGGCTGCTCGTTCGTGCGGAACAGGATCGCGTAGTCCGAGGGCGTTACGCGCGGCCCCTGGCCGCGCTCGCCGGCGTCGAGCTGTCCGCGGATCTCGCGCACGACCGAGTCCGCCTCGGTCGTCTCG
This sequence comes from Polyangiaceae bacterium, assembly GCA_020846005.1. GTDB lineage: Bacteria > Myxococcota_A > Polyangia > Polyangiales > Polyangiaceae > JADLEQ01. Next base: position 107,144 of record JADLEQ010000070.1, read on the forward strand.
TCGTCGAAGCGGACGAAGCGGGGCGGGTCGCCGCCCTGCTTGCTGGCGCGGAGCACCTTGCCGTGGCGCGCGCCGTTGTGCGCGATGAGCGTGTTCGCCAGGGCGAGGATCGGCGCGCGGGAGCGGTAGTTGTCCTCGAGCTTGACGACCTTCGCGTCGGGCCAATCCCGGGTGAAGCTCAGGATGTGGCTCACGTCCGCGCCGCGCCAGCCGTAGATGGACTGGTCGTCGTCGCCGACCACGCACAGGTTGCGGTGGCGCTCGGCGAGCGCGCGGACGACCTCGTACTGCGTCCGGTTCGTGTCCTGGTATTCGTCCACCAGGATGTGGTCGAACCGCGTCGCCTCGGCGAAGCGCGCCTCGGGGAAGTCGCGGAAGAGCCGCTCGGTCTCGAGGAGGAGGTCGTCGAAATCGAGGGCGCCGGCGGCGCGGAGCTGGGTCTGGTATCGGGCGAACGCGAGGGCGGCCAGGAGCTCCCGGTCGTTGCTGGCGCGCGTCTCCGCCTCCGGCGGGCGGACGCCGTGGGTCTTCCACGCGCCGATCTGCGCGATGAGATCGGAGGGGCGGAGCGTCTGATGGGCGACGCGGATGTCGCGCAGCGCGCCGCGCGCGAGCGTCTCCTGGTCGCCGCGGTCGTAGATTGCGAACTCGGGCGGGAACCCGAGACGGCGGGCGTGGCGACGGAGGATCCGCACGCAGAGGGAGTGGAAGGTGGAGATCTCCGGGCGCGTCGCGCCACGCTTCTTCCTGCCGAGCAGGGTCGCGGCCCGCTGCTGCATCTCGCGCGCCGCCTTGTTGGTGAACGTCACCGCCAAGATGCGATCCGGCGCGACGCCGGACTGGATCAAGCGCGCGATGCGGAAGGTGATGACGCGCGTCTTCCCGGTGCCCGCGCCCGCGAGGACGAGCAGCGGTCCGCGGACGGTCTGCACGGCGGCGCGCTGGGGCGGGTTCAGGCCGGTGGGGGTCACGGGGCGGCCGCACTACGGCAGGGCGCGCGTCGCGGCAACTGCGTCGACCGCGCGCGGAGCGCGCTCCTCTTGCCAGCCGCGCCGCGCGAGGCGAGCATCGGCCCCGCGCGCGAGCGCACGGCATGCTGAGCAAGACGAGCTTCGATCTGGTCCCGAGCACGCGGGCGTCGTTCGGCGTGGGGGCGATCGCCAAGCTCGGCAAGCGACTGCTCGCGGCGGGCCACCGGGCCGTGACGATCGTGACGGACGAAGGGCTCGTCGCGCCGGGCGTCGCCGGTCGCGTCGAGGCGGTGCTCCGGGCCGCCGGCATCGCGAGCACCACGTTCAGCGGGGTGGCCGCGAACCCGACGGGCGCCGTCGTGCTGGCCGGCGCCGAGCACGCTCGCGCGTCGCGGGCGTCCGCGCTGGTGGCGCTCGGCGGCGGCTCGCCGATGGACGCGGCCAAGGCGATCGCGCTCATGGCGCCGAACGAGGGTGAGCTCGCCGATTTCGCCTTCGGTTGCCGGCCCGCTCAGGCGCCGCTCGCCGTCTACGCCGTCCCGACGACCGCCGGCACCGGCTCCGAGACGAACATGTTCGCCGTCATCACCGACGAGACGCGCGGGCGCAAGATGCTGATCGCCCACTCGGGGGTGCTCCCGGCCGCGGCGCTGCTCGATCCGGAGCTCGGGGTCGGCGCGCCGCGCGGGGTCACGGCGGCGTGCGGGCTCGACGCGCTGACGCACGCGCTCGAGGCGCTGGCGAGCCAGCGCGGCAACCCGTTCAGCGAGGCGCTCGCGCTGCAGGCCATCACGCTCGTGGGGCGGCACCTCGAGCCCGCGTGCGCCGACGGCGCGGAGCTCGAGGGGCGGAGCGGGATGCTCCTCGCCTCGCACCTCGCGGGGCTCGCCTTCAACGCCTCCGGGCTCGGGCTGTGCCACGCGATGGGGCACCCGCTGTCCGCGCGGCTGGGCGTGCCGCACGGTCAGGCGCTGGCGAGCCTGCTGCCCCAGGTGATGCGGTACGCCGCGCCGGTGGTCGGCGATCTGTGGGCGCGCGCGGGGGCGGCGCTCGGCGTGCGAGGTGGGGGGAGCGAGGCGACGATCCGGGAGGTGGAGCGGCTCCGTGAGGCCGTCGGCGCGGCGTTGCCGCTGCGCGCCCTCGGCGTCACGAGTGAGGGACTGCCGACGCTCGTCGAGGACGCGCTCGCGGATCCGCTCATGATCGGCACGCCCCGCCCGGCGGGCGCCGTCGAGGTCCGGCGCCTCTACGAGGAGGCGATGTGACGTCGCGGCGACGCCCCTCGCAGCTCTGTGAGTGAGTCGCGGCGAGTGAGCGGCGGCGTGAGCTCCCTCCGGCTCCACGTGGAGCGCCGCGGCGCGGGCGCGCCGATCGTCTTCGCGCACGGGTTCGCCGGGAGCGCCCGCAACTGGCGGGGGCAGCTCCGCGCCCTCGAGGCGAGCGCGCGCGTGATCGCGTTCGACGCGCGGGGCCACGCGCGCAGCGACGCCCCCGACGACGCCGCGAGCTACGTCCCCGCGCGGTTCGTCGACGATCTCGCGGGGCTCATCGAGGCGGAGGCGGGGGGCCCCGCGGTCGTGGTCGGGCTCAGCATGGGCACCGGCGTGGCGCTCCGGCTCGCCGTCGCGCGGCCCGAGCTGGTGCGCGGCCTCGCGCTGCTCTCCCACCCGACTCCAGCGAGCGCGCCCGGGCAGCTCGAGTGGGCGCTGGAGTTCGCGACCGCCCTGGAGCGTGACGGCCTCGAGGTCGCGGGCGAGCGCTACGCCTGGGGCGAGCGTGCCCGCTTCGATCCGAAGGGCGCCGCGCTGATCCGCGCGGGGTTCCTCGAGCATCGGCCGCGCGCGCTCGCGCACGTCCTCCGCGAGCTCATCGCGCTGCAGCCGGCGCCGGGCGAGATCTCGGGCGAGCTTCGTGCGATCTCGGCGCCAGCGGTGGTCGTGGCGGGGAGCGACGACGCTCGTTCGCTCGAGCCGAGCCGAGACCTCGCCGCGATCCTGCGCGACGCGGAGCTGGTCGTGCTCGAGGGCGCGGGGCACGTCGTGAACCTGTCGCGGCCGCGCGAGGTCGAGGCGGCGATCGAGCGCCTCGTCGAGCGCGCCTCGCGCGCGTGACGCGACGGGCTGGCGCGCGTGCGCGGCGCGCGTGTGCAGCGCGCGCAGTCGCCGAGCACGTCACGCGCCGCTCGCGCGCTTGCATGTGGAGTCAGAGCGGGCGCCGCGTCGTGTGGCGCGGCGCTCCGCGGTCGCGCGCTTGCCTATGGCGTCGGCGCGCGTGAGCGCGCTCGCGCCGGCCTGAAGCGCCGATCGGGCGCGCGGCAGCGGCCCGGGCGGCGGCGGCCGGCTGCTCCCCGGGCTCACGAGGCAGGGCTCGGTCGGTTACGCGCGCTCGAGCCCGCGACCGGCCCGGCGGCCGCCCTCTCCGGGTTCGATCGCTAACTACAGGAAATAACAGGAAAACTATCCGGCAGTGGCGCCGCGATACATGCGTGGTTGACACGCCACACTAGATGGCAATATATGTGATGCACGCCCACCGCGGGCCACTTTTCAACGATCCGCGAGGCGAACCTGGAGGTTCCATGGCTGCGAAGAAGAAGAGCGCGAAGAAGGCCCCTGCGAAGAAGGCCCCTGCGAAGAAGGCCCCTGCCAAGAAGGCCCCTGCCAAGAAGGCCCCTGCCAAGAAGGCCGCCAAGAAGGCGCCTGCCAAGAAGGCGCCTGCCAAGAAGGCCCCTGCGAAGAAGGCGGCGGCACCCGCCCCGGCGGCGCCCGCTCCGGCGGCGCCCGCCCCGGCCAAGAAGAAAGCCGCCAAGAAGAGGGCCGCCAAGAAGGTCGCCGCACCCGCCCCGATGGATATGGGCAGCGGCAGCTGAGTGCGCTCTCCGGCGGGGCCCGCGCCGCGCGCGAGCCGTTCGCCGGAGGGCATCAGGCCCGAGAGCTCGGTCGGGTCCTGGAGCGCAGCCGTTCGTGCTCCCGGGGCGGAGATCGAGGCACCGGGCTGGGCAAGCCCGCGGAAGCTACCGGATGGACCGGGGCCTCTGCGGCTTCGCTCATTTTGTCTTGCTGAGCGGGTCGCGCGGCGCGGGCGCTGCGCGGAGCTCGGGGATGCGCCGGGGACGGCCGGCGCGAGGGGCGCCGGCCGCCGCCGCGACGCTGGCCTGCGTCAGTTGAACCCGACCACTAGGGCTAGGATGGCGTAGAGGATCGTGAGTAGCGCATAGAGCCCCCACATCACGAACGTGATGATCTTCGCGAGCTTGATCTTCTTGCGCGCGTCCTCGAGATCACCCTTGTCGGCCGCCTGCATGCCGAGGAACGCCAAGATCGGCGCGACGATGCACCCCGCGCAGAGGAAGGAGATGATGAGCCACATCAACGCCTGCTTCTTCAGCGCCTCCTTGTCGCCGCCACCGCCGGGCATCGGGCCGCCGCCGGGGGGAGCCATCGGCGCGCCGCCCGGGGGCGGGCCCAGCATCGGACCACCGGGCGGGCCGTAGCCGCCGGGCGCCTGGCCGTAGCCACCAGGCGGAGGCGCGCCGTAGCCGCCGGGGGGAGGACCGTATCCGCCGCCTGCGGCGTGGACCTGGGGCTCTTGCATGTTCATCGTCTGCTCCTGTGTGCTCTTCGTCCAAGCGCGATCGGCCGCGCGTGCTCGTCGATCCGCGCGCCCGGGCGCCTCGCCCGAGCGTTCCGGCGCGATGCTAGGCGAGCGATGGGCGCTTGCGAAGCGCGAAGTCTCCCCGCTCCGCAAGATCTTCGCGTCTGGCTCCCAGGGCGGGTGGCCGGTGTCAGCGCGGAGGCCCGGTGCGCCAGGCGCGCAGCGCGGGCGCCGACCCGGCCCCTACCGAGGACTCGATCACCCACTCGGCCGGGGCCGAGCCCGTCGAGCAGGCGGACGCCCACGCGCCGTCCGCCCCGAGCCCGCGCGCCAGCTCGAGCCGGGATCCCCGCGCGACCAGCCGCAGCTCGGCTCCCGAGGCTCCCGTGCCGAGCGCCAGCCCCGCCTCGAGACACTGTCCCGGCGGGACGGTCACCTCGTCCGATCGGAGGGTGCCAGCTCCTAGCGTCTCCGCTCGGAGCTCGAGGCCCGCGGCCGAGGCGTCCAGCCCGCGGTCGTCGAGCCGGGCCAGCAGCCGCGCCGCCGCCAGGGGCTGGCGCGTCAGCTCGTCGCGCGCGCCAGGCAGCGGCCGCAGCTCCACCGCGTACGCGCCGCCCGCCATCGTCGCCTCCACGTCGAGCCGCGCGCGGCCGCCCGCCCCGCACGCGAACAGCGTCGCGCGCCCCCACCCGCGGGCGCGGGCGGTGAGCTGGCCACCGGCGTCGTACATCCAGGCGCGCAGCCCGCGCAGCGGTCGGCCGCCCACCACGTCGAGCCGCGCGCAGCCGGCGGGCAGCTCGAGATCGTGCGATGCGCGGCTCCCTACGCGCGCCTCGCCGCCGTGGAGGCGCCGCGGCGCGCCGGCGCGGGCGCCCACGCGCCGGGCGAGCGCCGCCAACTCGGCGCCGAGCTCGCCGATGGGCCCGACATCGACGCGCTCCGGCGTCACCACCTCGGCGTGCGCGCCGCGCTCCGTCCCCGCCACCACGACCGCGGCGAGCCCACGGCCCGCGTGGGGGCGCACCTCGACGGTGACGGGCGTCTGCGCGGGAGAGCAGACCACCGCCGTGCGCTGTTCGCCTCGCGCCACCCCGCGCGCGACGATCGCGCCGTGCTCGTCGAGCACCGTGAGCTCGAGCTGGGCGACGCTGTCGTCGGGGATCGCCAGGACGTCGAGGCAGCCGTCCGCCTCGATCGAGGCGGTCACCGTGGCGGGGATCTGCGCGTCGATCGGCAGCGCCACGCGACGCAGCTCTCGCCACCGGCCGGCGAGCGACGCGCGACGCTCCGCGGCGATCGCTTCGAGATCGCCGAAGGCGCCGAGCTCGCGCCGCTGGGCACGCGCGGCGGCCGTAGCGCCTGCGCGTTCGGCGGCCCGTGCGGCCTCCTCGGGCGGCACGCGCTCGGCGCCGAGCGCGACGAGCCCGTGCCCCGACGCGATGCGCGCGACCAGGAAGATACGCCCGGGGTGCGGTGGGCAGACGAGCACCGCCGGCGTGGCGTCCGGCGCCTCGTCGACGCCGAGCACCGCGCCGTCTTCCCCGTAGGCGAAGAGATCCACGTCCTCGACCGACGCCGAGCCGCGCGCGATCACCAGCGCGCACGACGCGGCGGGGACCTCGAGCAGGGCAGAGATCCGGTCGCCCGCCGCGCCTGGCTCGACGGCGAGGACCTCGGACGCGGCGCGCGCGCCGCCCCGATCGAGCACGGCGCGGCCGTCCGGGCCGCCGCTCGCGGGGCCGAAGCGCCCCGAGTCGAGCAGGCCGACCGGGCCTCTCGCGCGCGGCGTGCACGCGGACAGCACCGCGATCGCGCCGGCCGCAGCCAGCACACGGCCCCGCCCTCCGGCGCTGCGCTGGGCGTTCATTCGTCGAAGGCTCCGAGCGCGCGGCGCCCCACGCGCCACACCGCCGTGATCCACGACTCGCCGGCGCCGCGCGCGTCGACATCCATGCGCGCGAGCTCGTCCGTGTCCGCGCAGAAGGCGACTGCGGCGCCCGGCGACCCGAACGGCGCGCGCACCTCGCGCACACGCCCCGCCGCGCGCACGGTGAGCGCGATCGCGGGCTCACCGGACTGCTGCCCCGCGACGACGGCGAGGTAGCAGGCCCCGGGCTCCACGGGCACCGGGAGGACCGTGATGCCCTGCACGCCGGCGCGCTCGTAGACGGGCTCGTCCTGGAAGCCGAGCGGGTGCGGCGCGCGGAGCGTCGCGGCCACGTTCGCGCGCGTCTCCTCGCTCCATCTCTCCGGGAGCCCCTGAGGCAGCGGCGCGCGCGCAGCCACCACGATCACGCTGGCTCCGGGGCGCGCCCCGAGCAGGCGCACCTGGCCCATCCGCGCGCCGCCCACGCACGCGGCGAGGGAGGCGTCCGGGCTCTCGCCGTCGTCGCGCGCGAGCACCTGGCCTCCGCTGTCGACGAGCTCGGCGTCGATGTCCGCCACGCGGTCACCGCCGACGCGCGGCTCTTCCGCGATCACGGTGAGCTGGTGACACCCGGGATCCAGGTCGACACCGAGCTCGGCCTGGCCGGAGTCCCCGGCCTGGACGGTGAGACGCTTCGTCGTCGCGCCGTCGCGCCGGGCGCGCGCCTCCGCCGCCCGCGCGCGCGCCTCGGCGGTGCCGGGGAACCCGTGTGGCGGCACCCGCTCGTCGGCGACGCGCGGCCCCGGATCGCGGTGAGGCAGCGCGCCGACCAGCGGAGGCATCGGCGCGGGGGCGCTCACCACCATCGCCTCGACGACCGCGCGAGGGGAGCGCATCTCCACGGCGAGGCGCGACAACATCGCCTTGCGTTCGCCGCACCGGACGAGCTGGGCCGCCCCGGCGACGCTGGGCTCAGGCGTCTCGCCCTCGGGCCAGCTGGGCTCGCCGGCGGCGGGGAGGAAGCGGAGCACGAACGCGGACTGCGTCGTCCCCAACACGACGACGCTCGTGCACCAGGACGAGGCCGGATCGGCGAGCGCGACGGGTACGCGCACGAGCCGAGTCTCGCCGCGCTCGAGCAGCCGTGGGCGGAGCCGGATCACGCGGCCGCCCGCGGACCAGGCGCGCGTGAGCGCGGCCGCGTCGACGGCGAGCTCCGAGCCGGCGCTCGGGGCCGCGAGCGTGGCGACGGCGAGCGCAGCGCCCCAGCCGCGGGTCACTCGCCCACCACCTCGAGAGGCGCGTCGACGAACGCGCGCTCGGAGCCGCTCCACACGAAGAGTCGGTGCGCGGTGATCTCGCCCCGATCGACGGCGGTCACCAGGTAGGCGAGGGCGTACGTGGGCTCGCCCGTCCCGCCGAGGGTCATGCTCGCGGCGTCCTCCGCGCTGAAGTACGCGCCGCAGTCGAGGTGGGAGTGGAAGAAGACCTTCACGGGCCGACCGGCGGCCGCTCCCTCGCCGAGCGCGCGCTCGAAGCGGAGCGCGTTGACCTTGAAGTACTCGCGCCCCGTGCGTGGATGCCCCTCCGGGTCGGCTCGGTGGTACTTGTTGGCGAGGTTCTCCAGCTCCAACGCCTCGTCGGCGAGGAGCGGGTCCCCTGCCGGCCCCGTCAGGTAGCCGCACGCCTCCTCGTCACGCGCGTATGCGTCGCGAGCCGCTCGCTCGACGACGGCCAACGCGCTGCGGGTGACTCGTGCGCCGTGCCGCGCCCAGGGGGGATCGTTCATCGCTCGCGACTCTACCAGACGTAGCGCCGCTCCCATTTCATGGGGGCGAAGTAGCGGTCGCTGCGGTCGCAGGCGATGGTCACCACGCAGCCGCCGCCCTGCTCGCGCTGCGCGCGCTTCGCCAGCTCCACGGCCGCGTACACGTTCGCGCCCGTGGAGTGACCGACGTGTAGCCCCTCCTCGGCCGCCAGGCGCTCCGCCATGTCCCACCCCGCCTCCGTCTCGACCGGGAGGATCTCGTCCGGGAGCGCGGGATCGTAGATGGCCGGCACGATCGACGAGGCCATGTGCTTCAACCCCTCGAGGCCGTGCAGGGCCTCGGCCGGCTCCGCGGCGACGCAGTGGACGCGGCGCGAGTGCTCTCGCAGGCGCCGGGTCGTCCCCATGCACGTGCCGCTCGTCCCCAGCCCGGCGACGAAGTGGGTGACGCGGTCGCCGAGGGCGTCGAGGATCTCGGCGCCCGTGCCGTGGTAGTGCGCAGCGGGGTTCGACGGGTTCGAGTACTGATCGCAGTAGAAGTAGCGCTCTGGGTGGCGCTCGACGAGCCCGCGGGCGAGGCGGATCGCGCCGTCGGAGCCCTCCATGGGGCTCGAGAACGTGAGCCGGCTGCCGAACGCGGCCGTGATGTCCTTGCGGGCCTGGGTCACGTTGGCCGGCATGACGAGCTCCACCGCGTAGCCGAGCGCCGCGCCGACCAACGAGTAGGCGACGCCGGTGTTGCCGCTCGTGGCGTCGATCAGCGTCTTGTCGCTGGTGAGGCGCCCATCCGCGATCGCGTCCAGCATCATGCGGAGCGCGGGGCGGTCCTTCACCGAGCCGCCCGGGTTCGCGAACTCGAGCTTCAGGTAGACCTCCACGTCGGGAGCGTCGCGGGCGACCTTCTCCAGCCGGAGCATCGGCGTCGACCCGACGGCGTCCAGCACGGTCCGCAGCAGGCGGGAGCGGCGGAAGGACGGGCTCACGTCGGCGCTCCTGCGCTGCCCGTGTCGCCCATCGTGGCGAGCCCCAGCGCCCCGCGGAGCTGCGCGAGCGCCGCCCACGCGCCCGCGGCGACCCGGCCCGGTGCGGCGTGTCGGAAGTGCGCCGCGTGGGGGAACGGGAGCGAGGCCTCGCGCGGCGCGAGGTGCACGGCGCCCGCGCGCACCAGATACTCGCGCTCGACGTCCAGCGGACCTTCGGCGGGCGCCACGGAGTATCGGGACGCCGCGATCCGCGTGAGACCCTCTGCGCCGATCTCCGCGAGGCGCGCCTGCCGGGAGAGTGACGCCGGGACACTCACTCCGCGGCGTCTCGCTCGGGCGCCGCCGCACCCCCGGCGATGGCCGGGACGATGCTGATCTCCTCGCCGCCCTTCAACGCGGTGGCGAGGCCGTCGAGGAAGCGGATGTCCTCTTCCCCGACGTAGAGGTTCACGAAGCGGCGGACGCCCTTGTCGTCGAGCAGCCGGTCCCGCATGCCCGGGTGCTTGCGCTCGAGGTCGTCGAGCGCCTCGCGGATGGTCGAGCCTTCGACGGAGACTTGCTCCTCGCCCGCGGTCAGGGTGCGGAGCGGGGTCGGGATGCGGATGGTCACGGCCATGAGGTCCTCTTCTGCTGGTGCTACTGGGCTGGGGCTTCGGGCGAGGGGGCGCCGCAGGTGGCGGCGCGGGCGGGCGCGAGATAGCGCGCTTCGGCGACGTCGAGAACCGTCGGCGCGACGCCGCAGAGCGGGCACTCCGGGCGGGCGGCGACCGGGGTCGGGCGGAGCCGGTCGCGCTTGCCGTCGTATCCGCAGACGACGCCGAACACGGACGGGTCACCGCTCAGCACGGAGAGCACGAGCTCCGCGGCGAGCGCGCCGACCAGGCCGACGACCGGACCGAGGACGCCCGCGGCGTCGCAGCTCTCCTGGGCGCCGCCCGGCACGTCCTCGAACAGGCAGCGGTAGCAGGGCCGCCCGCGCGGCCCCACCGCCCACGCCGTGCCGACCCAGCGGATCGCGGCGGAGTGCACGACGGGGACGCGCTCGAGCCACGCCGCGTCACACGCGAGGAACTTCGTCGCGAAGTTGTCCGCGCCCTCGACCACCACATCGACCGAGCGGACGAGCGCGCGGGCGTTCTCTGGCAGGAGGCGCGAGCGCACGAGCTCGACGCGCGTCGCCGGGAAGCTCTCCGACAAGGCGCGCCCAGCGGCGTCGAGCTTGTCGGCGCCTACGTCGGCGAGCGCGTAGAGGAGCTGCCGGTGCAGGTTCGACTCCTCCACGACGTCGTCGTCCGCCAAGACGAGCGTCCCGACCCCGGCGCCGGCCAGCGCGAGCGCGGCTGGGCACCCGAGGCCCCCCATCCCGACCACGAGCACGCGCGCGTCCGCGAAGCCGGGGCGGTCGGTCACGAGGCCTCGGTGGCCGGCGCGGCGAACCAGGTGTCGAGCGAGAAGTAGCGCTCGCCGGTGTCGCACAGGACGGTGACGACGGTGTGCCCCTCGCCGAGCTCGCGAGCTACGTCGAGCGCGACCGCGACGTTGGCGCCGGCGCTGATGCCGACGAGCAGGCCCTCCTGTCGAGCGAGCGCTCGCTTCACCGCGTACGCCCGCTCGTCGCTCACGGTGCGCACCTCGTGGGGTACGCTCGCGTCGAAGTTCGACGGGACGAAGCCGGCCGCGATGCCCTGGATCTTCGACGGACCGCGCTCGCCCCGGGAGATCGTCGCGGACGACTCGGGCTCCACCGCGACGATCCTGCAGCCCGGACGCTCGCGGCGGAGCACCCGCCCGACCCCGCTCACCGTGCCGCCCGTCCCGACGCTGGCGACGAAGCCGTCGATCGAGTCTGCACCGAGCGCGTGCAGGATCTCGCGCGCCGTCGTCTCCTCGTGGACCCTCGGGTTGTGCGCGTTCTCGAACTGCTGCGGCACGAACGCGCCCGGCAGCTCGGCGGCCAGCTCGCGGGCGCGCTCGATCGCGCCATCCATCTGGCGGGCCTCCGGCGTGAGGACGAGCTCGGCGCCGAGCAGCGTGAGGAGCTGGCGCCGCTCGAGGCTCATGCTCTCCGGCATGGTGAGGATGCAGCGATACCCGAGCTTGCGCGCGACCAGCGCGAGCCCGATCCCGGTGTTGCCGCTGGTCGGCTCGATCACCACGCCGCCCGGGCGCAGCCGGCCGGACGCCTCCGCCTCGCGGATCATCGCGTAGCAGATCCGATCCTTGACGGAGCCGCCCGGGTTCTGCGACTCGAGCTTCGCCACCACGCGCGCGCGGGGCCGATCCGTCTCGACGCGGCGCACCTCTACCATCGCGGTGTCCCCGATGAGCTCCAGGATCGTCGCGTACACGAGGGGATGCGTGGGAAGCGGAGGCAGGCTCATCGGGGCTCAGATCACGTAGGTGGGGACGCCGGCCGCGGGGCGGGGGAGGCCCAGGGACTCCGCGCGGTGGCAGACGTCGGCGAGCGTGACGTCGTCGAAGCACGACTCCACTCGCGCCGACAGCTCGCGCAGGACGACGTCGGTCGCGCGCCGCGCGTCGATGCGCGGCGACTCGCGGCGGGCGGCCGGCGCCCCGGCGAGCGCGACGGGGCCCTCCACCGCGCGGAGCACGTCGCCGAGCCGGACGTCGCGCGCGGAGCGGGCGAGCGAGTAGCCGCCCCGCGGGCCGCGCTTGCTCGCGACGATGCCGGCGCGCTTCAGCTCCTGGAAGATCTGCTCGAGGAACCTCGCCGGGATCCCCTCACGGTCGACGATCTCGCGGATCTGCACGGGCTGGCGGGGCGAGTAGTACGCGAGGTCGAAGAGCGCGCGGAGCGCGTAGCGGCTCTTGCTCGACAGCTTCACCGCCGGAACGACTAATTCACGCATCGGTAAAGTCAAGAACGCGCGCGGGGCCCGGGAATTCGGGGGAGCGGGGCGGGGGCGGGGGCGAGAGGGAGGGCGGGGGCGAGGGGGAGGGCGGGGGCGAGGGGGAGGGCGGGGGCGAGAGGGAGGGCGCGGGCGAGAGGGAGGGCGAGG
>JADLEQ010000071.1 GCA_020846005.1 Polyangiaceae bacterium
GGTACCTCGCACCCAGGAGCACCAACCCGGTCCACGGTGCCATCTCGCTCGCTGCCGACGCTCGGGTCGACGCGATCGCCCGTCTCGTAGCGGTGCTCGAGAAGCGGGGCGCGTGACCTCGCCCTCGCCCTCGCCCTCGCGCTCGCCCTCGCGCTCGCCCTCGCGCTCGCCCTCGCGCTCGCCCTCGCGCTCGCCCTCGCGCTCGCCCTCGCGCTCGCCCCCGCGCTCGCCCTCGCCCTCCCCCCTCACGCGCCCGCGGACGCTGGTTCCGCGCTCTCGTCCTCGCGCGCGACGATCCGCACGGCGAGCTCGCCGCCGAGCCGCACGAGCTCGCCCCTCGCGAGCGCTCGCCCTCCGACCCGGAGCAGCGGCGCGCCCTCTGCCCGGAGCGGCTCCCGCGGCGGCTCTCCGGCGGCGAGCCGCGCCCAGTCGGCCGCGGGGAGCGACACGGCGCCGAGCTCCACCCGCACGATCGGAGCGCCTCGGGCCCGCGGCTCGCGATCGGCGCCCGCGCCGGTCGCCGCCGCGCGCACGTCGTCGGTCGCCCACGGGAGCTCGACCAGCTCGCGGCTCGGCTCGACGCGGCCATCGGCGTGGAGCGTCGCGCGGAGAGCGCGCGCGCCACGCGGGGTGGCGAGCCACACCGTGCCCGTGCCGTCTGCCCCTCCCAGCCACCCTTCCCCGGGCATCCAGGCCGCGCCGGGCGCCAGGGACGCCAGCTCGGCGGCGTCGCTGGTGGCGATCGCGGCGACGACGCCGACCGAGAGCGGCACCTCGAGCTCCGCGAGCGGTCGGCCGGCGGGGAGCCCCGCCGTCGGCCGGGTGGCGAGCTCGACGACGACGTCGGCGTCGTGCGGGCTGCCGTCGACGCCGACGGTGAGCGAGAGGTGCGCGACCGGATAGCCGATGCGGGTGTCCGCGCCGAGCAGCACGAGCGGCACCTCGCCCCCGGCCCGCCTCGCGATCTCGAGCACGACGGCCGCGAGCGCCCCCTCGATGGAAGGGTCCGCCGCGGTGGCCGCGCCGACCAGCGGCACGCGCCGGCCGAGCGCGCGCGCGACGAGCAGCGCGGCGAGCGACGCGGACGGCGCGACGACGAACCGCGCCGCGCCGTCCGCCGTGCCGAGGCGCAGCGGCAGGCTGAGCGCGTGCGGGCCCTCGCTCGCCACGCGGACGCGCCGGACCTCGATCCGCGGCTCCCCGGCGACGACACTGCCGAGCGCGTCCGCGACGCGCTCGAGGTGCACCGCGCGGTCGATCCAGGCCCGCGCCTCCGGCAGCCGTCGGGCCTCGAGGCGACTCGCGCGCCCGAGCGAGGCCCACGGGTACGGCAGGATTCGACGGCCAGCGCCCGCCACGGGGCCCGGGAATAGCCCGGCCTCCGCGCGGCGTCACCCGGGCGAGCGCCCGCCCGGCCCGCCCCGGCCGGCCCGGCTTCGCGCCGCAGCCTCCCGTGCTAGCCTCCCGACCCGAGGTTCTCTCATGAAGGCTCCCGTCCTCTCCGCGTTCGCGCTCGTGCTCGTGTCCTCGGTCGCCTCCGCCCAGCCGAAGGACGACGGCGTCCGCCGCGATCCGAAGGGCCTGAAGGGCATCAGCCCGTTCTGGGAGCACGTGAAGAAGGGCGACAGCGCCTACATCGCGCGGGACTTCGAGGGCGCGATCGCGGCGTACCGCCAAGCCATCGCGGAGGAGCCGCAGAACGCGATGGGGCACTACCGGATCGGCGAGGCCCACCTGAAGAAGGGGGACCTGCCGGAGGCCGAGGCAGCATGGGTGGCCGGGCTCCGCTTCGTGGGGGGCGACGCGGCGCTCAAGGCGAAGCTGCTGTTCGTGCTCGCCGACCTGCGCGAGCGGCAGAAGGCCCACGACGACGCGGTCGACCGCTGGACGGCCTACGCGACGCACGTCCAGGAGAAGCCCGAGTCGAAGGGCTACCCTGCGACGGCCGAGGAGCGGAAGAAGCGGGTCGCGGACTGGAAGAAGATGCTCGAGGAAGCGAAGGTGGTGAAGGAGCGCATCGCCAAGCGAGTCGAGGAAGCCAGCAAGAAGTGACCCACCGCTGATCGGCGACTCGGGCGACCTCCGCGAATCCCACCGCGTGGTCGGTCCGCCGGATCGGTCGACCCCCGCGGCTACCCGACCAGATCGGAGCGCTCGAGCCGGCGCGCGGCGAGCGCCATGCACAGCGTGCCGAGGAGCACGGGCCAGGCGACGCCGGTCACGAGGGTGAGCCGCGGCCCGAGGCTGTGCGCGAGCCAGAACCCCACGGGACCGAGGACGCCCAGCTCCGGATCGACGCTCGACAGCAGCGCCACCCGCGCGGCCTCGACCGGGTTCAGCGCGGCGAGCGCGAACACCGCCTCGGGCGCCAGCCGCAGGCGCAGCAGCGCGCCGATCAGCGCGAAGTCGTGCAGCGCGGCGCCCACTCCCCAGGCGAGGAGCGCGGCTACCGTCGCGCGCTCCGGGGTGTGGGAGAGCGCGGAGGCGAGCAGCCCGATCCCGAGGAACGCCCACGCGAGCCCCGCGGTGACGGCCAGGCTTCGCAGCACGAGCGGCGTGAGCGCCGCGTCCGGCCCGACGAACCGACCGGCGACGAGCGTCCCTCCGAGCAGGACCACCAGCGGCCCCACGACCACGACCGTGCGCGCCGCGACGACCGCCACCAGCCAGTCTCGGCGGCGGCACGGCTGGGTCAGCACCAGCTCGAAGAGCCCCGTCGTGCGGCCGCGCACGATCGCCTGGCTCGACGCGACGAGCGCGACGAGCGGGACGGCGAGCACCACCGCGTTCGCGACGTTCAGCACCACCCGGGACAGCCCCGTGAAGCCGAGCACGCTCGACTCGCGCAGCCCGAGCCAGAGGAACGCCGCGAACACCGCGCCGTACACCGCGACGGTGAACACCACCCAGCGAGAACGCAGCGCGTCTGCCAGCTCCAGGCGGAAGAGCGCGTTCTGTCGCTCGCCGGCCGTCAACGGGCCCCCCCCCGCGCGCGCGCAGCGGCCTCCACGTCGGACCACGTCGCGGCGCCGGTGGGCGCCGGGGAGAAGCCGTAGTTCATCGGTGTCTTCGCGCCGCTCTCGAACCGCGCGGTGCGCGCGTCGACCCAGGCGCCGGAGGCGTCCCGCACCCAGAGGTGAGCGGGGTCGACGCGGCGCTCGACCACGTACCCTGCCATGCAGCCCACGTCGTCGAAGTAGACGCGAACGCCGTCCCTCGTCACGAGCTGGCCCGCGTGGGGCGGCTCGCTCACCAGCATCGCGCAGGCGCCGCAGGGCTGCTTGCCCCACACGGGATCGCGCGCGGTGTCGGGGGACTCGCAGCCGAGGAGCGCGAGCGCGAGGAGGAGAGGCGAGCGGAAGGGCATGGCGCGGAGGCGATCGAGGGCGAGGATCAGACGATCTTCAAACGGGGGGAGCTCGGGGTCGGGTTGGGGGAGGTGGGCTCCAGGTCGGTGACGCCGAGGTCGGCGATGCTGGTGCCGTGGTCGCGCAGGAGGCGTGAGACGAGCGTCACCTTCTCCGCCTGGGACACCAGGGCCTCGAAGCGGCCCTCGCCGGCGGGGGTGAAGCCCTGCTCGGTGAGGACGCGGGCGGCGGACTCGGGCGCGGTGCGTGCGAGGGCGATCTCCACGCGGAAGCGCTGGCGGTCGGCGAGGAGCTCCTGCACGGGGGCGTCTCGCTCCACCCGACCCTCGCGAAGCTCGACCACGCGGTCCACGAGCTGGCGCACCTCGTCGAGCCGGTGGGAGCAGAGGAGGGTGACGTGGTGCCTCGGTCGAGCGTCGAGCTCGGCGAAGAACGCGGCGCGCGCCGCGGCGTCGAGGTTGGCGGTCGGCTCGTCGCAGACGAGGAGCGGCGCCTCGGCGGCGAGCGCGAGGGCGGCGAGGAGCTTCTGCTTGGTGCCGCCCGAGAGGTCCCGCATGCGCTGGGCACGCACGTCCGCGAAGCCGAGCCCGAGGCGGGCGGCCCGCTCCGCGACGGCGTGCGGCTCGATCCCGCGCAGCCGGCACACGGCGGTCACGACCTCGCTGACGGGCGCCTCGAGCGGCGGCGCGATCTGGGGGACATACGCGACGCTCCTCAGCGCCACCTCCGGGCTCCTCCGCACGTCCGTCCCGCCGATCGTGACCCGGCCCTCCACCTCGAGCAGCCCAAGGAGCGCGCGGAGGAGCGTCGTCTTGCCGGAGCCGTTCGAGCCCACGAACGCGACCCGCTCACCCGCGGCGACCGAGAGGCTCACGTCCCGCAGCGCGACGACCCGCCCGAAGGACTTGCTGACGTGGGAGATCTCGATCACGGCCCGCTCGCGACGAAGGAAGGGGTCAGGTCGACGAGCAGCTTGCGCTGTGAGAACGTCGGGACGGCCTCGGCGATGGCGTCGATCAAGCCCATGGCCACGGTGCCGCGAAAATAGCGCAACACGGGGCGGGCGTCGGTGAGCTCGCCCGAGAGCCGCTTCACCTCGTACGGCACGTCGCCGCGCCCGTCGCGATCGAGATCGTAGCCCGCGTAGTCGGACCAGCGGTTGCCCGCGAAGCGCAGGGCGAGCATGTCGCCGCCTCCGTCCACCTCCCCGGCGACGTTGTTGCCCTGGAGGACGTTGTCGGCGAAATCGATCCCACGATTGGCGCCGTGCGTCCGGAGGGCGACGTCGTTCAGCGCGAAGAGGTTCCGCTCGAACCGCACGGTCGCCCCGGGCGAGCGCGGCGTGTTGTCCAGGTAGATGCCAGTCGTGTTGGCGACGACCCAGTTGCCGTGGAGGTCGACCGTCTCGCTCTCCTTGAAGCCGAACCCCATCCCGGCCGAGCCGCGCGCGCCGGCGAGGACGTTCCCCTCCGCGACCACGCGCGAGCTGTACATCACGAAGATGCCCACGTCGTTGTCGAGGTAGCGCCCGTGGTGCGTGCTCGAGTCCTCCGCGTGCATGAAGTGCGCGCCGTACCGGCTGTGACGCACGACGAGGTGCTCGAGCCGCACCCTGCGCGAGTACCAGACGACGACGTCGCGCGCGCGCTCGACTCGCACCCGCCGCACGACGGAGTCGTCGGACTCCCAGATCTTGACGCCGTCGCCGCGCAGCTCGTCCCCCGCCGTGCCGTCGACCAGCACGTCCTCGACGAGGCACGAGCGGCAGCCCGCGAGCTGGACGCCGAACAGCGTGTTCTCGGTGCGGAGCGCGCGGAGCGTGACGCCTCGCCCGGTGGCCTTCACCGCCGAGTCCTCGAGCGTGTGTCGGCGGCCGGAGTCGCGGAGGACGAGCTCCTCGACCGTCACGTCGTCGGCCTCGATCGTGAGCACCGTGCCGCCGCCGCTCCCGACCAGCTCACTCCGCCCCGCCCCGCGGAGGGCGAGGGGGCGACGGATGACGAAGTCGCCCCGGTACTCGCGGGGCGCGAGCCAGACCTCAGCGGGGCCGCTCGGGTCGCCGAGGAGGCGCGCGAGGTCGGCCCCGTCGGCGGCGACCACCGCGCCGGGCGGCGGCTCGCGCGAGGTCGGCGCTCGGGGCGCGGGGACGTCGGGCGGCGGCGCCCAGCTCGGGCGCAGGTTGTGGGTCGCGAGCGCGGTCCACGCGACGGCCAGGCCGCCGGCGAGGAGCCAGCCGACCCGCCGGCGCCCCGGCTCGATCATGAAGCCGCGCCGGCGCTCGGCCCGACGAAGGCGTCGGCGCACACCGCGCCGCACGTCCCGCGCCTCGCGCACCCGGCGCACACCCTCGATCGGGCGAAGGCCGCCGCCGCCAGCAGCACGAACGCTGCGACGGCCAGCCAGAACCCGGCGGAGGGCTGCGCGAAGGTCATGAACTGGCCGATCTTACCGTTCCCGAAGAGCTGGGGCGTGAACGGCGGGAGCCGGATCGGCGCCTCGGGGTTCAGCGTATGCCCGAACCGGTACATCCAGTAGAAGCTGTCCGTGAGGAAGGCGGCGGGGAACACGAAGCCGACCAGCGCCAGCAGCCGGTTCAGGCGCTTGCCGGCGAGCAGCGCCACGGCGAGCACGGCCACGCCCACGAACGCGATGCCGTACCCCGCGAGCTGACGCTCGAGCGGGGCGGCGTCGTTCATCTTCGCCATGCCGATGTAGTGGTTCAGGATGTCCACCTCGGCCACGTCGCCGGTGACGCCGGTGAGGGAGATCACCATCTTGAGCCCCTTCGGGTACTGGGGTGCGTAGAGCTTGATCCACCACCAGGGCTGGAAGAACGACGCCACCTGCAGGGCGATGGCGCCGAGGGCGAGCCCGATCACGCCCCACCGGGCGGCGCCATGCCGGCCGCCCGGTTGTGTCTTCAGCACCGTCAAGCGGCGGTGCGTGGGCTCGAAGGTCGCAGGGTTGCGAGAGTCAGCCGCGATGCTCGTCATGTCCGTGTCGTCTCTCGATCTCTCCCCTCATCCTCCCTTGGGCTTGACCAGGAAGTACCCCGCCATCTCCAGGTGGAGGGCGGAGCAGAACTCCGTGCAGAAGAACGGGAACACACCGGGCACGTCGGCCTTGAACGAGATGTTCTCGTGCTTCCCGGGCTCCAGGCTGACGTTCACGTCGTACATGTTCAGCGCGAAGCCGTGCACTTGGTCCTCGGCGCTCTCCAGGCTCGTCATGTGCAGGTTCACGGTGTCGCCCTCGTCGACCTCGATGCGATCGGGGACGAAGTGGCTGCGGATGACCGTCATGTAGACGTCGACGGTCGTGCCGTTGCGGACGATGCGGGCGTCCTTGGGCGAGAGCACCGCGTGCGGGTCGACCTTGCCGGTGTACGGGTTCTCGCCGGGCTTGTACGCGGCGTGCGGCGCCAGCTTGTCGATCTTGATCATCTGCGAGTAGTGCGGCTCGCCGATGCCGATCGGGGCGTCGACCAGGATCCGCATCTGCTCGCCCGTCGTGTCGACGAGCTGGAAGTTCTGTGGGAAGAGCGGGCCCACCTTGGTGAAGCGGTCCATGCTCATCTTGTTCATCGCGACGACATACTTGCCGTCCGGGCTCACCGTGTCGCCCTCGGCCGCCATGATGTGGCCGATGTTGTAGTGGACGGACAGCTTCTCGGTGACCTTGAGGTCCTTCATCGACCACTTGGCCACCACGCTCTCGATGAACACCGAGGTGTAGGCGAAGCCCTTGTCGTCGAACACCGTGTGCAGCGGGCCGAGCCCGATCTCCACCTGGCCGCGGATCGACTCCTTGAAGGCGAGGATGGGGATGCCGTACTCGTCTTTGCCCTCGAACTTCTTCTGGTCGATGAGGGACTTGATCTTCGAGAACTCGTACACCGTGGCGTGGGTGTCGAGCTTGCCACCGACGACGATCCCGGTGCCGTCCGGCGTCACGTCGCAGCCGTGCGGGCTCTTCGGCTCGCCGACGAGCGCGAGCGCGCCCTCGTCCGCGGCCACCTTCATCGGCAGCACGCGCATGCCCTTGATCGTGGTGGCCTTGCCGTCCTTCACCAGGCGCTCGGCCTTCCGCCAGTCGAGGATGTGGAGGTAGTCCATGTCGTTCTTGGACGCCCCGCTCTCGATCGGCGGCTTGCCCTCGAGCGTGCCGCCCACGGCCATCTCGGTGTTGAACGAGTTGATGAACACCCAGCCGTCGCTCACGAGCTTGCCGGCGTCCGCGAGGTCCTGCGTGTAGGGCGGCAGCTCGACGGCGAAGCTCTGGGCCGGATCGATGCGGCCCTTCTCGCGATCGAACTTCCAGAACATCGCGACGCCCCGGTACTTCTCCTTGTACTCGGTGATCGGCGCGTAGTCGCGGCCGAGCGGCACCGGGTACTGGCTCGTCTCGATCACGTACTCGGTGTTCGGGTCGACGAACGCGCCGCCGTGGTCGCTGCCGACCAGCGGATTCGCGACGATTTGCTTCGTGTTGAAGTCCCCGAGGTCGATCACCGCGACGCGGCCGTTCGCCTTGTCGTTCACGAAGAGGAACTTGCCGTCGTAGTCGCCCTTCGTCTCGCTCAGGTTCGGGTGGTGCACGTCGGCCCAGCCGATGCGCTTGCCGTTCTGATCTCCGCCCGCCAGCACCTTGTCGCTCTCGCCGCCGTACCCGTAGCCCTGCCACGGCTCCGGCGCGAAGACCGCGATCACCTTGAGGAGGCGCATCGACGGCACGCCCAGCACGAGCACCTGCCCGGAGTGACCTCCCGAGGCGAAGATCATGTACTCGTCGTGTTTGCCGCCCGGCACATAGGTCTTCAGCGCCGCTTCGACGTCGGCCTCCGTGAGCCCGCGCGCCTCCATCAGCTGCTTCAGCGACTGCGAGGCGCCGAGCGCGCCGCTCTGGGCGGCACCCGGCTTCTGCTCGGCCTTGTTCTCGCACGCCGCCGCCGCGACCGTGGCGCCGAGGAGGGCGCCTCCGAGCCCGAGTACCTTTCCGATCGTGACCTGCATCCGAATGCCTCCGATGGGCGCTCCCGCGGGAGCGCGTTGGGTGGGTAGAGCAGAAACCATACCTACTGAGCGCCGTCCAGGCCGAAGCCCCTCGCAGCGGGTCGTGGAGGAAGCGGGCTGCTCCATTCGCGTGGAGCCTGCGCCTCGCGCTGGCCTCGGCGCAACGCTTGCGCGGACGGACTCACTCCTTCTTGGGCGGGAGCAGCACTCCGTCAATCACGTGGACGATGCCGTTCGACGCGCGGATCGACGCCACGACGTTCGCGCCGTTGATCGTCACCTTGCCGTCCTTGACGCCGATGGTGCACTTCGCTCCGTTCGCCATCGAGAGCGTGTCGCCATCCTGGAAGCTCGTCGTCTCGTGGACGGAGGTGGTCACGTGGTACTTCAGCACCTCGCGGAGTTCGTCCTTCTTCTCCGGCTTCAGGAGGCCCTCGACCGTCCCCGCGGGCAGCTTGTCGAAGGCGGCGTTGGTGGGAGCGAACACGGTGAGCGGCCCGGGGTTCGCCACGGACGTCACGTAGTCGGCGGCCTGCAGCGCCTGGACAAGCGTGGTGTGGTCCTTCGATCCCGCCGCGATGCTGACGATGTTGCGCGGGTCCAGGGGAGGGAGCGAGCGCTGCGGAGCTTGCGACGCGGCTGCCTTCGGGGCGGCGCTCGCGGCCGCCGCCGACCCGGCCGCCGCGGCGCCCCCGCCCGTGTTGCAGGCGACCAGGATCCAACCCACCACTGCCGTCACGGAGTACTTCGTCATTTCGTCTCCCGATGAGGTTCGCCGGGGACGAAGCATCGTCCGTGCCATCGCCGAGAGCGCCGCCGCCGAGAGCGCAGAAGACCCGCGCCGAGCGCCGCGCGGCGGCGCTCACTCGGGCGCGATCGCGTCCGCCTCGATCTCCACCCGCATGGCGGGATCGATGAGGGCCGCCACGACGACCAGCGTGCACGCGGGGCGGATCTCGCCGAACACGGCGCCGTGCGCGCGACCGACCGCGTCGCAGTCGGCCGAGTCCGTGACGTAGAGGCGCGTCCGCACGACATCGGAGAGGGAGGCCCCGGCCTCCGCGAGCGCGGCGGCGATCTTGGCGAGCGCCGCGCGGGCCTGCTCGGCGGCGTCGTCGCTGACGACCTTGCCGTCGGTGCCCGTCCCCGTAGTCCCGGCGACGTGCACGACCCGCCCGACTCGGATGGCACGCGAGTACCCGACCACCGGCTCCCACGGCGAGCCGCTCGACACTCGGACGCGCTCGGCACCGGGCCGTTCGTCCGCGGCTCGCGCGGGCCCCGAGGCCGTCGCGCGCGCCCCGCGCCCCTCGTAGCGGACGCACTCGACCGGCAGCGCCGCGAGCGATTCGGCGCGCTGGAGGGCGCCCTCCCAGGCGTTGGCGACGAACGTCTCGGTGGTGAGGACGGTCGCGAGCGCGCCGATCTCGGCCGGCGCGAAGCCGAGATCGAGCAGGGCGGCGGCGGCGCCGGCGCCGATGTTCGGGCCGAAGCCCTTCTCGGGTCGGGTCACCGCCTCCACCTCACGCACGAGCGCGAAGTGCGGCAGCCTCGAGCGCCCGCGGCGCTCGAGCAGCCGCCCCAGCGCCTCGACGCGCTCGTCGACCGGACGGATCGGGACCCCGAAGCCGGCGAGCGGACGCCCGCCGCTCAGGCGCGCGGTGACGGCGTCGCGGACCGCGCTCGCGCGCTCCGCTCCGCCGCCCTCACGGCGCGCCACCTCCTCGCGTAGCTCCACGAGCAGGGCCGCCGCCGCGCCGCAGTTCCACGGGCCGACGCGCCCGCCCTCCAGGCAGAGCTGGCCCGCGCACCACCCCGCGACGAACCCGCCGCTCGTCGCGACGAGCCGGGCGATCTTGAGCGGCCACACGCGCGGATCCGCCACCGCCATCACGCCGGCCACGTCGTCGACGACGCGCGTCAGCTCCGGCGCCAGCCGGCGCCCCGTGACCGCGAGGATCGAGAGCTCCGTCATCGTGGCCGTCCCTGCGAGCTCCTCGAACACGGAGTACCCGCGGAGGCGATGGTCCGCGCCGCGCTCGATGGCGACCTCGGTCACGATCGTCGGCGGCTTCGACGGCACGCTCACTCCGCCGGCTCCCTCGGGCTCGACTCCACGTACTCGAACCGCGGGAGGTTCATGGGGTGCGCGCCCAGCGCGCCGCGCTCCACCGCGACGGCCTCCGCGACGACCACGCCGAGGCGCGCGACCACGAGCGCCGTCTCGAGCTGCCACCGCTCCACGAGCCCGCACGCGCGGAGCGTCGCGAGCACGGCGGCGCGCTGGCTGATCCCGCGCTCGAGCCCCCGCACAGGCGCCGCGGTCGCGGCGAGGAGCGCGTCGACGGCGGCGGCGTCGCCCGGCTCGGCGGCGAGCGCGACGTCGGGCGCCGGACCCTCCGCGCCCGCCAGCCAGTCGAGCCACGGGGCGTGCTCGTCGAGCTCGACCCGCGCGGCCTCCGCGAGGGCCACCGCGGCCGTCGCGAGCACGCTCGACGAGGGCGCTCCGCACACGTGCGCGAGGCGGGCCGCGTGCGTGGCCGCGCGCTGGATCGGCACCGGCGCCGCCAGCGCGAGCGCCGCCTCGAGCGGCCGGCGACGCTCGCTCGCGGGGAGCTCGCCGGTGAGCGCGAGCGCGAGCCACGCGGCGACCGTCTCGTGCCGCGCGAGATCGGCCGCGACGGCGTACCCGTGGATCCGGTGCGGGGCGGCGGGCGTGACGACGCGCGCCACGAGCTCTCCCGGCCACTCGCGCGCGTCGACGTACCCGGGCGGGGCGCCAGGCGTTCGTCCCTCGGTGCTCACTCTCGCGGGCTCCCGTGCTGGCCCGCGATGGAGAGCGCGCGATCCTCCAGCGGCGGCGGGACGCCCGGATCCACGCGCACGTCGATCAGCGCCGGCCCTTGGGCGCGGATCGCCTCGCACACGGCGTCGCCGAGCTGCCCGGGGCGGTCGACGACCCACACGGCGAGCCCCATCGCGCGCGCGATCCCGGCGATGTCGAGCTGGCGCCGGGCGCGGACGCACTCGAGCGGGCGCTCCGGCGTGAGGAGCTTCGACCCGTGGAACGTGATCCCGTGCATGTAGTTGTTCTCGACGATCCAGATCACCGGGATCCCGTACTCCACCGCCGTGACGAGCTCCATGCCGTTCATCGTGAAGCAGGCGTCGCCGACGATCGCGATCACCGGCCGCGATGGCTCGGCGAGCGCGGCGCCGATGGGCGCGCAGACGCCGTGGCCCATCGACGCGAAGCCGAGGTTCAGCACGAACGACTGCCCCTTCCGCAGGCAGAGATCGTGCAAGTTGAAGAGCGTGTGACCCCCGGTGTCCGACACGATCACCGCGCCGGGGGGCAGCACCTCCTCGAGCTCGTGGCGCCAGCGCTGCGGGGTGATGGGTACGGCGTCGCTCACGCGCAGCGCGGGGCTCCGGAACCGCTCGTGTCCGCGGACGAGCGCCGGCTCCGTGCCCCACCGCGAGCTCGGCGTGCGCCCGCTGCGGATCGCGCGGTGTAGGTGGTAGAGGAGCTCCGTCAGGATCGTCTGCACGTCGCCCACGAGCGGGATGTCGACCGGGTAGTTCCGGCCCACCCGGTCGGGGTCGATGTCGATCTGCAAGAGGAGCTTGCCGGCGCGCAGGCTCGGGCTCCAGTGGTAGGTCGTCGTCTCGTTCAAGGACGAGCCGGCCGTCAGCAGGACGTCCACCGTGTCGCCCAGCATCGTCTCGCGCGCCTGGGCGTGCCCCGCGAAGCCGAGTACCCCGAGGGAGAGGGGGTGGTCCTCGGGGAACGAGCCCTTGCCGCGCGGGCTCGTCGCGACGCGAGCCGGGAGCAGCTCCGCGAGCGCCATGAGCTGCCCTTCGGCGCTCCCCGAGTAGACGCCCGACCCGGCGAGCAGCGCCGGATACCGCGCGTCGAGCAGGGCCTCTGCGGCCTGCTGCACGGCCGCGCGATCGAAGGCGGTGGTGCGTGGGCGGTAGGTGTCGGGCTCGAACCAGCCCTCCCGGACGGGCTCGCGCCACAGATCGAGCGGGACGTTCAGGTGCACCGGGCCCTGGCGACCCGTGAGCGCGAGGCGCAGGGCGCGGCGCAGGTGTCGCGCGAGGCTCGCCGCGGACGTGACCATCGCGGTGTACTTGGTGATGGGGCGGAACATCTCGACGATGTCGATGCCCTCGCGGCCGGTCTCCTGCAGCGCCCCGCGCCCGTGGTCCGGCGTCGCCACCTGCCCGGTGATCACGAGCAAGGGCACGCCGTCCGCGAACGCGCAGGCGACGCCCGTGACCAGGTTCGTCGCGCCCGGTCCGCCCGTCGCCGCGCACACCGCCAGCCGCCGCGAGACCCGCGCGTAGCCGTCGGCCATGAACGCCGCGCCCTCCTCGTGCCGGGCGATGACGAGGCGGAGCTCCGGATCGGCGTCTACGGCGGCGAAGAACGGGTGCAGGAGCCCTCCCGGGATGCCGAAGACCACCTCCGCGCCCTCGGCCTTCAGGTAGCGGAGCAGCACCTCGAGCGCGGTCCACTCGGTCCGCTGCGCGAGCGCGTCGATCGGGCCCGTCACGCGACCTCGCCGTGTCGGATGTGCACCACGCGAGCCACCAGCTCGGGCGCGCTGCACGAGGACGACGAGCGCTCCGCGGCGTGACTCTCGATCGGCAGGTGCACCCAGAACGTGGTCCCGACCTCAGGCTTCGACACGACCTCGAGCTCCCCGCCGATCTGGTCGAGGAGCTGGACGACGACGCTGAGCCCGATCCCAGGGCTCTTCGCCGCCCGCTCGCTCTCCGTCGAGCCGCCCGGGAGGAAGACGCGCTCGATCCGCTCCGGGGCGATGCCGCGGCCCGTGTCGGTGATCTTGAAGGTGAGCTTCCCCGGGCGGCCAGAGATCTCCACCATGATGCTCCCCTTCTCCGTGTACTTCACGGCGTTGGTGAGCAGGTTGTCGAGGATGCGGTTCAGCACCACCGAGTCGTGCACCACGTGCGTCGGCGCCTCGCGCGTCGCGAAGACGATCGCCCGCAGCGGGCGGCCGTGGCACAGCGCGCGGAGGCGCTGGCGCACGCTCTCCGCGAGCTCGCTGGTCACGACCGAGGCCGGCCGCAGGCTCACCAGCGGCTGCTCGCCCGGCAGGTTCTCCACCATGTCGCGGAGCAGCGCCTCGATGCGGGTCACCGCGGCAGACTGCTCGTCGAGCATCTCGCGGGCCTTGGGGTCGCGCGTGTTCAGGCGCAGCATCGTCGCGTAAGCGAGCACCACCGAGAGCGGGCTCCGGATGTCGTGCGTGAAGCCGCGGACCTTCGACGCCTCCGTCTGCAGATCGAGCTGCAGGCGGTCGACCAGCTCCCGCATCGTGGCCGTCCGCTCCGTCGCTGCCTCCTCCACCTTCTGCAGCCACTCCCCGGTGCGCGCCTCGAGCGCCAGGAGCTCGCGGCGGGTCGCCGTCTCCTCGCGGAGCGCCTCGCGGAGGACCTGCTGGATCTCGTGCGCGACCCCCTGGTTGAGCACGGACGCTCGCCGAGTCTCGAGGAGGCGGCCGGCGAGCGCGCCGATCAGCGGGAGGGCGAGCCAGGTGGAGATCGCCGTGCCGCCGAGCGCCGCGCCCGCCGCCCACGCGGCGAAGAGGCCGCTGGATGCCCCGAGGAAATCGCTCGACCAGCGCGGCCGCACGAACCACCTGAGCCGGTACTCACACGCCGCGTCGCCGTGCGCCAGGCACGCCAGCTCTTCCGTGTGCGCCGCCGGGAGGCCCCACACCGTCGGGAGCGCGGCGCCCTGCGCTTGGCGCAGCAGGCAGAAGAGGCGCCCCTCCTTGCGCTCGCTCAGGTACCGCATGTGCACCGAGGTGGGCGTCGAGGCGACGATCTCGTATCGCGCGTACGACAACACCGCGCCGACGTGCTGCGCGGAGCGCTCGTATACGAGCTGCGGGCTCGCGGCGTAGAGGAGGTAGCGGAGCGGGCCGAAGCCGTCCTCCGCCAGGCGGAACGCGCACGCCTCCTGGAACGCGCCGTCCGAGCCGAGCCGCTGCCGGACGATCTCGAAGAACGCCTCCAGGTGCTCCAGCGAGACCCAGCGCCCGGCGCCCTCGAAGTCCGCGGGGACGAGGTCGAGCCCGGCGAGCAGGCGCTCCGTGTCGTCTTCGCCGAGGCGCGCCGCGAGGCAGCGGGCGATCGGGCGCGCCGCGCGCAGGTTGCAGTCCGGCCGATCGTGCCACCGGGGTGGCACCGAGCGCGGGACGAGGCGGAGCGGCTCGCTGGACATGCGGACGTCGGACGCACGAATCCGAGAATCGAAGCCTACGGGATCGCCGTCTCGGCGCCACGTCCGCATCGCGCCGAAGCGACGGCCGGTGAGCGCGCTCCGCGCCGACGGGCTACGCTCGCGAGCATGGACCCCTGGACGCACGCCCGCGCGTCGTTTCAGCGGCATTTCGCGCCGCTCGTCGACCGCGGCCTCGAGCTCGAGCGCCTACCCGACGCCCCCGCCTACTGGAGCCTACATGCGGCTACCTTGTCGGAGCACTTCCCCCCGGAGGTGTTCTTCGACCTCCCCGCGCTCCGCACCGGCGCCGAGCGCCGCGGCCAGGCCGAGCTCGCGCGCGTCTCCGGGGAGCAGCCGCTCCGCGACTTCACCGTCGTGCGCGAGCGCGGAGACGTCGTCGCGATGTTCTCCGGTGAGCAACGGGGCGAGGGCGCCTACCGGATGTGGCACACCCACGTCCGCACCGACCACCGCCGCCGCGGGATCTACCGACAGCTCCTCGAGTCCACGATCGCGTACACCCGCGAGCTCGGCTTCGACGCCATCACGAGCGAGCACTAGCCGTGCAACAACGCAGTGCTGATCGCCAAGCTCCGCGCCGGCTTCCGCGTCGCCGGTCTCGAGCTGGACGCGATGGCCGGCCCCTCGCTCCTCCTGCGCTATTTCCACAACGCCGATCACCAGGCCGTCTACGAGCACCGCTGCGGCCTCGCCACGATCAACCCCCGCGTGGCCGCCGCCGGCGCCGGCGCCTTCCACGAGCTGCGCGCCCAGCTCACCGCCCTCGCGCCCGCTCCCCGCCCCGCCCTCGCCCCCGCCTTATCCCCGAATACCCTACCCTCCGCCGCCGACGTGCACCAGCGCCTCCAGCGCCGCGTCCGGCTGCGTCGACGCCGGCGCCGGCGCGACCCCCGACGCGGGCTCGCCGGACCGTGCGACGGACGCAGCCGCCGACGCTTCCAGCGACGCTGCCGAGCCCGACACCACGGGCACCGACGCGCCGGCGACCGCCGCCACCACCGACGACCCGAGCGATTCGCCCTCGGGCGGCGCGAGCGGCGACGCCGCCGCGGAAGCATCGAGCGGAGCCGCGGCCGCCGCCGCCGGCACGGGCGGCGCCGCGGGGACGGTCGCCACCGCTGGAACGGCGGGGACCGGCGGCGCGTCGAGCGGCGGCCGCGACGCCGGCACGGACCCGACCGCGCGGGTCGCCTCCGGCGGCTGCGGCTGCACCGCCCCGGCGCCAGGGGCGCAGCGGCGTCTCGGATGGATCGCGGGCGCGCTCGGCGTGCTGGCGTCCCGGCGCAGAGCGCCCACGAGGCCGGCCTCGACTCGAGACGCGAGCTGAAGCCCCCGCATCCCCCCGACCCCCGCCTTGACCCGCCCCCCGCCCCCGCGCATGCTTCCAAGAGCATAGCGGAGAAGGGAAGGCCGCCGATGAGGGGACGCACGACGCACGACGCACGACGGACGACGCACGACGCACGACGCACGACGCACGACGCACGACGTGGCGCGTCGGGCAGTGTGTCGCCGCCTTCGCGGGGGTCTGGTTTGACTGGTCGTTCGCGTTTTGGCTGTTCGCGCTCGTCCTGTTGGTGCGTCGCCCCCTCCGGGCCCTGATTGCTCCGGCGTTTTGCGCGCTCGCATCGCTGGGTGCGCTCTATCTTTGGCGCAAC
>JADLEQ010000072.1 GCA_020846005.1 Polyangiaceae bacterium
AGATCGTCGTCGAGCACGGCGGCCGCATCCACACCGCCCGGAGCCCCCTCGGCGGCGCGCGCGTCGCGCTGGAGCTCCCGCGGCCTTGACGCGGGGGGCGGCGGCGTTCACCAAGGGCGCTCGCCTCCCCCCGGGCGCAGTCGGGCTCGGCGTCTCGATTCCCGGGGGGCTCCGTCCCGAGGACTCCCGGGTCGGCGACCTGGTCGACCGGCGCTTGACACTGGCGTCGCGGTGCGACACGCTGACAATGTCGGCACAAGGGAAGGCACGGATGAGGGCACGCACGACGCACGACGCACGACGCACGACGCACGACGCTGTTGCTCGGCTTGGTGCTGCTGGGCGCCTGTGACGCGTCCGTGACCGGCCACGACCCGAAGCCTGCGGATAGAGGTTACGAGGCCGAGGTGGCGTTGGCGGTCGGCCACAGCACCGCCTACGACAGCCCCGTGTTCAGCCAGTGGGCGACGGTTGTCCTCGCATTCAACGACCAGCGGCCGACGACGCTCGCCACCGGACAGCCGGAGTGGGAGTGGTTCGGGGGCGACTCGGGGTTCGAGCAGGTGCGCTTCCGGCGCGGCGCGTCTTTCATGGGGTGGGCGTGGGGCATGTTGGTCGTGCTGCCTCCGACCTCGCTCTACGACTCCCGGTTGACATGGCAGTACGGCGGCAAGCTGCGGCCGCCAGCTGGCACCTCCATGATCTACGCCGATCCGTCGGTGGCGTCGTTTCAACCCTACTTCCCGTACCTGATGTACATGGCGTTCTTGGGGATATCTGATGGACGGTGGGACGTTCGGAGCAACGGTGCCGATGAGATCGTCGTTCCCGGGAGCAGTCTCTCGCCGGATCAGTTCTGTGTGGCCCGCTCGGTGAACGGGGGCCAGACGTTCCAGGCGCCCACGTGCACGGGCGCCGCGCCCTTCGATGAAGCGCAGCTCGTAGACAAGACCTCGATCGCGATTGACATCGAAGGGCGTGCGTGGATCGCGGTGGAGGTTCGTGGCCTGCCTCACCCCGAGCCTGACGGCGGGGCGACCGGCTTGATCCGGCTCTACCGGAATCGCGGCGTGGACCCCCCGGAGTCGGCGATCTTCGACGAGGTGCCGATCGCGGAGGGGGCCGTCGCGGGGTTAGGGAACAGGGACCCGGTCCTCCGCGCGTCCCCGGACGGCCAGGTCATCAGCCTGTCAAGCCTGCTCGAGCCGACGGCGGAGGCGGAGCCGGCGCACCTCAGATGGTTGACGCTGCAGGTGCCGGAGCCGTATGACCCCGTGGGAGTCGATCTATCCCGGACGGTCTGCGCTCCGCTGCCCCACCCGCCGCGTCGCGCGGATGGGGGCGTGCGGTTGGGTGGAGGCGCCGCCACTCGCACGCTCCGGACCGGCGTGCGCGCGTCCCACGCTCCTGGGTTGGACGGTGATACCGGGGTCATCCGATTCGCTTACGAATACCTTACCGGTGACCTCGCGCAGGTGCAGCTCCTCGAGCTCAGGGAGGACCCCGCTGCGCCAGCGGAGATCCAGTGCGTTGCACCTCCGACGTGGACCTCGGCGTACCCGGGGCCGTCCCGCGAATCGACCCAAGCGTTCCAGCCCCAGATCAGCTACCACATGCGGGAGCTTCGCCCGTGGATCGCCGAGCTGATGTCGAGCGGTCGAGGCGTCATACCGCCCAGAGGCGCAGGTGCGAACCGGGAGTGGCAGGTCGCCTGGTATGGCACGCTGAACACGGAGGACACTGTGGCGCCGGATGTCCAGGTCGTGACCAGCACGCTCCTCCCCGGGAGCACGACGACGGCCTGGCTCGTGCCCGTGACCGATGTGGTCGACAACGCTTGCCCCGTCCCCGCCAACGACTACTGGGGCGACTACTTTGGGCTCGGCCAGTACTACGATCACGCGGCGCAGCTCTGGTGGAACGTAGCAGGGTACTCCAGCTCGGACCCCGCGGGCGAGCCGGGCCGCGACTGTTTCCAGCGCGCGGGGTGGTACGCCTCGCCACTCCACGTGGGCGCCTCGACCTGGCCGAGCCTGCCGTGAGGGGTCGCGCGTCGGAAGCGAGCGCTGTCCTCGCGGCCGCGGCGTGGCTCGGCGCCTGCGGCGCGCGTACGGCCGTCGGGCTGGAGGCTCTGGACGACGCCGGCGCGGGTCGGCCGGCGAGCGGAGCCGCACCGGCGGCGTCGAGTGCAGTCGACGCCGCCTCCGGGCCGGCGGCCGATCCGGGCCCGCGGAGCTGCGCAGACGTGGGGAAGTACCCTGGGGCCTCGGCCTGTTGCGGCGGCAGATACTGCGCAGGGTATTGCCGCAGCTATGCGGGGGGGACCTACGTGGAATGTCATTGCGAGCCGAATGGGTATGGCTGCGTATTCCCAGAGGTGTGCTGCCCGAACGGGTGCATGGGTGCGCTCGGGTGCGAGCCGCGGGGTCCATGAAGACCCTGGTGGTGTTGGGCGCGGCGCTCTGCGCGTGTGGCGGTGCCGCCACCGTCGACCGGAGCTCGGGAGGGGGCGCGGCCGACGCCAGCGCCCCCCAGGATCCGGGGCCCGACGCCGCGGACTGGCGCGATGTCTGGACGGTCTCGGATGGTTCCCACTGGGATCGAACGGTCTGGCACGACGCGTGGAACTACCCGGAAGACGCAGCGTTCGAGGAGATCGACGGTGGGCGCGACTGCGGCCTGCCTCCGGACACCGTATCGCTGCCTTTCGGCCTCGGGATCAACTGCTGCAACGACGAGGTCTGCAGGGGGCGTTGCCTCCTATTTGACGGATGGACGGCACCTGTCTGCACCTGCGCGCACCTGATCGGTGAATGCACTGCGCCTCGGGTCTGCTGTTACGGCCTGTGTTCTCCGGATCTCACTTGTGGACTCATGTGAAGGACGAGGCGTGAGCGGCCCGTCGCGCCCCCGGGGCGGGGGATCACAGAGTCCAAGAGGGACGCACCACGGGCGCTGGCGGCCAGCGCGCGGCGCCGCCATCGCGCTCGGCGGGGTCGTGGGCTGGGTGGCCCAGCTCCGCCAGCGGCCCGGGCTGCCGGCGAGCGCGACGCCGGCAGCTCTCGTGGCGGGCAGGGCGTCGCCAGCGGCACCTGGCGAAGCGCAGCCCCCTCCGCGCGCTTCGTCGACTCCGGCTCCCCCGCGGTTGGTCGCGCGGGCGCCCACCGGGGGTTCGCCTCCGGAGGCGAGCGCGCCGCCCCACCGCGAGCATCCGCTGTCGGCACGGGTCCCGGCGCTGCCTTCGGCGCGCGTGCGGTGCGGTGCCACGGCCTGCGACCCTGGAGAGGTGTGCTGCCCGGTGAGCGGCGACTCGCGCCCGCAGCCCCGATGCATGGCGCGCGCCCAGTGTGCGCCGGGCGGGTGGGTCCTCGCGTGCGACGACGCGACCGACTGCCGACCGGGGCTCGTGTGCTGCGCCGGGGCCAGCGCCGCGGAGACGTCGTGTGCTGCGGGGTGCCGGAACCCGTTCGATCAGGCGTGCGCTACGGGTGACGAGTGCCCGAGCGGGGGCTGCCGGCATGGGTGGTGCACCCGGCAGGTCCGGCTGCCTCGCGGCCGTCGGTCGGCTTTCCCCCGTCCGGTCGTCCCGACGATCATCCCGCCGCGGCCGCAGTAGAGCGCCCGGGGGAGAAGATCGTCGTCGAGCACGGCGGCCGCATCCACACCGCCCGGAGCCCCCTCGGCGGCGCGCGCGTCGCGCTGGAGCTCCCGCGGCCTTGACGCGGGGGGCGGCGGCGTTCACCAAGGGCGCTCGC
>JADLEQ010000073.1 GCA_020846005.1 Polyangiaceae bacterium
GCTTCGGCGGCATCGGCGGTATCGGCGGTATCGGCGGCATCGGCGGTATCGGCGGTATCGGCGGGATCGGCGGGATCGGGGGCATCGGCGGCATCGGCGGCATCGGTGGCATTGGCGGCATCGCGGGGACCGGCGGCTCGTCCGGGTCGGGGGGCTCAGGTGGGATCGGTGGGATCGGTGGCATCGGTGGCATCGGTGGCGTCGGCGGGGTCGGTGGCATCGGCGGCATCGGTGGCATCGGCGGCATCGGCGGCATCGGTGGCGTCGGCGGCATCGGTGGCATCGGCGGCATCGGCGGCATCGGCGGCATCGGCGGCATCGGCGGCATCGGCGGCATCGGCGGCATCGGCGGCATCGGCGGCATCGGTGGCGTCGGCGGGATCGGCGGCATCGGTGGCATCGGCGGGGTCGGTGGCAGCGGCGGCGGCGGCGGATCCGGCACCGGCGGATCCGGCGCGGGTGGCGCCGCGGGTTCAGCCGGGTCCGCGGGCGCGGGCGGCGGCGGTGGCTCCGCTGGCGGTGGCGCCGCTGGCGGAGTCGGTGGACTCGCGGGTGCCGCGGGCGCCGCAGGCAGCGCGGGCGCGGCGGGTGCCGGCGCCAGCGCGGGCGCGGCAGGCAGCGCGGGCGCGGCGGGTGCCGGCGCCAGCGCGGGCGCGGCAGGCAGCGCGGGCGCGGCAGGCAGCGCGGGCGCGGCAGGCAGCGCGGGCGCGGCAGGTGCCGGCGCCAGCGCAGGCGCGGCCGGTAGCGCAGGCGCGGCCGGCACCTCAGGTGGCGGCGGGTCGGCTGGTAGCGCCGGGGCAGGGGGCGGTTCGTCCGGCACCGGCGGCTCGGGCACCGGGGGCGGCTCGTCCGGCACCGGCGGCTCGGGCACCGGGGGCGGCTCGTCCGGCACCGGCGGCTCGGGCACCGGGGGCGCGGCCGGCGCCGGCGCGACGGACGGCGGAGTGTCTGGCGGGCCCGCGACGGGCGGCAACGCTGGCGCGTCCGACGATGGTGGCTGCAGCTGCTCGCTGCCCGGCGGAGGCGGCCAGGGGACGCCCGCGGCGCTCCTCGCGGCGGCCGCCGCGTTGGCGCTGACGACCCGGCGCCGCCGGCGCTGAGCGCGTCACCGGGCGGCGTCTCCGCCGCGTGACGGCACGGGCGGCTCGCGACGGCGGGCCGCCCACGGCCGCACACCGCGATCGTCGGCGAGCCGGCGCTGCTGCTCCCGGCCGGAGCGCGCGGCGGGCGGACGCTTCGTCGCACGTCTGCGCGGAGGCTCCCGGGCTAGGCGCGCCGGTGCGCGAGGTGCCCGACGACTCGTCCCGCGCCGGACCGGCCAGCGGGAGGCCGCGAGCCACGTCGACGCGCCTACGGGCGGTAGCGCTCGCGGCGCCCCGACCAGCAGGTGGCGCTCGCCGCTCGCCCGGCGGGTCGCCCCTCGTGCAGCCCGCTACGCGACCTGCTGGGCGGCGCCAGCCGAGTCCAGCTCTCGGCTCGGCAGCGCGCGCTCGCTGCGCGTCGAGGCCGCGTCGTTCACCTTCACGCTGACGATGCGCGACACCCCCGGCTCGCCCATCGTGACGCCGTAGAGCACGTCCACGCTCTGCATCGTCTTCCGGATGTGGGTGATCAGGATGAACTGCGAGCGGTCCGTCATCGCGCGGATCGCCTCGTTGTATCGGGCGACGTTGGCCTCGTCGAGGGGGGCGTCGACCTCGTCGAGCACGCAGAACGGCGACGGGCGATGCTGGAAGATCGCGAAGATGAGGGAGACCGCCGTGAGCGCCTTCTCGCCGCCGCTCATCAGCTCGATGCTCGCGAGGTTCTTGCCGGGCGGCTGTGCGATCACGTCGACGCCGGTCGTGAGGAGGTCGTCCGGGTTCGTGAGCCGCAGCTCCGCACGGCCGCCGCGGAACATGCGCGAGAAGGTCGCCTTGAAGAGCTCGTTCACGCTCTGGAACGTCTCGCGGAAGCGCTTGCGCGACTCTCGGTCCATGTGCTTGATCGCGCGATCGAGATCGTCGAGCGCCCGTTCGATGTCGACCTTCTGATCGTTCAGCTCGGTGAAGCGCCGCTCGGCGTCCTCGAACTCGGCCTGCGCGTCCAGGTTCACCGGCCCGATGCGGTCGATGAGCTGGGTGAGCTCCGAGACCCTCCGCTCGAGCTCGCTGTCCGGCGCCGGGCGCGCGTGGTAGTCGCCGATGACCCGCTTGAGTTCGAGGCCGCGGAACCGTGCGCGAACGTCCGCGACGAGGTGCTCCTCCTCGAGCGCCAGGCGCTGCTGCGCCATCTCGGCGCGGCGGAGTTGCTCGTCCGAGGCGGAGAGGCCCTCGCGCTGCTCGCGCAGCTCGCCCTCGTAAGCAGCCATCGCGTGGCGCGCCTGCTCGAGGAGCGCGCGAGCGTCGTTCAGCGCCCCGTGGGCGGCGGAGGCGATGGCCTCGGCCTCCACTCGGGCCTCTCGAGCGAGCAGCGCGAGCGCGGCGTTCTCGCCGTAGCTGATCGCCGCCTCGGTGCGCTCGGCGTCCAGACGCTCGAGGCGGTGCTCGACCTCCGCCAGCGTCTCGCCGAGGCGCTCGAGCGCCCGGCGCGTCGAGCCCACCTGCTCCCGCACCTGGGCCAGGCGCACCTTCCGCTCCGTGACGGTCGCCGCCTGGGCCTCCACCCGCGCGCGCCACTCCGTCGACGCGCGCTCGGACTCGCCGAGCGCCTCGCGGGCTCGCTCGAGGTGAGCGTGATGGTCATCGAGGCCACGGCGCTCCGCGCTCGCCGCCTCCGTGGAGTCGACGAGCGCGCGCTCCACGTCCCCGAGTTCGCCCGCGAGCGCCGCCGTGCGGGCGGCGACCCGCTCGAGGCCGTGTCGCGTGTTCGCGAGGTCCTTCTCTGCGGTGACGTGAGCGAGCGCGCGGGCGTGGGCGCCCTCGCGCGCACGATCCAACGCGGCGCCCGCGGCCGTGATCCGCGCGCGGAGCTCGGCGTGGTCCCGACTCGCCGCCTCGAGCGCCTGACCGAGCCGCTCGACCTCGTGAGTGAGCGCGCGGATCTCCCGCTTCTGCTCGACCATCCCGGCCGCCACGTCGTCACCCGAGCCGCCCCGGAGTGCGCCGTCGGAGGTCGCTACGGTGCCGTCGAGGGCGACGTACGTCCCGGCCGGTCCGCTCGCTGCCATCGCCGCGGCGCGGGCGGCGGTGTCGACGAGCACGGCGTCTCCCACGAGGGAGCGGACGAGCGCGTCGTCCTCGGGTGCGTGGTCGAGGCGGTCCATCAGCAGACCGAGGACGCCCTCGCCCTCCGGGGGACGCTTCGCCGGCCCGACCACGCGACGCGGCCGGAGCGGGACGACCGTCGCGCGTCCGCGCGACTGGCGCGCGAGCTCGTCGAGCAGCTCGAGCCCCGCGCGCGGATCGGCGACGACGACCGACTCGAGCTGGCGACCGAGGAGCCCCGCGAGGGCGGCCGTCACCTCGGGCGGTGCTTCGAGCCGATCCGCGACGAGGCCCAGCACCGCCGGGTGCTTTCGCTCCAGCAGGGCGCGCGCCCCGGCGCCGACGCCCTCGAGCCGCCGATGCAGCTCCTCGAGCGCGCGCAAGCGGCTCCGCGCGAGCGACAGCTCGCTCTTCGCGGCGTCCGTCGCCTTCTCGCTCTCGAGCAGGCGCGGCCGGAGCGCCGCGAGCTCGTGCTCGAGCGCCTGCCGCTCCTCCTCGGTGACCCGCTTCCCTTCGGCGGCGGCCGCCGCCGTCTCGACGAGCGCGGCCTCCTTCGCGCCGAGTACCATCGACTCCGCCTGCAGGGCGTCGCGCTCCGAGCACAGGCGCTCGCGCCGCCTCTCCAGATCGGCGAGCCGCGCGCGCGCGGCCTCGAGCCGGGCCGTCGCGGCCGCCTCGGCGCGGGCAGCCTCGCCAGCCTCCGCGCGGAGCCGGCTCGTCGTCACGTCCGCCTCGGCGAGCCCGCCTCGCAGCGTCGCGAGCGCTTCGTCCTCGGAGGCCGCGTCCGCCGCGCGGGACGTCTCGTCCGCCTCCAGGGTGGCGAGGCGGTCGGCGATCTCGATCGCCTCGCCGCGGAGCCCCGCGGCGCGGCGATCGAGCGACTCCTTCTCCAGCGCGCCGAGCGTCAGGCGCTGCCCGAGGTCCGTGAGCCGGTCGCGCGCGCGGCCGATCTCGGCACCGAGGCTCGTCACCCGGTTGTCGGCGTCGAACGCGGCGCGCGACGCGGCGTCCGCGGCGTCCTCCAGCGCGCGCGCCTCGCCGCGGGCCGCCTCGAGCTGCGCTTCGCGCGCCTCCACCTCGCAGCGCAGGCGCCCCGACTCCGCCTCGGCCGCCTCGCGGGACTGGCGCTCGACGCGCCCCACGACGAGGATCTCGAGCAGGCGGTGCGAGGCGCGGTGCAGCACGAGATCCTCGAGCTCGCCCCGGTATTCCAGGAAGCGCTGGGCCTTGGCGACCTGACGCTTGAGCGCGGCGCGGTTCTTGTCGATCTCGGAGACGATGTCGCTCACCCGCAGCAGGTTCTGCCGGGTAAGCTCCATCTTCCGCTCGGCCTGCTTGCGGCGAGTCTTGTATTTGGTGATGCCGGCGGCCTCCTCGAGGAACAGGCGGCGATCCTCGGGGCGCGCGCTGACGATTTGCCCGATGCGGCCCTGCTCCACGATGGAGTACGCCTTCGTGCCCACGCCGGTGCCGAGGAACAGCTCCGTCACGTCGCGGAGCCGCACCTGGGTCTTGTTGATCAGGTACTCGCTGGTGCCGTCACGATATAGGCGGCGGGTGACGGCGATCTCCGGGTAGTCGCGGACCTCCGCCGGCAGCTCGGCGGCGTCTTGCGGGTCCGTGTTGTCGAACGTGATCGTGACCTCCGCCAGGCCATGAGGGCCGCGGGTGTCGGAGCCGTTGAAGATCACATCCTCCATGGCGCGCCCGCGCAGGTGCTTCGCGCTCTGCTCGCCCATGCACCACCGGATGGCGTCGACGATGTTCGACTTGCCGCAGCCGTTGGGCCCCACGATGCCGATGACATCGTGATCGAACTGGATGACGGTTCGATCCACGAAGGACTTGAAGCCGGAGATCTCGAGCTTCTTGATGTGCATCTGGTCGCGGCTCCCCGATCGGGTGTCGTCTAGCAGGCGCCAGTGCCCTTCTCGGGCCGGGTCCGCTCGACGGGCGGGCTCTGGCCGGGCGAGGAACGCCCGGTGGAGGCTTGCGCCGGGTTGCCGGCGGCTCGCGCTCCCTGGTACTCACGGTCGGCACGGTGGCATGACATGCAGCGTCACGCCTCGTGCTGCACGTTCGTACACTACTGAACGGGTGGCGTAAAGGAGAACCTGCACAGACGCGGGGATTCGGCTCGCTGGCCGGAACGTTGACACGACGGCGACGCCGACGCAAAACCCGCGACATGACCTACGAGTACGTCTGCACGGCCTGCGGTCACGCCTGGGAGGCGGAGCAGCGGATCAGCGAGGACCCGCTCCGGGACTGCCCGTCCTGTGGGGCCTCGGCCGCCAAGCGGCAGATCACCGGGGGTCAGGGGTTCATCCTGAAGGGCGGCGGCTGGTACTCGGACCTCTACTCGTCCGCCAGCCCGAAGAAGGCCGAGGCGACCACGCCCAACGCCGGAGGGTGCGGCGCGTGCCCGGCAGCGGGCAGCGACGGCGCCGGCGCGTGCAGCGACGCGAAGCCGTCCGGCTCGAAGCCGGTCGCGGCGGCCTGAGCCGGCCGGGTGCGGCGGCGGGCAGGCGCCGGCCGATCGCGCGGACGACCCGACCGTCACCGTGACGTGGTACGGCAGCGTCATGGAACGACGACGCGACGCGACGGAGCTCCGGGCGCGCCAGCGCGAGCTCGACCGGGAGATCCTCGCGCGGCTCGACGAGCGGGCGCAGCTCTCCACGGAGCTCCGCGCGCTGCTCGAGGCGCAACCCGCGTTCGACGAAGCCGGGGACCGGGTCGCCTCGAGCGATCTCGAGGCGGCGGCCTCTGGCGCCCTCCCGCGGTCGGCGGTGCGCGCGATCTTCAACGTGATCCACGCGGAGATGCGCGCCCTCGAGCGCCCGGCCCGCGTGGCGTTCGTCGGGCCGGAGGAGAGCTTCGGTCACCAGGTCGCCCGTGACGCGTTCGGGTCGACGGCGGGGCTGATCGAGGCCGAGACGGTCGGCGACGCGCTGGAGCTC
Source organism: Polyangiaceae bacterium (assembly GCA_020846005.1). Classification (GTDB taxonomy): domain Bacteria; phylum Myxococcota_A; class Polyangia; order Polyangiales; family Polyangiaceae; genus JADLEQ01. The sequence continues at coordinate 6,149 of JADLEQ010000073.1, forward strand.
GTGATCCGGGGCCGCGCCGAGTGCGCAGTGGTCCCGTTCGAGTCGTCGGTCGACGGCCTGGTGCAGCCGACGATCACGGCTCTCTCGGCGAGCGAGCTGGTGATCGTCGCGGAGCGCGAAGCCCCCGGTCGATACGATCTGGTCTCACGCACCGGCAACGCGCACGACATCGACAAGGTGTACGCGACCGCGGTCGCCCGGGCGGCGTGCTCCCGCGTGCTCGCGCGTGATTTCCCCCGGGCGACGCTGCTCGATGTCCGCTCGCCGCGCGTGGCGCTCGACCTGGCCCGAGAGGACCACGGGGCCGCCGCGCTGGTCCCGGAGCCGGCGGGTGCGTGCTCGGGGTTGGTCGCGGTGACGCGGAACGTGGGCGACGCGCCCGATCTCTCCGTCCGCTGGGCGGTCGTCTCGGCCCGGCCAGCGAGCCGCACGGGCAACGACGCGACCGCGGTGCTCTTCAGCGTGGACGACACGCCCGGCGCGCTCTTCGAAGTGTTGCGGCACTTCGCCGAGCGCGGGGTGAACCTGCGCCGCCTGCAGTCGCGCCCGGTCCGCGGCGAGTCGTGGGCCTACCTGTTCTACGTCGAGGTGAGCGGCCACACGACGGACCGCGGCGTCGTCACCGCGCTCGAGGCGATCCGCAAGGGCACGCGGTACCTGCGCGTCCTCGGCTCGTTTGCGCACCACGGCTAGTCGTCCCGCGAGCAGGCCTCGCGCCGCGTGCGGCGAGGGCTCGGTCGCGGCCCCCGCTCGCGTCGAGCTTGAGCGCCGCCCCGGCTCGGGGCACAACCCCCGCATGAACGAGCTGGTCACGCCGTCGATCGAAGCGCTGCGCCCGTACGAACCGGGCAAGCCCGTCGAGGAGGTGACCCGCGAGCTGGGCCTCGTGGAGGTCGTGAAGCTGGCTTCGAACGAGAACCCGCTCGGCGCCGGGAGGCTCGCCCGCGAGGCGGTCGCGCGCGCGCTGGGGACGCTCCACCGGTACCCCGACGCCGCTGCGTTCCGGCTGCGCGAGCGCCTGGCGGCTCACCTCGGGGTGCCCCGCGCCGACATCGTCCACGGGAACGGCTCGAACGAGCTGATCGAGTTGCTCGTGCGCACCTTCACGACGCCCGCGCACCACGTCGTGTTCGCGGAGCCGTCTTTCGTCGTCTACCGCATGGCCTGCCAGGCGCACGGCGTCTCGTTCACGGCGGTGCCGCTCCGTGATCACGTGCACGACCTCGAGGCGATGGCCGCCGCGGTGCGGCCCGAGACGCGCCTCGTCTTCGTCTGCTCGCCGAACAACCCGACGGGCACGATCGTCGATCCGGGCGCGCTCGAGCGCTTCCTGCGCGAGGTGCCGCCGAGCGTCATCGTCGTGCTCGACGAGGCGTACGTGGAGTACGTGGACGCGCCGGGCCACGCCGACGGCTGCCGGCTCCGCGACCTCAGGGAGCGCCTGGTGATCCTGCGGACCTTCTCGAAGATCCACGGCCTCGCGGCGCTCCGCGTCGGCTACGCGGTGGCTCCCGAGCGCCTCGCCGCGTACCTCGATCGGGTGCGGGCGCCGTTCAACGTCGGCACCCTCGGGCAGGTCGCCGCGGTCGCGGCGCTCGACGACGTGGAGCACGTCGAGCACAGCCGGGGGACGAACCGACGCGAGCGCGCCGCGCTCCACGCGAGGCTCCGCGACCTCGGCCTGGGGGTCGTGCCGAGCCAGGCGAATTTCGTGTTCGTCGATCTGCATCGTCCCGCGCGCGAGGTGTTCGAGGCGGCGCTCCAGCGTGGGGTGATCGTGCGCCCGCTGGCCGGCTCGTGGGCGCGCCTCACGGTGGGGATCCCGGCAGAGAACCAGCGGATGATGACGGTGCTGGCCGAGGTGCTCGCGTGACGACCCCCGCGTTCGGGCGGCGGAGCCTGCTCGCGCTCGGGGCGGGGGCCGCGCTCGGGTGCGGCTCGGCCCCCGAGAAGATCGTCTACGAGCCCGGTCGCGTCGACCTGCCCGCCGCGGCGCTCGACCGCGATCCCCTCGCGCTGCTCCCGTCGAAGGGCGTCGGGTACTTCCGGGTCGACTGCCGCGCGCTCTTCGCCTCCCGGTTCGGCGAGCGGCTGCTGGCGATCGTTCGCGGCCGCGCGCCGGTCCCCCCGAGCGCAGGGTTCGAGCCGGCGCGGGATCTCGAGACGATCCACGGGGGCGTGTTCGCGCTCGCGGGCGCGGATCTCGCGGCGGTGGCGACCGGGCGCTTCGAGCCCGCGAAGATCGAGAGCGCGGCGGACGGCGTACAACAGACGCCGTTCGGGGCGCCGGTCGTCCGGAGCCAGTACGCGGGCCGCGGCCTCTACACAGCGGCGAACGTCGGCTTCAGCGTGCTCACGCCACGCACGGTGCTGTTCGGGAACGAGACGGGCATCCGGCGCGCGCTCGACCGGGTCGCGATCGGGAAGCTGAGCCGGTCGGTGCCCCGATGGATGGAGAAGCTCCTGGCGACCCAGGGCGCGCCGATCGTCGGCGGGATGGACCTCGCCGGGCACGACCTCACCGATGTGCTGTCCCAGGAGCTCGCGTTCCTGGACGGCGCCGAGGCCCTCCGGGCGCTGGTCGATCTCGAGCCCCCTGGGATCAACGTGGCCGGCTCCATCACCTACCCGGACGAGGCCGCCGCGGGCGCCGCGCTCGCGCGACTCCGCGCCAACTACGCGGCGCTCACCGGCCTGTCGATGTTCGCCGGGCTGGTCGGGCTCGAGAACCCGATCCGGCGGTTCTCGCCGGCGCCGCGCGGGCGAGAGATCACGTTCGAGATCGGGCTCGATGGGGACGCCTCCTCACGCATGCTCGACAAATTCGCGGATCGGCTGCTCGGTGCGCTCCCGCTCACGCCTGCCGGGTCCGCCCCGTGAGCTCGTTCGCGGTACGGCCCGCGCGACGCCCGCTCACCGGGAGCGTCCCGGTGCCGAGCGACAAGAGCATCAGCCACCGGGCGCTCATCTTCGCCTCGCTGGCGGCGACGCCCTCGGAGCTCCGAGGCTTCTCGCGGGGCGGGGACAACGTCTCGACCCTCGAGGCCTTTCGCGCGCTCGGCGTGCGCTTCCATGACCTCGGGCCGGAGGCGGTGCGCGTGGAGCCGTGCGGCCTCGGCGGCCTCGCGGCCCCGAGCCACGACCTCGACTGCGGGAATTCGGGGACGACGATGCGCCTGCTCTCCGGCGTGCTCGCCGGGCAGCGGTTCGCGAGCCGGCTGGTCGGCGACGCGTCGCTCTCGCGGCGGCCGATGCGGCGCATCGTCGAGCCGCTCACCGCGCGAGGGGCGCGCCTCCGCGGCGCGGCGCACCCGACGCGCGCGGGGGACGTGACCCCGCCTCTCGCGGTCGAGGGGTTGGCGCCGGGTTCGCGGCTCCGCGAGGCCTCGATCGAGCTCGCCGTGGCGAGCGCCCAGGTGAAGAGCTGCCTGCTGCTGTCCGGCCTGTTCGCCGAGGGGCCGACGACGGTGACCGAGCCGCTCCTCTCGCGGGACCACACCGAGCGGATGATGGACGCGCTCGGGCTCCCGATCCGAGCGGTCGGGACGGTGGTGCGGCTGGAGCCGCTCGCGTCCGGCGCCGAGCTTCCGGGGTTCGAGATCGACCTGCCGGGGGATCCATCTGCGGCGGCGTTCCTGCTCGTCGGCGCGGCCGTCGTCCCGGGCTCGCACGTGACCGCGCGTCGCTGCGGTCTCAACCCGACGCGCACCGGGATCCTCGACGTGCTCCGAGCGGCCGGCGCCCGGACGGGCATCACGCCGCACGGCGACAGCCTCGGCGAGCCGGTCGGCGAGGTGAGCGCCTGGCACGGTGAGCTGCGCGGCACGAGCATCGCCGGGGAGCTGGCGCTGCGCGCGATCGACGAGATCCCCATCGCCTGCGTGCTCGCCGCTCGCGCGCGGGGGGTGACGGAGCTCGCGGATCTGGCCGAGCTGCGCGTCAAGGAGAGCGATCGCCTCGCGGAGATGGCGGGCGTGCTGCGCGCGTTCGGCGTGGAGGTCGAGGAGCGCCCGGACGGCCTCCGCATCGAGGGCGTGCCGGACGCGCCGCTGCGCGCCGCACGCGTCGAGAGCCACGGCGACCACCGCGTGGCGATGAGCGCGGCCGTGCTCGCGCTGTGCGCGCAGGGCGAGTCCGTGATCGAGGACGTCGACTGCGTCGCCACCAGCTTCCCGCGCTTCGCCGGCACGCTCCGGGCGCTCGGCGCAGAGGTCGAGGTGCGCCCGTGACGGGTAGGGCGCCCCGCCGCCCGGTGGTCGCGATCGACGGTCCGGCCGGCGCCGGCAAGACGACCGTCACGCGCCGGGTCGCCGCGGCGCTCGGCTACGTCCTCGTCGGCACCGGCGCGCTGTACCGAGCGGTCGCCCTGGCGGCGGAGCGCGCCGGGATCCCGTGGACGGACGCGGCCGCCGTCGGGCGACTCGCGGCGACGATCGCGGAGCGCGGCGCGATCGAGTTCGGCGCGCGGCCCGAGGGCGGCGAGCGCGTGCTCCTCGAGGGCGAGGATGTGTCGGCGGAGCTCCGGCGGGAGCGGATCGGCGAGGGCGCGAGCGTCGTCAGCGCGGTCCCCGCTGTGCGCGAGGCGCTCCTCGACCTCCAGCGGAGCGCCGGGCGGGGAGGGGGCGTGGTGCTCGAGGGGCGCGACATCGGGACGGTGGTGTTCCCGGACGCAGAGGCGAAGATCTTCCTCACCGCGTCCGACGCGGTGAGGGCGCGGCGCCGCTGGCAGGAGCTCGCGGAGCGCGGTCAGGCGCCTCCGCTCGAGGCGGTCCTCCGCGACGTCGTCGAGCGCGATCGTCGGGACAGCACCCGCCCGGTCGCGCCGCTCCGGCAGGCGCCGGACGCGCTGCTCGTCGACAGCTCGGAGCTGTCGGTGGACGAAGTCGTCGCGCGCATCGTCGAGCACGTGCGGGGCGTCGAGCGTCGCTCGCGCGGCGAGCCGTGACAGGGCGTCGAGCGCCGCCCGCGCCGCGAGCCGTGACGACTCGACGAGCGTGCGTCGCGGGGCTGCTCTCGCTCGCGGTGCCCGCCTGCGCGCGCGGGACGCGGCCGGTCGGCCCCGCCGACGCCCCCACGATCCGCCGCCCCGAGGAGCTCCTGCCCGCGGATCTCGATCTCGTGCTCCGCCTCGACCTCGAGCGGATCCGCGCCGCCATCGGCCCCGAGCGCTTCGCCGAGCTGGTCCGGGCCCACGCGACGCCCGCCGTCGTGGCGGCCGGCCGCGATCCGTTCGTCGACGCGGCCTTGGTCCAGGCGCGGACGGTGTGGCTCGCGGTGCGCCCGAACCGCAGGCTGGAGCTCGTCGACGGGGTCCTCGTCCTCGCCGGGACGTTCCGCGACCTCGATCCGCGCGAGGGCGGCGCGCGGCCCGCGTGGAGCGGCCCGGCGGATCGCGGAGGCGACGTGCGCGTGCACGAGCGGAGCGGGCCCGTCGCGCGCAGCGCGCCCGCGCGCGCATGGCTGCGCTCGAGCGACCTCGTCGTGGTCGCGACCGCCGCCGAGATCGACTCGGTGGAGCGAGCGCTCGAGGGCCGTGGGGGCGGGCCGCGGCTCGAGCCGCCTGCGCGCGGGGCGCTCTCGGTGGCGGCGCGCGTTCGCCCCTTCGTCGATCTCGTGCGTCGCTCGGCGCCGCTCGTCGGGCGGGCGTTGGAGGACGCGCGGGAACTCACCGGCTGGGCCGATCTCGACGCCGACGGGCTGGACGGCGAGTTCGAGCTCCGATGCTCCGGGCCGGCCGCGGCGGCGGCGCTCGCAGATCTGCTCACCGCGGCGCTGCCGCGGCTCGCCGAGGAGGAGAGCGCAGGCGCGCGGTTCCTGGAGGCGCTCCGCCCCCGGGCCGTCGCCGACCGCGTCGTGGTCTCGCTGGGCCTGGATCTGCGGGGGCTCGGCGCGTTGGCGGAGTGCCTGGCGGCAGGGCGCTGCTGACGCGCCTGCGTCAGCCCACCTCGCGGTGGAGCGCAGCGAGGAACCGCCGGGCCGCCGCCAGCGACCCCGCCTCGGGCTCGAACCGCCAGGCCACGACGGCGCATCCGCTGGCGACCTCGACGCGGGGCACGTCGGTGTTGCACAGCTCGAGGAGCGGGGGGCGCGCAGCTCCGCACAGGTAGCGGCGAAGCGCATGCGCTTCGCCGTACATGAGGAAGCGCCCGTCGAGCTCCGGGTCCCCGATCTCGGCCTCTGCCGGGCGCCCCCGGACCCATCGGGCGAGATCGTCGAGGTAGCTCTGCGGCGCGAGGCTGAACGGCTCGACTGCCTCGGGGAGGGTCGTCGCGAGGAACGACTCCGACTCACCGTCGTCGTCCACGAAGGCGTTGCAGCCGTACGCATACGCCGCGCCGTCGATCCGGAACCGCGCCTCGTAGCAGTATGCCCCATGGCGGGCGTAGCGCACCTCGGCGGCCAGGGCGCGGGTAGCCCGCGCGAACGCAGCCCACGCGCGAGCTTGCAGCGCTGGGAAGCTCAGCGCCGAGATCCGGTCCCGGTCGAGCCAGCGGTCGAGGAGGGGCGCCTCCCCGACGGCCCGCAGGAGCGCTGCTTGGTCGCGGACGAGGTGCTCGACCGCCTCCGCGTCCTGCTCGACGCGCGCGGCGAGCTCGCGCGTCGGAGGCGCCGCCTCTGCCTCGGCGAGGGTCGCTTCGGCTCGGTACAGCGCGCTCGGATCGACCGCGAGGAACGGCAGCCACACCGGCAGCACCTCGGCCCGACTCCGATCGAGCCGCTCGCGGGCAGCCGCGATCCGCGTCGTCAGCGCCCCAGCGGCGTCACGGTACGCGCCGCCCACCCGGTCACTCCTGCCACACCTGCGCTGCCCACCGCCCGTGGCCGGCCATCACGCCGACCTCGAGGACGTAGTCGCCGCTCGCGTCGACGCACAGCAGCCCGGCGGGCGGCAGCACCGGGTAGGCGTCCGGCGAGGCGTCCGCCACCACGAGCTCTGGATCGGCGCCGTAGAGGGCCAGATCGAGATCGCGCACCTGGCGCTCACCGGTCGCGAAGACGCGGTAGCACGTGCCCGCCTCGAGCCGCACCCGGAAGCGCTGCGAGGGCTCGCCCTCGCGCTGCTCACCCACGATTGGATCCGCGGTCGGTCGGAGGCCGAGGCGCTCGCCGCACGCCTGCCCGAGGCGGTCCAGATCGAGCCGCGGGCTCCCGCTCCTGCGAAAACCCTCCGCGCAGTCGCGCCCGACGCCCCCGGTCTCGGCGCCGCGCCCGCCAGCCGGGGCGGGGGCTGGCGCGCAGGCTGTCGTGAACGCCGCGAGCCCGAGCGCCGCGCCGGCCGCGCTCCTCACGGCGCCTCTTCGCCGCTCACGGTGATGGGGACCCAGAGCGTGCGCACCTGCACGTGGTCGCCGCGTCGCGTGTACCCCGCGAGGCCGTAGAGGACGTTCCACCAGTGGCCGTCCGGGGTCTCTCCGTAGGTGAAGAACGGGAACACGTGGATCTCCCAGTCGAGGCCGTTCTTGAGCTTCGACTCGTGATAGTACACGTTGCCCACGAGCTGCGACACCTCGTCCCGGTCGCTGAACCGCCAGTACACCGGGAAGCCGACCGTCGCGCGGCTCTCGCGGCCGACGAAATCCCAGAAGAACGGCGCCACCACCGTGTGCGACTGGTGGCCGCTCCGGCCGAGGTACACGATCGGGTGGATGTTCGTCTCCCAGCCGCGGAGGTCCGTCCGGTGCTGGATGAACGGGGTGACCCAGGTCGAGCGGCTCACGCCGTAGCGCTCGAACCGCCCCCAGAACGGGAAGAACACCTGGCTCGACTCGCGGGGGCTCGTCCGCGAGTAGAGGAACGGGAAGAGCAGCTTCTGGTCCAGCCCGATCGTGGGATCACGGTAGTGCCAGTAGAGCGGCGTGATCATGTCGAGCTCCGTCCGGCCGCGGTATCGGGCGTACCCCCACGTGATGAAGGTGCTCTCGCCCTCGGCGCCCTTCGCCAGGAGGAACAGCGGGTTCACGTGGAGCCAGCTCTTCTCGTCGTACCCGTGGTGGAAGAACGGGAGCAGCGTCGTGTGGCGCTCCTGCTTCCCCCAGATGCTCCAGTAGAACGGGAGGAGGTGGAGGTACTCGCGCTGCTCGCTGTGCTGGCGCCACAGCGGCCCCCACACGTTCACCCAGGAGCGATCGCGGTCGTCGTACGAGTAGTAGTGGAGGAGGGGAGGGATCACCTCGTACTTCGAGGTCTCGTTCTGGCCGTAGAAGTAGAGCGGCGCCACGCCCAGATCGAGATCCTGCGCGGTGCGGGTGTCGCACGACTGCCCGCCTCGCCAGGAGCAGAACGCGGGGCCCACGAGATCGAAGCCGCCGCGCGCCGAGCTGCTCAGCACCGTGAGGAGCGGCGGGATCACCGTGTACCCGCCCACCTTGCGGCGGCCGGTGAAGTAGAGCGGCGCGAGCCAGTCGTCCGACTCCCCGGGCGCGCGGCGGTTCACGACTGGGCCGACGATGGTGGTTCGCGCGCCGAGCTTCAGGTCGCGCAGGTTCCAGACGAGGGGGAACAGGATGTCGTCGGCGCGGTCGGCGCTCCGGCGGTTGTAGTAGAGGCCACCATAGAGCGACGCGCGATCCGGCTTCTGGGGCGCGCCGCGTGACGGCATCTTGCGCTCCCCCCAGACGGGGAACGCGAGCTTCAGCGAGTAGTCGCCGCTCCGCTCGGAGTACCAGAGCCCGTAGAAGCTTCGCTCCGTCTCCTTCGCGCGCCCGAGATCGAGCTCGAGCGAGGGCATCGCGTTGGTGCCGATGCGGCTCCGGAGCCTCGCCGGGACCCGGAGCGGGCTGCGGGGGAGCGACGGCTCGTTGCCCTCGGGGAGCGTGGTGTCTCCGCCTGCGGCGGGGCGAACGTCGGGGGTGCCCGGCGGCGGCTCACCTCCGCGTGGCGTCGCGGACGGCTGCGGCTTGGAGGGCGGCTCCGGCAGCGCGCCGCCAAACGGATCCTGCGCGCGCGCGCCCGCCGCGCCGAGCACGATCGCGAGCCCGAGGACGCGGGCGACGTGCGCCCCGGGGCGGCTCACTCGGGGCTCCCGGGCGCTCCGGCGAGCCGCCGGCGGACGTCCTCGACCAACGCGCCGCGTGGCACGTCGGCGCGCTCGTGAGACGCGAGATCCTTCACCTGCACGACGCCGCGGTCGAGCTCGCCGTCGCCCAGCACGAGGCACAGGCGGCTGCCCAGCGAGTCCGCCCGCCGGAGCAGGCTCTTCAGCGAGCCCCCGCGGGTGTCGACCTCGACGACGGCGCCGCTCGCGCGGAGCTCACGCGCCAGGCCGAGCGCCTCCCGCCGCGCGCGCGCCCCGAGGGGCGCGACGAAGCAGCGGGGCCGACCGGTCGGCGCCGGCGCACCCTCCGTGGCGAGGAGCAGCCGCTCGAGCCCGAGCGCGAACCCGATCGCGGGCACGGGGGGGCCGCCGAGCTCACCGATCATGGCGTCGTACCGACCGCCGCCGACGAGCGTGTTCTGCGCGCCGAGCCCGCCCGCCGACGAGCGCACCTCGAAGAGCGTGCGGGTGTAGTAGTCGAGCCCGCGGACGAGCGCGGGATCGACGACGTACGGGACGCCGAGCGAGTCGAGCGACGCGAGGAGCTCGTCCCAGTGCGCGCGGTCGTCGCCCTCGAGGAGGTCGAGGAGGGACGGCGCGCCGGCGACGACGGCCTGGTCCGCCGGATCCTTGGAGTCGAGCACCCGGAGCGGGTTCGTGGCGAGGCGCCGCTGGCTGGTCTCCGAGAGCGCCGCGGCGCGAGGCGTGAGGTGGGCCACGAGCGCGTCCCGGTAGCGCGCGCGGGTCTCCGGCCCGCCGAGCGAGCTCACGTGCAGCTCGAGCTCCGGGCAGCCCGCCTCACGCAGGAAGGTGAGCACCAGCTCCATGAGCTCGGCGTCCACCCAGGGCCCCGGGTCCCCGTACACCTCGCACCCGGCCTGGTGGAACTGTCGCTGGCGACCGCGCTGCGGGCGCTCGGCGCGAAACATGGCGCCGAGGTAGTACCAGCGCGTGACGGGCTCACGCGCGTGGACCGCGTGCTCGACGAACGCCCTGGCCGCGCTCGCAGTCCCCTCGGGGCGGAGGGCGAGCGACTCGCCCTCGCGCTCGAGCACGAACATCTCCTTCTCGACGATGTCGGTGGCGTCCCCGATCGAGCGGACGAACAGCGCCGTCGGCTCGACCAGCGGCGTCCGCAGCTCGGAGAAGGCGTGCGCCTCGACCACCCGCCGGAACGTCGCCTCCAGGCGCTGCCACCGCCCGACCTGCTCGGGGAGGATGTCGTGCATCCCCTGAACCTGTCGAAACTGCATCGGAAACGTGAAAGGAAGGCGCGCGGGGCGGGGGCGGGCCGAGGGCTTGTGCCAAGGGGAGGGCGGGCGGTCAAGTGAGCGGCCTCCGGCCCACCCGTGCTACGCCTGCCGCGTGCGCGCGGCCGGCGTGGACCTCGGACGGGTGCGGATCGGCCTCGCGGTGGAGGACGAGCTCGGCCTGCTCGCCCATCCGCGGCCGCCGCTCGACGGCCGCGACGTGGCGCGCGCGGTGGCGACGCTGGCCGAGCGCGCGCGCGCGGAAGGGATCGGGCGCTTCGTCGTCGGGCTCCCCGTGCGGCTCGACGGCCGCGAGGGACCGGAGGCGCGCCGCGCCCGGGCGTTCGCGCGGCGCCTCGAGGCGGCGACGGCGCTGCCCGTGGAGCTGTGGGACGAGCGGCTGAGCAGCCGCCAGGCGAGCGCGCTGCTGCGGGAGGGCGGCGCGTCGGCACGGTCGTCGCGGGGGCGGGTCGACGGCGCCGCGGCCGCGCTGATCCTCCAGAGCTACCTCGACTCCCGGCGCGCGCGGGCCCAGTGACGACCCGCCGCCGCGCCGCTCCGTCGCGCGCGCGCCGCGCCGAGCGCGGACGCGCCGCGCGGCCCACGCGGCGCGGCGCGCGAGGGGCCGCGCCTCTGTCTCGCCTGGCGCTGGCGTCGGGGGCCGCGGCGCTGTTGCTCGTCGCGAGCACTGGCGGGGGCCTGTGGGCGTGGGGCGAGGCCGGGGGTCGCGGTGGCACGACGCTCCGGCGCGTGCAGTGGCCGGGCGGCCTGGGGGCGGAGGCGAGCGCGGCGCGGCTGCGCGAGCTCGGGCTCGCGCGAGGCTGGGCGCTCGCCGCGTATCTGTGGCTGTTCGGAGACGCCGACGACTTCCTCCCCGGTGAGCACCTCGTCGCCGTCGACGCCTCGCCCGGCGAGGTCGCGCGGCAGCTCGCGCGCTCGCCGCGCCGCGCGCGCGCGACGGTGACCATCCCCGAGGGGTGGAACCACCTCCAGATCGGCGCGCGCCTCGAGGAGCGCGGGGTGTGCGTCGCCGCGGCGTTCCGCGTCGCAGTCCGCGACCCCGCGTTGCGAACGGAGCTCCAGCTCGGCCCCGAGGGCGCGGAGGGCTGGCTCTTCCCGGCGACGTACGACCTGCACGTCAACACCGCGCCGCAGGACGTGGTCCGGCGCATGGTCGCCGAGACCCGCGCGCGGCTCGCGCAGGTGGCGGCCCGCCACCCTGGCGCGCTCGAGCGCCTGCGCGCGCAGCGGGGCCTCGACCTCGGCGCCGTGGTGACGCTGGCGTCGATCGTCGAGAAGGAGGCGCGCCTCGCCGAGGAGCGCCCCGTCATCGCCAGCGTCTACCTGAACCGCCTCTCCGATCCGACGTTCCGCCCGCTGGCGACGCTCGGGGCGGACCCCACGGCTGGGTACGGGTGCCTCGTCGAGCCCGAGCGGGCCCCGAGCTGCGCGGGCTACGCCGGCCGGGTGACCCCTGCGGTGGTCCGCGACCCCGCGAACCGATGGAACACCTACCGCCACCCGGGCCTGCCGCCGGGGCCCATCGCCAACCCCGGCGAGGCCAGCCTCGAGGCCGTGCTGGCGCCCGCGGCGACCGACTATCTCTTCTTCGTGCACGTCGGCGGGGGGCGGCACGCGTTCAGTCGGACGCTGGAGGAGCACGAGGCGCGCACCCGCCCCTGACCCTCCGGGGCCGCGGCGGGCTCGGCGGATACGCTGCCGCGTTGCAGCCGGAGGTGGGGTCGACTATCGGCCGCTCCCATGACCGAGGGAACCTTCGACGGTGCGTTCGACGATGCGGTGAAGACGGTCCGCTTCCTCTCCGTGGACGGAGTCGAGGCGGCCAACAGCGGGCACCCGGGGACGCCGATGGCCCTCGCGGGGATCGCGGTGGAGATCTGGACGCGCCACCTCCGGTTCGTGCCCGAGCAGCCGGGTTGGCCGAACCGCGATCGGTTCGTGCTCTCGTGCGGGCACGCGTCGATGCTGGTGTACTCGCTCTTGCACCTCGCGGGGTTCGAGCTGCCGCTCGACGAGCTCAAGCGCTTCCGCCAGTGGGGCAGCAAGACCCCGGGGCACCCCGAGGTGGGGCACACCGTCGGCGTCGAGACGACGACCGGGCCGCTGGGCCAGGGCGTCGGCAACGCGGTCGGCCTGGCGCTGGCGTCGCGAATGCTGGCGGCGCGAGCGGGCGGCGCCCCGCTGTTCGACTACCGCGTCTTCGCCATCTGCTCCGACGGCGATCTCATGGAGGGCGTCGCGAGCGAGGCGGCGAGCCTCGGAGGGCACCTCGGGCTCGACAACCTGGTGATGGTCTACGACGACAACCGCATCACCATCGACGGCACCACCGATCTCTCGTTCTCCGAGGACGTGGCGCAGCGGTTCGCGGCGTACGGCTGGAGCGTGAGCCGCGTGGACGGCCACGACCCGGCCGCGGTCCGCCAGGCGCTCGACGCCGCGGTCGCCGAGACGGGCAAGCCGAAGCTCCTGCTCGCGCGTACGCGGATCGGGATCGGGGCGCCCACGAAGGAGGGCACCTCGAAGGCGCACGGGGCGCCGCTCGGCAAGGCGGAGGTGGAGGCGACCAAGCTCGCGGCGGGCTGGCCGCTCGAGCCGTTCCACGTCGCGCCCCGGGCGCGGGAGCCGTTCCAGCGCCGGGCGGAGACCTCGCGCGCGCTGTTCGAGGAGTGGAAGCGCGCCTACGAGGCGCTGGACGCCGACCGGAGGCGCACGGTCGATCAGCTGCTCGGGCGGCACGTCCCCGCGGACCTGCTCCAGCAGCTCATCGCGGTCGCGGCCCCGGCGAAGGAGGCGACGCGCTCGATCTCCGCGCGCCTGCAGCAGCGCGTCGCCGAGCTCGTGCCGTCGTTCGTCGGCGGGGCGGCGGATCTCGCCGAGAGCACGAAGACGCACATCAAGGGGGGAGGGGACGTGGCGCGGGGGAGCTACGCCGGGCGCAACCTGGCGTTCGGCATCCGCGAGCACGGCATGGGGTCGATCGTGAACGGCCTCGCGCTGTCCGGCGGCTTCGTGCCCTACGGCAGCACGTTCCTCATCTTCAGCGACTACATGCGCCCGTCGGTGCGCCTGAGCGCGCTGATGGAGCGGCAGGTGCTCTTCGTGTACACGCACGACTCCGTCTTCGTCGGCGAGGACGGCCCCACCCACCAGCCGGTCGAGCACCTGTGGGCGCTTCGGCTGATCCCGAACCTCGACGTGGTGCGCCCCGCGGACGCGCTCGAGTGCGCCGCTGCGTGGGCGCACGCGCTGCGTCGCAAGGACGGGCCCACCGCCTTCGCGCTGTCGCGCCAGAACCTGCCGCCGCTGGCGCGCCCCGAGGGCTTCGACCCGGAGCGCATCGTCGATGGCGCTTACGCGCTCTCGGGCCAGCCCGACGCGGAGCTCGTGCTCATCGCCACCGGGAGCGAGGTCGGGGTCGCGGTCGACGCGGCCCGCCTGCTCGGCGAGCAGGGGAAGACGGTACGGGTCGTCTCGATGCCGTGCTGGGACGCCTTCCAGCGCCTGCCGGCGGCGCGACGCGCCGAGATCCTCGGGACGGGGCGCCGCGTGAGCATCGAGGCGGGGGCGACCCTCGGGTGGCGGGCGCTCGTGGGCGAGGGAGGCCTCGCGATCGGGATCGATCGCTTCGGCGCCTCGGCGCCGGCTGAGCGCCTGGCGGAGGAGCTCGGGCTCACGGCGGCGAAGGTCGTCGAGCGCGTCCTCGCGAGCTGAACGGGCCGCCGAACCACGCGCCGCCACCTCGGCGATTGCCTTGGCCGCGACGCGGGCGCATCATCCGCCCATGGCGCGGAGGAACGGCGACCTCTCTCGGACGATCTCCTTGGGTCTGGCGCTGGCGGCGGCGATGCCCGCGTGCTCGGGGACCGGGTCGAGCTCGGGCGGCGGGGGCGGCGCGAGCGGCGGCAGCGCGGCGACGGGCGGCGCGAGCGGGGCCGCCGGCGCGAGCGCGGGCGGTGCGGGCTCGGGCGGTGCGGGCTCGGGCGGTGCGGGCTCGGGTGGGGGGAGCGCTGCCGGCGGAGCCGCGGGGGCGGCGGCGACGGGCGGCGGGGGAGCCGCGGGCGCTGGCGCGGCCGGCGGGGGCGCGGCCGCGCCGTCGGACGCCAGCATCCCGGACGTGGCCTTCCCGTACGACGGCGGCGGCGGCGGCGGCGGGCTGTCGCAGGACTCCGCGTGCGCGGCGACCAGCGTCGAGTCGAACCTCGAGCGCCAGCCTGCGGACATCGTGTTCGTCGTCGACAATTCCGGCTCGATGGGGACGGAGGCGGGGTTCGTCCAGGCGCAGATGAACGGCTTCTCGTCGCAGATCGCCGCGAGCGGGGTCGACTACCACGTGGTCCTGATCTCCAGCTACCCGGCCACCGGGAACGGCATCTGCATCGATCCTCCGCTCGGCGCCGTCGGCTGCCCGAACCAGGACACCAACCTCCCCCGCTTCCTCCACGTCGACCTCGAGGTGGGCAGCACGGATGGCCTCACCAAGCTCATCACCACTCACGGGCAGTGGTCGGCGATGATGCGCCCGAGCGCCACCAAGCACCTCGTCATCGTCACGGACGATGACTCCGCGGTCGACGCCGCGGCCTTCGACGCGGCGTTTCGCGCGCTCGACGCCTCCTACGCGGGCTATCGCTTCCACGGCATCTACGCCTTCGGCCAGAGCTTCGGTGACGATCCGTTCGGGTGCGGCGCGACGCAGTGCTGCTTCCAGTCGGCGAACGAGGGCACGGTCTACCGCTCGCTCGTCGCGATGACGGGCGGCGTGGAGGGGAACCTCTGCCAGCAGGACTTCGCGCCGGTGTTCTCCGCGCTGGCGACCTCCGTCATCACCGGGTCCCAGCTCTCGTGCGAGGTGCCGATGCCGACGCCGGAGGCGGGCGTCGTCGATCCGGACGAGGTGAAGCTCGAATTCGTCTCGGCCCCGGGCGCGCTCCCGCAGGAGCTCCCGCGCGTGGCCGACGCGACCGCATGCGCGGGCGGCGGCTGGTACTACGACACCCCGAGCACGCCGACGCGGCTGATCCTCTGCCCGGCGACGTGCACCGTCGCCAAGGCGGCGACCCAGCCCAGGCTGAACGTCCTCCTCGGCTGCTTGGGCTCGTGACGGTGCGGCGCCCGCGTCCGGCCCCGCGACCCGAGAACTTGCTACCCCACCCGGCCCCCGTGCCACTCTGAGAGGCGCCCGTATGCCGCTCCCCACGATCCTCGTCCCCCACCCCCACGTGCACGTGGATGAGCACGTCCTCGGTGGGAGCCCCTACGTCGCGACCTCGCGGGTGCCCGTGCGGCGCATCTACGCGTTCTGGCAGCAGCGCGCGAGCGTCGAGACCATCATGAAGCGGTTCCCCCAGCTCACCCCCGCGCAGGTGTTCGACGCGATCGCCTTCGCGCTCGACAACGAGGAGGTGATGGACGCGGACCTCGCCCGCGAGCAGGACATCCTCGCGCGGGTGGGGCACGGGGGGCGCGCCGGGAGGGGGCCGTCGGAGCAGATTACGCTGCCGTTCGAGGGCGCCTCGCCGGTGCGCATCGGCCGTCGGGCCGGCGTCCGCTCCGGCCGTCGGGGCGTGCGTTGAACCGGGAGCTTTCATGGGCGATCGGCGCCACGTGAGCCGATCTCCTCGGCTCGGGCGTCGGGTCGTGCAGCCGGGGCGTGTGCCCGCCGGCCTGAACATTTTTTCCTTTACAAGCGCGAAAATCGGAGCGAAAAGCGCGCCGGGCCGCAAGGCTCATCCACCCAGTGAACTTTGGCCCCGCCTTCCGGCGGGGTCGTGAAGAAAGCAAGCAGAGACCGGCAGCTCCGGCCGCACACGCGGTGGGGTGGTCCAGCCGGTGAGTCGGTCAACGCCGGACCATGCGCCGGCACTTGGTGAAACGCCCGCTGAGCGGGCTCGAGGAGGAACTGATGATCTCGAATCGTTGGCGGAAGATGCGGACCCCGGTGCTCGCGTCGATGATGGTCGGGGCCCCGCTGCTCGTGAACTGCGGTGGTTTGCCGGGTCTGCCCGGCGCTGGCTGCCCGGCGGATCTGAAGGACCCGTCGGCGATCATGTCGGCGAACTTCGGGCTCGAGGCGGGCCTCGAGGGCAAGGTGAAGGCGGCGCTGGCTGCCGGCGCCGCGCTCGAGAAGCTCGCGGTCGAGGTCGAGGGCGACGTCGCGATGGCCTGCGGCAACCTGGCGAAGGACCTCGGCGCCGACGACGCAGCGATCACGCCGAAGGAGGAGGGCCCCGGCAAGAAGGCCGAGGCTGCCTGCCAGGCGGCGGTGAAGCTCATCGGTGAGTTCAAGGCGAAGGCCTCGGGCAAGATCGAGGTCAAGGTCGTCCCGCCGAAGTGCTCGGCGAGCATGAACGCCATGGCGGAGTGCGCCGGGAGCTGCGACGCCAGCGTCAAGGGCGGCAAGGCCGAGGTGAAGTGCGAAGGCGGCGAGATCAGCGGCAAGTGCGGCGGCGAGTGCAAGGGCTCTTGCACGGTCGCGGCCGGCGCCGAGTGCAAGGGCACCTGCGGCGGCACCTGCGAGGGCTCGTGCGACGCAGAGTTCAGCGGCAAGTGCACCGGCAAGTGCGACGGCACCTGCGAGGGCGGCACCTCGAAGGACGGCAAGTGCGACGGCACCTGCAAGGGCAAGTGTGAAGCGGGCGGCAGCGGCAGCTGCGGCGGCACCTGCGGCGGCAAGTGCGACGCGAGCTGCGAGGTCAAGGGCCAGGCCAAGTGCGAGGGCTCTTGCTCCGGCGGCTGCAGCGTCGAGATCGAGGAGCCCAAGTGCTCGGGCACCGTCCAGCCGCCCGAGATGAGCGCGGAGTGCAAGGCCAACTGCGACGCACAGGTGAGCGGCAAGCTCGAGTGCACGCCTGCCAGCGTGAAGATGAACATCGCGGGCGCGGCAGACGCGGCGGCGGCGGGCAAGCTCGTCGCGGCGGTGCAGAAGAACCTGCCGGCGTTGCTCAAGGTCACCCTCGGCATGAAGGCGAAGCTCGAGGGCGCGGTCGCCAACGTGAAGGCGACCATCGAGGGCGTGCAGGCGGCGGTCAAGGGCGGCGGCGCGGCCGCGCTCAAGGTCGCCGGCTGCTTCGTCGCGTCGATCCAGGCGCAGGCCCAGGCCAGCGTCTCGATCAACGTGAGCGTGAGCGCCAGCGCCAGCGCGAGCGGCGAGGCAGGCGCGGGCTGAGCCCGACGACCCCCTCGGCGTGAGCCAGCTGCGGCCCTGCACGGAGACGTGCGGGGCCGCAGGCTTTTGTGCGGCTGCTGGCCCGGGCGGAGCGCGCTCGTAGCGCCGGTCGGGCCGGTCCGCAGGCGCCGGCTCGGCGGCGCCGCCCGGCCTGCGCGGCCGCTCAGCGCGCCCGCGCGCGCAGCGCCGCGACGCGCGAGCACGCCTCGGCGCCGCGCGCGGCGAACGAGGCGTCGACCCTTGCGCGGGCGCGGAGCGCCTCCCGGGCGCGACCCGCGAGCGCCAGGTCGCTGCAGACGAGGAGCGCGTCACAGCCGGCCTCCACGGCGCGCACGGCGCTCTCCTCGACCTCCATCCGGTCGGCGAGCGCGCGCATCTCGAGATCGTCGGAGAACAGCACGCCGCGGAACCCGAGCTCGCCGCGGAGCAGCTCGCTCGCGATGCGGCGGCTGAGCGTGGCGGGGACACCGGGGTCGAGCGCGTCGTAGACGACGTGGGCGCTCATCAGCGACTCGAGCCCACGGCTCGCCGCCTCGCGGAACGGGAGCAGCTCCACCGCGTACAGCCGCGCCGCGTCGAGTTCGACCCGAGGCAGCGCGAGGTGGCTGTCCTCATGCGTGTCGCCATGCCCGGGGTAGTGCTTGCCGCACGCGAGCACGCCCGCCTCAGCGAGGCCCTCCGCCAGCGCCAGCGCCATCCGCGCGACGCGCTCGGGATCGCGCCCGAAGGAACGATCCCCGATGATCGGGTTCGCGGGGTTCGAGTCGACGTCGAGCACCGGCGCGAAGTCGAGGTTGAACCCTGCCGCGGCGACGGACTCGCCGATCGCGCGCCCCATCCGCCGGGCGACCTCGGGATCCCCCGTGTCGCCAACCTCCCGCATCGGTGGCGGTCGGAACGCGGGGGGCGGGAGGCGCACGACGCGCCCGCCCTCCTGATCGATCGCGAGCAACGGTGGCGGCCCGCTGGGCACGGCCGCGCGCGCCGCCGCGGCGAGCGCCTGCGCTGCCTCGAGCGTGGGCAGGTTGCGCTTGAACACGATCACCCCACCGAGCGCGCCCGCGCGGAGGTCCTCGGCGACCGCGCTCGGCAGCTCCGTGCCCGGGAAGCCGACGACCAGCAGCGCGCCCGGATCCATGGCGCGCATCCTCCCAGAATCGCCGACCCAAAGGAAGCTCGCGGTGGAACCTCCGGGCGCGCTAGCGAGCCCCGCCGCCCAACAGGTGAGCGGGGTCGGTGCGCGCCGCGCGCAGCGCGGGGAGGAGCCCGCCCAGCACCGCGAACAGCACGGCGTAGCCTACCCCGAGCGCCACCAGCCAGGCGGGGAGCTCGAAGAAGGACTCCGGCTTGTAGGGGAAGTCGGGGAGATCGGTGCGGGCGCGCGCGTCCGCCAGCCGCGTCGCGACCCACGCCAGCGCGACCCCGGCGCCCCCACCGAGCAGGCCGACGGTGACCGCGAGCGCGAGCAGCCACGCCCGGATGTCTCCCGCGCTCGCCCCGACGGCGCGGTAGAGCCCGATCTCGTGGCGGCGGTCGGCGACGAGCGCGCGGAACGTGTGGCCGATGTTGAGCGCGGCCATGCCCAGGACGACGGACGCGACGAGGAACAGCAGCGCGAGCACGCCGCTCACCAGGACGCTCACGTCGCGGGCTCGCGTGTCCGCCGGGACGAGCCCGTGGCGACTCCCCGCGGCCAGCACCGCCGCGGTGTCCGCCGGCGAGGCGACCCGCACGACGACGCTCGACCAGCGCGTGGCGGCGGCTTCGCCCCCGTACTCGCGGTTCCAACGCTGCACGACCGCCAACGGCAGCGTGACCCCCAGGTCGATCGCCTTGCCGGAGACGCCGACGACCCGGATCCGCGCGCGGCGCGGCGCGCCCAGGCGCGCGACCCCGAGCATCGACGATCCCAGGGAGAGCTCGAACGGGACGCCCTCTGCCCGCGCGAGCAGCGTGCCGGCGACCGGCGGCAGGCCGTGCTGGGGCGCCACGGCGTGATCGAACACCTCGACTAGCTTACGGCTGACCAGGCCCGGCACCGGCGCCGAGCAGCGGCCGCCGGCGGAGCCGCTCGCGCGCTCGCAGTACTCGTCGCGGCCGCAGGCGGCGTCCTCGACGCACGGCTCGCCGGGGCGGGCGAGCGGATCCTGGAAGCGCTCACGGAGCTCGGGCTCGATGAGCGCTGGGTCCACGCCGTCGCCCACCATCTCATGGGAGATCAGCTCTCGACCGAGGAGCTCCTTTCCGCCGCGCGCGCTCGACGGGAACCTGAAGCGCAGCTTGCCGAAGACCTCCCGCGCCCCGGGCGTCGCGCCGAGCTCGGTCGCGACCGCCGGCAGGACTCCGTCGATCGGCGCCTCGCCGCCGAGCAGCGCGAGCAGCCCGGCCGAGGTGCGCGGCGGCTCGAGCTCGATCACGTCGAGCGGGAACACCTCGGACAGCAGCACCCGGCGCGCGCCGAGCCCGAGCGCGAGGAAGAACACCAGCGCCGCGGTGCCGACGACGATGCCGGCGCCAGCGCTGGCGAGCGCACCTCGCGTCCGCGCGACATCCCGCCCGACCAGGGCCGCGAGCGCTCGCGGGCTCACGGGGCGTCTCCGGCGCTCTGCGAGTCGCCCGTGAGCCGCCCGTCGCGGAGCGTCAGCGACCGGGTCGCGATGCGCTCGAGCCGCCGCTCGTGCGTCACGATGACGAGGGCGCGCGCGCCGCCCGCCAGCGAGCCCGCGAAGAGATCGATGATCTCCTCACCGGTCGCGGAGTCGAGGTTGCCGGTGGGCTCGTCGCAGAGGAGGAGCGACGGCTCCCGCGAGAGCGCGCGGGCGATGGCGACCCGCTGGCGCTGCCCACCCGAGAGCTCGTGCGGGAACGCACCCGCGCGATCGGCGAGCCCGACGGCCGCGAGCGCCTCGCGCGCCCGCGCGGCGTCGAGCCGGCCGCCGCCCCGCGCGAACAGGCTGGGGACCAGCACGTTGTCGAGCGCCGTCAGGTGCCCCAGCAGGTGGAAGCTCTGGAAGACGAACCCGACGCGCTCGCCGCGAAGCCGCGAGAGGGCGGCGTCGCTGAGCGCGCGGGGGTCCTCGCCGAAGAGTCGGACCTCCCCCGTGAAGCCGCGATCGAGCCCGCCCAGGATCGCGAGGAGCGTGCTCTTCCCGGAGCCCGAGGGCCCCTCGACGAGCACGACCTCGCCACGCCGGATCTCCACGGAGACGCCCTGAAGCGCGCGCTGGAGCCCGGCACCGGCGCCAAACTCCCGGGTCACGCCGCGAGCTCGAACGACGACGTCGCCGGGGGCCCCCACCCGATCACCCGCCCGTGTCGGCGCGCGCGGCGGCTTCCATCGTCGCGATCGCGCGATCGAGCGCCGCCGGCGACGGCCCCTCGACCATGAGCCGCAGCTTGGGCTCCGTGCCGCTCCAGCGGACGAGCACCCGGCCGTCCCTGCCGAGCTCGGCCTCGACCCGGGCGATCGCCGCGCCGAGCTCGGGCATCGTCTCGAGCGGGCGGCGCGACGCCAGCGTGAGGCTCTGGAGCCGCTGCGGCACCCGTTCCATCACCGTGGCGAGCTCGGAGAGGGGCCGCCCCTCGCGGACCACGATGGCGAGCACCTGGAGCGCGGCGACGATGCCGTCTCCCGTCCGCGCGTGCTCGAAGAAGACGAGGTGCCCGGACTGCTCCCCGCCGAACCCGTAGCCGCCGCGCCGCATCTCCTCGACGACGTATCGGTCGCCGACGGCGGTGCGCCGCACCTTGCCGCCGGCGCGCTCCACGGCGCGCTCGAGCCCCATGTTGCTCATCACCGTGGCGACCAGCGTCCGCTTCGGCAGGCGCCGCTGGGCGAGCAGGCGGGTGGCGCAGAGCGCCATCAGGGCGTCGCCGTCCACCACGTCGCCGCGCTCGTCCACCACGATGACGCGATCGGCGTCGCCGTCGAGGGCGATCCCGAGCCGCGCCTTGCGCTTGCGCACCTCGTTCTGGACATGCTCGGGGTGGAGCGCGCCGCAGTCGTCGTTGATGTTCTTGCCGTTGGGCCGCACGCCGAGGCTCACGACCTCGGCCCCCAGCTCCTCGAAGATACGCGGCGCGACCTTGTACGCGGCGCCGTGGGCGGCGTCGACGACGATCTTGACGCCGTCGAGCGCGAGCTCGCGTGGGAAGGTCGCCTTGGCGTACACGATGTACCGCCCCGTCGCGTCCTCCAGGCGCTCGGCGCGGCCGACGCGCGCGCCCGAGAACCTCGGAGAGTCGAGCTCGGTGCCCGCGAGGAGCGACTCGATGGCGGCCTCCTCGGCGTCCGGCAGCTTGAAGCCGTCGGGGCCGAAGATCTTGATCCCGTTGTCCGCGTACGGGTTGTGGCTCGCGCTGATCACCACGCCCGCGTCGGCGCGCATCGACTCCGTGAGATTCGCGATCGCCGGGGTCGGCAGCGGGCCACAGAGGATCACGCGCCCCCCCATCGCGCAGACGCCGGCGGCGAGCGCTGTCTCGAGGAGGTAGCCGGACAGGCGGGTGTCCTTCCCGATCAACACCCGGGGCGGGCGCGCGCGCCCCCGCCGCGCGACGTGGGCGATGGCTCGCCCCAGGCGGAGTACCAGCTCAGGAGTCATCGGCTCCTCGTTGGCGCGGCCTCGGATGCCGTCGGTGCCGAACAGCTTGCGGGGAGGGCTCGTCACGAGTCGGCGGCCGGATCGGTGGGGAGACCAAGGAGGTGGGCGCGCGCAGCGCCGACCAGGTACGTGGAGCCCGTCACCACGACCAAGCCGCGCTCGCCGACGATGGCGCGCGCGCGGGCGAGCGCCTCGGGGATCGAGCTGGCGACCTCGCCCGTGAAGGCCCGGGCCATCTCCTCCGGCGGGACGGCTCGCGCCACCGGCGGCGCGACGAACACCCGGTGCGCGGCGGCGTGCTCGAGCCGATCGAGCATGGCGCGCCAGTTCTTGCCGCGCAGCGCGCCGAACACCAGCACCACGTCCCGCCTGGACTCGATGCCTTCGAGGCTCGAGGGGTCGAGGATGTGCGAGAGGATGACGGCGCCGTCCGGGTTGTGGGCGCAGTCGAGCATCGTGAGGTCGAGCCCGTTTCGGTGGAGGAGCTCGTTCCGCCCCGGCCAGGTCGTGGCCTCGATCCCGGCCGCGAGCGCCTCCGGGGAGAGCCCGAGCTCGCGCCCGACGGTCGTCGCGACCGCGAGGTTCGTCCCGAGCATCGAGATCCGGGGGTAAGCGAGGGACGCGCCCGGCGTGGGCTCGGCGCTCCCGAGCGGCACGATGCGCGCCCCGACCTCGGCGACCCGCGCCTCGAGGGCAGCCCGCGCGTCCGGATGGAGCTTGCCGTGCACCACCGCGGAGCCGGCCTTGATGATGGCGACCTTCTCCTCCGCGATCGCGCGCAACGTGTCACCGAGCTCCGCCTGGTGATCGAACGCGACGCGGGTGAGGACGGCTACACGGGGGGGAGGGATGACGTTGGTGGCGTCCAGGCGGCCGCCCAGGCCCACCTCGAGCACCGCGAGATCCACCCCGGCGTCCCGGAACGCGAGGAACGCCGCCAGCGTCGCAACCTCGAAGAAGGTGAGCGCCGGGTCGAGCGCGAGCACGCGCTCGAGGAGCGGGAGGAGGACCTCGTCCGGGATGGGCGCGCCGTCGACCTGGATCCGCTCGGCGAACCGCACCAGGTGCGGCGAGGTGTACACGCCGACCCGCCGCCCGCCGGCGCGGGCCATCGAGGCCACGAACGCGCACACCGAGCCCTTGCCGTTCGTGCCGGCGACGTGCACGGCCTCGAACGCCCGCTCGGGGTGCCCGAGCGCCGCGCAGGCCGCTTCCATGCGCTCCAGGCCGAGCTGGCGCTCCGCGGGGATGCGCGCGTAGACGCGCTCGAGGACACCGGCGAGCCCCCTCACGGGGTGCCCCCGGGGGTGAGGAGCTCCACCAGGTGGGCGAGCGTCGCCTTGAGATTGGGGCGCGGGACGATGAGGTCCACCATCCCGTGCTCGAGCAGGAAGTCCGAGCGCTGGAAGCCCTCGGGGAGCGTCGTGCGCAGGGTGCTCTCGATGACGCGGGGCCCCGCGAACCCGATGAGGGCGTTCGGCTCCGCCACGTTCACGTCCCCGAGCAGCGCCGTGCTCGCGGCGACGCCGCCGGTCGTCGGGTGGAGGAGCACGCTGAGGAACGGACGCCCCGCGTCCCGGAAGCGCCGGAGCGCGGCGACCGTCTTCGCCATCTGCATCAGGCTGAGGATCCCCTCCTGCATCCGGGCGCCGCCCGACGCGTGCAGGAGGATCACGGCCATCCGCTCGGCGGCGGACCGCTCGAACAGCCTGGCGATCCGCTCTCCGACCACGCTCCCCATGCTGCCCCCCATGAACCCGAAGACGAAGCAACCGTACCCCACGGGGTGGCCGCCGATCCGCGCGCGCCCGATCTCGATGGCGTCCGTCCGCGAGGTCGTGCGCTGCGCGCGGGCGAGCCGCTCTCGGTAGGGCTTGCCGTCGTCGAACTCGAGCGGGTCGGTCGGCGCGATGTGCTCATCCCACCGCTCGAGCGCCGCCTCGTCGAGGAGCAGCTCCCGCCAGCGGTCGACGGGCAGGACGTGGTGCCACCCGCACGCGCCGCAGACGTTGAACGCCTCGGCGAGGCGCTCGCGCGTGACGACCGCGCCGCACCCCTCGCACTTGTGGAACACCCCCTGGCCGAGCGACCGCTTCTCCCCGGGCCGTGCCTGGGCTGGGGTCTTGTCGGGGAGGGTCACGGAAGCGGGGGAGCTCAGGGGCGTCTCGTCGGGCCGAGGACGCTCGGAGAGTGGAACAGGCGCGGCCGGCGATCAACGGGTCCCGCGCGGCCCTCCGCGCGCGCCTGCGCGCCGGGTGAGCCCTTGTCGACCGGGCCGAATCGCGTGAGCATCCCGTCCGGGTGACGACGCCGACGACCTCCCCCGAGTCGAACGACGGCCGGCACGGCCCGCTGGTCGGGCGCGAGGGCGTCCGCACGGCGCTGCGCGCAGCCCTGGGGCGCGCCCGAGAGCCCGGGGCGCGCGTGACCTGCCTCACCCTGCTCGGCCCGACCGGCAGCGGCAAGTCCTGCCTCCTGGACG
This sequence comes from Polyangiaceae bacterium, assembly GCA_020846005.1. Classification (GTDB taxonomy): domain Bacteria; phylum Myxococcota_A; class Polyangia; order Polyangiales; family Polyangiaceae; genus JADLEQ01. Next base: position 30,708 of record JADLEQ010000073.1, read on the forward strand.
AGGCCGCCGCCCAGGCGGAGGGGTTCACCGTGTACCGGGCGACAGCCCAAGGCAGCAGCCGCAGCCACGGGCTGGTGGCGCGCCTGCTGCGCGCGCGCTTCGAGCTGCCCGAGGGCCTGGACGAGGACGACGCGCGAGCGCGGATCCGGACGGCAGCGGCGCAGGTCCTCGGCGACCGGAAGGTGGAGGACGTCTGCTTCTTCCTGGGCCAGCTCGTCGACCTCCCGTTCCGCGGCAGCCCGCTCACCCGCGCGGTGGCCGACGATCCCGCGGAGGCGCGCGCCCTGCAGCGGGCGATCGTCAGGAGCTTCGTCGAGGCGGACGCCTCGCGCGCGCCGGTGCTCATCGTCGTCGACGACCTCGAACGCGCCGACGCCGACTCGCTCGATCTCCTCGGCGGCTTGCTCGAGGCCGCCGAGTCGCCGCTCGTCGTGTTGGCGGCTGCGCACCCGGATCTGGTGACGCGCCACCCGGAGTGGCTCGCCCGCGGCGAGGAGCGCCACGTCCGGTACGACGTCGGGCCGCTCAGCGCCGCCGCCGCGTCGCGCCTCGCCCAGGAGCTGCTGTCACCCTGCGTCGGCGGGCCGCCGCCGTCGCTCGTCGACGCGGCGGTCAACCTCGCGGGGGGCAACCCCGGGCTGCTCCGGCAGATGGTGCGGCTCTTCCATGACGCCGGCGTGCTCGAGCCCGCGGAGGAGGGCGCCGACGCGGGCTGGCAGGTTCACCTCGACCGCCTGGCGAGCGTGCGGCTCCCGCTCACCGTCGAGGACGCCATCGAGGCGCGCGTCGCCGCGCTGAGCGTCGACGATCGCCTGCTGCTCGAGCGGGCAGCGACCGTCGGGTCCGTGTTCTGGCTCGGGGTCGTGGTGTCCCTCGGCCGGGCGGCTCGGGCGGCGCCCGAGGTGTGGTCGCGCGCCGACGACGCCGATCGCGCCGAGATCCGCGATCGACTCTCCGGCCTCGTCGCGCGCGACTACGTGCTCGAGCTGCCGGACTCCACGTTCTCCGGCGAGATCGAGTACGTGTTCAAGCACAACCTCGAGCGCGAGCGGCTCGCGCGCCTCCCGTCACCGCGAGATCAGCAGCACTGGCACCAGGTGACGGCCGACTGGCTCGCCCAGCGCGCCAACGTTCGCTCCCAGGAAGAGACGAGCGCCATGCTCGCGTTTCACCTCGAGCGGGCTGAGGCCACGTCGCTGGCGGCGCTCGCCTGGCTGGACGCCGCCGCGGCCGCGCGTCGCGGGTTCGCGGCGCGCAAGGCGCACGAGCACTATGCCCGTGGCCTCGAGCTGCTCGGCACCGCCGACGCGGCCCGCGAGATCGCCGCGCTGCACGACCACGGCGACGTGCTCGTGATGCTGGGCCGCCCCGACGACGCGCGCGCCTGCTTCGTCAAGATGCTCGCGCTCGCCCATCGCCTCCAGCTCCCGTCGAAGGGGGGCGCCGCGCACAACCGCATCGGGCGCCTCCATCGCGACATCGGCAACTTGACGGAGGCGCGGCGGCACTTCGACGCCGCGCTCGAGCTGTTCGAGTCCGCGGGCGACGAGCGGGGCGTCGGCGCGTGCCACGACGACATCGGCAAGCTCCTCTGGCTGCGTGGCGAGTACGGAGACGCGCTCGAGCGCATGCTCCAGGCGCTCGACGTGCGGAAGAAGCTCGGCGACCGCCGATCCATCGCGCTCAGCCTCAACAATATCGGCCTGGTGTGGCGCGACCACGGGCGCCCGGCGAAGGCGCGCGAGGCCTTCGAGGCGGCGCTGACGATCCGGCGCGAGATCGAGGACCCGATCGGCGTGGCCCAGAGCCTCGACGAGCTCGCACGCCTGCACTGCGACCAGGGGGAGCCGGAGCGTGCGCTCCCGCTCTTCCAAGAGGCGCTGGAGGTCGCGCGGGAGATCGGCGAGCGCAACCGCATCGCGGTGATCCTCACGGATCTGGGGGACACCCATCGGCGCCTCGGGCGCACGGAGGAGGCGCTGCGGATCCTCGGCCAGGCGGAGGAGCTGTGCGACGAGCTCGGGGACAAGCTCCAGCTCGCGGAGGCGAAGCGCTGCCTCGCGGAGGCGCACCTGCGCGCGGGGAGCCTCCGGCCCGCGCGGGAAGCGATCAAGCACGCGGTCGACCTCTTCGGGCAGGTGCGGAGCCGCCCCCACCTGGCGATCGCGCTGCGCACCCTCGGTGAGATCACCGGAGCTGGCGCGTGGGGGCAGGAGCACACGGTGAAGGCGGTGGACTACTTCATGCGCTCGATCGCCATCAGCAAGGACATCGGCAACGAGCTCGAGATCGCGCGCAGCTACCGCGCGTTCGCGGACTTCGTGCGGGGTTCGTCGCAGTACCAGGCCAACCAGGAGATCCAGCACGAGGCCGACAAACTGGCGACCATGGCCACCGAGATCTTCGAGCGCTACAGCGCTGCGCGCGACTGAGCCCGGTGTCCAGCCTCACCCAGCGTCTTGGCGAGGTCGCTCGCACCCTCGACCAGCGGTTCGTCGGCAGGAGCGAGGCGGTTCGCCTGCTGCTCATCTCACTGGTCGCCCGTGAGCACGCGGTGCTCATCGGGCCGCCGGGCACGGCGAAGAGCGCGCTGGTCCGCACGCTGGCGGAGCTCGTCGACGCGCGGTACTTCGAGTACCTCCTCACGCGCTTCACCGAGCCGAACGAGGTCTTTGGGCCGGTGGATCTCGAGGCGTTTCGCCGCGGCGAATACCGGCGGCGCACGGCGGGGATGCTCCCGGAGGCGGAGGTGGTCTTCCTGGACGAGGTCTTCAAGAGCAACAGCGCGATCCTGAACTCGCTGCTCTCGCTCCTCAACGAGCGCCGCTACACCTCGGGGGGGGTGGTCCTCGAGTGCCCGCTCATCAGCGTCTTCGGCGCGAGCAATGAGGTGCCGTCCGATGACACGCTCGGCGCGCTGTTCGATCGGTTTCTCCTCCGGATCCGAACGGAGTCGCTGGACGCCTACCACTTTGCGGAGCTGCTCGACCGCGGCGTGGCCGAGGAGGTCCGCCGGCTCCGCCGCGAGCCCGTCCGTCCGCTCGTCACCGGGGCAGAGCTCGGGACGCTGATGCAGCGCGTCGGCGCCGGCCTCGAGCTCTCGAGCGCGCTGCTCTCGACCTACAAGGGGCTCGTGTTCCAGCTCCGCGCGGAGGGGATCTCCTTCAGCGACCGCCGGGCCGTGAAGACGTTGAAGCTCCTCGCGGCCTCCGCGCTCGTGGACGGCCGCGAGCGCGCGGACGAGGGCGATCTGTTCGTCCTCGAGCACGTGTGGAGCTCGGAGGAGCAAATCCCGCTCCTGCGGGCGCTGGTGCGTCCCATCGTCGAGGCCTTCCACACCGAGCATCCGGGTCGACGGCGCGTGGGCGCCCTCGGGATGGGGCTGGACGCCATGGCCGCCGAGATCGAGCGGATCCGGCAGGTGCTGACCGGCGCCACGGCCCCGAGCGATCTCCAGCTCTTCGCGCAGCTCAAGGCGCTCGGCGAGCTGCGGATCGCGCTCTCGACGCAGCAGGATCCACAAGCGCGCGCGCTCGAGCAGCGCGTGGCGCAGCTCCTCGACGCGTCGCTCCGCGGCGGCCGCTTCGCCCAGCCGTGAGCGCCCGGCGCCTCAGGCGTCGCAGCGCTCCACGAACTCGCGGAGCTCCTCCGCCACCGCGGCGCGCTCCACGTCGCGGGTGAGGATATGCCGTGAGCGGGGGAAGATCCGCACGCGGACGTCCGGGGACCCAGCGAGGCGCGCGATCTCGGCGGCGTTAGCGACGGGACACACGCGATCGCGTGCGCCGTGCAGCACGAGCAACGGCGCCCGGATCCCAGGGAGGCGCGACCGCGCGCGCGGCCCGGCAGCTCGCACGCTGATCGCGGCGTGCACCGGCTGGGTCTCGTAGGTGGTGTGGGTGCGCCTCGCCTCGGGATCGCCGAGGTCCGCGCCGGCCTTGGGGACCGCGAAGTCCGGCAAGCGGAGCCGATCGACCGCGGCGAGCGCGAGCGAGGGGAAGGGCGCAGCCAGCCGCGTCGCCGCGGCGAGGAGCGCGACCCCCGCTACCCGGTCGGGACGGGACGCCGCGAGGTGGATCGCGAGCAGCGCGCCCATGGAGAGCCCGACGACGACCGCGCGCTCGCGCTCGGGCGCCACCTCGTCGAGCGCGAGCTCCGCGGCGCTCGCCCAGTCGGCCCAGCGTGTGCGGGCGAGCTCCGTCGCGTGGGTGCCATGCCCGGGGAGCAGCGGCGCGAAGGCGCGCCGCCCGACCGCGCGCGCGGCCGACACTGCGATCTCGACCTCGAGGGGCGTCCCCCCGAACCCGTGCAGCGCGAGGACGCCCGGCGCGAGCCCGGGCGCGCGCCGGGGGCTCGGGTCGCCGGGCCCGACCAGCGCGCCGCGTGGGTGCGCGCCGCTCTGGCGGCTCACGCCTCGCCTCGCCGGATGCCGAAGGCCCGGATCTTCTTGTGGAGGTTCGTCCGCTCGACGCCCAGGACCGTTGCCGCTCGGGAGATGTTCCACTCTAGATCCTGGAGCGTCTCGACGATGTAGCGGCGCTCGGCTGCCTCGCGGTGCTCACGCAGCGTGAGGCGCGCCGCCGAGCCGCGGGTCGGGTCGGGGACGCGCGTCACCGTCGCGGGGGGCGGCGGCGGTTCGGCGTCGTCGTCGAACGGCGACGCGTGGGGATCCTCGGGCAGGTCGGCGACGGTGACCACGTCGCTCGCGAGGATCACGGCGCGCTCGACGACGTTGCGCAGCTCGCGCACGTTGCCGGGCCACGCCCGGCGCCCGAGCGCCTCATAGACGGAGCCGTCGATCCGCTTCGGTCGGAGGCCGTTCTCCGCGCAGAACGACGCGACGAACGACTCCGCGAGGAGCGGGATGTCCTCGGCGCGCTCACGCAGCGCGGGCGCGCGGATGGGGAACACCGCCAGGCGGAAGTAGAGGTCCTCACGGAACGTGCCGTCCTGCACCGCGCGCTGCAGCTCCTTGTTGGTGGCAGCGAGGACACGCACGTCGACGTGGAGGGCGTGCTCGGATCCCACTCGCACCACCTCACCGCTCTGCAAGGCGCGCAGCACCTTGGCCTGGGCGGCGAGATCCATGTCGCCGATCTCGTCGAGGAACAGCGTGCCGCCGTGCGCCTGCTCGAAGAAGCCGCGCTTACGGGCCTGCGCGCCGGTGAACGCCCCCCGCTCGTGCCCGAACAGCTCGCTCTCGATGAGCTCGCGCGGGATCGCGGCGCAGTTCACCTTGACGAATGGGGCGTCCCTCCGCGGGCTCAGCCGGTGGATGGCGCGGCTGACCAGCTCCTTCCCGGTCCCGCTCTCGCCGGTGATGAGGACGCCCGCCTTGGTCGGCGCCACCTTGTCGATCTCGCCGTAGAGGCGCAGCATCGGTGCGCTGGCGCCGATCATCTCGTAGCGCGCGCGCTGCTCCGCCTGCATCTGCTCCACGCGGCGCGAGAGCCGGGCCGCGCGGATCGAGTTGGCGACACTCACGAGCACGCGCTCGCGCGCGAGCGGCTTCTCGAAGAAGTCGCTCGCGCCGAGCTTGATGGCGTGGACGGCGTCGTGGACGGTCGCGTGGCCGCTGATCACCACGACGGGGAGATCCCTCGTGGCGTCGTCGCCGCGGACGCGGGCGAGCACGTCGAGGCCGCCGATGCCCGGGAGCTTCAGATCGAGGAGCACCAGGTCGACGGGGAGCTGCGGCTGGCCCAGCACCTCGAGGGCCTGCTCGCCCGAGGTCGCCTCGAGGACGCGGTAGCCCTCGCCGGTGAGCACCATCTCGAGCGTCCGGCGGATGTTCTTCTCGTCATCGACGACGAGCACCGTCGGCGGAACGGCGGAGGTCGGCGCGTCATCCGTCACGGCGCCCCGCAGGATAGCTCCCCTCGGGGCGCCGCCACCAGGGGCACCCCCTCCGCCCGGCCCCGCCTCAACCGCCGGCCGGCGGGGCGCCCATCCGTGCGAGGTAGCGCCGCGCGGGGAGGACGAACGCGCTCTCCGGGTGCTCGCGGAGCACCCGATCGAAGGCGCGTCGTGCGCGGCGTGGCTGCTTCATCATCAGGTGCGTCTCGCCGAGCAGCACGAGCGCTTCCGCGTCGAGGCCGGAGCCGGGGAACTCTTGGAGGCAGTACTCGATGCGCCGCAGGGCGGCCGGGAACTGGCCGCGATCGCGGTAGAAGCGCGCCACGTAGAGCTCGTGCCGGGCGAGTACGCCCGTCACCACCTCGAGCATGTAGACGAGCTCGCGCTCGTGCTCGTACCCGGGGAAGCCCTCGAGGAAGGCGCGCAGCGAGGCGTAGGCGTCCTGCACCGTGCCGAGATCGCGCTCCTCGAGCGGCGGCAGAAGCAGCGTCGGCTCGCTCTCGAGGAAGAGCGCCTTCGCGACGCGATACTTCGCGTACGGGACCTCGGCGTCGTTCGGATAATCCGCGACGAACGCCTTGTAGGCGCTGATCGCCTCGGGGTACTTCTGCTGGCGGAACTCCGCGTCCGCGATGCGCAGATCGGCGAGGCGCGCCCAGCGGCTGTAGCCGTACTTGCGCTTCACCTCCTGGAAGAGCGTGATCGCCGTCTCCCAGTCGCGGTCGAAGTACGCGTCGAGCGCCTCGTCGTACGCGCGCCGGGCGTTCTCCGAGTACTCGAGCGCGCCGCCCGGCGGGGGGCCGGCGTGGCAGCCGACCGCGACGGGCGCGACCGCGAGCGCGATCCGAAGGGCGGCCGAGCGGAGGAGTCTCACGGGGCGCTTGCGTACCCGAGCGGGGAGGGGAGAGCAACGCGCTGCCGCCAGCCGCCGCGCGCCGCGGAGGGCGTGGAGGGCCGGGGCGGCCGGGGCCGGTTGCCAGGGTCGGAGATTCGGGGCATAGCTAGCCGCGCGCGGAACCCGGCCGGGACGGCGAGTCCGGCGGAGTCGCCACGCACACAGGCGCCGCCGGAGCCCCCTGCGTGCGCCGTCGAGTCCCCGGCGCCTCCGCCCCGCCCGCTGACCGGCCGACGGCGGTGGAGGGCCGCGGCCCGGCCCATGCCCCCCACGATGCTACGAGGCCCCCGATGAGCGTCGAGAAGGTACCGATGACCCCGCAGGGCGCACAGAAGCTGCGCGAAGAGCTCGTCCGCCTGCGCGAGGAGCGCCCGAAGATCTCCCGCGAGATCGGCGTCGCCCGGGAGCACGGCGATCTCTCCGAGAACGCCGAGTACCACGCCGCCAAGGAGCGTCAGGGGATGGTCGAGGCGCGCATCAAGGACCTCGAGGACAAGCTCGCCCGCGCAGAGATCATCGATCCGGCCAGCCTGAGCGGCGACAAGGTGCGCTTCGGCGCGACGGTGCAGCTGTTGAACTGCGACACCGAGGAGGAGGTCAGCTACCAGATCGTCGGCGCGGACGAGGCCGATCTGAACCGCGGCACCATTTCGATCTCCTCGCCGCTGGCGCGCGCGTTGATCGGACGCGAGCCGGGCGACGAGGTCGCCGTCACGCTGCCCGGCGGCAAGCGACGCTACGAGGTGGTGGCCGTCGAGTTTCGGTGAGCACGTCCGGTTCCTCGTCGGGTCCGGCTCCGCCCGGAGCGCCGTGGGTCAGCGTCGCCGCCGACGTGGTCGGGGGGATCGCCGCGGCCTGGCTCCTCGCGGCGCTCGAGATCGCCGTCGTCGGCCTCGAGATCGCGCCCTGCCTCGCCAGCTCCGAGGAGGGCTCCATCGCGCTCGCCGCGCTCGCGCCGATCCTGATCGCGGGGGCCGGCTCGCTCGGTGCGGCAGGAGGGCTGCTGGTCGCGCTCGCGCGCCGGGCCGAGCGTCACCGGCCGTCCGCCGCCTTCGCGGCCGTCTGGGTGGGCGCGGCGGCGGCTGCCGTCGCGTGGGGCGTCGGCTCGGGGCGCCACCTGGCGGCGCCCGGCGCCCGAGAAGGCTTCTCGCTGGGCGTCGGAGCGCTGGTGGGCGGCGGTTTCGCCGCGGGCGCTCGGCGCCTCGGGCGGGAGCTGCGAGAGCGTCCCGAGCGCGTCGCGATCGCGGCCGCGATCGCCGTCGGGCTCGTCCAGCTCGCGAACCGGTTCGTGCTGGTCCGGCTCTACCCGGCGTTCCACCAGGGGTTGGCGGCGTCGGCGTGCGTCGGCGCAGCGTTCGTGGCGCCGGCGTTCGTGGCGCCGGCGTTCGTGGCGCCGGCGAACCTGGGGAGCCGTCTCCGCGCGTGGGCCGGGGCCGCGGCGCTGGCGATGGCGATCGCCGCTGCGCTGATCCCGCGCTCGGCGCGCGGGCTCGCGGGCTTCGACAACGTCCGCTTCCTGCTCCTCGACGCGGCGCCGCTCGGGGGCGAGGCGGTGCGGCTCGCCGCCGCGATCGCGCCGCCCCCCCCGCTCGAGCCGGCCCAGTGCGACCCCGGCAGCGCGTGCGCGCCGATCGAAGGGCGACCGAGGACGCTCGACTGGTCGGAGCGCGACCTGCTCGTGGTCACCATCGACGCGCTGCGCGCCGACCACCTCGGCGCGTACGGCGACGCGCGCGGCCTGACGCCCGCCCTGGACGACCTCGCGCGGACCGGCGTGAGGTTCGAGCGCGCGTACGCCGCCACGCCCCACACGTCGTACTCGGTCGTGTCGCTGATGACGGGCAAGTACATGCGACCGCTGCTCCTGCAGGGCGCCGGTGAGGACAGCGACACGTGGGCCGGCCTCCTCCGGGCGTACGGGCGGAGGACGGCCGCGTTCTACCCGCCCGCGGTCTTCTTCATCGACGCCGAGCGCTTCGAGCCGTTCCAGCGCCGACAGCTCGACTTCGAGTACGCGAAGGTGGAGTTCGCCGAGGGGGCGCAGCGGGTCCAGCAGGTCCAGGCGTACCTCGAGGCGCAGCCTCGCGAGCAGCGGCTGTTCGTCTGGGTGCACCTGTTCGCGCCGCACGAGCCCTACGTGCGGCACGAGCGCTTCGATCACGGCGAGGACGACCGGGGCCGCTACGCCTCGGAGGTGGCCTTCGCCGACGAGACGACGGGCGCCCTCGTCCGGGCGATGCGAGCGGTGCGCCCCGAGGCGGTCGTGCTGGTCACCGCCGATCACGGCGAGGAGCTGGGCGACCATGGAGGGCGCTATCACGGCACCACCGTCTATGAGGAGCAGGTGCGGGTCCCGCTGCTGGTGAGCGCACCGGGCGCCCTCGCGCCCCGCGTGCTGCGCGCGCCCGTTCAGACGATCGATCTGCTCCCGACGGTGCTCGCGGCCGTGGGCGTGCCGCGCCCGCCTCGGATCCGGGGGCGCGACCTCGGCGGGCTCCTCACCGGCGCCGACGCCGACGACCCCGCGGGCGGCTTCGCGTTCGCGGAGACGGACGAACAGACGATGCTGGCCGAGGGCCCCTGGCGCCTCGTCTGCGCGCGGCGGCTCGGCGCGTGCCGGCTGTTCGACCTCGCGGCGGACGCGGCCCAGACGCGCGATCTCGCGGCGGCCGAGCCCATGCGCCTGGAGACGCTACGGCGGAGGAGCCGTGAGCTCGGCGCCTCGCACGGTCGCTACGAGTCGACCGGGCTGCGCGCGGAGGGCAAGGGGTGGCCAGCGCCGATCCTGCGTGGGCTGTCTGGCGACGGAGACGCCGCCGAGGAGATCGCGCCGCTGCTCGACGACGCCGATCGGGAGATCCGGCGCAAGGCGGCCGAGCTCGGCTTCCGGCTCCGGCGGGCCGAGCTGGCGCCCGCGCTCCGCCTGGCCCTGGTCCGCGACGAGGACGCCACAGTGCGCGGGTGGGCGGCGCTCGCGCTGACGCGGCTCGGCGAGGGGGCGCCGCTCGTCGTCGAGCTGCTCGCGAGCGAGGACATCGCGTGGCGGCGACTCGCCGCCCTCGCGCTCGCCGAGGCGGGGGATCCTCGCGGCGAGGAGACGCTGCTCGCCTGGTGGCGAGACACCGCTGCGCGCGATTTCGACCGCTCCCGGGAGCTCATCGCCGCGTTCGGGAGGATCCGATCGCGCGCGGCCGTGGGCGAGCTGCTCGACGCGCTCGGCGACCTCCGGCTCCGCCCGCACCTGGCGGCGGCGCTCGCCGCGATCGACGAGCCGGTGGCGCGGCCCGCGCTCGTGCGCGCGCTCGCCACCGAGCGCTACCACGGGACCCGGCGCGCGCTGGCCGAGGCGGTCGTGGCGCTCGGTGGCGGGCCGGAGCTCGCCGGGCCGCTCGCATACTTCCTGGGTGTGCCCGATCCGCTCCCGGGAGGGCTCGAGCTGGCGGAGCGCGCCCGGATCGTCGATCGCATCGGCGGCCCCGACACCGCGACGCTGGCGCGCCTCGCGCGCTCGACCGGCGAGCCCCAGTCGGCTCGGGTGATCGTCCCGAAGGGGTCCCAGGCGCGCCCCGGCGTGTGGCTGTGGATCCGCGGGCGGAACGCCCGCGCCGAGCCCAGCGCGGTTCGGATCGGGGTCGGCGAGCCGCTGCCCGGCGAGGCGGGGCGCTGGTCCCGGTCGCGAGTCCACGAGGTGCCGGTGCCGCCCGGAGCCTTCGAGCTGCGGGCGGCGGTCCCGCCGGATCTCGGCGTCCGCTCAGGCCGCCCGGCGACCCTGCGCGTCGCGACGGGGCAGGGGGTGACCCTCACCTCGCTCGCCGTGCTGCCGGAGGAGCCCGAGCTCCCGCCCCCGCCGCCGTCGCCCTGGCGCCCGGGCGACGCCGCACCGGCCGCCTCCGCGGCGCCGCCGCCCGGGCGCGCCGGGGCAGGGGAGTGAGGGCGCCCAGCCCAGGGCACGACTCGCTCGCCCTGGAGAGCGGCGTGCACTAGGGTTCGCCGCCGTGTCCGAGGACGACCCCGAGAAGCGCTCCAAGCGAGCCGAGCGACGCAAGCAGCGAGCGGAGGCCGACGCGCCGCCCGCAGGCGAGGTGCACGACGAGTCGGACGGCGCCGAGCGCCCCGACGACGACTCCGAGCCGGATCCCGCGGGGGACGAGGCGTCGGCGGAGGGCGGCTCACCCGAGGAGGAGCCCGCGCCCCGCCCACGCAACCGCCGGGAACGCCGCGCGGCGAAGGCGCGCGGCGAGGAGGAGCTCGACGCCGAGGAGGAGCGGCTCGCGCGCGACCGAAACCGGCGGATGCGGCAGCAGCGCTCGAAGGAGCGCCAGCGGGAGCGCACCGCCGCGGTGGCCGCCGGCCTCGACGCGAGCGAGATGGTGGACGACGCCTTCACGCGATTCACTGCCGCTTCCGGCAAGTTCCTCCGGCAGAACGCGACGGCGCTCCAGTGGGCCGCGCTGCTGGCGGTCGCGGGCGGGCTCGGGTGGACGATCTGGTCCTGGCGCGCCGATCGCGTCGCGGAGGCGACCACGCTCGACCTCACCAAGGGCCTCGCGGCCGACACCGACGCCACGATCCGAGCGCGCGTCGAGCGGGCGCAGGCTGCGACGGACTACGGCTTCCAGGTCGAAGAGGTATACCCTGTACCGCCGTTCCCGGACGAGACGGCGCGCCTCCAGGCGGCCGAGGCCGGGTACCGCGCGACGACCGCGGGCTCGGGCCCAGCGGCCGTCGTGGCGAAGCTCGGGCTCGCCGGGGTGCTCTACGACCAGGGGAAGTGGGACGAGGCCAAGAGCACCTACGAGGCGGTCAAGGCGACCGACCTGGCGCGGCGGGACGTGGACGTGCGGGCGCGCTGCATCGAGGGGATCGCCTTCGCCCTGGAGGCGAAGGGCGACGCCGACGCGGCCGAGAAGGTGTTCCGTGAGCTGGAGGCGCTCGAGGTGCCCCAGTTCACCCTCCTCGGGCTCTACCACCGCGCCCGGCTCACGGTCGCGCGCGGACAGACGGACGCCGCGAAGGCGCTGATCCAGCAGGCGAAGGAGAAGCTCGACCAGACGAAGGACGCCGCCGTCCCCACGGCCTACCTGCAGCGCCAGCTCCAGGAGCTCGAGGCGGTCGTCGACCCTGCGGTCGGGGCCGCGCTCGCAGCCGGGATGGGTGAGCTCACGCCGGAGACCCTCGCCAAGCTCGAGCAGATCGAGAAGCAGGTGAAGGAGGACCCGACCAAGCTCCAGGAGCTGCTCCGGTCGTTGGGCAAGCTCGAGGTGCCCCGGGATCTGAACTCGCCGCCTCCGGCACCGGCGCCGGTACCCCCCGCGCCGATCCCTGCGCCGGTGCCGTCGCCGTGACGCCGCTCGGGGGTCGCCCGTCGCCCCGCGCGTCGGCGCTGCTCGGCCTGGCGGGGATCGCCGCCGCGTGCAGCTCCATCCGCGGCGCGAACCCCGAGCTCCCCACGTGGGTGCACCGGCCGTCCGGGGCGCTCGCGGTCATCTTCTCGCGCCCGGTCGTCGCCGAGTCGCGCCGCGTCGGCGAGCCGTGGGAGCTCGGCCGCCCGGAGCTCGACACCCAGGGGCGCAGGGTATTCGTCGGATCGAGCGATCGCGGGCTCTACGCGCTGCGGGCCCAGGACGGGCAGCCGCTCTGGCGCTTCGAGACGCTCTCGTTCGTGCAGTCGGCGCCCCTCTACGACCCGACCGAGGACGTCGTCTACTTCGGCTCCAACGACGGCGCGCTCTACAAGGTGCGCGCGCTGGATGGCGAGCTGCTCTGGCGCTTCGCGACGAACGCCGAGATCGCGCGCCGGCCGGTGCTCGAGGGCGGCACGCTCTACGTCGCGAACGCGAACGACACCGTGCTCGCGCTCGACGCCCGGACGGGCGCGCAGCGCTGGGTGCAGCACCAGGCGCCGGCCCAGGGCATGGAGATCGCGGGCCACTCCGGGGTGGCCGTGTGGCGGGGCGCTGTCTACGCGGCGTTCAGCGCGGGGACGGTCGCCGCCTTCGATGCCGTGACCGGCGACGAGCGGTGGCCGCCGGTCGATCTCGCCGCCGAGGCCGAGGCGCAGCTCGGCGAGGTGCCCGCCTACCTGGACGTGGACACGACGCCGGTGCCCGACGCGGCGCCGAGCGGCCCCGTCGTCTACGTGGCGGCGTACGTCGGCGGCGTGCACGCGCTCGACGCCGACGGCGGCAACCCCGTCTGGGCGAACCCGGCCGTGGCCGGCGCGACGGGCCTCACGCTCTACACCGAGCCCGCGCACACCGGCCGCGACGGCGCCCCGCGGGAGCCGACGCGGCTGCTGCTGGTCGCTTCGGGGACGAGCGGGCTCTGGGCGCTCGACCCGGAGACGGGAGCGGAGATCTGGCGCCGCCCGGTGCCCGCGGGGGGGCTCACGGCGCCCGTCCCGTGGCAGGGCGCGCTGCTCGTCTCGTCGAGCACGCTCGGCCTGTTCCTGGTCTCGCCGCGCGAGGGCGCGGTCATCGACGGCCTCCACACCGGCGACGGCGTCAGTATGGTGCCCGCGGTCCACGGCCGGCGCGCGTTCGTCACGACGAACGGCGGCCGGCTGCTGAGCCTCTACGTCGCGCCGCCTCGCTGAGCGCTGCGAGCGGCGCCGGGCCACGTCCGGGGCCCTCGCGACCCGGCCTGATGAGTTGACATAATGTTTCTTATGCGATCCGCTGCGGCGAAACGGGTTCTCCGCTGGGGCCTGGCGGCGCGCCCCGGCGCCGCCCTCACACGCGCCGGGTGTCGAGTTGCTCGTTCAGGCCGAGGACCGAGAGGTTCACGCCCTTGAGCCGCGCGCACTCTTGCTCGACCTCGCTCTGGAACACCGGCTTGATGTGGTAGAGCAGCGTCGGGAGATCTCGGGGCCGGCCGTACTTCAGCAGGTCCCTGTGGAGCGTCCGCGGCGTATGGTGGCCGCTGATCGTGGCGAGCTTCTGCTCCCGGTTTGGGAAGCTCACCTCCATGAGGAGCGCCTTGAGGTTCTTCTCGGCGCGGAGCAGCTCCCAGAAGGCGTCCGTGGGGCCGGTGTCGCCGCTGTATGCGATGGTGGCGTCGGGCCCCGCGATGATGAAGCCGGCGGAGTCGATGGTGTGATTCACCGCCACGGACTGGACGGCGTAGCCAGCCACGTCGACGCGCTTGCCGTGCTTCAGCTCGACGAAGCGAATCGTCGGGCGGCTCTTGTTCGGGATGACGGAAAAATCCGGCCACAGCTTGTTGTTGAAGAAGTGCTTCTTCAGCACCTGGATGGTCGGCCGCGTGGCGGCGACGACGAGCGGCTCGCAGTCGGCCTGGCAGCGGTTATCGGCGATCGTCGCGAGATCCCGGACGTGATCGAGGTGCGCGTGGCTCACCAGGCACGCCTGAAGCCGGAACTGCGCCTCGAGCTCCAGCCCGCTGGTCAGCGACCCGGCGTCGATGGCCATGCGCTCGTCGACCACGAAGGCGCTCGTCCGGTGACGCGGCGTCTCGCCGCCGTGGCAGCCGACGACCCTCAGCTCCACCGCGGCCGACGCTCCCGCCGTCGTGCAGGTGCGCCCTGATCGGACGACGGGCGCTGGTTCATCCTGAACAGTCTAGCGCCCGGCGGTCCCGGCGGTCAAAGCCGCGGCAGGCCCGCGGTGCATGCGCTCCGCACCGAGCGGGCCCTTCGAGGCCACACGCGGCCCGAAGCGCCCCATCCGACGACCCCGGAGCCGCCCCGCGAGCGCCGGCAGGCTACGCGGGGCTCACGGGGCTCAGTCCATCCCGAAGTCGTCCATGCCGCCCATGCCGCCCATGCCGCCCATGCCGCCCATGCCGCCGCCACCACCACCCGGCGCTGGCTTCTCCGGCTTCTGCGCGACCGCGCAGGACGTGGTGAGCAGCATGCCGGCGACGCTCGCCGCGTTCTCCAGCGCCGTCCGCACCACCTTCGTCGGATCGATGACGCCCGCCTTGACCAGATCACCGTACTCGCCCGTCGCCGCGTTCCAGCCGAAGTTCCCCTTGCCCTCGCGGACTCGCTCCACGACGACGCGGGGCTCCTCGCCCGCGTTGCGCGCGATCTGCAGCAGAGGCGCCGCCAGCTCGCGACGAACCAGCCCCAGCGCGAGGCGCTGATCCTCGTTGGCGACCTCGAGCCCGCCCAGCCGCTCGGCCGCGCGCAGCAGCGCGACGCCCCCACCGACGACCCAGCCCTCGTCGACCGCCGCCCGGGTAGCCGCCAGGGCGTCCTCGACGCGGTACTTGCGCTCCTTCATCTCCGGCTCGGTCGCCGCGCCCACCCGCACGACCGCGACGCCGCCGCTCAGCTTCGCCAGGCGCTCCTGGAGCTTCTCCCGGTCGTAGTCGCTGGTCGTCTCGTCGATCTGGGCCTTGATCCGCGCGCAGCGGCCCTTGATCTCGGCCTTCTTCCCCTTCCCCCCCACGATCGTCGTGTCGTCCTTGTCCAGGATCGCGCGCTCGGCGCGCCCCAGATCGCCGAGCGTCGCCGTGGCCAGGCCGCGCCCGAGCGACTCGAGGAACGGCGTCGCCCCAGTGAGGATCGCGATGTCCTCGAGCATCTCCTTGCGCCGATCGCCGTAGCCGGGCGCCTTCGCCGCCGCGACCTTGAGCACACCGCGCAGCTTGTTGACGACGAGCGCGGCGAGCGCCTCGCCATCCACGTCCTCGGCGAGGATGAGGAGCGGCGCTCCCTTCTCCAGGACCTTCTCGAGCAGCGGCACGAGGTCCTGCATCGACGACAGCTTCTTCTCGGTGACGAGGATGTACGGATCCTCCAGCTCGGCGACGAGCGCCTTCTGATCCGTGACGAAGTAGGGCGAGAGGTAGCCGCGGTCGAAGCGCATGCCCTCGACGACCTCGATCTCGGTCTCCCGACCCTTGGCCTCCTCGACGGTGATGACGCCGTCCTTGCCCACCTTGTCGAAGGCGCCGGCGAGCATGTCGCCGATCGCTTCATCGCCGTTGGCGCTCAGCGTGGCGATCCGGCGGATGTCGTCGGCTCCCCCCACCTTCTTGCTGCGGTCAGCGAGGTCGGCCACCACGGCGGCGACGGCGGCGTCGATCCCGCGCTTGAGGTCGATCGGGGCAGCGCCCGCCTCCACCAGCTTGAGCCCGCCCGTGTAGAGCGCCTGGGCGAGGACGGTCGCGGTCGTGGTCCCGTCGCCGGACTGATCGTTCGTCTTCGTCGAGGCCTCGCGGACCATCTGGGCGCCGAGGTTCGGCAGGCGCGGCCCGAGCTCGATCTCCTTGGCGACCGTGACGCCGTCCTTGGTGACCGTCGGGGCGCCCCAGCTCTTCTCGAGCGCCACGGTGCGGCCGCGCGGCCCGAGGGTGACCTTCACGGCGTCGGCGAGGGCGTCGACCCCCTGCTGGATCTGGCGGCGGGCGGCGCGGTCGAACGAGATCTCCTTCGCGGACATGGGATCCTCCTGCGGCAGCGCGCCAGGCTGAGGCGCGCGGAAATTCTGCCGCGCCTCTTATGTACGCCGAGGGTCCAGGTCAAGGGCGGCGGTTGGCACTTGCGTGGCGCACCGGCCTCGGCTATGCGTTCGCACCCCGGTTTCTCCCAAGCCGGGCAAGGAGCCGCGGCGCGTGCCCGCCGGCTCACGGATGACAACCCTCCCGAGCTCACTGGGGAATCGTCTAAAGGCAGGACTACGGATTCTGGTTCCGTGTATCTAGGTTCGAATCCTAGTTCCCCAGCAGCGGCCCGCGCACCAGAGCGGGCCCCCGGCCCCATCGTCTAGCGGTTAGGACATCGGCCTCTCACGCCGGTAACGCGGGTTCGATTCCCGCTGGGGTCGCCGTCTGGCCTGTGCTTGCCCCTCGCGCCTGGGTGTCCCCCCTCGCGGGGGGACCGCCCAGGCGAGAGGGGCTGCGCCAGGGGGCGCCCCCGATTGCTTGTGGCGCACGGGGGCCCAGCCCCCGTGCGAGCGCGGGGGGCCCCATCCCCCCGCGCCAGACGCCGGCTCCCCTCACCCAGCGACGTGGTGCGTCGGTCGTCGACGGGGGGCGGCGATCGCCGTCGCATCCGCACTCGCCGACGACCGCTCTCGCTGCGCGATTCGCTGATGCGGCGGGGCGGGCGCTGCCGCGGCAGGGGGGCGGCGA
>JADLEQ010000074.1 GCA_020846005.1 Polyangiaceae bacterium
ACGTGCGCGAGCTCGCGGAGCGGGTCGATGTCTTCGTGGCCCCGGCGCGGTGCCTCGGTGAGCGTCACGGCCGCGAGCTGCGTCTGCCGGCGGACAAGCTCGTCTTCCTCGACTACGGGTTCGATCTCGAGCGCCTGCGAGGTCGCCGCCGCGTCCCCGGCGAGCCCTTCACGTTCGGCTACATCGGGACGCACCTCCCCGCGAAGGGGATCCACGACCTGCTCCGCGCGTTCGGGGCCGTCCGCGGGGGGCCTCGCCTGCGCATCTGGGGTCGACCTCGCGGACAGGACTCCGAGGCGCTCCACGCGATCGCGCGGAGCCTCCCGGCAGGCTGCGCCGAGCGTGTCGAGTGGCTCCCCGAGTACCGCAACCAGGATCTCGTGCGCGACGTGTTCGATCGCGTCGACGCCATCGTCGTCCCTTCCATCTGGACGGAGAACTCGCCCCTGGTCATCCACGAGGCGCAGGGGGCGCGCGTGCCGGTGGTCACCGCGGACGTGGGCGGGATGGCCGAGCTGGTACGGCACGAGGTGAACGGGCTGTCGTTCCGCCACCGGTCGCCCGAGGCCCTCGCCGAGCAACTGCAGCGCTGCGTCGACGACCCCGCCCTCGCGAGGCGCCTCGGCGAGCGGGGGTACCTGCGCGGCCCGAGCGGGGAGGTCCCTGCGATCGAGGAGCACGCCCTCGAGATCGAGCGACTCTACGAACGTGTGGTGCGCCGTCGCGACAGCGCCCGCGTGGAGGCCGGGGCGGGGCCGTGGCGCATCACCTTCGACACCAACCCGGACACCTGCAACCGGCGCTGCGTCATGTGCGAGCAGCACTCGCCCCACGGCGCCGCACGCGCTGCGCGGACAGCCCAGGCGACGCCGCCGCGGGTGATGCCCATCGAGCTCGTACGACGAGTGGTCGCCAGCGCGGCGGCCCACGGCCTGCGGGAGATCATCCCCTCCACCATGGGCGAGCCCCTGCTCTACGAGCACTTCGAGGAGCTGCTCGCGCTGTGCAGCGAGCACGGCGTGCGCCTCAACCTGACGACCAACGGGAGCTTCCCTCGGCTCGGCGCGCGCGCGTGGGCGGAGCGCATCGTCCCCGTCGCCTCCGACGTGAAGCTCTCGTGGAACGGCGCGACGAAGGCGACCCAGGAGCGCATCATGCTGGGCTCTGTCTGGGAGAGGTCCCTCGCGAACGTCGAGACCTTCGTCGCCGTGCGCGACGACCACGCGGCCCGTGGCGGCACGCGCTGTCGCGTGACCTTCCAGCTCACGTTCATGGAGGACAACGTCGCCGAGCTCGCCGGCGTCGTGCGCCTGGCGAGGCGGCTCGGCGTCGACCGCGTGAAGGGGCACCACCTTTGGGCGCACTTCGATCCGATCCGAGACCAGTCGATGCGGCGCGATCCGGCGGCGATCGCGCGATGGAACCGCGCGGTGCTCGAGGCGCGTGAGGCCGCGGCCGAGGGCACGCTCCCCAACGGGCGCCCCGTGCTGCTCGAGAACCTCCACCTGCTCGACGACGGCGCCACCCGAGATCTCGCGCCCGGCGGACCGTGTCCCTTCCTGGGACAGGAGGCCTGGGTCAGCGCAGAGGGCCGCTTCGATCCTTGTTGCGCGCCCGATGCCTCGCGCCGCACGCTCGGTGATCTCGGGAGCCTCCACGGTCAGGACCTCGCGGAGCTCTGGCGCGCCGCGCCGTACCGGCACCTCCTCGCGACCTACCGCAACCGCGCCCTCTGCCTCGGCTGCAACCTGCGCAGGCCGGCCACGGTGGCGCCATGAGCTGGCGGAGCACGCGCGTCTCTCCGCTCGCCACGCACCACGTGCTGAGCGGCGCGCCGCTCTACGCCGAGCGCTTCGACGAGGTCCTGAGCTTCCACGAGCCGGGGCTGGCGGCGGTGCGGCGGAGCGGCGAGGCGTGGCATGTCCGGCTCGACGGATCGCCGGCGTACGGTCGGCGCTTCCTCCGCACGTTCGGCCTCTACGAGGGGCTCGCGGCGGTCGTCTCGCCAGAGGGCTGGCACCACGTCCGCGCGGACGGCACCGATCTCTACCCCGAGCGCTACGCCTGGGCCGGCAACTTCCAGGGCGGGCGCTGCGCGGTCCGCGAGCGGAGCGGATCGTACCTCCACCTCACGTCGGCCGGCGCCCCGGCGTACCGTGCCAGGTGGAGGTATGCGGGCGACCTCCGGGGCGGGATCGGCGTCGTCCAGGGGGACGACGGCCGGTCGTCGCATGTCGACGAGGACGGCCGCTCGCTCCACGGCGTGTGGTTCCTGGACCTCGACGTGTTCCACAAGGGGCTCGCCCGGGCGCGCGACGAGCTCGGGTGGACCCACGTCGACCGGCGCGGCGCGCCCGCCTACGAGCGCCGCTTCGCCGCCGTGGAGCCGTTCTACAACGGCCAGGCCCGCGTGGAGCGGTTCGACGGCGGGCTCGAGGTCATCGACCAGCGCGGCGTCACGCAGGTGGAGCTCCGGCCGCCGCCGCACGCCCCCCCGCTCGAGGGGAGGGTGCTCGCGCGCACGCCGTGGGGGAGGGTCCACCTGGTCGAGCGTGAGGGCGAGGCCCCGTTCGTGTCGAAGTGGACGCGCGCGAACAACGACCGGGAGGTGGAGGTGTTGCTCGCGCTGCGCGGCCACCCCGGCGTCCCCACGCTGCTCGGCCGCGAGCGCGGTGACATGAGCGACCAGCTCCGGCTCCGCTACTGCGCCGGGGAGCCCGTGGGTCAGCCGAGGCGGCTCCGAGCCTACCCCGAGCGCGAGGCGCTGCGCATCACGAGGGAGGTGCTCTCGGTCTGCGCCGCGCTGCACGAGGCCGGGTGGATCCACACCGATGTCCACCCGGGCAACGTGCTGGCGGGGGAGCCGGCGACGCTCCTCGACTACGCGTGCGCCGTGCGCGCGGCCTACGGCCGGCCCTGGCGCGGGGAGATCAACTGGGGAGTGTGGGAGTACGTGCCCCCCGAGCAGCTCGCGGACTACGGGCAGCTCGATCCGGCGACCGACGTCTACTCGGCGGCGGCGCTGTGCGTGGCGATGCTGCGCGGAGCGCCGCCGATCCGGATCGAGGTGGAGCGCCACCTCCGCGCCGGCGGGTGGCCCGCGGTCCGGGCCGCCTTCCTCGCGGCGCGCCACGTGGAGGGCCTGGACGACCTGCGCGCACCGCTCGCGCGAGCGCTCGCTCCGGCGCTGTCGCTCGACCCGGCGCGACGCCCCACCGCGCGCCGACTGACCGAGGACCTCGCCCATGTCTGAGCCGCGGTCGCACCGGCGCGCGGACGGCGCCCCGGCGCTCGCCCCCCCCGGCGGCAGCGCGGTGGACGCAGCGGCGGAGTGGCGCGCGCGGCACGAGCTCACGCGGCTGGGCCACCTGCTCTACGAGCGCGGCTACAACGTCGCCACGGACGGCAACGTGTCGTGGCGTCTCGACGACGACACGCTGCTGGTCACGCCGACGGGTGCCCACCTGGGGTTCCTCCGGCCGGACGAGCTGGTCGTGGTCGATCGGGAGGGCGAGCTGCTGCGGGGCGATCGAGCCCCGACCTCGGAGTGGCCGCTCCACCGTGAGATCCATCGGGCCCGCCCCGACTCTCGCTGCGTGGTGCACGCGCACGCGCCCCACGCGATCGCGGCGTCGCTCGCCGGTATCGACCTGCACGACAGCTTCATCACCGTGGCGCCCATCCCGACGACCGAGTACGCGCGCGTGTCCTCGGAGCAGACCCCAGCGGTGCTCCGCCCGTTCCTACGGGACTACTCGTGGGCGATCCTGCCGCGACACGGGGTCGTGGCGTGGGCGCCCTCCGCCTGGGACGCCTTCCTCCGGGTCGAGAGCCTGGAGCACTGCGCCAAGGTCGTGCTCGCCGCGCGCGCGTGCGGCCCGATCGCGCCGCTGACCCCAGAGCAGCGGCGCGAGCTCCTCACCGTCTGGGGACTGGAGCGCCTCGCATGATCCCGACGACAGGTACCTTCGCTCTCTTCATTCGCCACGGGGACCGCTACCCCATCCCGACGGGCGACCCCTACGCGGACGTAGACCTCACGCCGGAGGGGTACGCCGCGGTCGCTCGGCTCGGCCGGCGCTTGCAGGGACGCATCCGGTGGACGGCCGCCAGCCCCTTCCTCAGGTGCCGAGCCACCGCGCACGGCCTCGGCTGCGATCCGGCCGACGACTTCCGTCTCGGCAGGCACGGCCCCTGGATCGTGGACCACGAGCGGGCCGGGCGCGAGTTCGAGCGGCGGGGCACGGCAGGCGTCGTGCGAGCCCAGGTCGCCGGCGTCGCGCTCGCCGGCTTCCGCCACCCGGAGGAGGCGGTGCCGCTGCTGCTCGCGGCGGGGCTCGATCGGCTGAGCCGCGGGTCGGGCGTCTGCGTGACGCACGACGCGGTCCTCATGCCCGCGATGGCGTGGCTGTTCGGGGCGGACGCCGCGGAGCCCTGGCTGGCGCCGCTCGACGGCTTCGCGGTGCACCTCCGGCCGCGCGGGGCGGTGGCGTGCTGGAAGGGGCGTGAACGCGCATGCTGACGATCGGCCTGTACGGCATCAAGGACACGACGCACGGGCGGCGGCCGACCCACACGCACGACCACGGCGTCGCGTTCCTGCGAGCGGGACGCGTCGTCGACGTCGTGTCGCTCGAGCGGCTCACCCGCGTCAAGCACGACAACCGCCTCGACGCCCACATCGGCAGCATCCTCCGGGATCGGGTCGGGGACGAGCCGGTGCGGTTCGTCTCGGTCAACTCCTTCGTCGGCGACGGGTTCCAGTCGGCGGACGGCACCCTCCGCGTCGAGCCCGAGGGACGGGTCGAGATCTCGGCGGCGCCCACTCCTGCGCGGGTGCGGTGGTGGCCCGATGGCTCGCGGCCTCGCGAGGCCGCGGGGTGGGCGCTCTGTCACGAGCTCGCCCACGTCGCGAGCCTGCTCCCGTTCGTCGGGCGCTTCGAGCCCCGCAGCCTCCTCGTCCACATCGACGGCGGGGCGTCGGCCTCCGCGTGCTCCGCGTGGTCGTGGGACGGACAGCACGTCGAGCTCGTCGAGTCCTCGTGGGATCGACTGAAGGAGCCCGTCGAGAACTTCAACGTCGGACCCATCGGCCGCCTCGCGCTCGGGCTCTCCTCCGACGACCACCTCGCGATGCCCGGCCAGCTCATGGGGTATGCGGGCCACGGCGAGCCCGACCGCGGGCTCCAAGCCTGGCTCGCCGAGCGACACTTCTTCCTGGGTCGCCCCGACGACGAGGTGCGCGCCGCCCTGCACGCCAGGTTCGGCGCCGATCCCCCGTACCCGGCGCTCGTCGCCACGCTGCAGATGGACTTCGAGGAGCGTGTGAGCCGAGCGATCGCAGCGTGGCAGGCGAAGACGGGTGCCCAGCACCTCTACTACGCAGGCGGAGCGGCCCTGAACATCCCGACGAACGCCGCGCTGGAGGCGTCCGGTCGGTTCCGCTCCGTCCACGTCCCCCCGTGCACGAGCGACACTGGCTTGGCCCTCGGCGCGGCGGCCTGGCTCGAGTTCCTGGACCGCGGGGCCGTCGAGAGGCACGGGCCGTTCCTCGCCCAGGCGGACAACGGCCCGACGAGCCTGGACGCCGTCGATCAGATCGCCTCGCGTCTCGCGGCTGGCGAGATCCTCGGGCTGTGCAACGGCCCGGCTGAGGTCGGGCCGCGCGCCCTCGGGCACCGGAGCATCGTCGCTCGGCCGGACAGCGTCGCGCTCCGCCGTCGTGTGAGCGAAGGGCTCAAGCGACGCGAGCCCTACCGCCCCGTGGCGCCCGTCCTCCTCCCCGAGGTCGCGCGGGAGGCGTTCGGCCCGGCGGTGGCGGAGAGCCACCTCGCGCCGTTCATGCTGGGCGCGTGGGCGCTGCGCCCCGGGTGGGCGGAGCGCTTCGCCGGCGTCGTGCACGCCGACGGCACGCTCCGCGCCCAGGTCGTCGGCGACGACCCCTTCCTCGTCGCCCTGCTGCGCCGCCTGTGGGGACGCCACGGGGTGGCCGGGCTCCTCAACACGTCGTTCAATGGTCCAGGCGAACCACTCGTGCACACGCGCGCCGACGCGATCGCCTGCGGTCGGCGGCTCCCCCTGGACGGAGTGGTGATCGATGGATCCCTACATCGACGCTGAGCGCCTCGACCGGCGCCACCCGCTCACCGCGCGGAAGCTGGCGAACCTCCGGCTCGCCGACCGTGCACACGCGGAGCGCGCCGAGGAGGTCGTCGCGCGCCCGGCGAAGGTGACGCTCCAGACGAACGACCTGTGCAACCTCGCGTGCCCGCACTGCCAGATCCCCCCGCCGGAGAAGAGAGCGCGCATGGATCGGCGGGTCCTCGACCGCGTCATCGAAGAGCTCTTCCCCACGCTGATCGAACTGCACCCGACGAACCTGGGTGAGCCGCTGCTCTGGCCCCACTTCGAGGACCTGTGCTCGGCGCTGAAGCGCTTCGGTGTGTTGCTGGATCTCACCACGAACGGGCTGCTGCTCGACGAGGCGCGCCTCGGCTGGATCACGCCGGTCGCGCGCGTGGTGAGGGTGAGCTTCGACGGGGCCACCGCGAGCACGTTCGAGCGCCTGCGGAGCGGCGCGAGGTTCGACCGCGTCTGCGAGAACACGAGGCGACTCTGCGCCGCGACTCGGCCCGGCACCGTCGCGCTCCAGATGACGCTGATGCGCTCGAACTACCAGGAGCTCGCCGCGCTCGTCCGGCTCGCCGCGGATCTCGGGGCCAACGCTGTCAACGCGTATCACCTGTTCTCGTTCCGACCGGAGTGGGACGAGGAGTCGATAGTGGGCGAGCCCGAGCTGTGGCCGCCGGTCCTCGACCACGCGTTGAGCGAGGCGGCGCGGTGCGGGGTGACCCTGCGCTGCGCGGAGCCGGCCGGTCACGTCGGTGACGTCCGCCCAACAGCGTGTCACCTGCCGTGGCACCAGGCGTGGGTGGACTACGACGGCGAGGTCCTCCCGTGCCACTCGCACGGAGGCGACAGCGCGGGGAACCTGCTCCGCGAGCCCTTCATGGCGCTGTGGAACGGGGCGCTGTACCGGCGCATCCGGGCCGGCCACGCACGCTCCTGCCCAACGTGGCGCTGCGACGGGTGCGGGATGAACTTCGAGAAGCGCTCGGAGCACGCCCCGGTGCCGTATGACGTCGAGGCCTTCGTGTCGCCCGAGGGGAGGCGCGGCCTGCCGCTGTCGCCGGTCCGGTGGAGCGGCAGGATGCGCCCGTTCGAGCTCGTGGGGAGGCGCCATGGGCGATGAGGTGACGGACGCGCTCGGGAGCTGCGCGCTCGCCGGCGCCGCCGCCCCGAGCGTCGCGGCGAACCTGGCGCTGCTCCACGACCCGCCGCTCTTCGATCTGGAGGTCGCGTCGGCGTGCAATGTCGAGTGCACGTTCTGCCCGCGCAGGCAGCTGGTCCGGCGGCGGCCGCTCATGGACGCGGAGACGTTCGAGGCGGTGCTCGACTTCCTCCCAGATGGCGCGACAGCGATGCTGAGCGGACTCGGTGACGCGCTCCTGCACCCCGACCTGCCGGAGCTGGTCGGTCGCCTCGTGGCGCGCGGCGTGTCCACCTGTGCCACGACGAACGGCGTCCGGCTCACTCCGCCGCGACAGGACGCGCTGATCGCTGCGGGGATCGCCGAGCTCCAGGTGAGCGTCCACGGGCTGGAGGAGGCGACCGTGCGCCGCGTCACTCCGGTCGGGGCGGATCCGGACGCGGTGCGTCGTCACGTCGAGCGCCTGGCCAGAGCGGGTGGCCCGCGCCTCCGTATCAACTTCGTCGAGACGGAGCACAACGCCCACGAGCGCCCCGGCGTCGAAGCGTGGGCGAGCTCGCTCGGCGCGCGGTTCTTCCACCGACACCAGCACACCCGCGGTGGCACGACCGGGGCTCCGCGGCTCACACCGTCACGCACCGGGTGCGGGATCTTCGGCGCCGTCACCTTCGTGAGCGTGGACGGCGACGTGCTCCCCTGCGTCAACGACGTGCGCGGTACCGGCCGCCTCGGCAGCGTCCGAGAGACGACCTGGCGCGCCGTGCTCGCGTGGAAGCAGCAGGTCATCACCGCTGGGCGCTGGTTCGCGCCGTGCAGCGCGTGCGACGACGACTACCGCTGGGTGGTGCTCGACCGCGGAGGCGTGACGGGCGCCTGAGCAGCGCCCCCCCCGCCAGCGCCCCCCGCGCCCCTACTCGGCGAACACCGCGGCGACCGTCGGCGCCGTGACGGCGCGGGCGAGCCACGTCTCGAGGAGCGCGAGCTCGGTGGTCGCGGTGACGCGGCGCCGCTCGGCCTCCGACGGGACCAGCCCTCGCGCCTCGAGCACGCGCAGGATCGCGGCCGAGGTGCCCTC
>JADLEQ010000075.1 GCA_020846005.1 Polyangiaceae bacterium
AGCTGGGCGAGCGCGGGAGAGAGCGCGGGGGCGGGGGAGCTGGGCGAGCGCGGGAGAGAGCGCGGGGGCGGGGGCGGAGGCGCGGGAGCTCGGCGAGCGCGGGAGAGAGCGCGGGGGCGGGGGAGCTGGGCGAGCGCGGGAGAGAGCGCGGGGGCGGGGGCGGAGGCGCGGGAGTTCGGCGAGCGCGGGAGAGAGCGCGGGGGCGGGGGCGGAGGCGGGGCGGGATACGGGGCGGGGCTCTCGGGTTTCTGAGGGTACCGGCGGGCACGGGGGTGTCCAGGCCGGGCCGTGCTCGCCGTGCTCGGCTCGCCCCGAGCGAGCCTGCGCGCGGCTGCGCGCGGCTGCGCGCGGTCGGTCCCTTCGGGAGCGAGCCTGGCCACCCCCTGCGCTCGCCGGGGGCGGGGGGCGAGAGCGGGGGCGAGAGCGAGAGCGGGGGCGAGAGCGAGAGCGGGCGCGAGAGCGAGAGCGAGAGCGAGAGCGGGAGCGGGAGCGGGAGCGGGAGCGGGCGCGAGAGCGAGGGCGAGAGCGGGAGCGAGAGCGGGAGCGAGAGCGAGAGCGGGGGCGGGAGCGAGAGCGGGCGCGAGAGCGGGAGCGGGAGCGGGAGCGGGAGCGGGGGCGAGAGCGAGAGCGAGAGCGAGAGCGAGAGTGGGGGCGGCGCTCGGGGTTCGCGGGCGGCGGGTGGGGGTCGCGGCGGGTTACTTGCGCGAGGGGGCTCGCGGGGCGAGGCTCACCGGCCATGGGTGCTCGAACCGACGCTCGCGAGGCCGCCCTCCAGATGCTGTACGCGCTGGAGGCGAGCGGGGAGCCGCCGGAGCAGGTGATCCGGGACTTCTGGCGGGAGCTGCCGGGCGGCGCCGACGATCGGGCGTACGCGGACGCGATCGTCCGCGGAGTCGCAGGCGACCTGGCGCGGCTCGACGAGCGGATCGCGGCCGCGAGCGATCACTGGCGGCTCGAGAGGATGACGCGGGTCGATCGGAACGTCCTGCGGCTCGGGGCGTGGGAGCTGTCGAGCCAGCCGACGCTGCCTCGCGCCGTCGCCCTCGACGAGGCGGTCGAGCTCGCCAAGCGGTTCGGTACCGCCGACAGCGGCTCGTTCGTCAACGGCGTGCTCGGGCGGGTCGCCAACGAGCTCGGGCGGACGGAGGACGACGCCGACCTCCTGCGCGCGCACGAGGCCCCCGCCGCGGGGCGCGGTTAGCGTGGATCTGCGCTTCGTCTCGCCGCAGCTCCGCCGGCTCGACGAGTGTCGCAGCGAGCTGCTCGCCTGCGCGCTCGCCGAGGACGAGCGGCCACCTCGAGGCGTGGCGGGCCTCGTCGACTGGCGGCTCGGCGGGCGGCTGTCGCGGCTCCTCGCGAGCGGCTTCGTGTCCGGCGCCGCGGGGGAGCAGCTCCTCGTCCCGTGCCGGCCGAAGCTACCGTTCGACAAGGTGCTCCTCGTCGGCGTGGGTCCGCGGGGCTCCTTCGACGAGCGCGCGTGCGAGCGCGCGCTCGGGCAGCTCCTCGCGACGCTCTCCGGGCTCCGCACCCGCTCGGCGGTCGTCGAGCTGCCCGGCCGTCATTTCGACGGCGTCGGCGCGCCGCGCGCCGCGGAGCTGCTGCTCGGCCTGGCAGGCGAAGACGAGGCCCACGACGTCTGGACGCTCGTCGAGCCGGGCGACGCGCAGCGCGCGGTGCAGTCCGAGGTGCTGCGGGATCGGCGGAGGAGGAGCGGGTGAGACGGCGGGGGCTCACTCGCCGAGGATCTTGATGAGCACCCGCTTCGGCCGGCGCCCATCGAACTCACCATAGAAGATCTGCTCCCACGGGCCGAAGTCGAGCCGCCCGCCGGTGATCGCCACCACGACCTCGCGGCCCATGATCTGGCGCTTGTGGTGGGCGTCACCGTTGTCCTCGCCCGTCCGGTTGTGGTGGTAGCGGGTGGGGCTCGGGTCGTGGGGGGCGAGCTGTTCGAGCCAGCGGGCGTAGTCCTCGAGCAGCCCCGGCTCGTCGTCGTTGATGAACACGCTCGCGGTGATGTGCATGGCGTTGACGAGGCACAGCCCCTCCTGCACGCCGCTGGCGCGGACCTCCTCCTCGACGCGCGAGGTGAGGTTGACGAAGCCCACCCGCGCGGGGACCTCCATCGTGAGGCGCACGGTGTGGGATCTCATCCGACCCCGGGGCGGAGGCGCGGGACTCCCGCCCGCAGGCGGCGCGCTGCCTCGTCGAGCGTCTCGTCTCGCTTGCAGAAGGCGAAGCGCGCGAGCGGCGGCGCGCCGGCCGGCGCGAGGCGGAGCGCGGAGACCGGAATGGCGGCCACGCCCACGTCTCGGATGAGCGCGCGGCAGAACGCCGCGTCGTCGTCGAAGCCGAGGGGGCGCGGGTCGACACAGACGAAGTACGTCCCGGCGGGGCGGATCGGAGACAGCCCCGCCCCCGCGAGCGCCTCGAGGAGGCGATCGCGACGAGCCACGTACTCGACGCGGAGAGCGTGGAAGTAGTCCTCGGGTGCCGACAACCCCGCGGCGATCGCGAGCTGGAGCGGCCCCGGGGAGCAGAACGTCAGGAATTGGTGGGTCGTGCGCACCGCGCGGGTGAGCTCGGCCGCCGCGAGCGCCCAGCCCACCTTGAA
The DNA here is from genome assembly GCA_020846005.1 of Polyangiaceae bacterium. Lineage (GTDB taxonomy): Bacteria > Myxococcota_A > Polyangia > Polyangiales > Polyangiaceae > JADLEQ01. Next base: position 2,615 of record JADLEQ010000075.1, read on the forward strand.
GCCCGTCGCGCTGAACGTCTTCCCGCCGCTCGAGACGGTCACCGTGCGGTCCCGCATGCCAGGGAGCGAGGCGAGCGGGACGTGCTCGCCCTCGAACACCAGGTGCTCGTACACCTCGTCCGTCACGGCCACGAGATCGTGCCGCTGGCAGAGCTCGGCGAGCTCCGCGAGCTCGGCGCGGCTCCACACCTTACCGGTCGGGTTGTGGGGGGTGTTGAGGAGCAGCACGCGCGTGCGCGGCCCGACGGCGCGTTCGAGCGCCTCGCGCGACCACGCCCACCCGGGAGGCTCGAGCGGCACGGCGCGGAGGGTGGCGCCCGCCATCGCCGCACACGCCGGATACGAGTCGTACGCCGGCTCGAACGCGAGCACCTCGTCGCCGGGCTCGAGCAGCGCGATCAGCGCGGCCGCGATCGCCTCGGTCGCGCCGGAGGTGACGGTGATCTCGCGCTCGGCGTCGAAGTCGAGGCCACGGTGGCGGCGGACGTGCGCGGCGATCGCGGCCGTGAGGTCCGGGAGCCCCGCGCTTCGCACGTACTGGTTGCGCCCCGCTGCCACGCCCGCGCGGGCCGCCTCGCGCACGAGCGCGGGGGCGTCGAAGTCCGGGAACCCCTGCCCGAGGTTCACGGCGCCGTGCTCCGCCGCGAGCGCGGTGATCTCGGTGAACACGCTCGTGCCGAAGCCGGCGAGGCGGGCCGCCAGCCGAGGTCGCGTCACGGCTTCGTGATCCGGACGGAGCCGAGCGCGAGGTTCGGCGGATCCACGAGGTCGTACTCGAGCACCATGCCCTCGTAGTGGTGCCGCTCACGCGTGCCGTGCGGGCCAGGCGTGGCCAGCGGCTCGACGCGGCTCGGCGGCCCGACGGACTTCTGTACCGCGGCGGGAGTCATGCCCAGGCTCACGTCCGGCGGGATCGCGCCGTTGAAGAACCCGTACCGCCGCTCGCCGAGCGCCGCCCGTCCGACGCGATGCACGACGATCGCGCGCGCGACACCGCCTTCGAGCTCGATCTCGACCGCGCGATCGACGTAGACGCATCGCTGCTCGTCCAGGTGGTCGCACTTGGCTTGCATGTGGCGCTCGACGGTCGCGACCGTCGCCCCGACACGGATCGGCCCAATCCCCTGCCCCGCCAGGATCGCGAGCCGCGGCCCGGAGGGCGGCGGCGGGAGCTGGTTTCGCGGCAACCCGAGCGGGACGTGCGACGGCACGCCGAGCGGCGCGGCCACGGGCGCGCTCGCTGCGCTCGGCGCGCTCGCTGACGCTGCCGGCGCGCCGCCACCCTCACGCCTGCACGCGAACGTCGAGGTCGCCGCGACCGCCACGAGCGCCACGGGCCAGAGCGCACGGAGGGTCGAGGAGCCGCTCATCGGCGCCCAGGATCGCGCGCGGCCCCGCCCCGCGCAAGCCGTGAGCGGAGGCGCTGGGCGCTCACGCGTCGTCCGGCTCCCAGGGGTCGTCGCCGTCGACGCCGAGCGCGGCGCGCGCGACCTCCAGCCCGAAGCCCGCTCGCGCCAGGATCGCGAGGTCCTTGGCGCGGCGGGCCGCGCGCTCGGCCGGATCGGTGCGCCGGGAGCCGAGACGGCGGCGGCGTACGAGCGCGCGCGCCGCCTCGAGCTCGGCGCCGGCCGTCGCGCGGCGCGGATCCGCTGCCTCGTCCGTGGCGTGGCGCGCGATCGCGCCGGCCGCGAGCTCGGCGGACACCCCCGCTGCCCGAAGCCGCGCCTCGATCGCCCGACGGGACGAGCCGCGGGCCCGGAGGGCGCGCACCCGCGCCTCGGCGAAGCGCGCGTCGTCGACCAGCCGCCGCTCGCGACACGACGCGACCACGGCGGCCACCCGCCCCGCGAGCACGCCCTCCGCGTCCACCGCCCGGCGCCGCGCCCACGCCACGAGCGCGCGCGAGAGCGCCGCCTCGGAGCACTCGTACCGAGAGAGATACGCCAGCGCCGCCCGCTCGACCTCGGCCTCCGACGGCAGCTCGGCGCCGGCCGCGTCACGCGGCGACCTCGGCTTCATCGGGCGGCCTTCTCGCATGGGTCGAGCATCCCCGATGTCGGCTGGCGCGCGCCACCGGTTGCAGGCTGAGCGGCACATTGCAGCGAGACGCTAGCGATCGCTCGCGGCGCGCTGGCGCGCGCACACCGGTCGCGCGGCGGTTGGCGAGGGACGCCGCGCGCGCGTAGAATCGGCTGGCCGGCTGGTCGATACCAAGGAGTCTTCGATGGTGCGTCGTGCGCTCGCAGTGGGAGTCCTCGTCGGGGGTGCCAGCCTCGTGGCCACGGCCTGCGGCGGGGAGGACGACGACCTGGCCGGGAGCGATCCGGCGAACGGCACCGGCGGCTCGGGGAGCGACGGCGGCGCCGGCGCGGGCGGCGCGGGCGGCGCGAGCGGCGCGAGCGGCGCGGCCGGCGCCGCTGGCGCGGGCGGCGGGCTCGCCGGGATGCGCTGCGGAGGTACCCCACCGCCCGGCGCGCCGGCGCCCGCGGCGCCACGCGCGTACAGCGCCGGGACGTGCCCGACGCTCCCGACGACCACGACGGCGGACATCGCGTTCACCAGCGGAGGCAACGCGCGCGCGTTCACGCTCGCGCTCCCGGCCGACTTCCAGAAGGGCGAGCAGCTCCCGCTCGTCTTCCTCTGGCACTGGTTGGGCGGCGACGCGAACGGCTTCTACGAGCGCGGCGAGGTCCAGGCCGCGGTCGACTCGCAGCGCTTCATCGCCGTCATCCCGACGGAGAAGGACGATCTGCTCTTCACGTGGCCCTACTCGCTCATCGACAGCGAGGCGCGCCTCCAGGAGGAGCTCACCTTCTTCGACGACCTCCACGCGTGCGTGCTGGAGCAGGTGGGCGGCGATCCGGCCTGCGTCTCGTCGATCGGCGTGAGCGCGGTCGCGCTCTTCACCGACCAGCTCGCGCCGCGGCGAGCCGACGTGCTCGCCAACTTCGTCTCGCTCTCGGGCGGGGTGGGTGGCGTGATCAAGCCGTGGACCCCGGCGCTCCGCCCGCTGCCCGGCCTCGTGCTCTGGGGCGGCCCCACGGACGACTGCATCGGCCTGCTCAAGTTCGAGGTGGGCTCGCGCGCGCTCGAGGACGCGCTCATCGCGGGCGGGCACTTCTTCGTCGAGTGCGTGCACAACTGCGGGCACGCCGTGCCGCCGTTCGAGGCGCCGACGAGCTTCTCGAAGTTCAAGGGCATGTGGGACTTCGTGTTCGACCACCCGTTCTGGCTGCCGGCCGGCCAGTCCCCGTACCAGGAGACGGGCGTCCCGGCCGACCTGCCGGCGTGGTGCGGGATCGGGCAGGGCGGCGCGACGCCGCGCGAGGGCACCTGCGAAGATCCGAGCGAGTGCTGACCGAGCGCCCGCCGCGCCAGGCGCCCTCGGCTCAGCTCCCCTTCTTCAGCTCGGTGAGCACGAGCTTGCTCACCGCCTTCAGCGTGTCGAACACGCCGACGCCCGTCCGCGCGACGGCCTCGTAGTCCGGCACGCCCGCCGGGTTGATGAGCGGGCGGAGCTCGTCCAGCTCGACCGCGTTCGGCAGGTCGCGCTTGTTGTACTGGACGACGTACGGGAGCTTCTCCAGCGAGTAGCCTTGCTCCGCGAGGTTCGTCCGGAGGTTCTCGACGCTCTCCTGGTTGGCCTCCAGGCGCTCGATCTGGGAATCAGCCACGAAGATGACGCCGTCCACGCCCTTGAGGATCAGCTTGCGGCTCGCGTCGTAGAAGACCTGGCCGGGCACTGTGTAGAGGTGGAACCGGGTCTTGAAGCCGCGGATTTCGCCGAGCGACAGCGGCAGGAAATCGAAGAAGAGCGTGCGCTCCGTCTCCGTGGCGAGGCTGATCATCTTGCCCTTCGCCTCCGGGTTCGTGCGCTCGTAGATGTACTGGAGGTTCGTCGTCTTTCCGCAGAGCCCGGGGCCGTAGTAGACGATCTTGCAGTTGATCTCACGGGCCATGTAGTTGATGAAGCTCATCGCCGGCCTCAGTCGTTGAAGAGGTTGTCGATGTCTTCGTCGGTGATCTCCGCGAAGGGGGAGTCACCGCCTGGCTCCTGCACCTTGCTGAGCAGGGCCTCGAAGATGCGGTTCAGCTCCTCGCTCGACTTGCGCACGCGCAGCCGGACGAGGCCGAGGCTCGACTTCGAGTCGAAGATGACCACGAGGATCACCCGGTTCCCGACGAGCTGGATGTGGATGTTCGCGTTCTCGCCCTCGTGGAACTGCGTCGCGAACTCGTTCTCGCGGAGGAGCTTCGCGATGCCGCCCGTCGCGGCGATGTTGCCCGCCGTGAGCGAGGCGAGCGAGGTCGTGTCGATGTTGTCCACCTCGCCGCTCGCCGCGATGAGCTGGCCGTTCTTGTCGACGATGAAGACGACCTTGGCGTTCGCCTCCCGGACCAGGCGGTCGACGACCGCCTGGATCTGGTTGAACTCCTCCTCGTACATCACCATCTGCGGGTTGACCATTCGAGCCTCCGAAGCCTCACGAAGCGATGGCCGCGCCTGCCCGCGAGGGCGACGCGTACGAGCCCTTCCGCGAGGAGGGCGCCGGGAACCAGGATGAGAAGTGCAAGACTACCCCGACCGTGGGTCGGTCGACCGTGGGATGCTGGTGCTAGCGGGTGCTAGCTGCTGCTGACTGGCTGCTGACTGGTTGCTGACTGCGAGCACGCTCTCGAACGCCGATCCGGACCCGGGCCGTGACGAGGTGAACCGGCGGCTCCTCGAGCGGAGCCTCGTTCTATCCGAGCGCCACGGGGCCAGCAAGGGGGGCGCGTGCGGCCTCGGCCGGCCGGCATCGCACCGTCACACGCCCCGGGGCCGACTCGGGGCGGCGCGGGCGCCCGGGCCGGCCGCGAGCGGCGCGGCTCACGCCGGGCACCGCCTGGAGCGCGCGAGTCGTTTTGCGTTGCCCCTCGCGAGGCGACCAGCCACCATCGCGCTGGTTGACCGCCTCCGCTCGCGCTCTGCGCGTGCTCCTCTGCGCGCTCCTGCTCGTCGTGCCGTCGGCGGCGGCGGGCGAGCCGGCGGGGCCGACCGCAGAGCTCGCTGAGGCGGTCGCCCGCGTGGACACGGCGCGCGGCCCGGAGGGGTACGCGGCCCTGCGCCACCTGTGGTCGCTCTGGGACCACGTGGACCCCACGCGCGTCGAGGCGGCGATCGCCTCGGCCAGCGAGGATCAACGGCTGGCGCCGCCGGTCAGGGCCTACGCGGCGCTGCTCGGCGCGTACGCGCGCGTGCGCCGTGGCGACCTCGCGACGGCCCGGCGGAGGATCGCGGCGCTCGGGTTCGTGGATCGGTGGCTCGTCGTCGGGCCGTTCGACGACGAGGGCGGCGCCGGGCTCGAGACGGACTTCGGCCCCGAGGCTGAGCTCGGGAAGCCGCTCGCCGTCGATCGCGCGTTCTCCGGCAAGGAGCGCGCGGTGCGGTGGCGCCGCGTCCCCGACGCGTTCCCGTACGGGTACCTCGCGCTCGGCTCGTTGGTCCGCCCCGAGGCGAAGGCGTGCGCCTACGCGGCGTCCTTCGTGCGGCCCGCCGCCGCCAGCCGCGCACCGCGCGACCTCGCGCTGTGGGTGGGCGCGAGCGGGAGGCACCGCGTCTTCTGGAACGGCGAGCCGGCGCTGACGGAGCCCGCGCGGCGGGGGCACGACGCCGATCGCCGGGCGGCGCGCGTCACGCTGCCCGCGGGGACGAGCCTGCTCGTGGTGAAGGCGTGCGGCGAGGAGCACGCGCCGCGGGTGTCGGTGCGGCTCGCGGAGCTCGATGGGTCGCCCGCGAAGGGGCTGGAGGTCTCGAACGACCTCGCCTGGGCGGAGGAGGCGGCGAAGAACGCGGCGAAGGGCGGCGGGAAGGCGGCGCACCCGCGCGCGCCCGCCGCCGCGCCGGAGGGCCCGCTCCAGGCCTTCGAGCGGCTCGCCGCCGGCAAGGACCCAAGCGCCGCGGAGCTGCACGCCTTCGCCGATTACCTCGACGCGACCGGGGGCGACGATCCGAAGACGCACCAGGCCCGCGATCTCGCCCGCCGCGCGACGGAGCAGGAGCCCTCGATCCCGAGGCTGCTGCTCGCCGCGTCGCTCGCGGAGGACGTGAACCAGGCGCGCGGGTACGTCGAGCACGCGTCGCGGCTCGCCGCGACCACGCCGGGGCCGGACGTGGAGGTGCTGCTCGCCGAGGCGGAGCTCGCGCAGGCGAGCCCGAGCTGGCGAGCGTCGTTCCCGTACTACGATCGTGTGCTCGCGGTCGCGCCGGACGACGCGCGAGCGCTCCGGGCGCGCGCGTCGCTCTACGATCAGGCGGGGCTGCAGCGGACGGCGCTCGCGCTCCTCGAGCGCGCGCTCGAACGCAACCCCCGCGCCGTGGGGCTCCTCGGCCTGGTCACGACACAGCTCCGCGCGCTCGGCCGCTCCACCGAGGCGGCGGAGCACGAGGCGAGGTACACGAGCCTCAGGTTCGACGACGAGACGGTCCTCGGGAATCAGCTCGCGCTCGCCATCGCGCGCCGCGAGCGGGAGGCGGCGGAGCGGTGGGCCGCCCGGCTGCTCGAGCTGGACCCGGACGGCCAGTGGTCGCACGCGGCCGCCGCGCGCGCGTACCGCGCGTTCGGCCAGCCGGATCGCGCGCGCGCGACCTACGAGCGCGCGCTGGCGCTGGCGCCAGAGGACACGGCGACGCTCCGCGCGCTCGCCGATCTCGAGGGCGAGCTCGGCCGCCGCGCCGAGCAGCTGGCGCTCCTCCGGCGCGTGCTCGAGCTGCAGCCGCAGGACAAGGCGGCCCGCGAGTACGTGGAGCACCTGGTCCCGCCGAAGCCGCGCGACGACGAGCGTCACGCGTGGGATTCGGATCGCTTCCTCGCGCTGCGCTTCGCGCCCGCGGGCGGGCACGACCAGCGGACGCTGCGCGATCTGACCGTGACCACCGTGTTCGAGAACGGTCTCGCGAGCCGGTTCCGTCAGGTCGTGTTCCAGCCGCTCACCGACGCGGCGGCCGCCTCGGCGCGCCAGTACACCTTCGCCTACCAGGCGGACCGCGAGGTCGTGCAGCTCCGCGGAGTGCGGGTGTTCCGCGGGGACGGCCGGGTCGACGAGGCCGTCGAGACGGGGGAGACGGCGGCGGACAACCCCGCGCTCGCGACGTACACGTCCACTCGCGTCGTCTACGTGCAGCTCCCGCGGCTCGAGCCGGGCGACGTCGTCGAGATCCGCTACCGCGTGGACGACGTGACGGCACGAAACGAGTACGCCGACTATTTCGGCGAGGTCGTCTACCTCCAGTCGAGCCAGCCCCTCCTCCACGCGGAGTACGTCCTCAGCCTGCCGAAGAGCCGCCAGGTCCAGGTCGACGCTCGCGTCCCGGGCCTGCGCCGCGAGACGAAGGAGGCTGGGAGCCGGCGGACCTACCGCTTCGTCGCCGAGAACGTGCCCGCGATCCTGCCCGAGCCGGCCATGCCGCCCTGGGCGGAGGTGCTCGGCGCGGTCCACGTCTCCACGTTCGCGGACTGGAAGGCGATGGCGACCTGGTACTGGGGCCTCGCGAGGGATCAGCTCGATCTCGACGACGAGACCCGGAAGCTGGCCCGGGAGATCACGCAAGGCGCCAACACCGACCTCGAGAAGGTCCAGGCGGTCTATCGCTGGGTGATCACCCACACGCGCTACGTCGCCCTGGAGCTCGGGATCCACGGCTTCAAGCCGCGACGCTGCGTCCAGACCGTCGCGCGGGGGTGGGGCGACTGCAAGGACAAGGCGACGGTGATCGTGACGCTGCTGAAGGAGCTCGGGATCCCGGCGACGCTCGTCATCGTTCGCACGCAGCAGCGCGGTGATCTCTCCGACCGGGTCGCGAGCCTGGCGGCGTTCGACCACGCCATCGCCTATGTGCCGTCACTCGATCTCTACCTCGACGGCACGGCCGAGCACGCCGGGATCCGCGAGCTGCCGCGGATGGACTTCGAGGCGGTGGGCCTGCAGGTGAACGACGGAGCCGGCAAGCTCGTCCGCCTCCCCAGCCACGATCCGGAGGCCGACGTGGTGCGGCGCGACGTCCGGGCGAGCGTCGGCGCGGGAGGCTCCGCGCGACTGGAGATGAGCGTCGAGGTGCGCGGCGCGGATGCCCCCGACTGGCGCCGACGCTATCACGCCGAGGCCACGCGTCGCGAGCGGATCGTGGCCGATCTCGCCGCCGAGCACCCCGGCATCACGCTGCTCCCGGGCGCGGCCGGGCTCTCCACGGGCGACTTGACGGACACCGAGCGCCCGGTGTCGCTCGAGCTGCGCGGCACGGCGCCATCGTTCGCGCGTAAGGAGGGGAAGGCGCTCGCCATGAACGTCACCCCCAATGTCCGCCTGGTCCCGACGTACGCGTCACTCTCCGAGCGCAAGCAGGATGTGCGCATCCTCGCCTTCTCCACGCTGGCGGACACCTACACCATCGAGCTGCCGGCCGGCGCCAAGGTCGTCGCGCTGCCGCCCGCGGCGCGTGGCGAGTCGCCGTTCGGGCGTTACTCGGTCGAGGTGGTGGAGAGCGGGCGCACCGTCACCGTGCGCAGCCGGGTGGCCCTCACACGGACCCGCGTACCCCCGGCGGAGTACGCGGCGTTCCGGCGCTTCTGCGAGGAGGTGGATCGCGCGATGACGACACGTCTGGTGGTGCAGCCGTGAGCGCCTCGGGTCGACGCGCCCTCGGCGCGACGCGCGCGCTCGCGACGTTGCTCATCGCGGGGGCGCTCGGCGCCGGCTGCGGCGCCACGGACGCCCGGGCGCCGGGCCCCGCGATCGCCGAGCTCCGCCGCGACGGGGCAGCGACGAAGGACGCCGAGCTGGCCGGCCGATGGTTGCTCGGCGAGCTGGTTTCCCCCGGGGGGGATGCGAAGGAGGCCGGCCGCGCCCGCGCCCGACTCGACTCGCTCGGAGGGGGCGGCGTGCTCGCGGCGCTGGCGCGGGCCCACGACGACGTGAGCCACGGTCGCCTCGACACGGCGCCCGATCACTTCCTCGAGGCGGCTCGGGCCGCGCGCCGCTCGGCGTCCCCCGACGCGCCTCTGTTCGCGTGGCTCGCCGTGCGCGAGGGAGTCGGCCGCGAGCACGACGCCCCCGGGCTCTGGGACCGCTGGCGGAGCTGGGTCGACGAGGCGCGCCGCGAGCCGGGGAACCTCGGCTGGCGCGCGCGCGCTGTGCTGGTCGACTGGGCCGCCCGACGCGCACACCGCGACGCGCGGGCGGGCGCGATCGACGAGGCGGCGCGCGACTACGGGTGCGTCGACGCGCTCCGGATCGCCGGGCCGTTCGGCCGCGGCGTCGCGGCGGACGCCGTCCGGAGCTTCCCGGCAGAGGCGCCGGGCCCCTGGCCCCACCTCTTCCCCCGCGATCCGATGCGCGGGCAGGCGCCGCGCGTCCTCGGCACCCGCCGCGCGGGCTGCATCTTCCGGCCGGCCGCCGCGTGGGAGTCCGGGGTATACTACGCGGAGACCTACCTCGAGCTCCCCGAGCGGCGGGAGCTCGTGCTGGTCGCGCCGGGCGCGCTCGGGGTGCTGGTCGACGATCACCTGGTCCTGGACCGCGATCCGCGTCGTTTCGGCTCGGACGTCGCGGTCGGCGTGCGCGTCTGGCTCGCCCCGGGGCGGCACCGCGTCCTCGCCCGGCTAGGCGACGCGCGCGCGTCGTTGCGGGTGTTGGAGGCCGACGGCCGACCGGCGCGCGTGGTGGCGTCGAGCGATCCGGCGGGCGGCTACGCGCTCGAGGCGCCCGAGGTGACGAGCCCGCCCGACGTCCTCTCGCGCTGGGTGCACGGCGGCCAGGTGCGCGACCCGGGCGACGACGTGCTCCGCTGGGCCGCTGCGCGCCTCGCGCAAGGGGACGGCGCCTCCGACGTCGCCTCGGTGCTGCTCGAGCCGCTGGTGAAGGACCCGACCCGTGCGGCCGGCACCACGCTCGAGCTCGCGTCGGCCATCGTCCAACGCGATCCGATCTTCGAGTCCGGGCAGGCGCGCGACCTGGCGAGCGAGCTGCAGCGCCGCGCGATCGCGAAGGACGACCACCTCCCCGGCTCGCACCTGGCGCTGGCGCTCTTCGAGGCCGAGAAGAGCGGCCTGCCCGAGGGCGTCCGCGCGGTGCGGGCCCTCGCGGGGAGGTTCCCCAAGGTGCCGGCGTTCCTCGCGACGCTGGCTCGCCTGGAGGGTGAGCTCGGCTGGACGGCGGAGCACGCCGAGACGACCCTGGCGCTGATCGATCGCTTCCCCGAGCACCTGGAGGCGCTCCACGCCGCGGTGGAGCTGCTCGACGCGCGCGGCGAGGCGACGCGCGCCGACGAGCTGGTCGCCCGCATCCTCGCGCTCGACCCCGACTCCGAGATCCTCGTCGACCGCGCGATCGCGCGCGCCGACTGGGAGGCGGCCATCACGGAGCTGCGACGCCTCGCGGCGCGGCGCCCGGAGCGCGAGGCGGCGTTCGAGCGCCTGGAGCAGCTCCTCGAGCAGGCCGGGCGCAGCGACGGCATCGCCAAGCGCCTGGAGCGGCTGCTGGAGCGGGAGCCCCGGAACGCCCGCGCGCGCCTGGCGCTCGCCGATCTGCGCCACGCGGGCGGAGATCGCGGCGCGATCCGCCGCGCGGTCGCGCTGTCGCTGGAGGCCGGCGCGCCGACGAGCGATCTCGAGGAGGCGCTCGACCTCGTCGAGGGGATGAACGAGCTCGAGCCGTACCGCTTGCCGGCGCGCGAGGTGATCCGCGCCCACGAGGCGAGCGGGCTGCACATGCCCGGGACGGCCGCGCGGGTGCTCGACTACGCCGCGGTGTGGGTCCGCGCCGACGGCTCGAGCCGGATGCTGGAGCACGAGATCCTGCGCATCCAGAGCGCCGAGGCGGTCGGCAAGTACGCGGAGCATCCGCGCCTCGAGGGGCACGTGTTCGCGCTGCGTGTCATCAAGAAGGACGGACGCGTCCTCGAGCCGGAGTACGTGGCGGGGAAGCCGACCGTCACGCTCCCTCACCTGGAGGTGGGCGACTACATCGAGACGGAGCGCGTCGTGAGCTTCTCGGGGGATTCCCAGGGCGGCCTCGCGTACCTCGGGCCGTGGTGGTACTTCCGTGAAGAGAACGTCGCGTACGCCCGCAGCGAGCTGGTCGTCGTCTCGCCGCGGAGCCGCCCGCTCGAGATCGAGACGCGCGGGGCGGTGCCGGCGCCCTCGGTGGAGGAGAAGGGCGAGATCGTCGTGCGCCGCTGGCGAGTCGACGCCAGCCCCGCCGCGCCGTCGGAGCCGGGCAGCGCGCCCGCCTCGGAGTTCTTGCCGAGCGTGCGGCTCGGCTGGGGCGTCCGCCTCGAGAACCGCCTGCGCGTGCTCGCCGAGGCGGCGGTCGATCTCACGCCAGTCGATCCGCGCATCCGGCGCGTCGCGGCGCGGATCGCGGCGCCGGGCAAGAGCGCCTCCGCGCGCGCCCGCCTCCTCTACCGCTGGATCCTCGACAACGTGGAGGAGGGCGACGAGGAGGACGGGCGGCGGGTCGTGATCGGCAAGAGCGGCAAGCGCGCGCGGGGGTTCCGCACGCTCTGTTCGGCCCTGGGTCTCGAGGTCGACTGGGTGGTCGCGCGCAATCGGCTGGTCGCGCCGCCGGTCGGCGAGCTCTCTCGCGCGACGCAGTACGGCGAGGCGCTCTTCCGCCTGCGGGGCGAGCGCGGGCCGATCTTCCTGACGGTCGGCGACAAATTCGCGGCGTTCGGCTGGGTGCCGGCGGAGGTGCGCGGCGCCCCCGGGTTCGCGCTGCGCGACGGCGTGGCGGTCCCGCTGGAGGTGCCCGCGGGCGGCATCCCCGACGCCCTCGAGTACGACGTCGACGTGACGCTCTCCGCCGAGGGCGCCGCGCGAGTCGTGCTCACGCAGTCCTTCTCCGGCAAGCTCGCCATGGGGCTCCGCAATGGCTTGTCTCAGCTCCCCGAGGGTCAGGTCGGCGACGTGCTGGAGAGCCGCCTGCTCGGCCGATCGCTCCGTGGCGCGCGCCTCACCCGCCACGAGATCCTGCACCTCGACGATCTCGACCGGCCGCTCGTCATCCGGATGTACGCGGAGGTGGCGTCGTTCGCGCGTCCCGAGGGCGGCGGCCTCGTCTTCGCACCGCCGTTCGTGCCGCGGCTCTCGCAGCTCGCGACGCTCCCCGAGCGGCAGACGCCCCTCCTCCTCACCGACTCGACCGAGCAGCGCGTCGTCGTGCGCGTGACGCTGCCGCCCGGCGCCCGGGCGCGGGTCGCCGCGCGCCGCGAGCTCGCCCACGGCGGGATGAAGGTCGTGGTCGCGGACCGGCTCGAGGGCGGCCGGCTCGTGCTCGACCGCAGCGTGCGGCTGGCGGCAGGGCGGATCCAGCCGGGGGAGTACGAGGGGTTCCTCGAGTTCACGCGGGCGGCGGACGCGGCGCTGGAGGCGCTGGTGCACGTCGGCGGCGGAGGGTAGGGTATTCGGGGATAGGGCGGGGGCGAGGGCGGGGCGGGCTCAGGGCGCGGGGGCGGGGGCGCGAGCGAGCGAGGACGTCAGCTCGCGTCTCGAGTCGAGGCCGGCCTCGTGGGCGCTCTGCGCCGGGACGCCAGCACGCCGAGCGCGCCCGCGATCCATCCGAGACGCCACTGCGCCCCTGGCGCCGGAGCGGTGCAGCCGCAGCCGCCGCCGGACGCGACCCGCGCGGTCGGGTCCGTGCCGGCGTCGCGGCCGCCGCTCGACGCGCCGCCGGTCCCCGCCGTTCCAGCGGTGGCGCCCGTCCCCGCGGCGCCGCCCGTGCCGGCGGCGGCGGCCGCGCCGCCGCTCGACGCGTCCGTGGCGGCGTCGCCGCTCGCGCCGCCCGAGGGCGAGTCGCTCGCTGCCTCGGTGGTGGCGTCGGTCGCCTGCGCGTCGGTGCCCGTGGCGTCAAACTCGGCGCCGTCGCCGGAAGTGTCGGCGTCGGCGTCCGTCGCGCTGTCGGGCGGGACCGCGTCGGGGGTCGCGTCGCCGCCGGCGTCGGCGCAGGTGGTCGCGGGGCTGCAGACGCCGTCCTGCGCTCCTCCGGCGGCCACGCTGCAAGCGACGCAGTCGCTCGGGTCGCTGCCGCCGCAGAGCTCGTCGCAGCACACGCCGTCGGCGCAGAAGCCGCTCGGGCAGTCGGAGGCGAGCGCGCACGGCCCGCCCAGCCAGAAGTGCTCCCACGTCATCGTGTCGTTCACGAGCACCATGCGCTGGCGCGCGGGATCGTAGGCGAGGGCGCTCGGTCCCTCCGCGAACGGCCCGTCCGCCGCCACGGCCGTCCAGCTGGTGCCGTCCCACTCCCAGACGTCCCGCACGCATGCGCCGGCCGGGACGCCTCCGGCCAGCAGCACGCGCCCTCGAGCGGCGTCGTACGCGAGCGCCGCCTGCGTGAGCGGGCCCGGCCCGGAGGTCGCGGCGAGGCTCCAGGCCGTGCCGTCCCACTCCCACGTCTCGGTCGTCGAGTCACCGCCGAAGAGCACCGCCCGGTCACGCGCGGGATCGTACGCCAGCCCGTGGCCGCGACGCGCCGGAGGCCCGCTCCCCGGGGCCTCCGCCCAGTTCGCGCCGTCCCACTGCCAGGTGTCTCCGCGCAGGCCGGCGGCGTCCTCGCCGCCGAAGAGGAGCGTCACGCCGCGCGCCGCGTCGTACGCCATCGCGTGGCCCGCGCGAGCCGTGGGGCCCGCCACGACCCGGTCCGTCCACTCCACGGCGTCGAGCTCCCAGGTGTCACCGAGCAGCGCGTCCTGCTCCCCCGAGCCGCCGAAGAGCACGACGCGCCCCCGGGCCGCGTCGTGCGCCATCGCGTGGCCCGTGCGCGCGGGGGGAGGAGCGAGCGCGAGCTCGGTCCACGCCGCGCCGTCCCACTGCCAGGTCTCGGCGACGGGGCGATCGACGAGGGTGTATGTGGGCCACCCCGGGACGCCGACATCCTCCTCCACGGGTCGAGTCCCGCCGAAGGCGACGCACGCCGCGCGGCCCGTGTCGTGCACGAGGGCGAGCGCCGCCGGCCGCGGCAGCTCGATGGGCGTCCAGGTCGTGCCGTCGAACTCCCAGAGTGGGTGCTGGCCGGGGTAACTGCTGTTGGGATCGCCGCCCGCCACTACGGTGCGTTGCCGGGCCGAATCGTACGCCATCACGTGCCTCTCGCGCGCCGCGGGCCCGTCGATGAGGCGTCCGGACCAGCTCGTGCCATCCCACTCCCAGGTGGTGCGGTCGATCGGCCCGTTGTCGTTGCCTCCGAACATGACGATGCGCTCTCGGGCCCGGTCGTAGACCATCGCCCCATCGAAGAAGCTGTTGTAGTGCCCGGAGGTGGCCGCCTGCAGCCAAGCTGCGCCGTCCCACGTCCACGTGTCCTGAAGCGCGTACCACCCCCCGAACAGCACAGTGACCGCTCGGGCCTCGTCGTATGCCATCTGATGCAGGGGCTGCCTGATCGCAGGGTCGGGGCCATCCGTGCCTCGTTCCCACCGGACGCCGTCCCACTCCCACGTCTCGGCGCTCGGGAAGACGGCGCCTGGCTCGAGGCCGCCGAAGATCACCGTGCGCTCTCGAGCCCGGTCATACGCCATCCCGTAGGCCAGACGGGCCGACGGCCCCGGGACCTCCAGCCGCCACCACCGCGCGCCATCCCACTCCCACGTGTCCCCCGTGAGGACGCCCGCCTGGTCGCTACCACCGAAGAGCACCAGCCTCCGGCGGGCCGAGTCGAACACCATGTCGATGCTGCCCCCCAGCGGGCCACTCCGCGCGAGCAGCGCCCAGCGCGCGCCGTTCCAGTCCCAGAGGCTCCCGCACCGCTCCCTCAGCACCACCCGCGCGCGCCCCTCGTCGTACGCCATCGCGAGGCCCTGTCCGGAGCCACTCCACCCGACCCGTGGTCCACCCTCGCGATGCTCCCAGCGGCTCGCCGGCTCGACAGAGAGCGCCGCCGCAAACGGCGGCCCGGGTCTCGTGTCGAGATTCTCTGCCTGAGCGCATCCGCAGGCCACACTCGCCAGCGAAAGCCAACCTACGCCCCTCAGGGCGACAGCAGTCCCACGTCGCACCACAGCCATCGCGGCCCGCTCCTACTGGACGCGAAGCTCGTAGCGGACGTAGTTGCCGTGGCGGTCGTCTCCGGCCGGCAGCCCGGAGAACACGACGATGCCGTGGACGCCCGGCCCGAGCGTGACAACGGGTCCCGGGCTCGCGCACTGATCCACGATGTCGGGGACCGACGGGTCGCCGTCGTCCGGATACGAGCAAAGCCGGACGTCCAGGTCGGCACCCAAGGCGACGGCCTCGACCGTCGCGCCCCCGGCGCCGGCGTCGATCTTGAAGAAGTCCTTGTCGCCCCACCCCATGTCGCCTCCAACGCCGGACGTGGTGATCCAGTACTCGACCGGGACGGCCGGCCGGTAACGCTCGGCAACGCTCGTGCGACTCGCCAACTGTCCGTAGGGGACCGCGGGGTCCCAGTCGAGGCCCGAGATCGTGATAGCCGCCGGTTCCGCGAGGACAGGGCCGGGCATCGTGACGTGCTCCGCGTAGCAAGTCTCCCTCGATGTTCGGTAGTAGTCGGCGCGAGTGTCGATCCCGTCCGCGGAGACGCCCCACGGTTTCCGGCATTGGATGCCGAAGCCCGTCCCCCCACCTGCTACCGCGTCGTTGGCGTCGAACAGCACCCAAGGGTCGTCATCGCTAGGCGCCGGGTCGGAAGGACCCCGCGTGCCGCCCTGGCGGGGCAGGTGTGAGGCGCCGAGGAAGACCTCCGTGAACACGTGGTAGTTCCACCCAAAGAGGCCGCATTGCGGCAGGCACTCGCCAGGCCCCTGCACGGCGCTCGCAGGACGCGCCGGGATACCGATGCTGCGGGCGAGCGCCGTCAGAGAGTTGGCGAAGTCCTGGCACTGCCCCACGAACTGCCGGCTCGCGGGGAACGACCCGGAGACGGCGTAGGTCGCCGCTTCGTCGGGCGTGAAAGGAACGGGGCTGTGAACGAGCGCGTTCTCGGCATCCAGAGCGCCATCCCAGCTTTCCCACCTGATCCGTTGGTTCGTGAGGCGGTGTAGCCTCAGCATCGCGTCCATCTCGTCCTGCGTGCCGTCCACCGCCGCGATCGCCAGATCCAGGACCGACGTCGGCGACGCCCGGGACGGGTCACGCCGGATCGCGTGGAGGCGGTACCGGTGAGTAGCGTAGTTCTGGCCGGCGGGTGGTCGTTGAAACGCCGCGTCATCATCCCGCTCATGGTCGGCGTCGTTTCCATACCCGTCCCACTGCTTGCCGTCCTCGTCTTCGTCGTACGCCCACGTCTCAAGCTCCTGCTTCGTGAAGCTCACGCCGTCGACCAGCGGGTAGGGATCGTAGAGGACGTAGAAGAGGATGTCGCCCGCCGGGTTGCCCGGCCAGGTGAGCTGTTGGCCGCTCGCGTCGTACCCGCGCAGGACGTACCGCCCGACGGGAGCGTCCTCGGGCACCGTGACCGTCCAGTGCTCGCGCTGTCGCGCCTCGAACGCTCCCGCCACGTGATACCCGCCGGTGTAGTCCGCGACCTTGGCGCGGAACGCCGGCCACGTCACCTCCGCACCCGTCGCCAGCGTGAAGACCTTCACGTCGCCGTCCCCCGTCCCGAGGCTCGCGCCCTCGAGCGCCACGCTGAACGTCCCGCCCCGGCGCACCGGCGCCGGGCGGTCGCCCGGCTCGCCGTTGCGCTGCGTGAACGCCACGCCCTCGCTCCACGCGTCGTAGTCGCGCGTGTGCAGGTTGCCCAGGTAGAGCATCTGCACCGGATCCCAGCTCTTCTTCGTGTCGCTCGGGTCGAAGCTGTGCTCGCACACGCTCTCCCAGAGCTTCGTCGGGTAGCCTCCGCTCGACTCCCACCTCGCCATCAGCACGTGCGTCCCGCCGCTCAGGTAGCCGAGCGGGAAGCTGAACTTCCCCTGGTCGAACGCCCGCTCGTAGAGGAGGTTGCCGTCCAGCGTGACGCCGGTCACGTACGAGTACTCGCCGCGCTCCGCGTTCCGGTACGCGCCCCCCTTGTAGTAGGCGAAGCTCCCCGGCGCGGCGACCTCCACCTCCAGCGCGATGTCCACCAGGGTCAGCGGCGGGTCGTCGATCCAGTAGATGGGGAGGCGTTTCCCGCCGGCGTCGGTGACGCGGAACCGGATCGCGCGCCCGCCCGTCTCGACGTGGTAGAGGAGCTGCACCATGTACCAGCCCCGCACCGACGCCTGCGGCTGCGCCGGGATGCTGCCCGCGCCTCCGATCAGGTTCGTCTCGAGGTAGTCCGGGTCGCCCTGCTGCGCGGCCTGCCCTTTCACGGGATGCCGGGTGAGGGTGACCTGGCTGAAGGAGTTGGTTGGGTCCAGCTGGTCGCTATCGTCCACCGAGGCCAGCTCCACCGTGATCGGCTCGCCGTTGGCGTCTGGCTGGAAGAAGTGGAACTCGTAGCTGAACGTCACGCCGCCGTCCGCGAACCGCTCCCGCACCGAGGTGACGCGCGTCGCCTCCTCGGCGCCGAGCAGGATCGCCGGGCACTCGATCCCCGTCGCCACGTCCATCGCGTGGATGTGATCCGCGCGGGACGCGTCCGTGTAGTGCGCTGCGAAGGACCGAGGTCGCGCCGGATCCGAGCCCATCACCCGCTCGCGCCAGTCCGTCAGCGTGTCGCCGTCCGTGTCCGCCACGCGCGGATCGCCCTGGACGAGTCGCTCCACGCCGAGCACCCGCATCGTCCACCCCAGCCGCTCCATCGCGTCGGGCGCGCCGTCGCCGTCGGTGTCCGGGGAGGCCGGATCTGCGGTGACCTGCCGTGGCACGCCCTCGAGCGAGATCGTCCACCCGCGCGCCTCGTCGCCGTCGAGCAGGCCGTCGTTGTCGCTGTCGGGATCGAGCAGGTTCACGAGGCCGTCGCCGGTGCTGCGCTCGCCGCTGTGCACCGTGTCGAGGTCGCTGTCCCAGGCGATGCCGTCGGTGCGTGCCGCCCAGTAGTCGACCTCTTCGCCGTCGAGCAGGCCGTCGCCGTCCGTGTCGGGCACGAACGGGCTCGTCCCGTAGATCCCCACCTCGTCGCGGTAGCTGAGCCCGTCCACGTCGAAGTCCGTCAGCGGCGTGCAGGCGTCACAGCCGCCCAGGAGGCTGCACGCGAGGATCATCAACCACGTGAGCGTGCGTCGTGCGTCGTGCGTCGTGCGTCGTGCGTCGTGCGTCGTGCGTCGTGCGTCGTGCGTCGTGCGTCGTGCGTCGTGCGTCGTGCGTCCCCTCATCGGCGGCCTTCCCTTCTCCGCTATGCTCTTGGAAGCATGCGCGGGGGCGGG
>JADLEQ010000076.1 GCA_020846005.1 Polyangiaceae bacterium
AGCGGCAGCGGCGGCGCGAGCGGCAGCGGCGGCGCGAGCGGCAGCGGCGGCACGAGCGGCAGCGGCGGCGCGAGCGGCACGAGCGGCACGAGCGGCGCGAGCGGCGCGAGCGGCAGCGGCGGCGCCGACGCGAGCGCCGACGCGTCGCCCGAGGCGGAGGCGGGGGTCGACGCCGAGGCGGAGGCGGAGGCGGACGCCAGCGGCTGGTTCGCCTGCCAGACGGCGACCCCCCCGGCGGACGCGGGGGCGGACGCCGCGTCCGCTGACGCGGGGCAAGACGCAGGGCCCGGGCAGTGGCACGACTGGGCGACACGCCAGTGCGTGGACTGTCCGGGCGCGCAGATCGCCTGCGATTCGCTCGACCTGGCGGCCAGCCACTTCGATCCCGTCAACCGCGTCCTGACGCTGGAGCTCGGTCCAGGCGCCGGCGCGGCGGTAGGGAGCGCGGCGCTCTCGGGGATGAGCTACGAGTACTTCGACGCGGACGCGGGCGGGGTCGCCGGCGGCTACCTGACGGGGCCGTTCCCGTTCGTCGTGGCGGAGGCCACGTTGACGCTCGATCTCTCCGCCGAGCTGCCTCCGGGGGTCGTCGCCGTGTCTGGGCTGGTCCTCGACGTGATCGACGAATGCGGCGCGTCGAGCAGCTTCTACACGGGGTACATCCCGTCGCCGAGCGACGCTGGGCCCCTGCTCGAGATCCACTGCGAGCAGTGATCCGCCGGTTCGGAGGGGTGGCCCTGGTCGCGCTCGACCCGCCCCGCGGCGCCGGCAAACTCGACGAGACCGGACTCTGCTCGTTCGAGGTCGCCGACCCGTGCGGCGTGCGCCACGTGGTCCGTTGGCATGCGACCGACGCCGTCGGAGCCCGCTTCGACTTGCCTCGTCTCGAGCTCGGCGACGGATCGGCTGGGTACGTCGGGGCGTGTCGTGCCGAGACGGATCCGTGCGACGACTGAGCCGCGCGCAACCTCCCACCACGCCGCGCGCGGCGGCGGACGAGCCGGGGCGTGGCTCATTCGGCGAGCTGCGCGGGGGTCGGATCGCCGTCAGCGCGCGGATCGCCCAGCTCACAAACGAAGTCCTCGAACTTCCCGGAAGCCTCGCGCGGTACCTCGGCCAGCTCCTCGAGCGTGAGGCGGAAGGGCTCCCCGAGGTGCTCGAGCACGAACGCGGCGAGCGCCGCGCGGTCTTCCCCGCCGAGCGGGCGCGCCGGGACGTAGTCGAGCACCAGATCGACCCTTCCGACCTGGCGCAGACGGAACTGCAGCAGCGGGAACCGCAACCCGAGCACGTTCGACCCGTAGCGAGGCCACAGCCACTGGCCGTCGGGCAACCGGAGCAGGTTCCGGGAGCGCCCGGCCACGCGCGTGAGCGTCCCGAGTCCCCGGCCGCACGCGCAGGGCTCTCCCACGGTCGCCAGATCGCCCAGATCGTAGCGGATCAGCGGCATGACGAACGAATGCAACGCCGTGACGACCACGCGTCCCGTCTCCCCCGGATCGCACGCTCCGTGGTCGTCGCGGAGGATCTCGACGAGCACGTTCTCGGACTGGACATGGTACCCCGCACCCTCCGGGCACCGCAGGGCGATGTGCCCCAGCTCTACCGCCGAGTAGCTGTCGATGAGCGGCACGCCGAGCACCCGCCGGCAGCGCTCGGGTAGCCCGTCCGGAACGACCTCGCCGAACGTGCCGAGCTCGCGCAGGGACGGCAGGCGCAAGCCCCGCGCTTCGGCGCGCGCCACCAGCCCCGCGGCGTTGGATGGGTAGGTCGCTAGGTAGCCCGGGTCCTCGCGCAGGAGCCAGTCCAGCTGGGCGTCCAGCGTCGTGTGGACGTCGAGGAGGACGAGAGGTCCCGCGTCACGATGTGCCGCCCACCGCTGAGCGCTGAGGCCCATCGGTGCCTGTGCTCCGGACGGCAGCGCGCGGATGCCCGCGCCCTTCAGCGTGAGGTCCCGCCGATGCCAGAAGTGGCTCCTCAACGCGAGCGCGTGACTCAGCGCTGCGGCGACGCGGTCCACGGTGACGCTCACCGGTCTGCCCGTGGACCCCGAGCTTCGCGCCTCCCGCGCCGGGCCATGCCCCGGCGGTGGAGCGCTCGACCGCAGACGCTCACGCTCGTCGAGCACCTCCCTGCGGCCGAGGATGGGGAGCGCGCGCCACTCCTCGAGCGTCACCGCGCGCTCCCGCGGAGCCGGGAGCCCCGCGTAGTAGGGCGCGGTGCGTCGCGAGTGGTCCCACAGCTCCCTCGCGCGAGCCAATTGCTGCGCCTGCATCAGGCTCGGCTCGAGTCGCTCCGTCTGCTGCAAGAGCGGCAGCGCCGCCGCCGGACCGCTCGTGGTCACGAGGCGTGCGAGTGCGGCGTGGAGCGGGGTGGTCACGGGTGGGAGCCAGCACCGTGCCCGCGGCTAGAGGCGGAGCTCGTCGCTCGCGCTCCCGGCCGGGGCGTCGCTCGCGCCGGCGCCGCCGTCCGCGTGGGCGAGGTCCGTCCCCGTGAGCGTGACCGTGGCCCCACTGAGGACGACGACGGCGTGGCTCGGCCCGCCGGCGCCGCCCGTGCCGTCGCCGCCGTCGCCGCCCGCGCCGCCGGGCCCGCCCGGGGTGCCGCCCTGCAGCTCGTACCCCCCCTGGGAGCAGCCGTCGTACAGGCAGTTCGGCCCCTGCTTCACGCACATCCCGTTGCACCACGCGTTGGAGCCGTGGAGCCCTTCCCCCCCAGCCTCGCCGTCGCCGCCGGGGCTCCCCTCGGCGCCCCCGCCGCCGTTCGCCGCGGTGATCGCGCCCCCGACGACGCGGACGCTCACGCCCGACCCACTCACGAAGAGGCCGACCGAAGCGCCGCCGCCATGGCCTGCCGCGCCACCCGGCCCCGGCGCGCCCGGGCAGCCGCACGCCCCGGGCCCCGCCGAGGTGGGCAGCTCCTGACCGTCGGTGCTGCAGTCGGGCGACGGGCAGGTGCAGCCGCCAGGGAAACAGTTGCCGCTGTCCCCCGCGCCGCCCTTCGCGCCCGCGCGTCCCCACGCGCCGGGCACGCCCGGCGCGCCGTCCCCCGCCGCCCACCCCGCCGCCGAGAACGCGCCGGCCGTCGCGACGGGCGCCGACGGCCCCGTGGCGCCCGCCGAGCCGTCCGCGCACCCATTCACGCGGTCGCTGCAGCTCTGGGAAGGCGGCGGCGCCTCGGCGCCGACCCCGCCGGGGCCGCCCGCTCCCGCGACCACGGCGACGTTGGCGAGCTCCGCGTCGGCGCCCGCCCCACGTACCCATACCCCGTAGCACGACTCGCCGGCGGCGCCGACCCCCGCCTCGCCCGCGGCCCGCGTCCGCACGGTGAGGTCGCGCAGGACCGCGCCGCTCGTGCCCGAGATCGCGATCCCCGTGCACGTCGGGGAGGCGATCACCGTCCGCCCGCGGACCTCGCCGTCGCAGTCGCGCGTCCAGGTGGTGTCCGACTTCAGGAAGCCTCCCTGGATCCGCACGCCCGCGTGCTCCGGCCCGAGCTCGACCGCCTCCGGGTAGATCCCCTCCGCGAGGACGATCGGTCGCGAGCCGGACGCCGTGATGGCGGTGAGCGCTCGCTCGATCGTCCGGAAGGGGAGGACGCGGCTGCCGTCGCCTAGCGAGTCCGATCCCGACGGCGCGACGTACCACGCGGCCGGCGGCACGGCGGTGGGGTCACACGCGCCGGCGTCCCCGCTCATCCCGCCCGAGCCGCTCGCGCCGCTCGACCCGCTCTCGCCACCGCTGCCCGAGCCGCCGACGCCGCCGCTCGCGCCCGCCGCGCCCGCCGCGCCGCTCGCGCCTGCCGCGCCGCTCGCGCCCGCGCCCGCGTCCGATCCCGCGTCTCGCGCGCCGCCCGTCGCGTCGAACGCCTCGCTGCACCCCGCGAGCCAGGGCGTCACCCCCCACGCGATCGCGAGCGTCGTCGCGAGCGGAGCGGAGCGCCGTCCCCGTGCCCAGCCGTTCCGATACCGTGCCATGCCACGAAGGATCGCTCGCCCTCGTCCGGCGCGCCAGCCCCAGGCGTCGGGCCGCCGGGTCGAGCGGGGGCGGGAGGCCGAGGACCCCCGGCGCGCCCGCGTTCGCGGCCGCGCTCCAGATGGGAGGGCGTGTATGCTGCTCGGATGCGGGCCTCCCGAGCGACCCTGCTGTTCTCGGCGATGGTCGCCGCCTGCTCGGGTGAGGCGCTCCCGGCGCGGACCCTCCCCGAGGCGACGATCGAAGGCGCGCGCTGCAAGGTGGCGGGCGGGCGCGCGAACCCGCTGGTGACGGAGTGGGACGCCTCGGAGAAGGCGCGGCTCGAGGCGAGCCTCGCCGCCGGGCCGATCGTCGTCGAGTACTCCGGCTGCGCGCTGCGCGTCCTCGCCGAGTGCCGCGCGCAGGGCGGCTACCGCTGGCGGCGGACGACGCTCTCCACGGATGTCTTCGAGGTCACGAGCGCGGACGAGCTCTACGCCAAGCTCCCGCTCGGAGCGGTGGCGCTGGAGGCGGAGCTGGAGAAGAGCGCTCGTCTCGCCGTGCGGACGGTGGTCGCCGGCCAGTGGGAGCTCGCCGACGAGGGGCTCTCGGGGCTCGCGGCCCGCCCGGAGTGCCAGCGGGCGACGCACGTCGTGGCGGGGGTCGCGGTCGGCGCGCACGAGCTGCACGCCGGATCGGGTGCCCGGGCGGCCGCCGCGGCCGGAGGCGTCGTCGGTGTCGCCCCGAGCGCGACGGCGACCGCGCTCCGGAGGGCCGGCTCCGCCGAGGCGTGCGGAGCGGCCTCCGAGGCGGCGCCCGCGCCCGACTGCGCGTCGCCCGTCCAGCTCTTCCTCCGGCCGCTCCCGGGTACCGAGGCCCCCCAGGGCCCCCCTGGGACGGTGCACGCGCGGTTCCAGTCGTTCGATCTCGAGCGGCCGGGTGAGGTCTACTCCGGCGACCGGCGCCTCTGCGTCGCGCCCTGCGAGGCCTGGGTCGATCCGGTGTGGCCCCTGCACTACCGCGTGCCCGGTCCTGCGGGCACGATGCGGCTCGAGGTGCCGGACCTCGAGCCCGTCGCCGCAGGCGGCGCCGTGGATGTCCGCCCGACCCCCAGCGAGGGAGGCAAGCTCGCGCTGGGGATCACGGGTACCGCCTTGGGGGGTCTCGCGATGATGGCCGGCGCCGGGCTCACGTTCTTCGGCTGCGCCGCGGACCGCGGGGGGGACGGCACCTGCACGGGCGGCGTGGTCACCCTCGCGGTGTCGCCCCTGCTGATCGGTGGCGGCATCTACCTCATCGTGGACAGCGGCACCGAGCTCGTCACCGTGCCCCGGGAGGGGGGCCGCTGAGCCCGACCTCGCGCGCGGCGCGCCCGCGCCCACCCGTGACTGCGCTCACGGCGCGAGCGGATCCGAGCACGTCGTGAGCGCGGCGTCGCACGCGCTCGACGCCAGCTTGCACGCGGTGAGCGGGCCGGCGGCGCCCTCGATCTCGATCTCGGCCTCGAGCAGGCACCCGGGGGGAAACGCCGGCTTGCCGCGGAACCTCACGAAGTGGATGCGCTGGACGCCCGCGTCCGCGTTGCACGCGCCGGGGAGCTCGACGACCACGCTGTCCGGCTGCGCGGAGAACGCCCACTCTCCCTGCCCGACACACGGCCAGAAGGGGGCGTTCGCCGTGATCGCCGCGCCATCGTTGACACGGGCGACCCGGTCCGGGTCGAGGCGGATCCACGAGTAGTGGTTGAGCCCGCCGCTCCAGCCGACGAGCCACAGACCGAAGAGGGTGCCACCGTCGAGCAGATCCGCCGGTCCGCACCCGAGGTACTGGCCGCCGCCGCACGCGCAGGAGCAGGTGGGCTCGCAGGGCTCCAGCCCGCACGGGCAGAAGCAGTCCTCCGCGAGCACCCGACACGCTGCCTCGTCACGGCAGTCGCAGTACGACCGACCGGCGCAGTCGACCGGCGCGCCGCCGCTCGCGCCGCTCGCGCCGCTCGCGCCGCTCGCGCCGCCCGCGCCGCCCGCGCCGCCGCCGCTCGCGCCCGCCAGGCCGCTCGCGCCGCCCGCGCCGCCGCCGCTCGCGCCCGCCATGCCGCCGGTGCCGCCGGTGCCGCCGGTGCCGCCGCTGCCACTGGCGCCGCCCGCGTCGCTCTCCGCCCGTGTCCCCGCCGACGTGGATCCGCCGCACGCCGCGGTGAGCCCGGCCGCCGCGAGCCAGGCGCAGAGACTCCGCGCCAGGCCAGGACACCGTCCGCGCCCGCCGCGCTCGTGGCTCCGTGGGAGCTCCCGTCCGATCGCGTCCGCCATGCGCGAAGCGTAACCGTCACTCGGCGGCCCGCAACCGCCGGCGACCGACGCCGCTGCCGACCTCGCGTCACGGCGCGGGCCGGGGTGCTACGCTCTCGGGCAGCATGGCCCGGCCGCTCGTCCCGGAGGCGCCGCCCGCGGGAGCCCGCTACGTGAGGCGC
>JADLEQ010000077.1 GCA_020846005.1 Polyangiaceae bacterium
CGGTAGCCTCCGAACCCCGAGAGCCCGACCCTCACCGGCCCCCGCCCTCCCCCTCGCTCTCCCCATCGCTCTCGCCCTCGCTCCCGCTCTCGCTCTCCCTCCCGCCCTCGCCCTCGCCCTCGCCCTCGCACTCGCTCTCCCTCTCGCCCCCGCACTCGCACTCGCTCTCGCTCTCGCTCTCGCTCTCGCACTCGCACTCGCACTCGCACTCGCTCTCGCTCTCGCTCTCGCTCTCCCTCCCGCTCTCCCTCCCGCACTCGCTCTCGCTCTCGCCCCCCGCGCCCGCTCTCCCCCCCGCTCTCGCCCCCCGCGCCCGCGCCCGCCCCCGCGCTCCCTCCCGCGCTCGCCCCCGCGCTCGCCCCCGCGCTCGCCCCCGCCCCCCGCCTCACGCCGCCGCGGTCGACGCCAGCTTGGGCGTCCACAAGGTGACGCGGTTGCGCCCGCCGCGCTTGCTCGCGTAGAGCGCGGTGTCCGTCGCCTTGAAGAGCGTCTCCCAGTCGCGCCCGGCGGCGGGGAACGCCGCCGCGCCCACCGAGCACGTCACCGAGAGCGTGCCCTGATCGGTGTGGAAGCGCGTCGACTCGAGCTCCGTCCGGATGCGCTCGGCGAGCAGCTCGGCGCCGCGGGCGTCCGTCTGCTCGCACACGACGACGAACTCCTCGCCGCCGAAGCGGGCCACGATGTCGGTGTCGCGCTTCACCCGCTGGAGCACCTGCCCGAGCCCCTTGATGACGAGATCGCCCACGTCGTGCCCATGCTCGTCGTTCACCTTCTTGAAGTGATCGATGTCGCACACGAGCACGGACAGCGGCCGCGAGAAGCGCGCCGCGGCCTTCAACTTCTGATCGCCGAGCTCGAGCAGCGTCCGCTTGTTGTACAGGCCGGTGAGGCCATCGGTGGTGGCGAGCTCCTCGAGGCGCGCCATCATGCGCGCGTTCGCGAGCGACACCGCGACGTGGCTCGCCAGCACCTCGAGGATGGGGCGCACCGCCTCGCCGAACGTGCCCTTGCGCTCCGAGCCCAGCACCAGGGTCCCGAGCGCCCGCTCGCGCACGACGAGCGGGAGCACCAGCAAGGACGGCACGGCGGGCGGCACGAGCCGCCGCGTGAATACCATCTGCCGCGCCGGGTCGTAGTCCCCCCGGTATGGGAGCGGGTGACGGTTGGCGACCGCCATCCCGACGAGCCCCTGGTTGTGCCGGAAGCGCTGGCCGACGAGCTCCCCCGATCCTTCCCCGCTCACGGCGACGATCTCGTGCTCGGAGCTGGCGCGGTCGAACAGCGTGACCGCGGCGAAGTCGAAGCTCGCGAACTCTCGCGCCTGGCCGACGCCCACCTTCACGACCTCGGCCTCGCTGGTGGCGGACGCGAGCGCGTCCGTCGCCCGATAGAGCTTGCCCTGCTCGCTCTTCGCCCGCTCGAGCTGGACGAACACCCGCTCGTTCTCGATCGCGCGGAGGAAGAAGCGGGCCGTCGCCGCGAGCAGCGCCTCCTCGCCGGCCGTGAACGGATCGGCCGCCTCGCGATCGACGACCAGCACGCCCCGCGCGCGCCCGTGCTCCAAGAGCGGCGCGCCGCACACCGCCCCGACGGCGCGCGCCTCCGAGTAGTACGGTACGTGAGACGCCACACCTCGACCGAAGACGCTCACCGGCTCCCCGCGGGCCAGCGCCGCGGCCACGATGCCGTCGCGAGCCGAGAACGGCCCCGGCGCGATCGCGTCCTCGGTTGTCGAGAGTTCTTGAACGTGCACCTTGCGGCCGCCGGCGTCGAGCCACAGGAGCGCGGCCGTCCGCAGGCGCAGGGCCTGGCGCAGCAGCTCGAGCGCCAGCTCCGCGGCCTGGTGGATCTCCTCGACGCCGCTCTGGAGCAGGCGCTCCTCGTCGACTCGAGGCGGCGGCGCGCGCAGCGACTCTGGGCCCGCCGACTGCGGCGCGCCGATGAGCCGATAGCTCCGAGCGGCCTCCTTCACGCGCTGCAGCTCCGCCTCGACGCGCGCGCGGCTGAGCTTGCGGATCCGGGTGATCTCGGCGCGGAAGACGAGCAGGTTCAGCGTGGCGAACAGCCCGAGCAGCCCGGCGTGCGAGGCGATCTCCACCCCCGAGCGCCCGAGGACGTGCCCGAGCCCGCTGTCCAGCGCGACGGCGAACGCCACCGTCGCGATCGCGGCCTGCGGCCTGCAGAACGCCGCGGCCAGCATCACGACGCCATAGGTCACGGGGTGGAGGGGACCGCCCCAGCCGCCCGGGGCGGCGAGGACCCCGGCGTAGGCCGCGACGACGAGGTGCCAGAACAAGTCGAGATCGAGGCGGGTCGTCGCCTGCGAGTCCAGGCGCCGCAGGCGCCGCCACACCGCGACGCCGGTCGACGCCGCGAGGAGTGTCAGCCCCGCCCACACCACGGCGTCGGGAGTCCGCGCGGCCGCCCAGTGGATCAGCCCGCCACCGAAGCCGGCGGCGACCGCCGGGCGGCCCCCGGCCGCGAGCGCGCGTTGGATCCGCAGCGACACGGCGACCCACGGATCGGACACGATGGGGCCGCTACCAGCCGGCGGCCGGAGTGGCCCAGTTTGCGGCGGGGCGGCGGGCGGCGCGCGCCGGGGCCGCCGATCCCGGCGAGCCGCGGGACCGGCTGGCCCTTGCTGCGCCGCGCGTCTGCGCGGGAGACTCCGCCCGTGCGCGCCATGGACCCGGACGTCGCTCCTGACGCGCTCGCGGCGGATCTCTCCGCCCGGGGGGGCTCCCCGTGAGCGGGCGGCGCCGCCCCCGGCTCGGCCTGCGCCTGCAGATCCTGCTCCTGCTCGGCGGGCTCATGGCGTTGGCGTTCGTTCCGCTGTTCTACGCCGTGTCGACCTACGCGAAGCTCTCGCTCCAGCAGGCGCGGGAGGCGAGCGCGCTGGCGCTGGGTCGCGCCGTGGCGGGCCACGTCGCCGAGGCGCGACGCGAGCGCGCGCCGGAGGCGCTCTTCGACGTGCTCCAGGCGGAGATCGGCGCGGAGGGCGTGGCGGCGATCGGGGTCTACGATCGCGCCGGGACCCCGCTCGTCCGTTCGGGGGACGCCGCGCTGGTGGCGGCCTTCGCCCAGCCGGTCGACGCCGCGCGCGAGGCCGTGCTCGAGCTGCCCGCGGAGTCCGGGCGCGCGATGGTCGTGCGCGTCCCCGATCCGCGCGGCGTGGTCGCGGTGGCGGTGCGCGTGGACGATCAGGCGGCGCGCGCGACCCCGCTCGTGCGGCTGGTGGGGCTCTACACCGGCGTGTTCGCGCTGGCGCTGCTGGTGCTCGCGTACTTTGCGC
The DNA here is from genome assembly GCA_020846005.1 of Polyangiaceae bacterium. Classification (GTDB taxonomy): domain Bacteria; phylum Myxococcota_A; class Polyangia; order Polyangiales; family Polyangiaceae; genus JADLEQ01. Next base: position 3,293 of record JADLEQ010000077.1, read on the forward strand.
TCACGCGCCTCATCGTCCAGCCGCTCGATCGGCTGGCGCGCGCGGCCGAGCGCGTCGCGCGCGGCGCGCGCGCCTATGACGCCCCGCGGACGGGCGCCCGCGAGCTCGACGAGCTCGGCGCCAGCTTGCGCACGATGACGGAGCGGCTGCTCGAGAACGAGGAGGCGCTCCGGCGCCAGATCGCGGAGGTCCAGCGCACGACCGACGAGCTGCGGGCGGCGCAGGCGGGCCTCGTGCGGTCCGAGCGGCTGGCGTCGGTGGGCCGCCTGGCGGCGGGGCTCGGGCACGAGATCGGCAACCCGATCGCGGCGCTCCTCGGGATGCAGGAGCTCCTGCTCGACGGGGGCTCGAGCGAGGGCGAGCAGCGCGACTTCTTGCTCCGGATGAAGCGGGAGACGGAGCGGATCAGCCGGATCCTCAGCGATCTGCTCGCCTTTGCCCGCGCGGGCGCGGCGTCGACGGCGAGCGCGCAGCCGGGCAGCGTCGAGGTCGCCGTCCACGACGTGGCGGCGCTCGCGGGCCTCCACCGCGCGATGCGCGACGTCGACCTCGCGATCGACGTAGCGCCCGGGCTGCCGGCCGTCGCGCTCGGCGCCGAGCCGCTCGTGCAGGTGCTGCTCAACCTGGTGCTGAACGCCGCCGACGCCGTCGGCGCCCGGGGCGGCCGGGTCACGGTGCGGGCTCGTCCGGCCGGCGACGGTGTGGAGCTCGCGGTGGAAGACGACGGCCCGGGGGTCGCCCCGGAGGTGGCAGACACGCTGTTCGAGCCGTTCGTCTCCACCAAGGAGGTCGGCAAGGGCACGGGGCTCGGCCTCGCCGTGTGCCGGGGGCTGGTGGAGGCGGCCGGCGGCAAGATCCGCCTCGACACCGAGCACGAGGCGGGAGCGCGGTTCGTCGTCGAGCTGCCGCGGTTCCCAGGGTAGGGGAGGGAGGGGAGCGGGGGGCGCTTCCTCGGGCGAGCGCGAGCGAGCGCGGGTGCTAGGCTCGGGGACCGTGAGTTCCCGAGGGGTTCGCAGGTTCGTTGCAGGGTGGCTCGGTCTGCTCGCGGTGGGTTGCTCTCCGAGGTACACCTCCACGGTCGAGCGCGAGGTGGCGCGCCGGAGCGTGACTCGCCGGGTGGCGCCGGTGGAGGCGCGCGCGCGGGTCGGGGTGCGAGCCTCCGGCGACGACGTCACGGTCGCGGCCGTGGTCGACACGATGTGCCTGTTCGCTCGCGAGACCCGGGTGCTGGTCGCCGAGCGCACGGTCCATCGCCGGAGCGAGCTCCTCTCCATCCTGGAGGTCGTGATCACGGCCGGCGGCGGGCTCACGCTGCTCGCCGGCCTGCAGAACGAGTTCGAGTGTCGGGGCGTCGGGCAAAGCTGCAGCGGAGCGGAGGAGCTGATCCTGACCGGGCTGGTCGTCACCGGGCTCGGGGTGACCGCGCTCGCGTTCGATGCCTTCCCACCGCCGGACGAGCACCGGCGGACGCTGCACGCCCTCCCGACGGGTGCCGGCCTCGCGGTGTGCGGGTCGGCGCCGTGGGCCGGCGCTCGGGTCGAGTGGGTGGCGAGCACGTCGCTGGCGAGCGCCGAGACGACCACCGACGCCCGCGGGCGCGCGCGGTTCGCCGGCGTGCTCGCCCGCGAGCCGGAGGGCGATCTGCTCATCGAGGGCCAGGTCGTCGCCCACGTGCGGAGGGCGTCGCCTTGAGCCTCGCCCGGGTCGCCCGGCCGTGCGCGCTGGTGGCGGCGCTCCTGGCGCCAGCCGGGACGGGATGCGTCCACAAGGACGTGACGACGAGGCCCGTCACCACCTCGCGGCGGATCGCGGTCGATCGCGGGTCGCCCTTCGAGCGCTCCCTCGCGCCGCGCGTCGTGGTCACGGTGCGGAGCGGCCCTCCGGGCGAGGTGCTCGTCGAGCGCTACCGGCCGTGTCCGGCCGAGGTGGTGGAGAAGTACGTGTGGGAGCGCCGAGAGGTGAGGACGCCGAACTACTCGGTGATGGTCGCCGGGGCCGCCCTCGCGCTGGTGAGCGGGCTCGCGCTCGCCGCCGAGCCCGGTGAGCAGGCGTTCGCGTTCCTGTTCCTGGGTGGCGCGGGGTTCGTCGCCGCGCCGCCGCTCTTCGCGGGAGAGAGCGTCGAGCGCGCGCGGGGCGGCGAGCGGCGCCTCGCGCAACCGGCGCTCGCGTGCGATCGTGCGCCGGCCGCGGAGGTCGAGGTGCGCGTCGGCTTCGGCGCGACCGCGCGGGTCGGGCGGACGGGCGCCGACGGACGCGTGGAGTTCCCGGTGCGCGTGGCGCCGAGCGCGCTCCTCGTGGAGGGCCGGCTCCCCGATCAGGTGGAGCTCCTGCCCTGAGCGAGCCGCGGGCGCGAGCCGCCCGCGGCGGGCCGGCGCTCAACCGGCGCCGAGCTCGTCCAGGGTGACCGTCGGGAGGCCGCGGGAGCGGAGCGCGTCGAGCACCTGCGGCAGCGCGCGCACCGACGCGGGCTCCCGGTCGCCGCGCTCGCTCGCGTCGTGCAGCGCGACGACGGCGCCGTCTCGCAGGCCCCGCGCGATCCGCGCGGCGACGGCCTCGGGCGCCGGCGAGCCGACGCCGTCGCGGGCGCGCACGCTCCACGCGACGATCGTGACCCCGGCCCGGCGCGCCGCGGCGACCGTGCGCGGGCTCACGTGCCCGATCGGGGGGCGGAAGAGCGTCGGGCGCGCGCCGGTCGCGGCCTCCACGGCGCCGATCGCGCGCTCGAGGTCCTCGAGCACCCGGCGGGGCGACCGCAGCGTGTGGAGTCGGTCGTGCTGGTCGCCGTGCACGCCGATCGCGTGCCCGTCCGCCGCGATCCGGCGAACCAGCTCCGGGTGGAGGCGCACCTTGTGCCCGATCACGAAGAACGTCGCGCGGGCGCCGTGCGCGTGGAGGAGCTCGAGCACGCGCGGCGTCGTCGCCGGGTCGGGGCCGTCGTCGAACGTGAGCGCCACGCCGCGAGTCCCCGGCTCGCCCCGCCAGAAGACGTCTCCGTACATCTCGAGCTGCGGGACGACGGCGCCCACGGCGGCCAGCGTGAGGTAGCCGCCCAGCGCGATCGCGGCGACCCAGGGCGGCGGCGCCGCGCCGAGCACCGTCCGCGCGAGGAGCGCGAGGGCGCCGGCGCTCGCGATCCAGAGCAGCGCGCGGGCGATCGGCACGGCGCGACTCTACCCCCCCGCGCCGCCGCCGGCGGGGCTAAGGTCCGCTGCATGCGCCCTGGTCGCCCGAGCTTCACCGCCCAGATCGTCGCCGCGGCCCGCGCCGTGTACACCGAGGCGCCCGCGCCGCTCGCCGTGGTCCACGATCCGCTCGCGGCGGGCCTCCTCGCCGAGCCGCTCCGCACGGTGGCGCGCGCGCTGGTCGCGTTGCCCGGGGGGCCGTCCGTCGTCCATCGTATCGGCTCGCGGGTGTCCTGGGGTCTCGCGGCGACCGTGCCGCTCCGCACGGCGGCGATCGACGAGGCGCTGCGGCGCGAGGCGGCGGCGGGCGTGGCGCAGCTCGTCCTGCTCGGCGCGGGGCTCGACGCCCGCGCTTGGCGGCTGCCCGAGCTCCGCGACACCGTGGTGTTCGAGGTCGACCACCCGTCGACGCAGGCGCACAAGCGCGCGAGCGTGGCGCGCGAGGCGACGCTCGCGCGCCACGTGCGCTACGTGCCGGTCGACTTCGAGCGCGACAGCCTGGCGCGCGCGCTGCGCGACGCCGGCCTCGACACGACCGCGCCGAGCGTGTGGGTGTGGGAGGGCGTCACGATGTACCTGCCCCACGAGGCGATCGCGCACACGATCGGGGCCGTGGCCGAACTGGCCGCGCCCGGCAGCCTGCTGCTGACGACCTACCTGCCGCTCGCCCACGGGACGCCGTTCTCTCGGCGCCTCGGCGCCGGGCTGGCGCTGGCGATCGGGGAGCGCCTGCGAGGCGCCATCGCGCCCGCGACGCTCGCGACGCTGCTCGCGGAGCGCGGCTTCGTCGTCGAGCGGGACGAGGACGCGCGGGACTGGTCGGCCAGGTACTGGCCGGAGTCGGAGCGCGCGCGCGTGGGCGTCTGGGAGCGCCTCGCCGTCGCGCGCAGGGCGCCCCCGCCGGGGCCCGGAGGCGCGGGCGCCGGGCCGCGCGAGCCCGCGAGCCGTCCGGCGTGAGCTTGACGCGGCGCGTGACGTCCGGCGCGGGCGAACTCCTCCGCTCTGGGCGGCACGAGGTCGGGAGACTGCGGCCCCGGGCCGATCTCGTCGTTGCGCCGGACGCCACCGTGCGTGCTATTCGTGCCGTCCGCACTCAGGAGGAGCCCCTCATGCGTCGCTTCGTATCTTCTGCTCTTGCCCTCACGCTCGTCGCCGTCCCGTTCGCCGCTTGCAGCGATGCGAACGACACCGGGAGCGCCCCGTTCCAGAACGGCAGCGGGGGGTCCGGCGGCGGCGGCGGGGTGGCCGCGGCGGGCGGGAGCCTCGGCGACGGCGCTGGTGGCGGCTCCGGCGGCGGGGGTGTGCTCCCGAGCGGGTGTGCGTCGGACACCTACGATGGCCAGCTCGTCCCGCTCGACATGTACGTCATGCTCGACAAGTCGGGGTCGATGAGCGACGGCGGCAAGTGGAGTGCCGTCTCGTCCGGGCTCACGCAGTTCGTCGATCTGCCCGACGTGTACGACATCGGGATCGGGCTCGCGAAGTTCCCGACGCCGCCGGCGACGCCGCCCGCGATCCCGCCCACCTGCGCGACGGCGGCCGACTGCGGCGCCTACGGCCCCTGCCTCCCCATCTTCGGCTGCGAGGGCGGGCTCACCGGCGCGACGGAGTCCTGCGTCTCGGTCGACTACACGACCCCGATCGTCCCGATCGCGACGTTGCCGGGCAACGCCAGCGCCTTCAAGAGCGCGCTCGCGTCCATCAGCCCAGGTGGCGGCACCCCGACGCTCCCCGCGCTCCAGGGCGCACTCGACTACGCGAAGGTGTGGGCGGAGGGGCACCCCGACCGCATCACCATCGTCGTCCTCGCGACGGACGGCCTGCCGACCTCGTGCACCGGGGGCGAGGTGGCTGGCGTCGCGGCCGTGGCCGCGACCGCGTACAACGGGACGCCGTCGCTCAAGACGTTCGTCATCGGGGTCGGCTCCGAGCTCTCGGCGCTCAATCAGATCGCCCAGTCGGGCGGCACGGGGCAGGCGCTGATCCTCACCGGCTCCAACGCGCAGGAGTTCCTCGACGCGCTCAACCAGATCCGCGGCGCGATCGGCTGCCAGTACGTCATCCCGCCGCCGCCGGCCGGGCAGAACCCGGACTACGGCAAGGTGAACCTGGCGTTCACCCCGCAAGGCGGCCCGCAGTCGCTCGTGAAGAAGGTCGGCGGCGCGAGCGAGTGTGCCGGCGGGCCGGGCTGGTACTACGACAACCCGGCCAACCCGACGAAGATCCTGCTCTGCCCGTCGAGCTGCGACACCGTCGAGTTCACTCCGGGCAAGATGGACATCGTCCTCGGCTGCGAGACGATCGTGAACTGAGCCGCGGGCGGGCCGCGCGCCCGCCTCAGCCGAGGCGGAGCTCGTAGTCCTCGGTGACCGGGTTCGCGAGCAGCTCGTCGCACATCCTGCGGAGGCGCTCCTCGAGCTCCGGGCCCGCGGCCTGGTCGCCGAGCTCGATCTCGATCAGCTTGCCGATGCGCACGTCGCGCACGCCCTCGAACCCGAGCGTGCCGAGCGCGCGCTCCACCGCGCGACCCTGCACGTCGAGCACCTCGCGCTTCAAGCGGACGATCACGGTGGCCTTCATGCGATTCCCAGGTTCCTCTCAAGGCGGGCGATCGGCTCCTCCAGGTTGGGCTCGAAGCCCTCGCCCATGATCCGCTCTACCGAGGCGGCGTAGCGCAGCGTCGCCTCCACCCGGAGCTCGTCGGGGAGCTCCGGCACCGGGCCGTCTCCCGTGAAGCCTCGCTCCGCGAGCCAGCGTCGGACGAACTCCTTGTCCAGGCTGTCTGGATCCTGGCCGGCGGCGAACCGCGCGTCGTAGGCGTCCGCCAGCCAGAAGCGCGACGAGTCCGGGGTGTGGATTTCGTCGATGACCAGGATGCGGCCGTCGGGCGCGCGCCCGAACTCGTACTTCGTGTCGACGAGGATGAGCCCACGCTCCGCGCAGATGCGCTGCCCCTCGGCGAACAGCGCGAGCGCCAGGTCGGCCGCGGCGTCGAAGTCCTGCATGGAGAGTCCGGTCGACGCCAGGATCTCGGCGCGTGACATCGACACGTCGTGACCGCCCTTCGCCGCCTTGCTGCTCGGCGTGAGGAGCGGGCGCGGCAACCGCTCGTGCTTGCGCAGGCCGTCCGGCAGGCGGTGTCCGCAGAACTCCCTCGCGCCGGCCGAGTAGTGCACCCAGATGCTGGTCGACGTCGTCCCGGTGAGGTACGAGCGCACGACCATCTCGACGGGGAGCGGCTCGCACTCGAGCGCGACCATGACGTTCGGGTCCGGGACACGCACCAGGTGGTTCGGCGCGACGTGACGGGTGCGCTCGAACCACCAGCACGCGACGCGGTTCAGGAGCTGCCCCTTGAGCGGCAGCGTACCGAGGACACGATCGAACGCGCTGATGCGGTCGGTCACGACGAGCACGCGCTCGCCGCTCGAGGTCACGTAGTTGTCCCGCACCTTGCCCTGGTAGCGCCGGCCGAGCGACGGGAAGTCGGTCTCGACCAGCGGGTGCCGGAGGGCGGAGCGGACGGCGTCGGCGGTGAGCACGGGCGGCGGACGCTAGCAGCCCTGGCGCGCGCTGTGCAGCGCCCAGGGAACGGCGCCGGCGTGTCGCCTCAGAGCCCGAGATCCTTGGCGCTCACCCAGAAGTGCTGGTCTGCCGGCGGCACGACGTGGAGCGACTTTGGCAGGACGGACGCCCAGCCCGCGACCACCTGCGTCACGTACGTCTCCGTCCCCGACTCGATGACGCCGAGGACCGGCGCGGTCTCGCTCGACTGGCCGCGGATCGGGACGTCCTTCGGCGCCGTGACGACGCGCGGCTCCTCCGCCAGCGCGAGACGCGCGCCGTCGCGCTTGCGGATGCCGCCGACGGCGTAGTCCATCGTCTCGCCGCGCGGCAGCGGCTTGAGGTCCTTCGCCCGCGCCCACCCCTCGATGGTGACCTCGCCGCTGTAGTGCAGGTGCACCCAGTTGCCCTGGCGACGCTCGCTCCAGAAGAGGATCCCTGCGTCCGTGCTCGGGTAGAGCGTCAGCACCGCGGTCGCGTCCTTGCTCGGCTCGGGGAAGAGATCGAAGCTCTCCTTCGCGACGTAGCCGCGGGCGTTGCCGGGCACCTCGGCGCCGGGCGGGATCTGCGGATCGAGCGTGAGGCCCTCGCAGGTCGCGCGACCGCTGAACGTCTGGCCCATCGGCGTGGTGAGCTTCTTCTCGATCTTGACGCCCCCGGCGTCGGCCCCGACCAGGCGCACCTCGCGCCCCTGCCCGATCCAGACGTGACCGGGGATCGACGGCACCAGAGACTTGGTGAACGCGCCGAGCTGGGTCGCGTCGACGTAGCCGTCGATGCGGAAGCCGCCGGCGCCGTTGCTCGTCTTCACGCGCGCGCGGCGGTCCAGGAGTCGGGCGGACATCTCGCTCAGCGCCGCGAAGCTCTGGGCGCCGGAGAAGCGCGCGATCGGCTTGCCGCCTGCCGGCTGGGCGAAGATCTCGAGGTTGGCGGGCGGCGTCGTCTTGCCCTGGATCACGCAGGAGGACACCTCGACCGGCGCGTCCTCGGCCCGGGCGGGCGCGGAAGACGCCGCGAGCGCGCCGGCGGCGGCCGCGAGGACCAGGGCGAACAAGGGGCGGGCTCGGATCATGGGTGCCTCCGGAATCGTGCTATCGGGCGGGGGCGGCGCTCGGTCGTCGCCGTCACCGTTGGACGAAGCCTAGCGCGCCGGCGTTCATGCCGGACCGTCGACCTGGGCGCGGGGGCCGCCGCTGCCGGTCCGGCCCCGCGACCTGCCCCCGCCGCCGCCCCCCATGAAACACCCGCAATTGGCGTTCGGCACGCCCCGCAAGCTGCCGAAGCCCACGAAGCTGGCGGGGCGGGTCGCCGTCCTCGACATCGCCTTCGCCGGGGCATCCCCGACCCAGGGGTTCGACCAGGTGACGGCGCCGTTCCTCCGCGGCCTGGGCGACCGCCTCGCGGTCTGGGTGGACCACCATGACCACGAGCTGCACCCCCGGTACGCCGAGGATCCCCGGTTCGTCCTCACGACCAAGGCCGAGCACGGCGCCTGCCCGGAGCTCGTGACGCCGGAGCTGGTCGCGCGCATCGGGCCGGTCGACACCATCTGCTGCCACAGCGATTTCGATGGTCTGGCGAGCGCGGCCAAGTGGATCCGCGGCGGGGTCGAGCCGTACCCCGGCTGCGACGCCGACGCGCGCGCGGTCGACACGCGGCTCGGGGTGACCGGCCCGATCGGCGAGCGCTTCGATCGCGCGCTGCGGGGGCGCCCGAGGGATCAGGCGCTCTACGGGGTGGTCGTGCGCCACCTCGCGGAGGGCCTCGCCGATGGCGGTCTCTGGGCGACCATCGACGCCGCCGCGGCGGAGCTGGCGCCGGTCGAGGCCGCGACGCGCCGCGTGGCGGAGCGCTACGTGATCGATCCGGCCGGGGTCGCGATTGTCCACGTCGAGCCGGGGGCGCCCCGCTGGGACAAGACGCTCCTGCTGCTGCTCGGCCAGGAGCGCGCCCGCGTGAGCGTGGTGGTGGAGGCCGAGCAGGTGACGGTCGCCGCGCGGTTCGACAGCGGCCTGAACTTCCTCGAGCTCCTCGGGCTCTCGGGTGGGATGCCGACGCGAGTCTCCGTCGCACGCGCGGAGCTGCCCAAGCTGCTCCGCGCGCTCCGCGTGACGGAGCCCTGAGCCCGGCGCCGCGGGAGCGCCTCCGGGCCGTCTGTCAAGAAAATTGTTGCGGGGTCCCGAGGCCCATGCTACCCATTGCAGAAGTGAAAGGATCGTTGCAGGAACGCCATGCAACGCCCCGATCGCGAACACAAAACCACCGAGACTCCGCTGGGTGACCGGGGGAGCGGGAGAACGACGGCGATGGCGACCAAGGCAGCAGCGGGCGCGACCGGCTTCGAGGAGCTGGCGTACCACGCGGAGGGCGTGTCCCTGTGCCTGCTGGTCAACCGCCGTGCGCGCTCGATGCGAGTCATCGATTTTCGCTCCGGGCCCCAGCCCGCCAAGCGCCCCGCGGTGGTGAAGCTGGCCCGTCGCGAGGGCGTCGATCGCATCTTCACGCTGGTCGAGCGGGACGAGGTGTCGACGTGGACGCGTATCGGCTTCGCGCGTGAGGGCAACATCCCCGGGTTCTACAAGCGGAGCGACGCCTGGATCCTCGGCTCGACGCTCACGGTCCTCGACGACGATCCCGAGAAGTCGGGCATGCGGCTCGCGGTGGCGCCCGCCGGCGCGGAGGCGGAGCCGAGCGCCGAGCGCCTCTACCAAGCCGCTCGCAAGGCCGCCAAGGAGCACGCGGAGGACGCCCTCCCCCAGGTGAAGCTCCAATCGCTCCCGGACGCGGAGGTCCCCAAGCGGGTGGCGGCCGCGGGCCAGCGAGCGATCACCCGCTTCGAACCGTTCGGGCGCGACGTGTTGCGGACGCACTACATCGCGTCCACGCGCGGCGGCGTCACCCTGCCGATGTCCGTCGAGCGCCAGGTCTGCTTCGACAACGCGTTCCTCGAGCTCCTGCACGGCCCGCGCGGCGAGAAGGAGGTGCTGGCGACGCGCGCGGCGATCCGGCAGCTCTGCGCCCACCTCGCGGGCCAGGGCGTCGTCGGCGCGTTCTCGCTCGCCCCGGTGGACGACACGGCGCTCGGCGCGGCCTTCCTCGCGAACGGCTTCCGCCGCACGGGCCTGCTCGCGCAGCACCTCTACATCGCCAAGCGCCGCGTGGACGCGTTCGTCTGGTCGCGCAAGCTCGCCCAGGTGCCCGGCGAGGAGTGAGCGGCCGCGCGTCGCCCGCGGGCTCACGCCGGATCCCGGCTGGCGCGGCGGATTGACGAGCGAGGCGGGCCGGCGGAGAGTCCGTGTCGGTGCCGGACAGCGTCCCTCAGGAGCTCGCCGACCTCAGGCGCCAGATCGACGCGGTGGACGCCGAGCTGCTCCGCCTGCTCGCGAGCCGGCTCGAGCTCGTGCTGGCGGTCGGAGAGCTCAAGCGCGCGCTCCGCCTGGCCGTGTACGATCCCGAGCGCGAGCGGGATCTCCTGGCGAGGCTCGCCTCGTCGGCCCCCAGCCCCCTCGAGCCCGCGCTCGTTCGCCGCGTGTTCGAGCGCATCGTCGACGAGTCCAGGTCGGCCGAGCAGCGCCGGACCGGAGCGCGCTGACTCGACCCGCCGAGGCGCCCGCCCCGGCTCCGTTCAGTGCAGCGTGTGCCAGCTGCCGTCGTGCTGGACCTTCGGGACCTCGCCGTCGGGCAGGGCGGGCGGGCGCGTGGCGTTGCGCGCGATGACGACGTGCATGCGCGGCGGCGCGGAGTCGTCGAGCGGCGCGGGCCGAGCCAGCTGGCGCGCGGCGTCCTCCCGCGCCTCCTCGCGCGCCCAGCGCGCGAGCGTCGCCTGCGCCTGGCGCCGCTTGCGCCGATACCCCCAGACGAACAGGCCGAGCGCGCCCGCCCAGATGGTCGTCCCGCTGAAGAAGACCGGCCAGAACGTGTAGCGCCGCGCGACGTCCTCCCGCCACTCGCGCTCCAGGGTAGGTACGTCCGAGCCGTACGCGTCCGTCAGCGCCACCTCGAAGGGTTCGCCTCGCTCCAGCCGGGTCACCAGGCCCGCGAAGCGCGCGGCGTCCTGCCGGCGCAGGAGGAACCGGACGACATCTGCCGCCTGGGCGTACGCGACCTCCACCTCCATCGCCTCGGACGGGAAGCGCCGCTCGAGGTCGGAGAGCGGGAGCAGCGTCTCGGCGAGCGTGGCCGTCCACAGGGTGCGCAGCCGCACGAGCGCGCTCTCACCGGACGCGTGCACCGCGAAGCCCTCGTTGAACCAGCGAGGCACGTGGCGGCCGCCCACTGCGTCGTGGAGCGCCACGTGCGCGAGCTCGTGCCGGAACACCTCGGTCAGGTCGTGGATGTCCGTCGCGTACGGCGGGGTGAGCGTGAGGACGACGAGGCCGAGGTCCGCGTAGGCGACGCCGGAGGCGTAGTCGGGCGGCGGCGCGCCCCGCGGCGCGAGGGCGGCCATCTCCCCGGGCGTGCGCGCGACGTGCACCGTCACGCGCTGCAGCACCGGCCGCCCGAGCCGCTCCGACAGCTCGCGCCGGACCTCGTCCGCGGCCTGGATCAGCGGCTGCACGCGCTGCCGCGCGCCCGGCTCGTAAGCGAAGCGGATCCAGCCGCCGTCGTACGTGTTGAACCCGCCCGGTGGCGTCGGGATCGTGAACCGGCTCGGCGCGACGCGGGGTGCGTCACCCAGCGCCCCGCCCGCCGCCGGCTCGGGCGCCGGGGGCGCCGCCTCGGGCTCCGCCGCGCCCACCGCAGCGCTCCACGCCAGCGCCCACACCGCCACCAAGAGCGCGACCAGGCGCCGCGCGGCGACCAGCGCGGCTCTCGGGGCGAACCCGGTGCGCATCGGCTCCCAGTATGGATCGCCGATCGGGGGTCCGCGAGGGGCGCCGAGCACGATGCCGGCGAGGCCCCGGCTCACCACTGCACGCACTCGCAGCGACGTGAGGGCGCTCGGCCCCGCCCTCACGCCGGCGGTGGCTCAGCCGACTCCGGCGACCCAGGCGAGCACCGGGGCGCGCTCGATCAGCGCCGGGCTCGCCACCGCCGCCGCCGCGAGCCGCCCCCCGACGCCGACAGCGAGCGCCCCGGCCGCCGCCGCCAGCCAAGGGACCCGCGGGCTCGCCAGCGGGACGCGGGCGGCGAGCGCCCCGAGCGCGAGCAGGACGGTCGCCTCGACCAACCCGACGCGGGCGGCCTCGCCCGCGTCGAGGCGGGTGAGCAGCCACACCGCGCCCGCCGCCCCGATCGCGCGCGCGGCCCAGACGCCAGCGCGCCCCACCCCGTCCCCAGCGTGGAGCCGCGCGCAGAGCCACACCGCGGCGCCGACGACCGCCGCGCCGACCAGCGCGAACGTCGCCGCGCCGAGCGGGCGGTGGTGAGTCTTCGCCGCGAGCAGCGCCCCGAACACCCCGAGCGGGGCCGCGGTGAGCCACGCGCCCTCGAGCGGCGCCCACCCGGCGCCCGACGGCGCGCCGAGCGCGCGCAGCCCCGCTGCGAGCGGTGCGGTGACCGTCGCCGCCGCCGCCCCGAGCGCCATCGCCTCCGCCCAGGACGGCCCCCCGGGGCGGAGCGCGGCGAGCGCACCCGCAGCGAGCCCCGCCGCCGTCCCCGCGAGCAGCCCGGCGGCCGCGCGATCGGCGATCGGCGTGGCGCCTTCGTCGCTCACGCGGCGAGTCGCGGGAGGAAGCGGAGGCGCGCGCTGGCGCGCTCCGAGACGTAGCCGTTCGACAAGTACCAGCGCACGCTCCGCTCGAGCGCGTCATACGCGGGGCGGTGCTCGTACCCGAGCTCGCGCTCCGCCTTCGCGGAGCTGACCCACGTATACCCACCGTAGTAGTCGCGCGCGAGGCGGCGCGTGAGCTGCGGCTCCCCGCCGAAGACGCGCGCCGAGAGCTCCATCGCCTGGCCGGCGAGCGCCACGATCCCGGGGCCGAGCTCGCCGCCGGGCGGGGCGAGCCCGGTGATCTCGCTGAGGATCTCGATGAGGCGGCGGTACTCTACGTTCTCGCCCGCCAGCGCGTACGCCTCGCCGACGCGGCCCCGCTGCATCGCGAGGACGTGACCGCGCGCCACGTCCTCCACGTCGACCACGGAGAGCCCGCCCGGGATCCACGGGAGCCTCATGCGGGGCGAGGTCTCCAGATAGCGCACGACGGCGCCGCCGGAGGGCGTGGGCTTCCAGTCCCCGGGGCCGTAGATCGCAGACGGTTGCACGATCACGATCGGCTGCCCGCGCTCCGCGTACTCGATCGCTACGTCCTCCGCCTTGCGCTTCGAGAGGATGTACGTCTCCGGATCGGTGAGGTCGAACGGGTGCGTCTCGTCGAAGGGCTCCGGCGCCCGCGCCTTGCCGAGCGCCGCCACGCTGCTCGTCACGACCACGCGCTCGAGGCCGCGCTTGCGCGCTGCCTCGAGCGTCGCGCGGGTGCCCTCGATCGCCGGCACCAAGATCGTCGCCGGGTCCCGCGCCCACATCGAGAAGTTGCTCGCGACGTGGTAGAGCCTCGAGCAGCTCGCCAGCGCGCGATACACCGTGTGCTCCACGGTGATGTCGCCGAAGACGATCTGGAGGCGGTCCTTCGGGTAGCGCTGGAGTCGGCGCAGGCTCGAGCCGGCGCGCACGAAGGCCTTGACCCGCTCTCCGCGCTCCACGAGCTGACGGACGAGCTCGGAGCCCACGAAGCCCGAGGCGCCCGTCACCAGCGTCCAGTCGTTGCTCATGGCGCCGTTGCTACCACCGCGCGGCGGGCGCGTCAGCGGCGGGCCGGCGCCCGGCAACGGTCGGCGCGGGCCAGCGCCATGCGTGCGGCGCGCCGCACCGGCGGCGGGGCGCTCCGCCCGAGCAGCGGGGCCAGCCGGGCCTGCGCGTCCGCCGGCTGCAGGCGAGCGACGGCGTCGAGCGCGGCGAGGCCGATGGCGCGCGCCTCGTCGGGGAGCATCGGATCCGCGAGCGCGAGCGCGTGCGGGGTCAGGGTCGTGAGCGAGGCGGTGTCGCAGAGCAGGCCGAGCGTCTGGGCGGCGGCGACCCGGACCTCCACCGCCTCCTCGCGGACCGCGAAGCGCTCGCGCACCACGGCCAGGTGCTCGCTCGCGCCCCGCGCGCCGAGCGCGAGCAGCGCCGCGGCGCGCACGCTCGGCGCGTCGTCGACCGCGGCCTCGACCAGCGCGCGATCCGTCGCGCGGTCCGCTCCCTGGTGTGCCAGCGCGGTGGCGGTCGCGACGCGGACGAGCGGCCACGGGTCGGCGCGGAGGCGCGCGCGGAGCCGCGCCTGTGCGAAGCCGGCCCGCGGGTCGCCGAGCCTCTCCGCCGCCGCCTCACGCACGCGGACGGCGGGGTCGTCGAGCGCGCGCAGCAGCTCGCTCGGCAGCTGCCTCGGGTCGCGCACGGCGCGGGCCGCCTGCGCGCGCAGGTGAGGGTTCTGGTCGCGCAGCGCGGCGCGCACGAAGTCGAGCGCACGCCGGTCAGCGCCGAGGGCTCCCGCGGGCTCGAGCAGCAGGTAGCGCGTGCGGAACGGCGCCGAAGGCGCGCCGAGTCGCGCGAGCGCGATCGCGGCCGCTCGCGCCACCGGAGCGCTCGGCACGCCGATCGCGCGGAGCACCTCGAGGCGCGCCTCGGCCGGCGTGGCGTCGCTCTCCAGCGCGCGCGTCACCGTCTCGGCGGCGGACGGCGCCGCGACCGCGCGCGCGAGGACGACACGGAGCGCGCGCCGCTCCCGCCGGCGCGCCCCCGCGATGCGGGCGAGGATCGCCTCGACGGCTCGCCCCGGCGCGACGACGGCCAGCTCGCCCGCGACGCGCGCGGACTCGCGGCGCGGCGCGCGAGCGAGCGCCTGGGCGAGGGCCGCTGCGGCGACCGCGCCGCAGCGGCGCAAGCGGATCTCGGCGTGCGTGCGCTGGCCCGTGGACGCCCCGAGGAGCGCGTCGGCGTAGGGGCGCGCGCTCACCTCGCAGGGCGCGTGGTCGAGCACGTCGAGCGCCAGCGCGCGCCCGGCCTCGTCGAGCGAGGCGAACGCCGCGGCGACCGCGCGAAACGCCGGCTCGCCCCCGCTCCGGAGCACGACGCTCGCCGCGCGAGCGCGCTCACCGCCACCGGCGAGCGCCCCCGCCAGCGCCTCGGGCGACGCGCCGTCGAGCGCCGTGCGCGCAGCGACCTCAGCGATCGTGACGTGCGCGTCCTTGCGCTGCTCGAACCCCGCCTCCAGCACCACGGCCAGGCACTCGCCCGCGAGCGGCGGATCGAGGGCCACCGCCCACCGCGCGCCCGGCGCGTGCCTCGCTTCGTCCGGGACCGTGACGTGGAAGAGGCGGGACTCGGTGGCCAGCCAGAGCTCGCGCGGCGCCACGGCGAGCGGGTCGCCGCTCCGCGCCGGGACGAGCACCAGCTCGAGCCCCGACAGCGCGAGGCCGGCTGGCGCGGTGAGCACGACGAACTCCCCGCGCCCATCGCCCCCGCGGTTCTCGGCCCAGGCGGTCTCCGCGTCGCCGTCCGTCAGTGCGGCCGGGTCGCCGATCGCCCCGGACGCCGCGGTGGCCCGGAGCAGGCCGGGGACGGCGGCCGGCGCGTCCGCGGCCGCCGGAGCGAGCGCCAGGCGCGGCGCGCGCTCGCGCTCCTCGACCGACAGCCGCTGGAGCTTCACGGGTGACAGGCGCAGCGTCTCCGGATCGAGCACCCGCGGCGCGAGGAGCGAGCGGCGGCCGCAGACCGTCACGTCCTCGCGCTCCTCACCGACCAGCACGCTGCGGTGGCCGTCGGCGTCCGGCTCCGAGACCGAGACCGACGCCCCGCCGCGCTCGCCGTGCTCGCCCGCCGTGCGCCCCGTCCAGCCCTGGAACGCCACGACCGGCTCCGCGCCGGCGATCGGCGCCGCGACGACCGCCTCCCACGCCCGCTCGTGCGCCGAGTCGGGAACGTAGACGTGGATCGCCGTGCGACCCCGCCCGATGCGCACGACGTGCAGGCGCGCGCCGCTCACCAACGGCCGCGCCTCAGCGGGGAGCGCGAGCTCGAGGCCGCCGGCGACGGCGCACGGCTTGGCGGCGCACGTGCGCGCGCGCAGCGCCCCCGCCTCGTCGAAGCCCACGGCGAGCGCGGGCTGCCCCCGCCCCGGCGGCGCCGTCGCGACGGCGCCTTCGCCGGCGTGGGCGCGCCCGGCGAGCGCTCCGGCGAAGGCGAGCGATCCGATCGCGAGCGCCCCGCGCGACCTGCCGGCGCTCACAGCACCTCGGTCGGGCACCCTGCCACCACCTGCACCTGCCCTACGTCGCCGCTCTTCAGCTCGGCGCACGCCGCGCCGCGGAGCTCGAGCGTGAGGTTGCCTGTCCAGACCCAGCCATCGTTGGCGTCGAACAGCACCTTCTTCGTGTCCAGGTAGACGTTGACGAGGCCGCGGTCGGGCGGCTCCTCGCCCAGCGTGATCGAGCAGCTCACCGCGACGGCCACCCCGATGGAGCGGAAGGTGTCGGTGAGCTCCGTGGCGGAGCTCACCGGATAGTAATAGGGGGGAGCGGGCCGAGCGGTTCCCCCCGCGATCGCCGCCGCGTCGAGGACGGAGGCGTACAGCTCGGTGCCCGGCATCCCGACCACGTAGGTCGGGATCCCCGCCGCCGCCAGCCGCCCCACGGCGCCCACGGTGGCGCCGCGGTCCACGCAGTTGTACGGCCCATCGAAGAGCACGGCCGGGTCGCAGCAGTTGGGCCCCTCGGGCGGGCAGCTCAGCGTGCCGTCCGAGTAGTCGATCAGGTTCAGCATGCACTCGCTGGCGCCGCACGTCGCAGCGCCGTTGCAGTTCGGCGCGCCGTCCGTGACGAGCAGGACGAACGTCCTGCCGGAGAGCGCGAGCAGCCGCGGCTCGATGGCCACGAGCGTCGCGGCCGTGGGCGTCCCACCGCTCGGCGGGATGTCGCCGAGCGTCAGCATCAGGCTCTTGAGGACCGGGCCGAACGTCGTCGAGTTGCGCCACTCCGGGCCGTCGCCGGGGCGCGTCGCGAACACCTCCGCGCCCGGCTCGCAGCCGGTGACGAGCGTCTCGGCCGGGAACACCGCGGCCCCGTAATTCACCCGGTGCCCGATCTCCGCCAGCATGTCGGCGATGGCGATGCGGGCCGCGTAGTGCCGCGTCTTGCCGTCCAGATCCTCGAGCATGCTGCCGGAGCGGTCGAGCACGATGTAGAGGTTCGGCCGCTCGACGGGGACCGGCACGACGACGTTGCCGCACACCCCGGGAGCGTCTCCGACCGGCGGCCCGTCGCGGGGCCCGGCGTCGAGCAACGCGCCCCCGGCGCCGGCGGCCGCGCCCTGCCCGCCGCCCCCCTGCGACCCGAGCCGCGGCGGACGATCCGACTCTCCGCACGCCCCCCAGGCGAGCGCCGCCGCGGCTCCCGCTACCCACGCGAGGCGACGCGCCGACATCCAGGCGAGCTTACCCCAGCGGGCCGCCCCGCGCCCGCGGCCCGGCGCCGCTCCGGCAGACCTCGCCCGCGAGGCTCGCCGGCTGCGGGCAGGGTAGCCTCCGCTGGCGTGTCCCCCCCCGCCGGTCGCTCTGCGCTCGCGCGCCTGCTCGCGGCGCTGCTCGCGCTCGTGGCGCTCGTGGCGGTGACCGGCCGCTGGACGGACACGCCACCGGCCGCGCCGGCGCCGCGGGAGGACGCGCCGCCGCCGGCGTCGCTCGGCCGCGACGGCGCGCTCGCCATCTCGGTGGTGGACGCCTCCGGGTGCACGCCGGGCGGAGCGTGCGATGGGCCGCCGGTCGCGGGAGCGCGCGTCCGCGCCTTCGTGGCGCTCGGGGGGCGGCACTGGCTCGGCGGGCGCGGGGTGACCGGCGCGGACGGGCGGCTCGAGCTCAGCGGGCTGCCGCGCGGTGAGACGTGGGTGCTCGCGGACGCGGACGGCCTCGCGCGGGCGTCGGTCGCGCTGGTCGTCGACGGCACGGCTCGCGCCGTCAGGCTCGGGCTGGGCGCGGCCCACGCGCTGGAGGTCTCCGTCGTCGACGAGCGCGGTGAGCCGCTCGATGGCGCGACCGTGCTCGTGACCGGCGGCGAGCCGCTGCCCTTCGGGGCGCTCACCGACGAGCGCGGCGCGGTGCGGCTCACTCGCCTGGGCGCGCCCCCGTGGACGGTCCGCGCGTCGGCGCCCGGCCACGAGACGGTGACCCAGAGCGGCGCGGAGCGCGCGCTCACGCTCGAGCTCCGGCGGCTCGGCTCGCTGCAGATCCGGGTCACGGACCCTGCGGGGGCGCCGGCGCCAGCCGCGCGGATCACGCTCGCGGGGTCCGCGCTCTGGCCGGCCCGCACGGTCGAGACGGGCGACGACGGCTCGGTGCGCGTCGCCGGGCTACTCGCGGGCTCCTACGATCTCTCCGCCGCGAAGGGTGACCTCGTGTCGGAGACGCTGGTCGGCTACGTCCTCGAGCGCGGCGCCGACGCCGAGGTCACCCTCGGGCTCGCGCCCGGGCGCCGCGTGACCGTGCGCGTGACCGCGGGAGAGGAGGACGACGCGCCGCCGGTCGCCGGTGCCGACGTGACGCTCGTCGAGGCCGGGCTCGGATCGTTCCCGCTCCGAGGGCGGACGGGCGCCGACGGTGAGGTGGCGCTCGGCCCGCTCCCCCGCGGCCCGGCCTCCATCGCGGTACGCGCCGACGGCTTCGTGGCCCGCTCGGCGGTGCCCGTCCCGGACGAGCTCGACGGCCCCGTCCGGGTCGCGTTGCTCGCGGGCGGCGCCCTCGTCGGCGCGGTCGTCGACGCGCAGGATCGCCCCGTCGACGGCGCGACGATCGAGGTCGTCGGCACCGACGTGACCGGGCAGCCGATCAGCGAGACCCCCCTGCTCCTCGGCTACCGGCGCCACCACTTCGAGTGGGCGCTCCCCGGCCCGACCCCGCTGCTCCCGGCGGGGGAGCTCGGGGTGATGCCCGGACCGGTACCTCCCATCCCTCGGCTCGGTGAGGTGGTCGCGGGGGCGCCGCCGAGCGCGCCGCCCGAGGCGCTGGACCCGTGGGTCACCCGAGGCGACGGCACCTTCCTCGCGCGGCCCGTCACGCCTGGCCGCGTGCGCGCGCTCGTGCGCCACCCCGCGTATGTCGAGGGCTGGAGCGACCCGGTGGTGCTCGGGCCGGGAGGCGAGGCGCGCGTGAAGGTCGTCCTGCTGGCGGGCGGCGCGCTCGAAGGGCGAGTGCTCGACGAGGCGGGGCGCGCGCTCGAGGGCGTGCGGGTGGACGTGAGCGCGCTCCGCGGCACCCTCGAGCGCACGACGTTCACCGCGACCGACGGGAGCTTCGCGTTCGCGGCGGTCCCGAGCGACGTCCAGATCTCCCTGGCGCGGGCCGAGGACCCGTCCCGGATCGTGAAGCGCGTGCGGGTGGAGGTGGAGGAGGGCGGCCGGACGAAGCTGGACGTGACCCTCCCGGCTCCCCGAGAGCCACTCGAGGTCGCCGTCACCGACGAGCGTGGCGCGCCCATCCCGTCGGCGCAGGTGAGCGTGCTCTCGCTCGACGCCGAGCTCCCGCTGCGCGAGACGCGCTTCACCGACGAGGCCGGCGCCGTCACCATCCCGGACGCTCGCGGCCTGCGCGTTCGGGTGCGCGTGGAGGCGCCGGGCTACGCTGCCCGCGCGCTCTGGGCCGAGGCCGCGCCGGCGCGCCTCGCGGTCGAGCTCGAGCGGGGCGTCGCCGTCGAGGGGCGCGTGACGACGCTGAGCGGCCGCCGGCCGCTGGCGGGCGCGCGCGTCACCTTGCTCGGCGAGGGGCTGCGCAAGGTGGCGCTCACGGACGACGACGGCCGCTACGCCTTCCGCGACGTGGCGCCCGGCGCGGTCGTCGTCAGCGCGTCCCATGCGGGCCTCGCGACGTTCGAGTCGAGCGCCGTGGTGGAGCGGCCCACCCGTGACGACCGCGCGTTCGAGCTGCCGACGATCGACCTCGGCGAGGAGGGTGAGGTCGAGGGCGAGGTGGTGGACGCGAGCGGCCGGGCCGTGCCGGGCGCTCGCGTCGCGAGCGGTGCCGTCCCCGCCTACCTACCGGCGGGCGCGCTGCCTCCGGGGGTCGTCGCCACCGACGCGCGCGGGAGGTTCCGCCTCCGCGGCCTGCCGGCGGGCGACGCGGAGCTCGAGGCGTACTCGGCGGAGGTCGGGCGCGGCGCGGCGCGGGTCACCATCGTGTCGGGGCGCACCGCGGGGGGCGTGCGCATCGTGCTCGACGCGCCCACCGGAGAGCCGGAGACCCCGGCCCGGGGGGGCGTCGCCGTCACGCTCGGCGAGCGTACGGAGGACGGCCGGATCGTCGTCGTCCTGGTGCAGGTCGCCGCCGGCAGCGAGGCGGAGCGCGCCGGGCTTCTCCCCGGTGACGTGCTCCGGACGATCGACGACGTGGCCCCAAGTGACCTGCGCGACGCTCGGCTCCGGCTGAGCGGCCCCCCGACGACCGACGTGGTGCTCGAGCTCGCGCGCGACGACGAGGTCGAGCGCGTGCGCCTCGCGCGCGAGCTCACCCGCCGGTAGCGCGCGCCTGCCCCGATCGGCGCGCCACCGCGTCCGCTCAGTGCTCGCGCTCGGGATCGATCGGGTTGTGCTCGGGCTCGCCCATCTGGCCCGGCGCGGTGAGGAAGAGCAGCGGGATCGTCGAGATGCAGACGACGAGGAGCCCCACGATCTTGGCGAGGGTGACGAGGCCGGGTTCCATGACGCATGGACCGTACTCGCGGCCCGCGCCGACGCAAGCCCCGGCCGGTGGGCGCCCGGGCGGCCGCCGGGGCCGGTCGCCAGCGCGCGCTCAGGGCAGCGACGCCGCGTCGCGCGCGGCGGGCGGCGCCGGCCAGTCCCACGGCGCCGGGCACGAGGCGGTCGCCATGCACGGGTCCGCGGTGAGGAACGTACCGCCGCTCCGCATGTAGCGGCCGAACAGGTTGAACATGAACAGCCCGAAGTCGAACGACGGCGCGGCGACGCAGCCGCACGGGTCCGGGACGCCCGTCTCCGCGCAGCCCGCCAGGCACATCTCGCGCGCCCGGTCGACCATCTGGCCCGGCAGGTCGAAGCCGTGCGCGCCCTCCGGGACCGTGTACGGGAAGATGGACGCCGAGCGCCCGCCGAGCAGGTCGTCCGTCTCGAAGCCGAGGTGGAGCGGATCCTCGAGGCGCGGGATGGTGTCACCCCACGGATCTCGGCCCTGGCTGAAGTTCTCGACATCCAGGTGGACGCCGTTGCCCGCCGTGTCGACGTGCCGCTCGAACGTGTGGACCGCCTCCGCGACGTACAGATCGAGCAGCGCCTGGTTGGCGGGCTTGCCGAGGCGCGGATCGTCCGTGAGGTACGGGATCATCCCTGCCGCGCGACCGAAGGTCACGCCCGAGCTCGCGGGCACGTTCATGTCGCCCATCGAGGTGACCGCGAGGACGTGCGTGCCCGTCGTCTCGCCCGTGTACGGGTAGGTGATGGGCTCGCGCGCGATGTGGCGCGCGAAGACGGCCGGATCCGCGGCGTCCAGCACGAGCTGGCCGATGCCCTGGAAGCGTCGGAGATCCGGGTGGACGCGCCGGAGCCCGAGGCCCTCGGCGAGCGCGACGAGCGGCGATCCCTCCGGCGTCTGCCGCCCCTGGTACTCGACGAGCTGCGCGAAGCGATCGACGACGGCGTACGGCGCCGGGGCCCCGGGCCGCAGCGCGCACTCCGTCCCCGGGAGCGTGACCTCGCCCCGGTGCAGCTCCAGGCGCGTCGGGTCGCCCACGTCGCTCGGCAGCCCGACGCGCGCGGTCCCCGCTGCGCTCACCGGCGCGCACGCGCGCTCGCCGTTGCGGAGGTTGACGGCGACGAGCGTGTCTCCCGCCGCGACGCCCTCCACCGTCCCGATCGGGAGCTCCCTCGCGGAGTTCAGGTCGGGGACGATCGTCTCGAGGGTGCCCGTGCCGGCCGTCACGGTGAGCACGTAGAGCGGCCCCATGCCGCGCAGGATGAACGCCTCGGGGACGCCGCCCTGCTTCGACCGGATCCCCACGTCGGAGAGCCCGCCGCCGCCGGCCACGGGGACCGCCGCCACGAGCGCCGGCTCCACCGCGCTCATCACCATGCTCATGATGCCGCCGAGCGACCCGCCGAGCATGAAGTAGTCCACGTCGCCGCCGAGATCGACGACACCGTCCGCGTCGAAGTCGCCTGCCAGCTCCTGCTGCCCGTCGCCGTTCACGTCGAGCGACCACCTGCGCTGGCCGTCGAAGCCGCGCAGCACGCGGACGAGCTGCGTGTAGTCGAGCATCGACTGGCGGACGACATCGCGCGTGTGGAAGAGATACGCGCTCCAGAAGTCCGCGCCCGAGTCGGCGAGACCGTCGCCGTTCTGGTCGAGGGCGCGGCCCTCGAGCAGCGCGTCCACCCCGTGCTGCAGGCCGTTCGTCGCGAACAGCGAGCGCGCGAGCGCGCGCTGGAGGTCGTCGAGCACGAGCCCGTGGGACGCGCAGTCGATCGCCACCGACGCCACCCCGTGCCGCGCCAGGAAGCCCGCGAACTGCAGCGCGTCGAACCGGCTGCTGCCGTAGCCGTGGCCGATGATGGCGACCGGCGCGGGCCTGCCCTGGCCCCGCGCGCTCACCTCCTTGCGCGGCGCCACCACCGTGACGAGCACGCGCTCGCGCCGCGCATCGGCGGGCCGGCGCGCCAGATCGGCGGGCCACACCTGTTCGTCGTACGGGAGCAGCGCGCCGTTCGCGTCGTAGCGCTCGAAGAGCTGCGGCGAGTCGAAGCTCGCGACCGTGATCCAGTCGATGTACTGGAACGCCTCCAGGTTGACGCGCAGCGACTCGCTGGTCTCGTCCATGCCGAGGAACCCGGTGGCCAGCGTGGGGAAGGTCTCGGCCCACTGCTCGGCGTACATCAGGTGTCGGAGCCGGGTGTCGGGGTATTTGTCTTCGTCCCGCATCGGCAGCACCTCCCCGATCTCCCCGGGGAAGTCCTGGCCCAGGTGCGCCTGCGCGCCGTGGCCGTAGAGCCCCTCACGGACCGCGATCCACTCGCTCGCGACGGACTGGGTGGTGAAGCTGAAGGCGAACGCCACGTCGGAGAGCCGGGTGCCCGCCGGGAGATGGTCCCGCAGGGGCTCGAGCGCCTCGGTCTGAGCCGAGTGGTTCACCCAGGGGTACGGAGAGCCGACGGGCTGCCCGCCAGCGTCCCGGAGGCGCCGCGTGATCACCACGGCGTAGGTGGTCCGCTCGCGGAGCGGCTCCATCGGCCGGACGATGAGCGTGTGGGTCTGCCGCTCGTAGAAGGTCATCAACGCGTCGGCGCGGCCGGCGAGGTCGTCGGCGGCGGGGAGCCGCCCGGGCAGGTAGTTCGGCACGTCGAGCGCGCCGTCGCCGTCCGTGTCCTCGCCGGGGCCGAGCGCGCCGTCGCCGTCGAGGTCCTCGTTGGTCTCCTCAAAGGTGAGGCTGATGGCGCCGCTCCGGGGGTCGTTCTTCCAGTAGCGCTCGTCCTCGAGGACGACCGGGTAGTTGCCGTTCCCCACGTCGAGCGGGATCGCCTTGCCGTGATCGGGCGAGGCCGGGTCGACATCGATCAACAGGACCACATCGTCCGAGAAATCGAAGTGCGGATCCCGGTGCGCGTCGACGATCGAGCCCACGTCGAGCTCGCCGGTGAACGGGATCGTGATCGGCTGAAACGGCCCCCAGCCGTCGAGCCCGTCGATGAGCGTTCGGGCGCGGGTCTCGAGGGCCGTCGGGGCGATCATCGAGGCGTTCACCCGCCGGCGCGTCGGCGAGCTCGCGTCGAACCGAGTCGCGAGGTCGTTGGGCAGCGGGATCTCGGGGAGCGGCTTGTGGAAGAAGTCGAGCTTCACCGTCGTGCGTGATGGCTGGGCGGGCGCGAGCCCCTCCGCCTCGGGGGAGCAGGCGGCGAGGGGCGCGAGCGCCAGGGCGAGCGCGAGCGAGGTGATCCGGGGAGCGCGCAGCGGCCTCATGGGCGGACCTCCAACATGACACGACCTCCTGCGACGGGGGGCGGGGGTTCGCCCGTCGCGTCCTCGAACGCGGCGCCGGGCAGCAGCAGCCCGCCCTCGACGCCGAGCGTCAGCTCCACGCCCGCGGGCGCAACCCGGGCCCGCGCCCCGAGGTCGAGCTCCGTGCCGAGGTAGCGGCCCGGCTCGCCCGCCAGCGCGTTGCGGGGCTCGCCGCCCGCGAGCCGCGTGTTGAACGGCTCGGTGAGCGGCACCGCGGACCACGCGAAGAGCGGCCCGCCGTAGAGCTCCAGCTCCGGGACCGGCCGGTAGTAGCCGCGCGGGAAGACGGCGATCGTGTTCGTCACCGCGCCGCGGGTCGTCGTGCGCTCGAGGCCCGTCGCCGGTAGCCCCACCAGCGCAGGATCCCCCGCGTTCACCGGCGTCCGCGCCGACTGCGCCGCCATCACCCACCGGTAGAGGAGCAGGCCCGTCGCGAAGCTCGGATCGGCGCGGAAGCCGTGCTGCGTGTCATCGTCCAGGTTGCGATCCCCGCCCGCGTACACGAGATCGAGGACGCCGCCGCCGTCTCTCCCCGCGAGCGTGCCGCGCATGACGCCGCCGAGCTGCTGCACGTCCTGCTCGGGGTGATCCGGAGTCGGGACGAAGGTGGTCGTCCCGCTCACCCACGCGAGCTCGGTCGCGAGCTCGAGCGCGAGCGCTGGGGAGAGCTCCAGCCGCCCGCGCGCCGTCGCGTCGAGCAGCATCACCTCGAGCTCGCGGCCGTCCCGGGTCTCCTGGCGCCGCAGCGCCGCGAACACCCCGCCGCCGTGCGGCTTGCCCTGTCCCGCGAGGATCGCGCCGACGAGCTGGTGCGCCTCGTCGCCGGGGAGGAGGTTGTCGTCGCCCTCGACGCGATCGAGGCCGACGAGCCCGCCCAGCCCGAGCCCGCCCACGGGGCCCGTCGCCACGTAGCCGCGGAGGACGCGATCGCCGCCGCGTGGATCGACGAACTGCGCGGAGCCGGGCGCCCAGCCGTGGGCGCCGTCGTTGCCGACGAGCCCGAGGCCCCAGTGGTTCACCATGAACCCACCGCCGAGGTGCACGTACGGCCCGAACGAGACCCGGGCGTGCGCGCGCCGCAGGGTGAGCTGGTCGACCTCACGAGGGCGTGGCGGCAGGTCGCGCGCCGGGGGGCCCTCCGGCGACGCCGACCAGCCGCTCACCACGTCCGCCTCCACCTCGCCGGCGGCGCCGAACGGGGCGAGCTCCCGGCCGCTGTCGGCGGCGAGCCCCGCCCGGACGAGGGGCCCGAGCGTCGTAGTCTGCGGGAGGCGCGTGCCGTAGCGATCGACCGGGAAGCTCCCGACCGCCTCGACCGTCCCTGCGAGGAGCAGCGGCACCGCGACCCACCCGGAGCCGAGCTCCAGCCGGAGGACGGGCTCGTGCGCCGCACCCCCGTGCGGCGGCGGCTCGGGCCGGGAGGGGGCGGCGCGGGCCCCCTCCGCCGCAGCCGGCGCGCCACAGACGACGATGGAGACGAACAACCCCGCGGCGAGCCCGAACCGTGCGTGCATGGACACCCGGGACCCCCTTCGCACGGCCGCGGGGGTCACGTCAACGGACCACCGCACGGGCTCCGGCGCGCTCGTCCCGGACCGCGCGCGGGGCGGCGGGGCGGGGGATGCTCCGGGGCGTAGCTCCCGGCCGGGGTGGGGTCGAGCGGTCAGTCCGGCGGCAGCCCGGGGCCGAGATCGGCGAGGCGGATCCTGGCGATGCTCGTCATCCCGCCGAGGAAGTTCTCCTTGGACTCGTTGTAGTCCCAGAAGATCTCCTCGCAGGTGATGGCCAGAGGTCTGCCGTACGTCCAGTCCGGCGTGTCGTCCAAGATCCACGCCACGCCGTCCGCCAGTCGCACGACCACCGTCTGATCGCGTGCTCCCTCGCGCGCTGCGTACCCGCAGCCGACGACGAAGTTGAGGCCCATGCCCTGGTAGGGGTCGGAGCGGAGACGGCGTGGCTGGAGCTGGGCGGCGTCCTCGGTGTAGGGGGCGGTGTAGATGTCGCGGACG
>JADLEQ010000078.1 GCA_020846005.1 Polyangiaceae bacterium
CTCGGTGAACACGTCCGGGAACTCGAGCTCCCAGTGGAAGAAGCGCTTCTTACCCGCCAGCTCACGCACCACCGCGCGCGCGTCCGCGCTCGGAGCGAGCAGGTCGAGGGGGCGCGGGGCCAGGTCGAGCCTGTCGAGCGGCCAGAACCAGAGCGCGCACCAGGTGTCGAAGGCCTCCTTCACCTTGGCGAGTTCGGGCGAGGTGGCCACGCGCGTCCGCCAGATCTCGGCGCGCTTGTCGGGCTGGCTGGCAGGCACCTTGCGAAGCTGGCGGTACAGCTCGCGCACGCGCTCGATGGCGGCCTTCAGCTCGTCGTCGCTGGCGCCTGCAAACGGCAGCTTCGCCTCGCCCGCGAGGAGCTTGCGCTGCTCCTCGACCACGCTCGCGCGCATGGCCTTGAGCTGGTCGGCCCACACGTCGGCGTCGTGGGTGACGCCGCGCCACTTCTCGTCGGGGCTCTGCCGCCACCAGGCGAGCAGCGGGTAGTCGCGGAAGCGATCGAGCCAGGCGCCCGTGAGCGCGTCGCCGCAGCGCAGCTTGTGATCGAGGAACGTGAAGGGCAGCCGCTTGTCGAGCGTCTCCACCCACAGCGACACGCGCGCCAGCTCCACGGCCAGCGGGTCGAGGTCGACGCCGTAGAGGCAGTGCTCGACGACCGCGCGACGCACGATGGCTAGGGCGCCGTCGGCGCTCTGGTCCTGATCGGCGTCGGGGAGGAGCGCGCAATCGATGTGAACCAGGTCCGAGCCGTCCTTGGCGACGAGGCGCTTGTGGTGATGGATCGAGGCGATGACCGCCTCGGTCAAGACGCGCAGGCCGGCGACCAGGAATGACCCAGAGCCCATCGCCGGGTCGCAGACCTTGAGCGAGAGGATCTCCTCGGGCGTCTTGAAGGAGCCGTCGGTGTTCTGAAGCAGAGGCTCCAGCGTGCGCCGCACCGTGGGCAAGGTGAGCTGCGGCCGCGTGTAGAAGGTGCCCGCGCCCTTGCGCGTTCCGCCCCACCGCACGACGTACAACTCGCCGGGGAGCATCACGCGCGCGATGAGCTGCTTGCTGGCCTTCTCAACCTCGGCGCGGTGCTTCGGGTCGTCCTTCCTCTTCGAGGCGCGCACCAGCTTGGCCGCGATGGCGGCGCGCTCGGCCCAGGCGAGCGCCCGGCGCATGGCCTCGCCGCGCGTGTCGTCCAGCTCGACAGGCTCCTCCGGCGCTGTCTCGACAGACTCTTCCGCCTCGGCCTCCTCTGCCTCAGCCTCATCACCCGCGCCGTCGTCCTCTTCCGATGTCTCTCCTTCGGAGCTGCCGCCCTTGACGTTGGCCTTCTCGACGAGCGCCTGGAGCTGCTTTTCGGTCATTGCCTCCAAACGGTCGAGCGGAAGCGCGGGCTGGTCCCCGATGCCGAGGAACACCACCGGCTGCTCGCCGGCGCGGTGCAGCTCGTAGTCGAGAAGACCCTCGTAGAGGATGCCGATGTACTCGCTCGTCAGCTCGGTGAAGTCGACGGGCGCTGCGACGGTGCGGAACGCGCCGCCTTCCTTCACGCGCTCGGTGGTGCGCGTGAGGAGCGTCAGCATCCTGTAGATGACCTCGTCGTTCGGTGGCTCGGCGATGCTCTCGATGCGGTGGAGCGCGCGCTCCTGCGGGCTGCCTGATCCATCGCCCGGACGACCCTGTTCAATGCTTTCGACCCTCGCGGGTCGAAAGAGGTCGCCTCCGTAGGTCGGTACCACGAGCGCCGGGTGTGGCGATCCCTTGTGGAGCAAGCGGAACAGCGCGAGCAGCCGAGGCCACGCCTGATGACGCGCCTCTCGCCGGTTCTTGCCGGCGCGCTCGAGCGAGGCCAAGAGCCCCTTCAAGCCGTACGCGTCGTGGTAGACGGCGCTGTCGACCGGGAGCAGCTCGCGCGCCTCGGCGAAGAAGACCACCACGAGCCGCATTACGAAGTGGCAGGCGGCGTCGTAGACGGCCTTGCTCTCCTCGGCGTTCCAGTGCGGCTCGATGACGAGCCGACGAGCTGCGAGCAGCAGCTCCACCGCCCCTCGCACGCGCTCGCCGAGCTCCTTGCTGAGCCGGGCCTGCCCGAGCCGCGTCTGACGGATGGCATCCAGGAGGGCGCCGCTCTTCAGCGCCTCGTGCGAGAGCAGCCGCCGCAGCACGAGCAGCGCGGGCGAGAGCGCGTCGCCTTCGAGAAAGCGGTCTGCGGGCCACTCGACGAACGCGGTGTTGTCGGTGTCGGCGAAGATGAGCCGCCACTCGCGTCCGTTGGTGATGAAGCCGAGCGAGGTCTTCTTCTTGCGCAGCCACTCGACGACGTGCGCCGTGTCGCGGCGGCCCTTGTGCAGGCCGATGCGCGCTGCGGGGCTGATGAAGACAGCGAGCACCGCGCGCCCATCGTGTTCGTAGACGCGGCGGGGCTTGAGCGTGGCGCCATCGAGCAGCGTCCCGCCATAGCTCGCGGGCACATCGCTGCCCTTGCGCCAGCCACCGTCCTTCGATGAGGAGGCGAGGCCGCAGGTCTCTTCGAGCACGGCGTCGAGCAGGGCACCGAAGGCCTCGCCGCGTGGATCACTCGGAGCCTGCGCGAGCGCGTCACGCAGCCGCTCGGCGAGGCCGTAGCGAGGCGCGCTGGGCTCGGGCAGTTGGTCGAGCGCGTCGCGATCGAGCAGCCGCCCGGCCTGGTTCAGCGAGAGCCACGCCTCGTCGAAGAGAGATGCGCTCGTCGTCATGCGCGCCCCCCCGTCGCTTCATTGAGGGGCAGAAGAATCTCGACGGCGATGGGGTACACGCGCGCTTCACCGCGCAGGTGGTAGCGGTGCGGCAAGACGAGCTTCAAGGTGCGGGTCTCTTCGTCTCTCAGCTTCGCGAGCACCAGGTCGTAGTGCTTCTTGCGCAGCTCGATCTCGGCCTGCAGGTTCGAGAGCTTCTTGCGCTCGTCTTCGTCCAGGTCGGTGAACAGGAAGAGCTGGCGACGTTCGAGGTACTCCTGCACCTCCTTCTGGAGCTTCGCGAGCTGGTTGTCGGCCATCGCCTTCCCCAGCTCTTTCCGGCGCTGGTCGAAGCGGGCCCTCTCGCTCTTCTCGACGAGCTTCCGCGCGCTGTCGAGGCGCGCGCCGAGGTCTTTCGTGCGCTCCGTCGCGAGCGCCGTCACGCGCTTCTTCAGGTCGCTGTCGATGTGGTCCCAGACCTCGCGTGCCGACGCAGCGTCGGCGGCCTTGTCGCTCGCGTCCCACGCGGCCGCAGGCCGACGTGGAAGCACCGCGCCGAGCGTGCCGTTCGTCACCGGGAAGGCGAGGGTGCGCACCCAGTGATGGCAGGGCTCACGCAGCTCGTTCACCGCCAACTCCTCGACGGTGAGCAGCACCAGCGCATGGGCCCCGCTCGGCACGTCCTTCGAGGTGCGCGCCGTCCATCTCGTCGCCGCCGCAGGTCCACCCGGGAAGCGGTAGCGCGCGAAGACGCTCATCACGCGGTGGTAGAGCGCGTGCCCCAGGTGCAAGAGCTTCGAGTCGGGCTCGGGCAAGAACACCGGTCGCCCCGAGCGCATGGCGACGTAGTGCTCGGGGTCGAAGACCAGCGCCGCGAGCGGCCCCTTTGGACCTCCTTCGCGAATCGTCTGGTCGACCACGTCGAGCCACGCGGCGGGCACAGGCCCACCTGAAGCGACCGGCACGAAGCGATAGCGACCTTTGCGGTCACGGTCTTCCCTGAGGCGCGGGCGTCCCGCTTCGACGGCGAGCGCGGTCTCCAACGTCTCGAGCAGAGACGACGGCGAGAGGTCCAGCTCGGCCCGGAGAGCGTCGAGGCGTTCACGGTCGCTCTGGCCGGGTAGCGACGGCCCGTCGGGCACATCTTGCTGCTTCTGCCTCGCCTTGAGGTTCTTGATGGTCGCTTCGAGGCGCTCTTCGGCGACGTGGACGTCTTCGTCTTCCTCGAAGTGCTTGAGCAGAGCCTGCGAGAACAGCTCGTCGGTGACGACCTGATCTTCACGCGTCTGGCTGCGCTTCTTGAGGACCTTGCCGAGGAAGCGCATCGAGGCGTCGTCGGTCGAGTCGAAGTGAAAGACGTGAACGTCGCGCTCCTGTCCGTGGCGATCGAGGCGACCGTTGCGCTGCTCCATTTTGCCTGGGTTCCACGGGATGTCCCAGTGGAGCAGGAGGCGACACGCGCGCTGGAGGTTCAAGCCTTCACCCGCTGCGTCGGTGGCGAGCAGCACGCGCGCGGAGCTGTTCGGGTCGTTGAACGCGCGCTTCACGCCGTCGCGCTCGACATCGTTCATGCCGCCGTACAAGACGCGCAGCCAGTCGCCGTCGCCGAAGCGGGCGATGAGGCGCGCGCGTAGGTAGTCGAGCGTGGCGAGGTACTCGGTGAAGATGACGAGGCGCTCGCCCTTCTTTACGTCGATGAGCGTTTCGAGCGCCTTGAATCGCGCGTCGGCCTTGACCTTCGTGGCCGCATTGCCGACGGCGCTCCTGCGATCTGCCTCGGAAAGCCCTGGAGCGATGGCTTCGAGGCCGAGCGCCTGCACGGCGCTCGTTACCTGGGCCAGCTCGCGCTCGACGGCGTTCTTGAAGTTCTTGAGCCACGCGCCGCTGGTGCGGCTGGCCTGACGCTCGCGGCTGTCGCGCTCGGCGTCGTCGTCGGTGTCGTCCTGCACGATGCCACGCACCTTGGCGACGGTGCCGAGCGCGCCGAGCGCCGCGTCTCGAGCCTTCAATCCTTCGAGAAGAGTTAGCCAGCTCTGGCCGAAGGCCCACGGCCCCGAGAGCAGGCGCTTCTGCAAGACCTCGAGCGCGAAGGCCGCTGCCGCCCGCTCGCTCGGCGAGGCCTGCGCCGTGGCCTGGTGCAGCGCTTTCTTGAAGTCGTGGAACGCGTCGGACAGCGCGCGCTCCTGGGCACCGAAGCGAAGTACCGGCAACGCGTCGACGATGCGGTCCGAGAAGCGCGCGGGTTCGCCGAGTGACGTGTAGGCCGCGTTGATCTCGCTCTTGAGACGGCGGATGACGCTCTCGCCGACGCGCGTGCGGTCCTGCGCTTCGAGCTCCGACTTGCGCGTGAAGCGCACCGGGTCGAGCGACTCGAGCAGGCCCGAGAACGAGCGCGTGTGGCCGTTGTGCGGCGTGGCCGTGAGGAAGACACGGTGCTCGAACCACGGCGAGATGAGCTGGAGCATCTGCGCGAGGTCGGAGTCGTCGCCGAAGCTCGACGGCGCGAGGTTGTGAGCCTCGTCGACGATGAGCAGATCCCACTTCAGGCGACCGTCTTCGCCGGGCTCGGCAGTAGCTCGGAACTGCTCCAGCACGTCGGGCTGCTTCAGGTAGTGGTAGCTCGCGATGATGCGCTCGTGGACGCGCCACGGGTTGGCGTCGAGCCCCAGCTCCCGCTGGAGCCTGAGCGTGTGCGGTCGATCGACGACGTCGAAGGCGAGGGAGAACTTCTCGCCCATCTCCTCGCGCCACTGGGTACGGAGCGATGCCGGGCACAAGACGAGCACACGGCGAATGCGCCGCCGCAGCATCAGCTCGCGCAGCACCATGCCTGCCTGCACGGTCTTTCCGAGGCCGACGGCGTCGGCGAGCATGAGCGCCACGCGCGGCATCTCAAGGGCGCGCAGCACGGGCACGAGCTGGTACGCCTCGGGGTGGATCGCGCCGAAGAGCGGCGCCGCCAGCGGGGGGCGATCTTCGTCTAGGCCCGAGAACGGGAGCGAGGGCGTGAGCGCCGACCAGCGCGCGGCGCGCACCATCGCATCGAGCTCACGGGGGTCCATCGGCGCGGTGGCGTCGACGCGCGGAAGCGCTGCGGGCTCGAGCACCTCAGGCTCGGGCTCGACCTCCCAGAGGACCTGGTCGGTCTCGGCGCCGACGCCGTCCGTGTACTCCACCTCGACGAGGTGGAAGCGCCCGCGTTCGTCGGCATCGAACACCTGGACGCCCGTGATGAGCGCGCGGCGGTTGCGGATGACCGCCATCATCCCCTCGCGAGGCTGGGCATTCACTTGCGGACCTCGCCGGCGCCGTCAGGCCCTGGGGCGCCCGCTCGCCCCGGCGCGCCCACCGGCGACCGCTCGCCCCGGCAGAAACCGCCGGGCTCGAGGGCGGGCCGGCCGAGCGCGTCGCTCCAGCGGTACACGGATCCCCGCGAGGTCCATCGCTCCAGCACGGCGTCGACCGACGCCCAGGTTTCGGCGGTTGGGATCAGCATGGCCTCGCCCGGCGTGCGCGTGGTCTGCGCACGCGCGCAGTCTGCCCTGGCGGGACTGGGCCCACAAGCGCCGCGGAGCGTGGAAGGACGGCGGAACCAGCGTCCGCGGGCGCGTGAGGGGGGAGGGCGACGGCGAGCGCGAGGGCGAGCGCGAGGGCGAGCGCGAGGGCGAGCGCGAGGGCGAGCGCGAGGGCGAGCGCGAGGGCGAGGGGTCGTCGGGCGGGGGGAGACGGGCTAGGCTCGGGTGGTGTCGTCGCCGGAGCCGCGCGCCTCGTCTCCTTCCAGGCCTCGCGCAGCGGTCAGTCCGCCGCGGTGGCAGCTCGATTCGCCCTCGCCCGGCGTGCTCCGCATGAAGCTCGACGATCCCCACGCGGCGGCCGCGCCGGATCTCGAGTCGTGGTTCGCTTGCCTGGACGAGCTGCTGCGCCGCGCGACGGGGGCCAACGTCGTCGTGCTCGATCTCACCGGCGCCCGGCCCGACGCCGGCCGGCGTCGCCGGGTGTTCGACTGGGCCGTCGCGAACCGCAAGGCGTACCTCGAGCGCATCCGGGCAGCGGCGATCGTCGCGCCCTCGCCGCTGCTGCGCGGAGTGCTCACGGCGGCTCGGTGGTTCCTGCCGATGACGATCCGCCACGAGATCTTCGACCACGTCGATCCGGCGCTCGCCTGGGCCCGCGAGGAGTGGCGCCGAGGCTGAGCGCGCGCGTCGGGGGCCGCGTGCTAGCGTGCGCGAGGTGAGCGCCGGATCGGCACCTCGCGCGGCGGAGCGGCAGCGCGCCCGCGCCTCCTGCACGTTACGGCGCATCCGCCCGGCGGACGACGCCGAGGTCGCCGCGGTGATCCGGGAGGTCATGCCGGAGTTCGGCGCCGGGGGGCCCGGGTTCGCGTTCTGCGACGCCGAGGTCGACGCGATGTGGAGCGCCTACCAGGGGCCCGACCGCGGGTACTGGGTGGTCGAGCAGGGGCTTCGTGTCGTAGGTGGGGGCGGCTTCGCGCCGCTCGAGGGCGGGCCGCCCGGCGTCTGCGAGCTGAAGAAGATGTACTTCCGCGCCGCCGTGCGCGGGCTCGGGCTCGGCGGCGAGCTCGCCCGCCTGGCGATCGTCGAGGCGCGTCGCGCCGGCTTCTCGCGCATCTACCTGGAGACGCTGGCCACGATGCACGCCGCGCGCGCTCTCTACGCTCGGCTCGGCTTCGAGCAGGTGGGCGGCCCGGTCGGCTGCACCGGGCACTCGGGCTGCGATACCTACTACGCGCTCGACCTCGGGAGCGCGGCGGTCACCTGACGCGCGGGCGCAGCACAGGCCGCGCGCGCCGCGCCGCGCGCGCGCTCACGCCGCGCGCTCCCACGGCGGGGTCGGCGCCGAGCCGAGCCGCGCCCAGTCCGCGCGACGGACGGGCGGCGCGCGCCGCACGACGCCCGCCACCGTGAGCGGCCGCCCGTCGCAGCTGATCCAGCTATAGAGGTAGCAGCACTCGTCCTCGGTGGACGAGTCACGGGGGAGGTAGGGACCGGTCGGCCCGGACCCGCAGGCGCACCCGTGCGCACCGCTCAGGCGCGAGCGCGCCACCGCCGCCGACACGCAGGCGCCGTCCTCTCGCTCGAGGCAGCCGACGTACTCGCAACGCTGGCCCCAGTACCCGCCGTCGTGCTCCGGCCCAAAGCACCCTACCGGGTCCGGGTACGGCACCCTCGGCTCGGGGGGAGCGTCGGCGCCCGCCTCCGGCTGCGTCCCGCCCTCACCCGAGGCGCCGCCGGCGCCCCCGGCGTCCGCGCCGCCAGGCGAGGCGTCGCCCGCCGCGCCCCCCGCGTCCGACCCAGTGCCGCCCGATCCCCCGCCGCGACCGGACGTGGCGCCGACCGCATCGCCCCCACAGCTCGTCCCGGCCGCGAGGAGGGCCCCCCAGCCGGCCGCCGCGCGGAGTCGATTCAGTAGTGAATTCATCGCCGAGTCCTCCTCTCGCTCCGTCACTCGCTCCACTCATAGGCGCCCGAGTCGCAGGCGCCACGGCGCGCGACGCCTCGCTGGTCCGCCGGCGGGCACGTCGCGCCCGCGTCGATGGCGGGGCTGCCGGCAGGGAGCGCGCGGGTGCGGGTCGGGCCGCCGTGGTCGGCGAGCGGGAGCAGCGCCGGATCGGCCCAGGTGACGCCCGCGGCGCACGCGAGATCGTCCTTCCCGCTCGCCTTGGTGCGGGGCCACTGCACGTTGCCGCCACCGTCCTCGAACGTCTCGTGGCACGCCCGCGCGCTCCACTCGTTCTCCGTCGTGTTGTCCGCGAAGAGCACGCTCGTCAGGCGGACGTGGCCCTGCTGGCCCTTGAAGATCACCGGCGCGTAGTCGGCCGCGTTGCCGCTGAAGGTCGTGCTCGTGACCTCCACCGCGCCGTCGCCCGCCCAGAGCGCCCCGGCGTTGCCGGGCGTGCGGTTGCCGTCGAAGGTGCAGCTCTCCACGGTGGCGTCGGTGCCGCCGCCGAGGAAGAGGCCGCTCGCGTGGGCGCCCGTCTCGTTGCCGGCGAAGGTCGAGCCGACCAACGTGAGCGGTACCCCTTGGTGGTAGACCGTCCCGGTGCCGCCCTCCGGGCTCCCCGCCATGTCGTTGCCCTCGAAGCTGCAGCGGTCGAAGCGCGCGCCCCCGCCCTCGAGGACATACGAGAAGAGCGCGCTGCCGTGCACCTGGCCGTGGTTCGAGCGGAAGGCGCTGCCGCACACGACGAGCGGCTCCGGCGCGTCGAGCCACACCCGATCGACGTAGAGCCCGCCGCCGTTCCCGTACTGGCCGTCGCCGGAGGACGTGGCCGAGTTCTCCTCGAACGCACAGTCGACGACGCTCAGGTTCGTGCTGCGACTCAGCACGGCCCCTCCCGTCGAGCCCCGGTTGCCGAGGAACGTCACGCCCGAGAGGATCGCCTCGGTGAGGCCGCCCGCGTAGATGGCGCCGCCCCCCACGTCGTGATCCTGGCTCGCGCTCACGTTCGAGTCGAACGTCACGTCGATCACCTTCAGGGTGCCGAACCACGGGTGCAGCAGCCCTGCCCCGCTCTCGTTCTCGCTGCCGGCCGCGACGAAGCCGTCCCGGACGACGATGCGCTGCAGGACGAACTCCAGGTGGTGGTCCAGCTCGAGGACCCGCACGCGGCCGCCCCCGCTCAGCGTGATCGAGCCGCCCCCATCGACGAGCGCCGAGCGCTCGAAGTAGAGCGTCTCGTCCAACACGAAGGTGTGCTCCCCGCCGCAGTCGAACCGGAGCGTACCGCCACCCTCCGCCGCGTTGATCGCGGCGACCGCGGCGTGGAGCGCGCCGAGCGTGCACGACGCGTCGCTGCCGTCGCCCACCACGGCGTCGACCCCGAACGCCTCGACGGCGGCGAGCCGCCCGGGGCACTCCGTCGGAGCGCCGGCGCCGGATCCCCCGCCACCCGCCGCCCCACCGCTCCCACCGCCACCACCCCCGCCGCCAGCGGCGCCCACCCCGGCGCCGCCGCCGCTCGCGGCCCCGCCGGCTCCCGCGGCCGCCGACTCGCCGCAGGCCGACACGAGGCCCGCGACGACGAGCGCCAGCGCCAAGCTCCTCATGGGAGCCGAGCCTAGCCGACCTGCGCACCGCCGGCGACCACACCGGAGCCGCCGGGCCCGAGTGGCACGGGCCGCGCGTTGGCGACCGGAGCCGGGGCCATGCTAGTCGTGGCACCGCCGGCATGACCGATGCGGACGCGCCCACGCTCACCGAGGTCGTGCTCGACGCGGCGGTCGTGGTGCGGGTCGAGGTCGCCGAGGTGAGCCTGACGGCGCGCGAGTGGGCGCGGCTCTCGCCCGGGGACGTGCTGGAGACGAGCGTGCGCATCGCCGAGCCCGTCGCGCTCCGCGTCAACGGCCGAGTCGTGGCCCGCGGGGAGCTCGTCGACGTGGAGGGAGAGATCGGGGTGCGGATCCGTGAGCTCGTACGGGGGGGCGGCTGATGGCGGGCGCACGTGCGCGGCTCGGCGCCGCGCTGCTGGCGCCGGCGCTGGCCGTGGCCGCGTGTCAGGGCGAGCGCGCCGCGCCGGGCCCGGCCGCCTCGGCGAGCGTCGCCGCGGTGGCGTCGGTGAGCGCGGCGGGGCCCGCCCCGTCGGCGAGCGCGGCCGCGTCCGCGCACCCGCTCGCGGGCGAGTGGAGGGGCGACTACGAAGCGAAGCTCCACCGCATCGAGATGAGCCCGAAGCTCAGCGGGCTGAAGGCGTGGAGCCAGGACGACGGCGCGCGCGGCAGCGGCAGCGGGTCGCTCGCGGTGAGCGTCGCCGCCGACGGCACGGCGACAGGCGAGACGTCCGGGCCCCTCGGCGCGGCGAAGCTCGCCGGCGCGGTCGAGGGCGAAGGCGAGCTCCGACTCACGCTCCGGCCGCCCGCGCCGGCCGCGAGCACGTTCTCGGGGACGCTCCTGCTCGAGCTGCGCGGCGAGTCACTGGAGGGCACCCTCCACGCGTCCACTGGGGACAGCCTGGTCGTGCGCGGCGGCACGGCGAAGCTCGGTCGCGCGAAGGCGCCGTGAACGGAGCGGGGTGATGAGCGAGGCGGCCGGGCCGAGCGGGGCGCTCGCGGGCGCCGCAGGCGTCGCGTCGCGCCTCGCCGCGGTGCGGGAGCGCGTGGCGCGCGCCGCGGAGCGCGCGGGGCGATCTCCGCCGGCGCTCGTCGCGGTGAGCAAGCTGCAACCGGCAGAGGCGATCCGCGCCGCCTACGCGGCGGGGCAGCGGGACTTCGGTGAGAACTACGTCCAGGAGCTCGAGGCGAAGGCGCGCGAGCTCGCGGATCTCGAGGAGCTCCGCTGGCACTTCATCGGGCACCTCCAGCGGAACAAGGCGAAGCTCGCCGCCTCGATCGCGAGCGTGGTCCACACCGTCGACAGCGCGCGCCTCGCCGCAGAGCTCGGCAAGCGGGCAGCGGTGACCGTCCTCCCGGAGCCTCGGCGGTGGCCGATCGCCGGCGCGAGCGGGCGCCTCCCGGTGTTGATCGAGGTGAACGTGGGGGGCGAGGCGAGCAAGAGCGGGTGCGCGCCCTGCGACCTCGAGGGGGTGCTGTCCGCCGTCGACGCCGAGCCCGCGCTGGCGCTCGCCGGCCTGATGACCGTCCCGCCGCACACCGACGATCCGGGCGGGGCGCGCCCGTATTTCGAGCGGCTGCTGGCGCTCCGCGACGCCGCCGGAGGCGCCGCGCGGCTCCCCGAGCTCAGCATGGGCATGACCCACGATCTCGAGGTGGCCGTCGCGTGCGGCGCGACGATCGTCCGCGTCGGCACCGCGATCTTCGGCGCTCGAGCGCCGTGAGCGAGGCCGGTGCGCCGCGTGGGCGGTGGTCTCCAGAAGGGCAAAGCCGCCGGGGCGGCGGACGGGGACAGCGGCTACTCGGTCGGCTCGTCGTCGCCGGCGGCGGCACCGAGGCGCTTTTTCACGTTCAGCGCCTTCCACTTGAGGCCGGGGTGCTCCCGGATGAGCGCCTGCATTGCGGGCGCGGCCGTCAGGAGCTCGGACGCGATGTCCCCGGCGCCGTTCAGACGTTCCAGGAACTCGAGTTCGTGCGCTTCGAGAGGGAGCACCGCGGCCATGAGCTCACGGGTCTCACGAACCAGCGTCTCGGTCCACGCGGCGATGTCGGCTTTCGCTGGACGGACGTCGAGCCGGAGCATCGGTACCAGCTGCGAGTCCACATCGGCGGCTGTCGTGCGAACGTGCTCGACGGTGATCTCGCGCCAGTCAACGCGGTTCAAGCCGCCATAGACGACGAAGCCAAGGCGCAGGTTGGCTCGGTCCAGCCCTGGGCGCCGAAGGATCTCGCGCGCGTCGAAGACGTCGCGGCTCGCGCTGCGCGCCACCAAGGCCGCGAGCTTCCCGGCGGCCAGCTCGTGATCTTCGACGATGAGAACCTGGGTGGCCTTCTCGCCGCCGATCGGATGGGAGTCCCTCGGCGCTGCTGGCCATAGCGGCGTTCGCAGCATGAAGTTGACGTCGACCTCGATGCTTCCCTGCCGTCCGAACGCAGTGGCGTATGTGAGGCGCCACTTGCCGCCCGCGTGCTCCGTCGGGGCCCGCTTGACGGTGAGGCCCATGCGGCCAGCGACCTGTTGAAGCGCCTGCTCGACGCGCGGTCGCTCGGCGAGCATCGTCTCGCGATCGGATGCGCCGACGTAGTTGAGGGCGATATCAACCGAGAGCCGCGGCAGGCCGAGCACGAACAAGTTGAGGGCGGTCCCTCCCTTGAGGGCCATCCGCGGCCCGAGAAACGGGTGCGTGCGAATGGCCTCGAGTAGACGCACGAGCACGTGGACCTTCTCGTAGGACTCGACCTGGAAGCCGCTGTCCGCGGCCGCTTGCTGGAGTTGCTCTCGCGATAGCATCACGCCACCTCGGCCCAGGTTCGGTTGATCACCCGTTCGGGTACCACGAGATTCCACGGCTTCACGAGCCGTCCCGCTTCGCGCTTGCGGTCGAGGTACCGTGGCTGGCGCGGCGCGTGCTCGCGAAGAGCCTTGAGGTGCTGCTCTTCGACGAACAACTCCTCCCGGTGCTGATCCAAGAAGAAACCGACCCGCGCGGTGGTGAGCGCGGAGCGGCGCTTGAGTGTGTGGTCTACGACCGCGGCGAGATCAAAGTACTCGACCATCTCGAGTGATCGCCAAACCTCCTCCCACCCACCGGCGAGGTCAGGAGCATCAAGCATATCGACGAGCGTCCGCTCGAACGTCGTCACGCGGACGGTCCCGCCGGCGTGGGGCTCGGAGACGATCCCGCCGCCGAGATCGGGAAGGCCGTCGAGCGCGCGCGGTGGACGAACGCCGACGTACTCGCTGCCCTGGAAGACCAGGGGGCGGACATGGCTCCGGGTGAGCACGGCGAACCGGTGCCATACCGAGTAGGCCTTGCCTCGGAACTGGAGAGCCGCGTGGTAGGCCACTGCCGCATCGGGCGCGAGCTTGGTCGCGAGCAGGAAGGGGTCGACTTGAAAGGTGTCGGGCGCCGCTCCCGCGGGCACCGCCGCGTAGAGCCCGCGGCGCACGTGCAGAACCTTGCCGGCTGCAGCGTGCCGCGTGAGCAGGCTGTCGGCGGTCCGGGGGCTCCGATCGCCGCGGGCTCCGTCGGCCGCGAGGTACTCCTCGTGCGTGAAGAGCGGATGGGTGGCGAAGACGTCCGTGGAGCGCACGGTTGCCGTCTCGTATCGGTACGCGGACTCAATATGCGCGTTCCGCTATAAGACGGCAAAAACTGCCGCGGCTGACTTGCCTCCCGGGACCGGGCCGCTTCGGCGAGGTTCGGCGGGCTGGCGGGCCGAGAAGCTGTGAAGGTGCGGAAGCCCCCGAAAGATCGCGGCGTGCGGAGTTGAACGTGGGCCGCGTCGGGATGTTCGCGGTGTAGAGCGGCGCCGCGCTCCACGATCGGCGTTCGTGGGCGCGGGCGATCCCGCCCCGGCGCCGGCGCGAGCCCTCAGGCGCGCGGCGGGCGAGGCGGCGCGATGACGCGATCGAGCGGGCCCTCGTCGCGGAGCGCCCAGTAGAGCGGCATCGGCAGGAACAGCGGCCCCACGCGAAATACCTCCCACCCGAGGAGGAGCGCCTGCGAGCCCTCGTTCACGGCCACGAGCGGCGTGAAGCCGAGGCGCGCGAAATCGAAGAAGGTGTTGCCCGCGGCGCCGTAGTCCAGATAGTGCGCTCCCGCCCAGCCCTTCGGGAACCGCACGCCCGCCGCCGAGCGGATCCGATAGTGCCCGAAGGTGATCGGCTCACCGCGGCGATCGAGGAGCGGGATCCGCGCCCCCTCGACGCCGTGCTGCTCCATCCGGACGTTCCAGCCACGTACGTCCCCCGTGGCCCCGTCGCGCACGAACGTCTTGCGGAAGGTGTGCCAGAGCAGCCGCCTCGCCCAGCCGGGCAGGCTCAGGTCGACCCCCAGGAACTGCCGACCGGCGAGCGCGTCCGGATCCAGCGGATAGCCCCGGCACAGCACCTCGTGGAGGGCTGCGGAGTCCATCGCCATGAGGTCGGCGAGCGTGAGAGGCGGGGCGGGCACGAGGCGAGTCTCGATCGGGTGGGGCGAGACTCTACGCTACTTTCGCGCGAGTGGCTCGGGGCTCGACGCGCCCTCGCCCCGCGCCTCGCCCGAGGCCGCCGCGAGTCAGCGCGCCCGCGCGCGGAGCCGGGCCAGGCGCTCGGCGATCGCGCGCTCGAGCCCCTCGTCCGTCGGCTCGTAGTACCGCGCGCCCTCGAGTTCCGACGGCAGGTACGTCGCGCCGGGGATGTAGTGACCTGGCTGATCATGAGGGGACTGGCAGCCCTCGCCGTGGCCGAGCTCGCGCGCGAGGTCGCTCACCGCGTTGCGCAGGTGCCGCGGGACCGGCAAGGCCCCGTGCTCCTCGATCGCCCTCTGGGCCGCCTGGAACGCCCGCCCCGCGCTGGCCGACCGCGGGCAGGTCGCCAGGTAGAGGCACGCCTGCGCGATGGCGTACGTCGCCTCGGGCATGCCCAGCCGCTGGTGGGCGCGGTCGGCGTCGACGGCCACGGCGAGCGCCCTGGGATCGGCGTTGCCCACGTCCTCGCTCGCGAAGATGATGAGCCGCCGGAGCACGAACGCCGGATCGTCGCCGCCCGCGAGGAGGCGCATGAGCCAGTAGATGGCCGCGTCCGGGTCGCTCCCGCGCAAGCTCTTGATGAGCGCGCTCGTCACGTCGTAGTGCTGGTCACCTCGTTTGTCGTGCAGCAAGAGCGGGAGATCGGCCGCGCGCTCGACCGCGGCGGCGTCGAGGCGCGAGGCGCCCTCGGGGAGCAGCGCCGCGGCGGCTTCGAGCAGTCCCAGCGCGCGCCGCGCGTCCCCTCGCGCCGCGCGCGCGAGCGCCTCGAGCACACCCGGCTCGGCGATCAGGCCGCGAGCGCCGAGCCCGCGCTCCGCGTCGGCGAGCGCGCGCTCGAGCAGCAGCACCAGATCGCGCTCGTCGAGCGGTCGAAGCTGCAGGACGCGCGCGCGAGAGAGCACCGCGGCGTTGACGGCGAACGCGGGGTTCTCGGTGGTGGCGCCGATCAGCGTGACCACACCGCGCTCGACGTGCGGGAGGAAGGCGTCCTGCTGCGCGCGGTTGAAGCGGTGGATTTCGTCCACGAACAGGATCGTGCGGCGCCCCCGGTGCGCGCGGCGCTCCTCGGCGCGCGCGAGGATGGCGCGGAGCTCAGGTACCCCTCCGAGCACCGCGCTGAACGGCTCGAAGTCGGCCCGCGTCGCCCCGGCGATGACGTTCGCGAGCGTCGTCTTGCCCGTCCCCGGCGGGCCCCACAGCACGAGCGACGGCAACCGATCGAGCCGGATCGCCTCGGCGAGCAGCTTCCCTGGCGCGACCAGGTGCGCCTGCCCCACGACCTCCGCGAGCGCGCGCGGGCGCATGCGGTCCGCGAGCGGAGGCGACGCCCCCTCGAGGCGCCCGGCGCGGACCGCCGCCTCGACGAGCGTCGGCTGCGGAGGAGCGGCAGGCGTCCGGCGAGCCACGCCCCGTGCATCGCACGGATCGGGCCCGCGGGCGCGGGAAAGCGCGGGAGACGCGGAGCGGGCCGCGTGGGTCCGCGAGCCGCCGAGGTCCCGGCTACCTCGCCCCGGCCCCGTGGCGCCGCCGCCGTCTCCTCGCGGGCGGCGGGCTGGAGGTCATCAAGCGCTCGAGCCCTGTGACGAGGGCTCTGAACGAGGGCGAGCGGCTGCGTGGCGCGGAGGTGGTCAGCCTCGGCCCCATCGCCTCCGCTCCTCGAGGTGCCGGCTGTACCAGAGCGACCCCAGCGGGAGCCCTTCGTCCGCCATGGCCCTGACGCGAGGTAGATCGGCGGCACGGGTCGCGGCGACTCGTCCTCGCACGCCTTTGCGGAGGATCCAGACCTGCTCGGGAGTGAGCGCGTCGACGAAGTACGGCGAGTGGGTGGTGACGAGGATCTGCGTCACGCCGCCCTGCCGCCGCGAGTGCTCGACGAGCTGGCGAGCCAAGCCCTCGATCAGGGCAAC
The DNA here is from genome assembly GCA_020846005.1 of Polyangiaceae bacterium. Classification (GTDB taxonomy): domain Bacteria; phylum Myxococcota_A; class Polyangia; order Polyangiales; family Polyangiaceae; genus JADLEQ01. Next base: position 16,193 of record JADLEQ010000078.1, read on the forward strand.
GTAGAGGCCGTTCTCGGGCTCCTCGATCCCGATGAACGGCCGCGGGTGCGGGTCACACAGCAAGACCGCATACGCCGCCATCTTGAGCGTCCCGTCTGACATGCTGTTCTGATAGAAGGGGTCGACGTAGCCCGCCTCGTCGAACCGGAGGAGCATGCGCTTGTCTTCGCCGACCTTGGGAGTGATCTTCTTCAGCCCAGGGATGGCCTTCGCCACGCGCGCGAGGATGGCCCCGAACTCCGCCTTGTGCTGGCGCTCGAAGTACTGCAGGACATTGCCGAGGTTCGAGCCCGTGCGATCCAGCCAGCGCTGGGCGCCCGCTGGGGGGAGCGTCCTCGCGGCGTCCGGCACGAAGTAGCTCAGGTACCACTGCTCGATGTAGCTCCGCAGCGCGACGATGCGAGGGTGCTCCCCGAGGTTTCCGAGGGTTCCGACGCCCAGGCGTGTCGGATCGGCGAGCACGACTCGCTCCGCGCAGGTGTCGCTGTCGGACTCGTCGAAGTCGCCCGCCCACACCTTGCCGCGGCCGCGCGTCAGCTTGAGAAAGTAGTAGGGCTTGCCGCGAGCCTGTCCGCTGCGTCGCTGGCGCAGCGACTCCTTGACGACGATCGGCACGCCGTCGCGAACCTCGATCGCGAGCGAGTAGCCGATGGGTCGCGACGCGTCCCCGGCGTCGAAGAAGAGCTCGAATTCGATCGGACCGGTCGCTCCCTGGGTGAGCAACCTGTCGAAACCGCCTCGCCCGGGCTTGTCACACGCGCTCTCCACGCCTTCGAGGAGGCAGTCCGCCAGGAAGCCGAAGGCATCCAGCAGGGTGGACTTGCCGGCGCCGTTGGGTCCGATGAAACACGAGAGCCCGGGGAGCGGGACGCCCTGGCCGTAGCGGGTCTGGCCAATCCCCACGTCCTCGAGCGCACGGTAGTTCTTGATCCGGATCCCGAGCAGCTTCGCCATGGCTAGTTCCCCGCGGCGGCTTCGCCGTCGCCGGCCAGCGCTCGCTCGCCGCGGTCCAGCGCGGCGTGTCGCGCACCGACCCGGCCCTGCCAGCGCAACACCGCACGGAAGGCACCGCGCTCCTCGACCGAGACCAGAACGTGCATCGGTGCGTCCGACCCTAGGCTCGCCGGACACTCAGGATCAAGCGGGCGCGGAGCCTCGGAGGCCGGCCGCTGCGCCCAGCCACCCGCGGGGTCGTCTCGCGCGTAAGGACGCGACCGGAGCGCGGCGCGAGCCGAGCAGGCGTGGCACTCGTGGGGCCGAGCGTCCCGTGGGGGTCCCGCGCGGCGCAGCCCCCGCCGCCCCTTCGCTGCTACGCTGCGGGTGCCCCCGATGCGAATCGATGCACCGCTGCGCGCCACCGGCTCCGTGCGGCGGAGCTGGGAGGCGCGGCGTTGAGCCCGCGCGCTCGCGACACGCTCGCCGAGCTGCTGGCCGCGCTCGAAGCCATCCCGAGCCTGGGCTGGGTGACGACACCGAGCCCGCTCGAGACGCTGCCGTCCCTCGAGCAGCGCCTGCGGCTCGAGCGCGTGCTCGTGAAGCGCGACGACCGGCTGGCTGCGCTCCGCGGAGGCTCGAAGCCGCGCAAGCTCACCTACCTGCTCGCCGCGCCGGAGTGCCGCGAGGCGACGGCGCTGCGATCCGTGGGCGCGATCGGCTCCGGGCACCTCGTCGCGATGACGGAGGCCGCGCGGGTGCTCGGGCGCGAGCTGCGAGCGCACTGCTTCTGGGAGCCGCTCTGGCCTGGAGTGCTCGACAACCTCGCCTTCACCGCGTCCGGACCGACGGCGCTCGCGTATCGCGGCTCCCGCGTCGCGCTCGCGCTGCGCGAGCCGTGGGTCCCCCTCGGCCGCGCCCGGCCCCCCCTCGCCGGCATCCCGGCGGGCGGCACCTCGCCCCTCGGCGCGGTCGGGCTCGTACGCGCGGCGCTCGAGCTCGCGATCCAGCTCGTGGAGCGCGACGAGCCTGCGCCCGAGCGGCTGTACGTCGCGCTGGGCTCCGGGGGTACGGTCGCTGGCCTCGCGCTCGGCCTCGCCCTCGCCGGGCTGCCGACCACGGTGCGCGCGGTGAGCGCCGTCGAGCGCCCGTTCACGACCCGGGGGCGGCTGTTGGCGCTCGTGCGCGAGACGGCGGCGCTGCTCGCCGCCGCCGGCGTCCCGCTCCCCGCGGGGCTCGCGCCGCGCCCCATCGAGATCACGCACGAGCTCCTCGGCCGAGGCTACACCCACCCGCCGGAGGCCGCGCGCGCCGCCTGCGACGCGCTGCACGACGAAGGGATCGCGGTGGAGGCGATCTACACGGGGCGCGCGCTCGCCGCCCTGCTCGCCGAGCGCGGCGGCGGCGCGCGCCGCGTCCTCTACTGGCACACCGCGCACGCCCACCCGCTCCCCCACGCGGAGGGCTGGCGCGAGCGCTTGCCCTCGGCGCTCGCCGAGCGGCTGCGGCTCGCGGAGGCGGGGCGATCCCGCGGGCGCCGGCGCGCGCTCGTCGCCGCGGGCGCGGTCGCCGCCGCCGTGGCCGTGGGGGTACGCCTCACCGGGTATCCTCCCCTCCCCCCCGGGCGGGTCCTCGCGAGCTGGGAGCTCCACGTGGTGGCCGCGGCGGCCGAGGCGCTGCTGCCGCCCGCGCCGGCCGTCGTCTCGTGGGAGAAGATCGCGCGGAACGTCGACGCGTACCTCGTGGGCATGCCCGCGTCGCTCGTGCGCGACGTGCACGCGCTGATCGCTGCGGTCGAGCACGGGACGTGGCTGGCGCCCGCCGTTCGGCGCTTCAGCGAGCTCGCCGCGGCGGAGCGCGAGGCCCACCTCCGCCGGCTGGAAGGGCTCGGGGGGATGGGCAGGCTCGTCGCGCGCGGCGTTCGAGACTTCTGCCTGCTCGGGTACTACCAGGAGCCCGCGACCTGGGCCGCGCTCGGGTACGAGGGCCCGCTCCTCGGCCCCGACCCGCAGCCTCCCCGGCCGCGCGCGCCCCGGTACGCCGCGCTGGTGGCGCCGCCGGGCGCCTTGCCTCGAGGCGCCGCGCGATGATCCACGACGCCTCGCGTCTGCCCCTGCCCTTGACGCTCGACGCGGAGCTGTGCGTGATCGGCTCGGGCGCTGGCGGGAGCATGGCGGCGATGGCCGCCGCAGAGGCCGGCCTGCGCGTCGTGGTGCTCGAGGCCGGAGAGCTCGTCACGCCGGAGCGAGTGGACCAGCGCGAGGAGCGGATGATTCCGCTCCTCCTCTGGGAGGCGGGCGCACGCTCCTCCGAGGACCGCGCGCTCCGCCTCCTCCAGGGGCGGGGCGTCGGCGGCTCCACGCTCCACAACTTGAACCTCTGCAAGCGGATCCCCGACGAGCTCCTCCAGCGTTGGACGCGCGATCTCCGGCTCGAGCGGCTCGACCTCACGACGTGGGCGAGCCTGTACGAGCGGGTCGAGGCGATGCTCGAGGTGAGCGCGGTGCCAGAGGCGACCTGGAACCGGCACAATCGGCTGCTGGCCGACGGGTGTCGCGCGCTCGGCTGGCGCGGGGGCGGGCTCCGCCACAACCGCACCGGGTGCATCGGGAGCGGCTTCTGCGAGCTCGGCTGCGCGTACGACGCGAAGAACAACGCGCTGAAGGTGCCCATCCCGCGCGCGATCGCTGCCGGCGCGGAGGTGCTGGCGAGCTGCCGCGCGCTGACGATCGAGCACGACGGCGGGCGGGTGCGCGGCGTGGAGGCCGAGGCCATCGACCCGGTGACCCAGGAGCCGCTCGGGCGGGTACGGGTGCGCAGCCCGCGGGTGTGCGTCTCGGGCTCCGCGACGGCCACGCCGGAGCTTCTCCTGCGGTCGCGGGTGCCGGCGCGACGAGGGCTCGTCGGCGACTCGCTCCGCGTCCACCCGTCGGTCGTCGTCGCCGCGGAGTTCGACGAGCCGGTGCACGCGTGGCGCGGCGTCCCGCAGACGTACGAGTGCACCGAGCACCTCACGTTCGACGGCGGGGGGCGGCGGAGCTGGATCGTGCCGGCCTTCGCCCACCCGATGGCCGCTTCGACGCTGGTGCCGGGGCACGGCGCGCGCCATCGCGAGCTGATGCAGCGGTACGCGCACCTGGCGGCCTTCACCGCGGTGCTCCACGACGAGTCGCGCGGGCGGGTGCGCCCACGGCGGGGGCGCGGCGCGACCATCGAGTACGCGCCGGACGCGGCCGACCGCGCGGAGCTGGCGTTCGGGATCGAGGCGTGCGCCCGGCTGCTCTTCGCGGCCGGGGCGCGGCGGGTCGTGCTGCCCGGCGCGGCCGGCCGCGTCGTCGAGCGCGGCGCCTCCGTCGACGACTGCGGAGCCCGAGCCTTCGCAGAGGGCGGCGTCGAGCTCAGCGCGGTGCACCCGATGTCGTCGGTGCCGATGAGCGACGACCCCGCGCGAGGCGCCGCCGATGGCCGCGGCGCGGTGCGGGGCGTGGAAGGCCTGTGGATCGCAGACGGCTCGCTCTTCCCCACCTCGATCGGGGTCCCTCCGCAGCTCTCGATCTACGCGGTCGGCCTGTACGTCGGCGAGCGCATCGCCGAGGCGGGTTGAGGCGGCGCGCGATCAGTTCACGGTGACGCTGTCGACGTACCAGCCCGGGTTGTAGAGCTGCCACTGGCTGCTGCCCTTGGCGCGGAAGCGGAAGCGCGCGGTGGCGGTGAGGCAGCCCGCGGGCACCGTCCAGGTCTGGCTCGTCCAGCCGAAGGTGCGGTTGATCGAGTCGGAGCCGTCGCAGTACGAGGTGCTGCACGGGCTCTGACTGGAGGGCCAGCCCGAGATCGGCGGGAACGTCACCGAGGCCCAGCTCCCGCCGCCGTCCCCCGAGCACTCGACGTGGAGGCGCTCCGACTTGTCGCTGCTCCCCTCGCTCTCCCAGGCGTCGTCCGCGAGGCGGAGCGAGGCGGTGAGCGTCGCGCTCGAGCAGCCGCCGAGGTCCACGTTCGAGCCCTGGGTGAGGAAGATCTCGTAGCTCCCGGCGGACGTCGTCGTCCCCATCACCATGTAACCGGCGCTGTCGCGCCGCCACGTGCCTGTCGTCGTCCAGCCGTCGTTGCCGCTCGTGAAGGCGCCGAGCGACAGACCCGTCGGGCACGTCGAGCAGGAGCCGTTCGAGCAGGGGCCCGAGCAGGCCGAGTCCGTGTAGTTGGGGTAGGTGCACGCGCCGCCCACGCAGGTGCCGGGCGCGAGGTACGTGCGCAGCGTGCTCGCGTCCGCGCAGGCGGGGGCCGGCGCGGAGCTGCACGAGATGCCCGAGCAAGGATCGGGGATGCACGCGCCCGCCGAGCAGGCGTAGGCGCATGGGGTCTCGATGAAGGGGTAGGTGCAGCTCCCACCGCTGCACGTCCCCGGCGAGGTGTAGGCGCGGATCGTGGCCGGGGCCGAGCAGGTCGCGGGAGGCGGCGACGCGCACGTCACGCCCTGGCAGGGGTCGTTCACGCAGGCGCCGCCGCTGCAGGCGACCGCGCACGGCGCGTCCTGCCAGGTGTAGGTGCAGCTCCCGCCCGCGCACGTGCCCGGGGAGACGAACGTCCTGCGGTTGACGGCGTCGAGGCACGTCGCCGCCGGGGGCGAGGTGCAGGCGACCCCAGCGCATGGATCGCCCGTGCAGACGCCGCTCGCGCAGCCGTACGGACACGTCGTGTCCGACGGCGAGTACGTGCACGTGCCGCCGCTGCACGCGCCGCCCCCGAACGCCCGCCGCGTCGTCGCGTCGAGGCAAACGGCCGTGGGCGGCGAGCTGCAGGTCACGCCCTGGCAGGGATCGGGCGCGCAGGCCCCCGACGCACACCCGAACGGGCACGCGACGTCCTGCGGCGAGTAGGTGCAGGTGCCTCCCACGCACTGCCCGGTCGCGGCGAACGTGCGGAGCGTGCCGCCCCCCTGGCAGGTCGCCGCCGGGGGCGAGGTGCAGGTGACGCCAGCGCACGGGTCACCGCTGCACTGGCCGCCTGCGCACCCGAGCGCGCACGTGGTGTCGAGCGCCGAGAAGATGCACGCGCCGCCGCTGCAGCTCCCGGGCACCGTCCAGGTGCGGAGCGTGGTGCCGTCGACGCAGGCGGGCGTGGGCGCGGTCGCGCAAGTGACGCCCGCGCACGGATCGCTGCCGCCCGCGCCGGCCGTCCCCCCCGAACCCGCGCCGCCGCCCGCGGCTCCGCCGCCGCCCGCGGCTCCGCCGCCGCCCGCGGCTCCGCTGCCGCCCGCGGCTCCGCCTCCGGAGGCACCGCCATTTCCCGCGGTGCCGCCCGCGCCCGCGCGCCCGGACGCGCCCGCGCTCGCGTCGGGCGCGCCGCCGGTCCCACCCGTTCCCCCGGAAGGGGTACCCGCCGTTCCCCCCGTCGGACCTCCGCCTCCCACCGCCGCGTCCGCGCCGGCCGCGCCGCCCGCGGTCGCGCCGGTCTCGATGACGTCCGCGCCCGTCGCGCACCCCGCCTGGGCGGCGGCGAGCAGCGCCACGCACGCCCAGCGGCGCAGCACCGGCGAGCCGGCGGCCGGCGACACACCGGCCGAAGCGAAGGGCGAGACTCGGGAGCGCATCGCCCGATGAATTAGCACGACTTACGTCCGGCGGGCCGGCCGCCGCCGCGCCTCAGATGGGGACGCAGCCGCAGCAGCCGCCGGCGGTGGTGGAGGCCGGGAAGCAGAAGCCGACGCCCTGCCCGGCGATGCACACGGCCGCGCAAATGAACTGGATGGCCGGGTTGCTCGGGTCGCACGGCAGCACGCACGCGCCGCCGCCGCCCGTGCCTCCGCTGCCGCCCCCGCTCGTCCCGCCGCCCCCTGAGGGCACGCACGAGGACCCGCTCTTGAGGTAGCCGGTCAGGCAGTCGAAGTCGCAGGCCGTGCCGGTGCAGTGCAGGTTGGTGGCGTTCGCCGGGAGGGACGGGCACGCCACGCAGTCGGCGAGCGAGCAGCCGAGGGCGGGGCTCGGCTGGACGCAGAGGCCGCCGCAGAGCTTGTCGCCGCCGCCGCAGCCCGCCGTGCCACCGGAGCCGCCGGTGCCCGCGCCGCCGGTGCCCGCGCCGCCGGTGCCCGCGCCGCCGGTGCCCGCGCCGCCGGTGCCCGCGCCGCCGGTGCCCGCGCCGCCAGCGCCGGAGCCGCCGGCGCCCGCGCCGCCAGCGCCGGAGCCGCCGGCTGCCGTCCCTGCCGCGCCGCCCGTCGGCGGGGCGCCGCCTGCGCCGGCAGAGCCGCCGGCCGACGACCCCCCGGGCCCCATCCCCGAAGCGCCGGTACCCCCACCCAGCCCGGCCGCTCCCGCCGCGCCGTCGCCGCCCTGCGCGCCGGCGGCGCCGCCGCCTGCGTCGGGCGGCGTGCCGCCGACGCCGAGCGGCTCGCCGTCGAGCTGGCTGCCCAGCGCGCACGCGGACGCGAGCGCGCACGCGATCGATGCCCAGGTCCAGCGAAGCGTCATGGCGGTCGTCCTCGTCCGCGCGGCGGCAGCACAATAGCACGGCCGTCGCTGCCCGCGCGACGGCGCCAGGTGACACGCCGTGTCATGCGGGCCGGGGGGGACTTGACGGCGACGAGTCGCGGCCCCCTACACGCGGCCATGCGTACTCGGATGATCGCGCTCCGGTCGGTGCTCACCACCTCGCTCCTCGCGCCGCTGGTCCTGCCGTCGTGCGAGGACGAAGCGGGGCGCAAGACCCGCGGCGGCGGGCTCGACGGCAGCGCCGACGGCAACGCGGAGGGCTCCGCCAGCGGTGGGACGAGCGGCTCCTCCGGCGCGAGCGGCTCCTCCGGCGCGAGCGGCTCCTCCGGCGCGAGCGGCTCCTCCGGCGCGGGCGGCTCCTCCGGCGCGAGCGGCTCCTCCGGCGCGGGCGGCTCCTCCGGCGCGGGCGGCTCCGCCGGCGCGAGCGGCTCCTCCGGCGCGAGCGGCTCCTCCGGCGCGGGCGGCTCCTCCGGCGCGAGCGGCTCCTCCGGCGCGAGCGGCTCCTCCGGCGCGAGCGGCTCCTCCGGCGCGGACGCAGGTGCCGATGCTCCGGCGGACGCGCCCACCTGTGTCCCCGCCACTTGCGACGACGGCAACGCGTGCACCGTCGACACCTGCGGGGCGAGCGGGTGCGAGCACGACGCCGCCGCCGCGCAGGGCGTCACGTGCGACGACGGCGACCTCTGCACGACGTCGGACGTCTGCGGGGGCGGCGTGTGCGCCGGCGTCGCGCTCGACTGCACGGACGCCAACGCATGCACGCAGGACTCCTGCGACTCGACCAGCGGGCAGTGCGTCTTCGACCCGGGGCCCCTCGAGGCCGCCACGTGCGACGACGGTGACGCGTGCACGGCCGGCGACGTTTGCGGCGGCGGCACCTGCGCCGGCACCACCACCGACACCGACACCGACGGCATCCCCGACGGCTGCGACAACTGCCCGGCGATCGCCAACGTGGGCCAGGAGGACTCGAGCGGCGCGCGCGCGGCGTCGACCGCGTTCGCGCCCGTCGCCCACACCGGCGCGGCGGTCGCTCTGACGCTCGGGGACGACGAGCTCAGCGCGGCGGTGCCCCTCGGGTTCACGATGCCGTTCTTCGGGGAGAGCTACACGGAGATCTACGTCGACTCGAACGGCTACCTCGCGTTCGAGCCGGCCGCGGGCTCGATCCGCTGGCGGCAGATCCTGCCGTGCTCACCTGCGCCCAACGCGCTGATCGCGCTCGCCTGGGGCGACCTCGATCCGAGCGCGGGGGGGACGATCACGTACGAGACGTTCGGCGTCGCGCCAGCGCGGCGCTTCGCCGTCACGTTCACGGGTGTCCCCGAGCTCGGCTCGACGACGATCTCCATCACCGCGCAGGCGGTGCTCCACGAGTCCGGGCGGGTGGAGATCCACACCACGGACATGGGCGGCGGCGGGCTCAGCACGTTCGCCCGCGCCGTGGAGGCGCCAGCGTCCGCGAGCCCGCTCGCCCTGTTCCTGCCGGGGGATCCGGCGCGCTTCGATGGCGCGCCCCTCTCCGCCGTCGAGTACGACACCTCGCTCACGGCGGACGGCGTCGGCGACGCCTGCGCCAACGCGAGCACGTTCGAGGACCTCGAGTGCGACGGGGCCGGCGGCTGCTGACCGGCGGCGCCCGCGGCGCTCCGCGCGGCGTGGCATCCTTCGAGCTCCGATGCCCCCTCGCCCCATCGCAGCCCCGGCGGGTGCCCGGCGCTACCTCGCCGCGGCGGCCACGCTCGCGCCGCAGGGCGACGGCACCCACCGCGCGCGGGTGGGCGCGCGCGATCACGTGCTCACGGGCGCCGAGCGCGCCGCGCTCCTCGCCTGCGAGCGGCTGCGCCCGCTCGACGACCACGCCGGCGCGCAGCCGACCCCCGAGCGCGCGCGCGCGGTGCCGGCGCTCGCCGCGCGGGGGCTGCTGGTCGGCGAGGACGAGCTGCTGGCGCGCCTCGCAGAGCGCCGGCCCGTCGAGCCGCCTCCGCCTCCGCTGGAGCGGCTCACGGTGTTCTCCTGCGCCCGCCCCGCGCTGGCGGTGGCCGCGGTGCGGGAGCACCTCGAGGCCGCGCGGGGCGCCGCGCGGCCGCTCACGATCACCGTGGTGGACGACGCGCGCGCCCCCGCGGCGACCGAGGTCGTGCGCCAGGGGCTCACCGGCTTCGCCGGCGTCCACGTCGTCGATCGTGCCGAGCGGGAGGGGCTCGCCGCCTCGCTGGCCCGCGCCGCGGGCGTGGAGGAGGCGCTGGTGCGCGAGGCGGTGCTCGGGTCGGACCCGACGGGCCCGACCGGAGGCGCCGCGCGCTCGGCGGCGCTGCTCCTCGCCGCCGGCGACCTGCTCGCGACGACGGACGACGACGCCCACGCCGCCGCGGGCGTCCCCGCGGGGGTCCGCGACGACCTGCTGCGCATCGCGCGGAGCGCGGACCCCACGCGGCTCGCGGTGTTCCGCGCGCGCGAGGCGGCGTTCGCCGCGCTCCGGCCCGAGGAGCGCCCCGCCTTCGCCTGCTTCGATGCCGTGCTCGGGCGGGCGTGCGCCACCCTCGCGACGGAGCACCCGGGGGAGCGCGAGCTCGACGTCGCGGTCCACCGCGTGCTCGAGGCGAACCCCGGCGAGGCCGCGCGCGTCCGCCTCGCCGCGCTCGGGCTGGCGGGCGACGCGGGGGCGAGCCACCCGGCGTACCCCTTGCTCGCGGGCCCGCGGGATCGCGCGGCGCTGATCGACGCCTGGGGCTCCGCGCGCTACTCGCGGGAGCAGGTGCGGTGCGCGCCCGCGGTCACGCTCAGCTCGTCGCCCTTCTTCATGTCGGGCTTCGCCGCGTTCGACGCGCGGTCGCTCCTGCCCCCCTTCCTGCCGGACGGGCGGGCGCCCGACGCGACCTTCGCGGCGGTCCTGCGCCGCATGGCCCCGGCCGATCTCGTCGCGCACCTGCCGCGGGTGCACCTGCACGATCCCCCGGAGCGGCGCGCCCACGCGGATCCGCTCGAGGTGCTCGCGTGCCCGAGCGCCAACGAGCTGCTGCCCGCGGTGATCGCGAAGCTCCCCGTGAGCGCACCGTGCGCGACAGAGCGGCTCGTGGAGCTCGGCGGCGCGCTCCGCGGCGTGGCGACCGACGCCACCCTCCCGTGGCTGCTCGACGCCCAGATCCGCGCGATCGCCACGGCGCGGGTCGCCCGCCTGACGGAGGCGCTCGAGGCGGCCGCGGCGTACCCCGGAGGGGCTGCCTTCGCCGAGGACGTCGAGGACGCGCTCCACCGCGTGCGGGAGACGCTCGCGCGCCCGCGCCTCGCCCCGCGAGATCACCCGCGCGACGCGCTCGGAGCCGTCGCGGCTCGGTGGAGCTCGTACGGCGCGATCCTGGAGGCGTGGCCCCGCATCTTCTCGGCCGCCGCGCGCAGGCGGGGGGCGGCGGGCTGAGCATCCCCCGCCCCGCCGCCCCGCGCGCGGTCCGGGACGAGCGCGCCGGAGCCCGTGCGGTGGTCCGGCCGGTGCCGCCGCGGAACCCGCCGGAATCGGTGCGCATTTCGCCACCAGGAATTCACGCTTGACACCCCTGCGGGTAGGAAGGGATACTCCATCCGACGTGTGGGTGTGTCCATCGGGAGGTAGGGTCATGGAACGAGCCAGCAGCCAGCAGCCAGCAGCCAGCAGCCAGCAGCCAGCAGCCAGCAGCCAGCAGCCAGCAGCCAGCAGCCAGCAGCCGCGGCGTAGATGGGGGCGCACACGCGCCGCGCTGGTAGCGCTCCTGGCGCCGGCGGCGGCGGGGGGCTGCGAGGGCGTGGCGCCGCAGGAGCTGGAGAGCCCAGGCACGGTGGCGGCGGCCATGCACTGCGATGAGGCCTCGCAGACGGCCCCCGCGTCCTCGGCGCCCAATGTGGGGGTCTTCGGGATGGCGTACTACGGGGCCGACGGCACGGTCCGGAAGCCCGCGAACGTCCGGACGTGCACCGGCGTACTCATCGCGTGCGACACGGTCCTGACCTCCGCCGACTGCACCTACGCTACGCGACTCTACGCCCTGCCTGGCGAGCGCGTCCGGATCAACTTCAGCGAGCGCGGCGCCGTCGACCATGGCGAGATCGCGATCGGGCAGGAGGGGATCGAGACGGCGTGGTTCGACCCGGCCGAGACGATCGAGCACCCCCTCTATGATCGCGGCGGCTCCTCGCCGCGCACCTTCGACGCGAGCCACGGCGTCGGGCTGATCCGGCTGGCGACCCCGGTCGCGGTGGTGCCGGCGAGGGTGGCGCGGGCGGCGCCGGCCAGTCCTGTCTCGGGGTTGTTGGTCGCGGGCTATGGGCCGGGCATCGGCAGCCCGGCGTGCGACGAGCCCGACGGGGAGCGGCGCGCGTATCGGACGGAGACGATCGAGCGCCAGTCGCCGGCGACGTGGCAGCCGCGCCCGCCCGACGGCCCGCGGTGGATCTGGCCGTCGCCCGCCTGGGTGGAGGACGTGCGGGGCGACCCGTCGTGCCGCCTGCTGGGCGCGGACTTCGGCGCCCCGCTCTTCGCTGACGAGAGCTCCGGCGAGGTCCTGGGCATCGCCACGGGCATCCTCTACTCGTCGAGCGATCCGCCCGACTGCGCGCGGGCCCTGGAGAATCACTGGGCGGATTTGACGCTCGTCGCCGATTGGATCGCCGAGCAGATCGGGCCTCGAGACTCGGACGGAGACGGCGTCCCGGACACTTGCGACTGCGGCTTCGGGGACAACTCCGTGCTCTGCAGCGCCGGGACACGCAACGCCGGGGCGCCGCAGGTCTGCCAGGTCTGCGGCTGCGACGACGCCGACTCGGACGGCGACGGCGCCTGCGACTCCGAGGACCCGTGCCTCGGCGTGAAGAGCAGTCAGACCGTGAACACCAACGTCGTATCCGAGCGCGTCCACACGCCGGACAAGCTGTGGCCGGACGTGTGCGACCCGGTGCCGTCGCCCGCGGTCGCGCCGGTGGTCGACGAGGCCATCATCGAGGAGCTCGGCTGCCCCAACGTGCACTGCTACAAGGCCGTCCGGCGCACCCGGAACCGAATGGAGGTCACCCCGGTGCAGTCCAACCCGTCTCCCGAGCTGCCCGCCACGAACTTCCCGCCGGCGCTCCAGCCCCGGGCGGTGGCCACCCACCCGAGGTTCTGCCCGAGGGATGGCGCGTACGGCGACCGTTGCCTCGTGCCGTCGTCCGTGAACGACGACCGCCTCAACGACGCGTCTTCGCGCGACACGGAGGTCGCCGCCCAGCCGTACCACAGGGTGCGGTTCTCCTATGGGGTGCGGCCCGGGATCCCGTGGGGCGCCTCGCTCTTCTCCGGCCTGATCCCCGCGTACCCGATGCCGCTCGACTACACCAACGAGCACGCGCACGCGGCCACGAACGTCTACTCCGCAGAGTGGCATCACCAGTCGGACTACGACTTCTGGGCAGCGCGGGGGCCCAGCTTCATCCGGATCCCGGCGCCCGCGACGACGGACGGGTTGGGCACGGCCGCCTCGCTGTCAGGGATCTTCTGGCTCCACGCGGACACGAGCGTGGGCGCCGTCTCGGGCGTGACGGGCGTCCACGGCGACCAGCTCGCGAACTCGCACACGTGGGTGCGCCCGGAGGAGCGCGAGGTCGTGCTGAGCAAGCTGCTCAACACCTTCCGCCTCGACATCATCTACATGCCGGATCCGGGGCCCCTCCACGCCGAGGTCACGGCGCGCCCGCCCACGTGGGCCGATCGGCCGCCGGGCGAGGCGCGGTACGCCGACATCGATCACTCCGCGCGGACCATCGGCTTCCTCACGGCGGCCGGCAACCTCGTCGACGTGACCTCCAGCGTCGGCGCCGGGCTGGTCGGCGCTCTGGGCGCGGCCGGAGCTCGCGTCGCCCGGCTCGCCGAGGTGGCCTCCTACTCGCTGGCGAACACCACGACGGCGGTCGTGCTGTCGGCCGACGCCACCACCGTGCTCGACCGCGTCACCCAGCGGGAGGACGGCTCGCTCGTGGGTGGCGGCGACGATCTCGGCGTCGCGTGCGGCGCCGGCACGGTGCTGGTGGAGTGCGGCGCGGGCGTGCGCTGCGCGATCCCCTGCGACGGCGTCCTGGGCAACGACCCCGGCGCGCCTGGCACGGCGGACGACTCCTGCCGCCTCGTCGCGGGGCCGGAGAGCGAGGGGCTGACCGACGAATCCGACTTCGCGTGTCGCCGCCTCGGCGACCCCCCTGGCCCGTGCGCCGCCGGGCAGCTCGCCTGCGCGTCGAGCTGCTTCGTGCCGTGCGACGGCTCGATCGGCTGCGAGCCCAACGGCCAGTTCAGCGACGAGCAGCCGGATCTGTGCGGTTCGCTCGAGGGCGGTCCGGGTGGGGCCGGCGGCGCCGGCGGGGGCCCGGGCGGCGGGAGCGGCTCGAGCGCCGGGCTCGCCGTGCCGGCGCTGCCCGTCCAGCGCACCGGCTACGCCGCCGTGTACTCGCGGACGCTCGACCGCGTCTTCCTGGCTGGCGGCGCCACGGACACTGGAGAGCAGGCGGGAGATCTCTGGCTCGGCGCCCCGCGGGGTCATTTCTCTCGCATGGCGCCCGAGGGCACCTTCGGCACCGTCCTCGGCATCACGTACTCGCCGCGCGAGCGCGCGGTGTTCGTGCTGGACGAGCGGCGTGGCGAGTGGGGGGTCGCGCGCGCGCACCTGACACGGGTCGACGCCGCGACGGGCGCGCGATCCGCGCTCGGGAGCTGGGTGCGGGCCGGCCTCTTCCCGGAGCTGCACCTCGTGGCCGACCGGGATGGGTCGCTGCTGCTCGCCGGCTCGAGCGCCGCGCGAGACCGCCACGTCCTCATCCGCGTCGACCCGGCGCGGAGGCGCGTGACCCGCATCGTCCCGGGCGCGCACGCGCTCGCCGCGGCGCCCGTCGTCGACGAGGCGGGGTATCTCGTCGTAACCCAGCGGCGCGACGGCCGCATCGTGTACAGGCACCCCCGTGAGCTCGGGCCCGGCGCGAGCTGCCCGTGGGCGAGGCTCGGGTGGCAGCTCTGAGCCAGCGCCGTTGGCTGGCGGTGGCAGGTGCGGCCGCGGCCGTCGCCGCCGCCTGCGGGCGCGGCTCCGGCCAGAGCGCGCCCGGCGGCGCCGGGGCGGGCGGTGCCGCCTCCGGGGGCGGCGCCGGCGGGCTCCCGGCGGCGGGGGGGCTCGGCGGCGGCGGCTGGGCGGGGCGCCCGGCCTGGGGCGGCGCCGGGGGGACTCCC
>JADLEQ010000079.1 GCA_020846005.1 Polyangiaceae bacterium
CTCGCCCCCGCGCTCCCGCTCGCCCCCGCGCTCCCGCTCGCCCCCGCGCTCCCGCTCGCCCCCGCGCTCCCGCTCGCCCCCGCGCTCCCGCTCGCGCCCCCGCTCCCGCTCGCGCCCCCGCTGCTCGAGGCGTCGCCGCCCGCGTCCCTCCCTGCGCCGCCGGACGAGCCTCCGCCTTCGCTGCCCCCCGAACACGCGGCCGCAAGCGTCCCGCTCGCGAGCATCCCCGCTAGCCACACGGTGCGGTGGCACGTCCGCGTCGTCGTCCGAGAGATCAGGTGGGTCATCGTCCGGCACGGTATCGAAGCGCGCGCCGGCCCGTCAACGAGCGCGCAGCGCCCACGCCGCGGCGAAGGAACCCCCCGGGCGCATGGCCGCGCGCGTTCGCGCCGCTGGCGCTCGGCGCGCCGCGGGCGTTGGCCCCGCCGAGGCGGCCCAGGTCGAGACGGAGACCGCGCGCCTCCGCCCTCGGCCGGCAGCCGGCCGACGTGGCCCCCCTCGGCGCGGCGGCGCGATCGATCTCGCCCTCCGCGCCGAGCAGAACCGCGCCAGCGCCGCCGGCGGCGGCGCGACACCGACCGCGCCGCTCGCAGGGCGGGCGTCGAGAGGTCTTGCGCGCGACCGGTGGCCAGTGCGCGCTGGCCGGCACCGTGGGCGCGCAGCTCCACGTCGCCGCCGCCATCGGCGCAGACAAGCGCGTCCCGGGCGCGCAGAGCCTCGAGTTCGTGCTCGACGAGGCGCGTTGCACGCCGAAGCGCTGCGAGGCCCGGGATCGGCGGGTGCTCCTCGCGGCGCTCGCCCACCTCGCCGCCTGAGCGCGCAACGCGCGCTCGCCCAGCCCGAGCGCGAGCGCGAGCCCGAGCGCCCGCCCGGACCCCCATCCCCCCCCTCCCTCACGGATCCAGCGGATCCCTCCCGTCCTCGCTCAACGACCTCGCCGTCATCGTCATGCACGTGTCCGTCTCCCCCAGGCGAACCAGGGCGCGATAGGGCAGATAGCCGAGCTCCTCGAGGCAGCGCTTACCGAAGATCGCGGTCTCGCTCGCGGCCTGCACGTAGAGGCTCTGGCCGAAATCCGTGGTGACGAGCAGCGGCTGATCCGGCGGCGCCCCCGCGCGCAGGAGGACGCGCGTCGCGTTGCGGAGGTTCGTCGTCGTGTGGCGGGCGTGCGGGTCGACGAGGACCGCCGCCTCCGGCACGCCGTGCGCCTCGCGGAGGTAGCGCTTCATCTCGATGGCCTCGGCGTACGGCGTGCGATCCGGGTGGACGTGCCCGCCGCTCACCAGCACGACCGGCGCGAGCCCCGCCGCGTAGCGCGCGGCCGCGAGGTCGCACCGCGTCGCCCCGGCCGGATCCAGGGCGACGCCCTCCTCGTTCGGGCCCTTGCCCAGCACGACGATCGCCGAAAAGGGGAACTCCGCGAAGTCGATCGTCGCCAGCGCCGCGAGCGCAGCGGCGTTCTCTCCCTCGGCGAGCGGCTCGTAGCGCGCGGCCTCGTCGCGCCCGTCGGCGCTCAGGGCTGCGAGGAGCGCGTGTAGCGCCGGCTGGTGTGGTGCGACGGGCCCCGGCAGCGCGGCCGCCGTCGATCCGACGAGCGCGCCGACCGCCGCGGCCTCGAGCGGGGCCACCCGCCCCGCGACGCCGCTCGCGACCGCCTCGGCCTCCCAGCGCCACGCGGCGGCGAGGAACGCGCCTGGATCGCCAACCTCGAGGTGGGCGAAGCGCCCCGAGGGGCGCAGGTGCTCGGCGACGAGCCCAGCTACTGCCGCGCTGCTCGCGACGAGCGCGGGGAGCCGCGCCTCCACGGCCGCGATGGTGTCCGGCGTAAGCGTGATCGCAGAGAGCGCACACCTGGGCGCCGGCGTGCACCCGGGGGCCGCGCGGAGTGCCGAGTCGGCGGCGACCGACAGCGCCGCGAGCGTGGGATCGGCGGCGAGCGCCTCTCGGACTCCGGGCACCTCGGCGAGCAGCACCGATAGGTAATACCCCTTCTCTAGTATCCAATCCCCGCGCCCCAGCGGCGCGTAGTCCACCACGAGCCCGGGCGCCGGCGACTCGGGCCCCGCGGGCGCGCAGAGCGCCGGATCGAAGGCAGCGAACGGCGCGTCCGCCGGCGCGTCGGCGGGCGCTGAGTCGCCCGCGCCGCCCGAGTCCACGGGCGCGCCCGCGCCGCCCGCCCCCGACTCCTCACCGCAGCCAAGCAGCGGCGCCGCGCAGGCGAGCGCGACGGCGAGCCGGAGCCTCGCCCAGGGGAGCGCGGAGCGCCTCACCGGCTCACGCTCCGCCGAGGCCCACCGCGACGAGCACCTCGGCCGCCGCCGCTCTCGCCTCGGCGAGCGCCGCCTCCTCGGCCGCGGCGACCGACGCGTCCGCGGCGAGCTCGACGCGCAGGTCGACGTAAACCTTGAGCTTCGGCTCGGTGCCGCTCGGGCGGACGAGCACGCGCCCGCCGCCCTCGAGGGAGAGCTCGAGGAGCGGCGTCTCCCCGAGCCAGCGCGGTCGCGACTCGGCCCCCGCGCGGTAGTCGAGCGTCGCCACGACCGCCCGCCCGCGAACGCTCGCGGGCGGCTCCCCGGCGATCTGGGCGACCGCGCGCTCGATCTCTGCCGCGCCCGCGGCGCCCGGGCGCGTCGCGCTGGCCTGCGCGCTCACCCAGAGCCCGTGGCGATGGTAGAGATCCGCGAGGCGGTCGAGCAGGCTGCGCTTCGCGACGCGCTCGTGCGCCGCGAGCTCGGCGAGCAGCACGGCGGCGGAGACGCCGTCCTTGTCCCGCACGAGGCGCCCGACGGAGTAGCCGAGCGCCTCCTCGTATCCGAACACGTAGCGGACGCCGCCCGCCGCCTCGAGATCGAGCGCCGCCGTCCAGATCCACTTGAAGCCGGTGAGCGTGCGCTCCCAGCGCGCCCCGTGCGCCTCGGCGACCGCGCCGAGCATGGGCGACGAGACGACGCTCGAGACGACGAGCGGCCGCGGCGCGCGCGGCGCGTGGACGAGCAGGAAGTCGGCGAGGAGCAGCCCGATCTGGTTGCCGGTGAGCTGGACCCAGCGCCCGCTCGCCGTCGGCACGCAGGCCGCCAGCCGATCGGCGTCCGGATCCGTGGCGAGGATGAGCTCGGCGCCTTCGCGCTCGGCCTGCGCGATCGCCAGCGCGAGCGCGCCGGGCTCCTCTGGGTTGGGGAAGCGCACCGTCGGGAACGCGCCGTCCGGCTCGGCCTGCTCGGCGACCGCGGAGACGCGCTCGAACCCTGCGTGCCGCAGCGCCTGCGTGACGTACCGCCCGCCGACACCGTGGAGCGGGGTGTAGACGATCGCGAGCTCGTGGTCGCGCGGCACGTTCGGGCGCAGGGCGTCGAGCTCGGCGAGGTAGCGATCGAAGAGCGACGCCGGCACCGGCTCGGCGAGCGCCTGCTCTCCGGAGAGCGCGCCGGCCGCCACGGGGATGCTCGCCGCGCCGGCTCCGGCGCGCATGCGGTCAGCGATCTGGGTGTCCTCCGGAGGGACGACCTGCACTGCACCGGCGCCGTAGAGCTTGTAGCCGTTGTACTCCGGCGGGTTGTGGCTCGCCGTCACGACGACGGCGGCGTTGGCGGCGAGCTGGCGGGCGGCATACGCGACCAACGGCGTCGGCACCGGCTCGGGGAAGTACCGGACCGGGATCCCCGCGGCGACCAACACGCCGGCCGCCTCCTCGGCGAACGCGCGGCTGCTCGCGCGCGCGTCGAACCCGAGCACCACGGGGAGGGAGCGCGTGTCCGTCACCCGGGCGTGCAGGTGCGCGGCGGCGGCGGCCGTCGCGCGGCGGATCACCGCGCGGTTCATGCGCGCGGGGCCGGCTCCGACGACGCCGCGCAGCCCCGCGGTGCCGAAGTCGAGCTCACGAAAGCGCTCTGCGAGCTCCGCGAGGTCGCCGCGAGCGACGAGCGCCTCGAGCTCTGCGCGCGTCTCCGGATCGGGATCCTGGTCGATCCACGCGCGCGCACGGGCGAGGAGCGGATCGGCGGCGGCCTCGGGCTCGGGGAGGTCGGTCATCGCGGGCAAGCATAAGCTCGCCCGGAGCGCGCGCCATGGTCAGCGGGACTTCTTCGCGGCGACGAGGCGCTCGACGATGCCCGTGTCGTAGCTGCCCTCGATCACCTCGGTCGCCTCGAGCAGCTCGCGGAGCCAGGCCAGGTTGGTGGCCCGCGGCCCCTTCGGCCCCTCGAGCGCCAGCGTCGTCTCGGCGAGCGCGGAGCGCAGGCGCTCGAGGGCGGTCGCGCGGTCCGGCCCGTGGGCGATCAGCTTGGCGATCATCGGGTCGTAGAACGAGGTGATCTCGCTGCCCGCCTCGACCCCGGCGTCGACGCGGACCCCTTCGCCCGCCGGCCAGCCGAGCGCCGCCACCCGCCCCGGCTGCGGGACGAACCCCTTCGCGGGATCTTCCGCGTAGAGCCGCACCTCGACGGCGTGACCCGAGCGGCTCGGCTCGAGCAGCTCGGCGGGGAGCGCCTCGCCGGCCGCGACGCGGAGCTGCCACTCGACGAGGTCCAGCCCGGTGACGCACTCCGTCACCGGGTGCTCCACCTGCAGGCGGGCGTTCACCTCGAGGAACCACAGGCGGCCGCCTGCGTCCGCCACGAACTCGACGGTCCCGGCGTTGACGTAGCCCGCGGCGCGGACGACGGCGAGGGCGTCGTCCCACAGCTTGTGGCGGCGGCGCTCGCCCTCCGGCCCGTGGAACATCGACGCCGGCGATGGGCTCTCCTCGAGCACCTTCTGGTGGCGGCGCTGGACGCTGCACTCGCGCTCGCCGAGCGCGACGGCGTTGCCGTGCGCGTCGCAGAGCACCTGCACCTCGATGTGCCGGGGGCGATCGACCCACCGCTCGAGGTAGATGCGCTCGTCCCCGAAGGCCGCGCGCCCTCGATCGGCGCAGCTCCGCGCCGCGACGCTGAGCTGGGCCGGGTCGCGCACGATCTGCATCCCGATGCCCCCTCCCCCTCCCGCAGCCTTGAGGAGCACCGGGTAGCCGACGCGCTCCGCCTCCCGACGGAGCGCGTCGGCGTCAGCCGGATCGAGCGGGCCCTCGCTGCCGGGCGGCGGCTCCACCCCGACCCCGCGCGCGAGCGCGCGCGCCGAGAGCTTGTCCCCCAGGCGCTCCAGGGCGGCCGGGGGCGGCCCGATGAACACCGCGCCTGCGTCCGCCACCGCCTCGGCGAAGCCGCGCTGCTCGCTCAGGAGGCCGTACCCCGGGTGCACGGCCGCGGCCCCGGTCTCGCGGATCGCCCGCACGAGCGCGTCCACCGCGAGGTAGCTCTCGCGCACCGGCGCCGGGCCCAGGCGGACGGCCTCGTCAGCGAGGCGGACGTGCGGCGCGCCCGCGTCGGCGTCGGAGTACACCGCCACCGTCGGGATGCCGAGCCGCCGGCAGGTCCGCAGGATCCGCGCGGCGATCTCGCCGCGGTTCGCGATCAGCACCTTGTCGAACATGGGCCCATTCGAGCCGGCCGGCGCGGGCCGTCAAGCCCCGGCGCGCGGTGCCTCAGAAGGCCACCTGGCCGGCCACGATCACCTGCGAGCGCGCCGGAGCGTGCGCGTGCACGACCCGCCCCGCGACGAGCTGGAGCTTCGCGGTGTCGCCCCGCACGAGCCAGCTCCCGCCCAGCTCGGCCGTCCAGGCGGCCTCTTGCTGGGACGCCCTGGCGCCGGTGCCGTACCCCGCCGCGTCGGGAGCGTCGGAGTCCACGTCGGGATCGACGCGCCCGACGCGCACGACGGGCTGCACCTTGCCGCCCAGCGTGTAGCCGGCCGCGACATAGAACCCCCGCCCGCGGCGCCACACCGTCGTGCCGCCCGAGGTCACGCGGTCGCGCGCCTCGATCCACTCGGTCTGCAGGACCGCGTCTCCCGGGGTGACCCGGAGGTCGAGCTCCGCGCGATCGCGCGCCCCGGCCGCGTCCCGCTCGCCTACCGACGCCAGCGCCGCGGCGCCGACGAGCAGCCACGGAAGCGGCGAGCCCTCGAGGCGGAGCGCCACGTCCTTGCGCGCGCTGCCCGCGAGCTCCTCGGAGGTGCCCTGGCGCTCTCCAGAGTGGAGCGCGAGCCAGTAGCTCGCCGCGCAGCCGCTGCCCTCGCGATCGACGACGCACTTCGTCAGCTTCACGCCGAGATCACGCCGGTCGCCGAAGGTCGTCGACGACGACGCGCGCTCCGGGAGCAGGAGCTTCGACGACGACTGCGTCCCCTCCCACGAGATCGGGATCTTGAACTGCCCAGCCGTCACGTCGACCCAGGGCGAGATGAAGGTGACGAAGGCGTCCTGCAGCACGCTCGCGGTGCGCAGCGTGCTGTGCCGCGAGGTGCTCTCCGTGCCGTCTGGCATCGTGACCCGCTCCGGATCGGAGTCGACCACCCGGGCCGGGTCGATCATCACGCCGAAGGACGCGACCCCCGGCACGACCTCGCCCCGCGCGCGCAGCTCGGCGCGGCGGACGCGGAAGTACGACGGGGTCGGGTCGCGGTCGCCCTCGACCGACTGCTGCTGCCCCGCCCACCACACCTGGACCAACCCCCCCAGCTCCACGCGGGGCGCCTCGGGCTTCGCCTCGGTGGCGGGCGCGGCGGCGGCCGCTGGCGCGGGCAGGGGGGAGGCGGGAGCGGCTGCGGCCGCCCCGAGGAGGGGCACGGCCAGAAGGAGCGAAGGGGTGGTCACGGGCGGCGAGACGACTA
Organism: Polyangiaceae bacterium; assembly: GCA_020846005.1. Lineage (GTDB taxonomy): Bacteria > Myxococcota_A > Polyangia > Polyangiales > Polyangiaceae > JADLEQ01. Next base: position 6,706 of record JADLEQ010000079.1, read on the forward strand.
CGAAACGATGACGTTTCCGTGACGACCCTGCGCCGAATGAGAAAACCTGATGACTAGTTCGACCTTCCAGTGTCGGGACGGTGGGTCCTCTCAGCCGCGACGCACCAGGTCGCCCCGCAACGCGAGCTGGCCGCACGCGGCATCCACGTCGGCGCCCCGGCGCGCGCGGACGAAGCAAGAGTACCCTGCGCCCGCGAGCTCGTCACGGAACCGCGCGACCCGCTCGCGCGGCGACGGCGCGAACCCGGAGCCCGGCACTGGGTTCATCGGCAAGAGGTTCACCTTGACGCGCAGCTCGCGCAGCAAATGGGCCAGGCGCCGCGCGTGCTCGATCGAGTCGTTCACGCCGTCGACGAGGGTGTACTCGATCGTGATGCGGCGTCGCCTGGGCAGCGGATAGTCGCGCAGCGCCTGGAGCAGCATGGCGATGGGGAAGCGGCGGTTCATCGGCACGAGCGCGTCGCGCGTGGCGTCGTCCGGCGCATGGAGGGACACGGCGAGCCCCACCTTGCCGCTGAAGTCGAGGCCGAGGCGCCGGATCCCCTGGACGAGCCCGACGGTGCTCACGGTGATCCGGCGCAAGCTCATCGCCTGACCCTCGGCGTGGGCGAGCAGGCGCAGCGCCCGCGCCGTCTCCTCGTAGTGGTGGAGCGGCTCCCCCATCCCCATGAAGACGAGGTTCCGCAGCCGCTCGCCGGGGAGCAGGTGGCGCTCCGCCAACAGCACCTGGGCGACGATCTCGTGCGCGCCGAGGCCGCGCCCGAGCCCAGCGCGCCCGCTGGCGCAGAACGTGCAACCCATCGCACAGCCGTGCTGCGTCGAGACGCACAGCGTGACGCGCGTCGACGGCGCCGTCGCGCCGGCCGCGCCGGGCCGGGAGAGCTCGTCTCCGTCGTCGTCGTCGTCGTCGTCCGGTGCGGCGCCGGCGTCGGCGTCGACCGCCTCGGCGAGCGGCGTCATCGGGATCAGCACGCACTCGACGCGCGCGGCGTCCGCGAGCTCGACGAGCAGCTTCCGCGTGCCGTCGCTCGAGGTGCGGACCTCCGCGACGCGGGCGGGGGCGCTCATGCCGGCGCGCGACAGCCGGACGCGCAGCTCCCGCGGCAGATCGCTCATCGCGTCCGGGTCGAACACGCCGCGACCGTGGATCCACTTGAAGAGCTGCCTCGCGCGATAGGGGCGCTCGCCGAGCGCCGCCACGACCTCGCGCCACTCCTCCGGGAACCGCGCGACGGGGTGGAGCGTCGCCGGAGGGCGCACGCTCGGCGCGAGCGGCGTCAGATCGAGGCCGGGCGCGTCCTCGCCGAACGTCGCCGTGCTCACGCCTCGGCGCGCTCCCGGCGCTTCGCCTCGTCCCAGTAGGCGTCCAGCTCCGCCAGCGGCACCGCGCCACCGGACGGGCCCTCACCGGGGGTCGGCCAGCCGCCGCGGGTCTCCTTCACCCGTCGCTCGACGTGGGAGAAGCGCTCGGCGAAGCGATCCGCCGTGCCCCGGAGCGCGAGCTCCGCGTCGACCCCGGCGTGGCGAGCCAGGTTGACCAGCGCGAACAACACATCCCCGAGCTCCTGCTCGATCCGCGCTCGGTCGCCGCCCGCGAGCGCCTCGTCCAGCTCCGACAGCTCCTCCGCCACCTTCTCGCGGGAGCCCTGCCGATCCGGCCAGTCGAACCCGACGCGCGCCACCTTCTCGCTCGTGCGCTGCGCGCGGTAGAGCGCGGGCAGCGAGCGCGCCACCCCGGCGAGCAGCGGGCGATCGGCCTTCTCGTTCGCCTTGATGCTCTCCCAGTTCTGCACCACCTCGCCGGCGCCGCTCACCTCGGTGTCCGCGAACACGTGCGGGTGACGCCGGACCAGCTTGGCGACGATCGCGCGGACGACGTCGTCTGGCCCGAACGCGCCCTCGCGGCGCCCGAGCTCCGCCAGGAACACCACCTGGAGCGCCAGATCACCGAGCTCGTCCGCCAGGTGCTCGCGATCGCCGGACTCCACGGCGTCGATCACCTCGCACGCCTCCTCCAGCACGTACTTGCGCAGCGACTCGGGCGTCTGCTCGCGGTCCCACGGGCAGCCGTCCGGCGCGAGCAGGCGCTGCATCAGCGCCACGAGGATCGGGAACGTCTGCCCGCGCTGCTCGCTCAGCGGCAGCGGCTCGGGCACGTCGAAGGGGCGCGGCACGCGCGGCTCCTACCACGAACGCGACCGCGTGGTGGTAGTCTCCCCGCATGACCGACAGCCCCCTCCGGATCGAGCGCGACGGCGCCGTGGCGATCCTCACCCTGGATCGCCCCACGTCCCGCAACTCCCTGAACCGAGAGCTCTCGTTGGCGCTCGGCGCCGCGCTCCGCGACGTGGCGGGAGACCCCTCGGTCCGCGCGGTCGTGCTCACCGGGGCCGGCGACGGGTTCTGCTCCGGAGCGGACCTCAAGGCGGGCGTGACGGAGATCGGCGCCGCACCGCTGGATCAGCGGGTGGACGAGTTCCACGCCATGATCCGAGGCATCGTCGAGGCGCCACAACCGTTCGTGGCGGCCGTCCACGGCGGCGCCGTCGGTTTTGGCGCGGACCTCGCCCTCGCCTGCGACCTCCGGATCCTCTCGACCGCGGGGTACCTCCAGGAGAAGTTCGTCAAGATCGGGCTCATGCCCGACGGAGGCGGCACCTTCTGGATGCCGCGGCTGGTCGGGCTCGGCCGCGCGATGGAATACTTGATGCTCGGGACGCGGCTGGATGCCCCGCTCGCGCTCGAGCTGGGGCTCGCCTCGCGGGTCGTCGCGCCGGCGGAGCTCCGCGAGGCGGCGCTCGCGGTGGCGCGCGAGCTGGCGAGCAACGCGCCGCTCGCGCTGACCGCCATCAAGCGAGCAGTTCGCGCGTCGCTCGACGGCGGCCTCGACGCCGCGCTCGAGCGGGAGAAGCAGGGTCAGCTCCGCTTGCTCGCGAGCGAGGACCTGGTGGAGGGCGTGCTCGCCTGGTCCCAGCGGCGCCCCCCCACGTTCCACGGGCGCTGAGGGGCGCCCCGCACGCGGCCGCAGCAGGGGGGCTCACGGAGCGGGTCGCCGCGAGGGGCTCAGCCAGCGACCAGCGTCGCGGCCCACTTCTCTAGCTTGCGAGCGTCCTCCCAGAAGCGGCGGATCCCCTCCGCCAGCTTCTCGGTGGCCATGGCGTCCTGGTTGTGCTCGAAGCGGAACGCACGTTCGTCCAGGTGGAGCTGCTCGAGGCTGCGCGACTTCGCCCCCTCGACCGAGAGCCGCCGCGGGAGTTCGCCTTCCTTGGACGCGAGCTCGGCGAGGAGCTCCGGGCTGATCGTCAAGAGGTCACACCCGGCGAGCAGCGTGATCTGCTCCACCCGGCGGAAGCTCGCGCCCATCACCTCCGTCCGGTAGTCGAAGCGCTTGTAGTACTCGTAGATGCGCGTGACGCTCTCGACCCCCGGGTCGGCGTCGACGGGGATCTCCTTGCCGCGATCCTTCTTGTACCAGTCGTAGATCCGGCCGACGAACGGCGAGATCAGCGTGACCCCCGCCTCGGCGCAGGCGACCGCCTGGGCGAAGCTGAAGAGCAGCGTGAGGTTGCAGTGGATCCCCTCACGCTCGAGCCGCGCGGCGGCTTGGATCCCCTCCCAGGTGGCGCCCACCTTGATCAGGATGCGCTCCCGCCCGATGCCGGCCTCCTCATAGAGCGAGATGAGCTTGCGCGCCTTCTCGACCGTGCGGTCTGCATCGAACGACAGCCCCGCGTCCACCTCCGTGGAGACGCGCCCGGGCACGATGGCGAGGATCTCGCGACCGAAGTTGACGCCGAGCTTGTCCATGAAGTCCTCGGTGCGGTGGGCGCCGGCCCCGCCCCGCTTCGCCGCCCAGCCGAGCGCCTCGTCGACCAGCGATCGGTACTCCGGCATCTGCGCCGCCTTGAGCAGCAGCGAAGGGTTCGTCGTGGCGTCGCGCGGCGTGTAGCGACGGATCGCCTCGATGTCGCCGGTATCGGCCACGACGACGGTGTGCTGCTTCAGGGACTCGAGGAGCGACATCGGGATCTCCGGGGAACTGGGGAGCGGGATCCTGCCCGCGCGGGCGGCCCGCCGCAACGGCCCCCGGGGTCGCGGCGCCGCGCGGCGGTTGGGCTACGCTCGGGTGGCGGCGCCATGGCGATCCTCGTCCTCACCGGCTCTCTCAAGCACTACGACTGGGGCTCGCGCGACGCGCTGCCGCGGCTCACCGGGCGCGCGCCCGCCGAGCGGCCCGAGGCGGAGCTCTGGTTCGGCGCGCACGTCGACGGTCCGGCCCGCGTGCAGGCCGCGCTCGACGCCGAACCGACGTTCGCGGCGGCGGACCTGGCGAGCGCGATCGCGAGCGACCCGCCGCGTTGGCTCGGAGCTGCCGTCGCGCGGCGCTTCGGCGCGCGCCTGCCGTTCCTCGTGAAGCTCCTCGCCGCCGAGCGACCGCTCTCGCTCCAGGCGCACCCGAGCGCAGCGCAGGCGGCCGCCGGGTTCGCGCGCGAGGAGGCGGCGGCCGTGCCGCGCACCGCGCGCGAGCGCTGCTACCGCGACGCGTCCCACAAGCCGGAGCTCGTGATCGCGCTCGGGCCGTTCGACGCCCTCGCCGGCTTCCGAGCGGTGACCGAGACCGCCTCGTGGCTCGCCCAGCTCGGGTCCGGGGGCGCGCCCAGCCTCGTCGAGCTCCGCGCGCCGCTCGCGGCATCGGCGGACGGCGCGGGGCTCCGCGCGGCGCTCACCTGGGCCTTCGGGCTGGACGAAGGCCGGCGTCGCCAGGTCGTCGAGGAGCTCGGCGCTGCCGCGCGCCGCGTTCCCGCGGGCGCACCGCTCGCTCGCGCGGCGCGCTGGATCGCGCTGCTCGCCGGTCGCCACCCTGGGGATCCGGGGGTGGTCGGCGCAGCGCTCCTCGAGCAGCGCGCACTCGGCCCGGGCAGCGCCCTCTTCCTGCCGGCGGGCTCGCTGCACGCGTACCTCGCGGGGCTCGCGGTCGAGGTCATGGCGAGCTCGGACAACGTGCTCCGCGGCGGCCTGACGACGAAGCACATCGACGTGCCCGAGCTGCTCGGCGTCCTCGACTTCGACGCACCCGCGCCGCCGCTCCTCTCGCCCTCGCCGGCCGTCGGCCCCGGCGCGCTCCCGGGTGAGGTGGAGTGGCGCACGAGCGCCGCCGAGTTCCAGGTGTCGCGGCTGGCGCTCCGCGGGGAGCTCGAGCACTCCGCGTCCGGCCCGGAGCTGTGGGTGCCGGTGGCCGGCGAGCTGACGCTCACTTCACCGGGCGGCGCGGCGTCCCGCGTCGCTCCGGGCGAGGGGGCGTTCGTCGCCCCGGGCCACCGGCTCCGCGCGACCGGATCGGCGACGGTGTTTCGAGCGCGCGTGCCGGACGCCTGAGCGCCTCGCGGGTTGCGGTCGGGCGGCACTGCGTGCCACAACCCTCGCATGGCGCGAGTCCGCGGCATGGCGTTCCTCGGCAGCGCGAGCATCCTCAAGCGTCGCTACGGACTCGAGGCGCTCCCGAGGGTGCTCGCAGCGTCCGGGCCCGCCGCGCGCGAGGTGTTCTCCCGCCCCATCGACGGCCTCGCGCTCCACCCGTACGAGGCGCTCGTCGGCTTCCTGAACGGCGCCGATCTCGTGCTCGGCGGCGGCGAGGGCGCGCTGCCCGAGCTGCTCGGCCGTGAGGCGGCCCGGCGCGATCTGACCAACGTCTTCAAGGTGTACACGCAGCGCCCCTCGGCGGAGCAGATGATCCGCGCGTGCTCCCCCATCTGGGGCATGTACTACGACGACGCGGGCTACATGGACGCGATCGACACGTCCCCCGATCACACCGTGGTGCGTATCCTGGACTTCCCGAGCATGGCGCCCGCCCACTGCCGGCTCATGGCGGCGTGGATGATCAGCGCGCTCGAGGTGATCGGCATCCGGGTGCTCCCCGGCGCCGCAGAGACGGAGTGCACCACCACCGGCGGCCGCTTCCACGAGTTCGCGTGCCGCTGGGAGCCGCTCGGGGCCGCGGGCCGCTGAGCGCGGCCGGGCTCACGCGCAGTCGCCGCCCTCGTGGGGGCAGCGGTACACCTCGACCGTGAGGTGAGCGAGCGGGACGAGCCCGAGGATGCGCGCCCGATAGTGCTCGGTGTCGCGCGGGGTCGAGGTGACGAGCGACACGATCCCGCCGCGACGGCCCGGCCCCATCTGCCAGAGGTGCAGATCCGCGACGCGCACGTCGTCGATGGCCTCGAGCTCGTCCCGCACACGCTGCTCGAGCGCGGCGGACGGCGTCGCGTCGAGGAGCGCCCGGGACGAGTCACGCACCAGCGCCGCGGCCCATCGCAGGATGAGCACGCCCCCGAGCGCCGCGATGGCCGGGTCGAGGAACGCCCAGCCGAGCTGACGGCCGGCCACCAGCGCGAGGATCGCCAGCACGCTCGTGAGCGCGTCCGCCAGCACGTGGAGATAGATCGCGCGCAGGTTGTGGTCCCCCGAGTCGGCGGCCGCGTCCGCGCCTCGCGCCGCGTCGTCGACCTCGGCCGGCTCCGCGTCAGCGTGCGCGTGCGCGTGCGCGTGCCCGCCGTGCCCGCCGTGCCCGCCGTGCCCGCCGTGCCCGCCGTGCCCGCCGTGCCCGCCGTGCCCGCCGTGCCCGCCGTGCCCGCCGTGCCCGTGCCCCTGGGTCGATGCGCCGCCCGACACCGACGCGAGAAGGCGGATGCTCGCGAGGTTTACGGCCAGACCCAGCGTCGCGACCAGGAGCGCCTCGTCGTAGCGCACCGGGACGGGCGCCCGCAGCCGCTCCACGGCCTCGACCACCATCCAGAGAGCGACGCCGCCGAGCGCGAGCGCGCTGGTGTAGCCGGCCAGCGCGTGCACCTTCCCGGTGCCGAACGTGTACTCGCCCGTCGCCGCGCGAGTGCGGGCGAACCAGTACGCGAGCACCGAGAGCGCGATGACCCCGGCGTGGGTCGCCATGTGCCAGCCGTCCGCCAGGAGCGCGAGCGACCCCGTCACCCAGCCCGCGGCCAGCTCGAGCGCCATCATCGCCACGGTGAGGCCGAGCACCCAGCGCGAGCGGCGCTCGGCCGGAGCCGCCGCGGGCTCGTGGCCGTGATCGTGGACGATCTTGGCGAGCGTCTCGGTGTGCATCGGATCCGGGTGCCGGCGGCGCGGCACGCGTCAGCGTAGCGCACGGGCGCGCGCCCGCGCACGCCCCCACCCGCTACTGGCTGTGGAGCAGGCCCGCGAGGCCGGCCGGCGCCGACTGCGCCCCCGTCCCGCCGTCGCCGAAGCTCCCCGACGACGCGGCGTCGATCTGGACCTCGGCCGCGCCGAGCCGCACGAACGCGTACGACGGACCTCCCGCGCCGCCGCCGCCGTCGCCGCCCTCGCCCCCCGGGCCTCCGCGGGTGCCGGCGCCGCCCTGCAGCGGGAAGGTGCCGGGCTGCTCGCAGTTGCACTGCGACGAGCCCACCGCCTGGCAGTCGCCGTGGCACGTCACGGTCGCGCCGTTCGCGCCCAGCGTGCCGTCACCCGCTGCGCCAGCGAGCGCGCCAGCCGAGCCGTTCCCGCCGTCCGACGCCGTGACCGCCGAGCGCACGAGCGCGAGCCGCGCCGCGGCCCCGGCGACCAGCGCCCCCACGCTGGCGCCGCCGCCGCGCCCGCGCGCCCCACCCGAGCCCCCTACCCCACCGCAGCCGCACTGGCCCGACGGCGCCGTGACGAAGTTCTTGGTCCCGATGTTGCCGCAGAACAGCGACACGCAGAGCCCGGCGCCCCCGGCGCAGCCCGCCGCTGACCAGCAGTGATCCGAGTCGCCGGCGCCCCCCGGCAGACCATTCGCGCCCGCGCCGCCCGGCACCCCGGGGGCGCCGTCCGCCGGGACGAAGAGCTGCGCGCTGGAGAACGTCCCGCGAGTCGTGGCGGACGCGCCGTCACCGCCCGGGGTACCGCCGAGCCCGGTGCCGCACGCCGACGCCGGCCCGTTGCACGAGGGCGCCCCGCCCGGGGTGTTCGCCGTCGCGCCGCCGCCGTGTCCGCCACGCCCGCCCGTGACCGTCGAGTCCACGAGCTCGACCGCGACCCCTTCGACGAACAGCCCGACGCACGTCTCGCCCGAGGTGTCCGGCGGCGCGGTGCAGATCTCCTTGCTGGACACCCCGAGCCGCGTCAGACGAACGAACGTCGCAGGTGCCTGCACGCGGAGGCCGACGTTCGTCGGCGATCGGAGGACGGTGCGCGCCGCGGCGTCGTCGAGGCAGCTCCGCGACCAGCCCCCCACCCCACGGACCCAACCGCCCTCGATCTCCAGCTCGCCCGCCACCGCCACGGTGAGCGCCTCCGTGTAGACGCCCTCGTCCAGCACGATGCGCGTCGGCCCCCCGATCGTCGCGCCCACGGCGGCGATCGCCTGAGCCACCGTGCCGAACGGGAAGGCGGGCGTCCCGTCACCGCCGGCGCCGGCGGCGAGCGAGACGTAGTAGGCCGTCGGCGGCGGCGTCGCCGGATCGCAGCCACCGGCGCCTCCGGCGCCCGAGGCGCCGCTCGTACCGGAGGCACCGCTCGCGCCCGATCCGCCGGCGGTGCCGGAGGCTCCGCCGCCCGCGCCCGCGCCGCCTGCACCCGTCCCGCCCGCGCCCGTCCCGCCCGCGCCCGTCCCGCCCGCGCCCGTCCCGCCCGCGCCCGTCCCGCCCGCGCCCGCCGCGCCGCCGCCCGAACCCCCGGAACCGCCGCCGCCCGTGCCCGCGGCGCCCGCGCCGCTCGCGCCGGCGCCACCGTCTCGCCCGCCTCCGCCTCCGGTCGCGCTCGCGTCGGACGCCCCACCGCCTGCGCTGGCGAACTCGGAGCCGCCGCACCCGAGCGGCGTGAGGGCGACCGCGGTGAGGACCGGAGCGACGACGCGTGCGAGCCGGAGCGTCTCGGCGTGAGCCATACGGCGCAGTGTAGCAGCGGCGTCGCGCGCGGACGATCCCCCGGCCTCAGCCGCGCGCGCGCGGCGCCCCCCCGGCGCCGAGCCACACCATCCACGCGAGCACCAACCCGAACGCGAGCTTCTGGAGCGCGGGCAGCAGCGCCGGAGTGGGTGCCCCCCGCGCCGCGGCGACGTAGAGCGCGAAGTCGGCCACCGCCACCGCGAGCGCGGCGCCGAGCAGCGCGGCCTGCCCCCGCGCGCGGCCGGTCGACGCCAGCGACCGCACCACGATCCACGCGGCCGCCACGAACGCTGGCGGCCCGGCGGTGAGCACCGCGAGGCGGTGCCACTCGGGGTGCCGGTCCGACGGCAGGAACGCCACCGCGACGGCGCCCGCGCTCGACGCGAGGCCGAGCGCGCGCAACAGCGGCACCGCCCGCCCACCGGGGCGCGGCACGACGGGCGCGATCCACCACGCGCCGGCGAGCCCGACCGCGCACGCCACGAGGGCCCACCTCCCGAACGCCGCCCCCGGGTTCGGCGCGCCGCCGACGGCGCGCGCGGCGATCAGATCACAGAGGAAGTTACCCAAAAAGTCGTGCCCCACCGTACCGGGGTCCGTCCACGTCCCCCCGGGGTAGAGCGACATGGACACGCCCAGGAGCGTGAGGGTCGCCGCGACGGCGCCGAGGACGGCCGGCCCGATCGCGCCCGCGGCGCGCGCTCGCCAGCGGGCGCTCATCTCGCCGGCTCGCGCTGGGGACGGGGGGGGCGCTCCGCCGTCGGCGCCGCGAGCGAGGCGCGAGCCGCGGCCACCCGAGCGCGAAGCGGGGTGGGCTCGTCGCCGAGCGACGCCAGGGCCTCGTCCAGCCGCGCGGCGAGCCGCTCCGGATCGACGGCCGGCGCCGCCTCGCACTCGGCGAGGAGCGCGCGGCAGCGTGCGTCGTGATCGCCCAGGCGCTCGAAGGCGGCGGCGGCTCGTGCGGCGGCGGCCCCCGCGATGCCGACCTCGCCGCACGCGAGCGCGGCCCGCGTGACGACGAGGTCGAGCTCGGCCAGGGCCCGAGGATCGCCGCGCCAGCGCGCGCCCACCACCGCTGCCGCCTCGCCGAGCGCGCGCGCGTCCTCGAACGCGCGCGCGCGGAGGAGCCGCGTCACGCCGTGGCGTGCTGCCTCGAGCGCCGCGTCGACGCGCCCGAGCGGCAGCGCGCGCACCCGGTGCCACGCGAGCCGCGCGGGCTCCGCGCCGCCACGGCGCTGCAACGCCGCCGCCCAGGTGAGGTGGAGCGCCCGCCGCTCGGCCTCGGGGACGGCGTCGAGCGCGACCCGTCGCGCGGTCGCGCTCGGGATCCGAGCGGCGCCGCTCACCACCTCGACGAGCGCGACCGCGACGGCGGCCTCGAGCGACGCCTCGACGCCCCCTTGCGTGAATTCGAGCACCGCCGCGAGCGCGTCGCAGCTCGCGGCACCCCCGGCGACCGCGAGCGCGGCGAGCACGCGACGCGACGGCGGGTCGAGCTCGCTGAGCCGCGCGGCGAGGTGATCGGCGTACGCGTCCGGGATCGCGAGCGGCGCCTCGACGGGTTGCTCGAGGGCCGCGTGGGCCGCCGCCAGCGCGAGCCCGGCGTGACCCCCGGTGCGCTCGAGGACCTCCTCCAGCGTCGCGGGGCCGAGCGCACCACCGACGAGGCGCCCGAGCGATTCGACGTCGAGGCGCGGCACCGAGAGCCCGCCTCCGTCCGGCGGCGGCACCCAGCTCGCGGCCTCGCCCTCGCCGCTGGTGAGCAGCACGCGCAGCCCCGGCGGCCCGGCGCCGCTCGCCACCCACGCAGCTAGCGCGCGCGTGCCGTGATCGGCCTCGTCTGCGTCGTCGAGCACCGCGAGCAACTCGCGCCCGCCGCACGCCGCGACGAGCTCCCCCGCGAGCCCCCCGAACTCCGCGGCTCGGCGCTCTCGAGCGGCCCTGGGCTCGCCGCTCGGTCCCTCGAGCACGCGCGCCCACGCCGCCTCGGCGCGCGACCCGAGCGCTCGAGCCACCGCGAGCCAGGCGCCGAACGGGACCCCAGCCGGCGCGGGCGATCCGTGCGCCGTGACGCACCCTCGCGCGGCGGCCAGCCGCGCGAGCGCCGCCGCGGTCGTCGATCGCCCCGAGCCCGGAGGGCCGGCGAGCCGCATGACGCGCCGGCCGGACGCCCAGGCACGCTCGAACGCCTCGACGACGCCCGGACCAGCGACGGACATCACGGCGACACTCTACCAGAGCGTCGCCGGTGTCCGCGCCAGCCTGCCGCCGCCGATCTCGCGCCCGCTACTTCTTGCGCGGCGCCTGGATGTCGAGCCGGATGACGACGTTGTCGGCGATGAGGTCGTCCGGCTTCCCGGGGTAGACTAGGCCGAAGTCCTTGCGGTTGATCCCGAACTCGGCCTTCACCGTGAGTTCGCCGTCGCTCAGCGCGAGCGTCGCAGGGAAGCTCACGCTCTTCTTCGTGCCGCGCAGCTCGAGGTTGCCCGTCACCGTGTGCGTGCCGCCCTGGCCCCCGGGCGTGACCGAGGTCGACTCGAAGACGGCCTTCGGGTGCTTCTCCACGTCGAAGAAGTCACCCGTCTTCAGGTGACCGGTGAGCTTCTCCGCGTCCGTCTCCACCGAGGCCAGCTCGATCTCGACCCTCACCTTGCCCCCCTCGAGCCTGCCGCCGACGAGCTCCACGGTGCCGCTGAAGGTCTTGAACTTGCCCTGGTGCTTGCCGGTGATCTTGGCGCCGACGAACTCGACCTTGGAGGTCGCCTGCGAGAACCCCAGCTTCTCCGAGCCGGCCGCCGGAGCGGAGGGGGACGCGCTGGCCGTCGCCGCAGGCACCGCGCTCCCCACGCTCGCCATCGGCTTGTCCTTGGCCGGGTCCTGGCAGCCTGCCAGCATCAAGAGGCCCACTCCCAGCACCAGGTCGCGCGTCGTCTTCATCCGTCCTGCTCCTTCGCGGGGCGCTCGCCTCGCTCGAGGCGTGGGTATGGCGCCTCCCTCCGTCGACGCAACGCAGAATCGCTCGATATGATCCATCGACGAGCCAGATGAGTGCGCGGGCCACGCGGCCGGCCGCCGGTGGGCTGGCCCCCTTGCCGCGCCCCGACCCTCGGCACCACATGCCCGCTCAGGCATGCCATCGCCTGAAGACGAGAGACCTCGGTCGAGCCCCCGGCAGGCGCGCCGGCCCGCCGCCGCACGCGCCCGCCCCCACGCCGAGGGCTCGCCCGGCCGCGCGCTCCGCGGCCCCGCGCGCGTCGCCGGCCTCGGCCCCGGGGCGATCGTGCTACTCGCCGCCTGCTCCCGAGCGCCCGCGGCCCCGGCAGAGCCCTCGAGCCCCCGCTCGGACGAGAGGACGACCATGGAAGCCACCCTGACCTCGCCGACCCGCGCCCGCACCTACGAGAAGCCCGCCGAAGGCGAGCTGCGCTCCCGTCTGTCCCCGCTGGCCTACGCGGTCACGCAACAGGGGGCGACGGAGCCGCCCTTCCAGAACGCCTTCTGGGATCACCACGCGGAGGGTCTGTACGTCGACGTGGTGACCGGCGAGCCGCTCTTCAGCTCGCGCGACAAGTTCGACTCGGGCACCGGGTGGCCGAGCTTCACGCGGCCGGTGGCGCGCGAGAACGTGCGCGAGCGCGCGGATCGGAGCCACGGCAGCGTGCGCACCGAGGTCGTCTCCGCCTCCGGCGGCTCGCACCTGGGCCACGTCTTCGACGATGGTCCCCCTCCCACCCGCGTCCGGTACTGCATCAACTCGGCCGCGCTGCGCTTCGTGCCGGTGGGTGAGCTCGCCACGGCAGGCTACGCAGAGTACCTGCCGCTGTTCGAGGGGGCGGCGCCCGCCGCCGGCCCGGGTGGGGCGGCCAGCGCGTGCGCGGCGCCGCGCCCCGGCGAGCAGCCCGGCTGCCAGGCGACGCTCGAGGTCGCCGTCCTCGCGGGCGGCTGCTTCTGGGGGATGGAGGAGCTGCTGCGCCGCATCCCGGGCGTACTCGAGACGGAGGTGGGGTACTCCGGAGGCCGAACGGAGGCCCCGACGTACGAGCAGGTGAAGCGCGGCGACACGGGGCACGCCGAGAGCGTGCGGGTGGTCTTCGACCCGGCTCGGCTGAGCTACGCCGAGCTGCTCGAGCAGTGGTTCTTCCGCATGCACGACCCGACGACCCGGGATCGCCAGGGCAACGACCGCGGGTCGCAGTACCGCTCGGTGATCTTCTACGGGTCCGAGGAGCAGCGGAAGACGGCCGAGGAGGTCAAGGCGCGGGTCGATCGAGCGGGCAAGTGGGGCGCGCCCGTCGTGACCGAGATCGTGCCCGCGAGCGGGTTCACGGCAGCGGAGGACTACCATCAAGACTACCTGCAGCAGCACCCCGACGGGTATACCTGCCACTTCCTCCGAGATTGAGCGCCGGGCCCGACGGGCAGCGCCTGGGTCACACCAGCGCGATGAGGAACGCGACGTAGGCGCCGAGCAGCAGCCCCCCTTCCCACCGCCGCACCGTCCGGGCCGTCCGCAGGAAGACCAGCGCGAGGGCCGTCACCGCGCCGAGCACGCCGAGATCGAAGACGATCGCGCGCGGATCCACGTGCATCGCACCCGCGAACCCCGCGAGACCCAGGCAACCGAGCACGTTGAAGATGTTCGAGCCGACGACGTTGCCGACGGCGATGTCCGAGTTGCCGCGGAAGGCCGCGATGAGGCTCGTCACCAGCTCGGGGAGCGAGGTCCCGACGGCCACGATGGTGAGCCCGACGACCCGCTCGCTCATGCCCAGGGTGCGCGCGAGATCCGTGGCTCCGCCGACGAAGAGCTGGCCGCCGACCAGGAGGACGACGAGCCCCACTCCGGCGATCATCGCGAGCTTCCAGCGGCTCTCGGCGTGCGGGGCGCCCGCCGCCTCGACGGCCTCCGCCGTCCCCACCGCGGCGGCCTCGGCCTCGGCCAGCGCGTCTGACGCGGGCGCGCCGCGCAGCGCCACCACGGTGTAGACGATGGCGCCCCCGACGAGCGCCACCGCCTCGACCCACGAGACGACGCCGTCCAGCAGGATCGCGACCAACCCGAGCGTCGTCGCGGCGAGCACCGGCAGCTCTCGCTTGCGCAGCTCACCCGCCACGACCGCCGGCCGGACGAGGGTCGCGATCCCGAGGATGAGCCCGAGGTTGGCGATGTTCGACCCGACGACGTTGCCGAGCGCGACCGCGCCCTGGCCGGCCGCCGCTGCCTCGACGCTCACGACGACCTCGGGCGCCGAGGTCCCGTACGCGACGATGGTCAGCCCGACGGCGAGCTTCGGGATGCGGAGCGCAAGCGCCAGCCTCGACGAGCCGCCCACGAGCCACTCGGCGCCGAAGTAGAGCAGGATACCGCCGCCGAGGAGCTGAAGGAGCGACGACCACACGTCTCCTCGCCTAGGTCGCTCGGCCCGGCTACGCAAGCGGGGGTGCGCGCTGCACGCGGCCACGCGCCCCTGCCCGCCGCCTCACGCCCGCGCGGTCACGACCCACACCGCGCCGTCGCGCTCGAACCGCGGGGTGAGCCGCTCGAGCCAGGCTCGCAGCGCGTCTCGGGCGGGCGCCCGGAGCTCCTCGGGCGACTCTCGCAGCAGCCGCGAGGCGGGCCCCATGCCGGCGGCCTGATCGAGCGCGTCCTCGAGCGACTCCCCGATACGGAACGGGAGCACGTGGGCGGCATGCCGCACGTCGTGAAACCCCGCCGCCTCGAGCACCCCGCGGACCCGCTCCTCCGAGGCGAACGCGAACGGCCCCGGCGCGCCCGGCGCGGGTGGCGGCGGCCGGCCGACGATCTCGACCACCGCGGCGAGCGGCTCGGCCGCCCACGGGTTCTCGCCGAGCGCCTTCCAGCACACGAACGCGATCGGCGCGCCCGGAGCGAGCTGCGCGCGGAGGTGGCCGAAGGCGGCCGCGGGATCGGCGAAGAACATGACGCCGAAGCGGGAGAACAGCGCGTCGAGCGGCCCCGCCTCGATCGCCGCGGCGTCCCCCTCGAGGAACCGGACGCGCTGGTCGCCGCCGAGGCGCTCCGCCGCGCGCGCGAGCATCGGGCGAGAGACGTCGACGCCGATCACCTCGCCGCGCTCGCCGACGCGGCGCGCGAGCTCGGCGGTCGTGTCGCCGCAGCCGCACCCCACATCGAGCACCCGCGCCCCGTCGAGCGGCCGAAGCGCCGCGAGCGCATCCATCGCCAGCAGCCCGAAGGGACGGATGCACGGGTCGATGCGCTCCTGGTACGCGACCCAGCGGGCCGCGGCGTCCCCATTCCAGAAGGCGACCTCCGCGCTGTTGTCCTGCGTCACCCTGTCGAAGCTAGCACGGGGCGGGCGGCGGCGAGCGCCGCCCCTCGGAGCGGCCCCCCGCCCCGCTCACTCGCGCCCCGCGGGCAGCGCCCGCTCGAGCAGACGGAGCGCCGAGCGGACGAGCGCGCGTGTCGCCCGCGCCGTCGCCCGCTCCAGCGAGCTGGGAGACGGGACGCCGATGCGCACCGCGTCGCCCACGGTGAGCGTGCCGGGGTGGACGACCGAAGCGTACGCGCCCACGCAGCGATCGGCGTGGCGCGCGATGGCCGCCGAGACCCTGCGATCCGCGGGCAACCCTGCCTGCTCGCGCGCCGGCATCCCGCAGCGGACGGTCGCCATCTCGAAACGCGCCACGAGCGCGCCGCACTGGAGCGAGCCGCGCGTCCACCCGGCCTCGGCGTATCCCGATCCGGACACCTCCAGCAGCAAGGTCGGCCGGAGCCGCACCGTCGACACCTCGACCCCGGATCGCGCCGCGAGCTCGCGCAGGGTGGCGGTCGTCACCACGTGCAGCGGATACGCGTCCACGTAGGTCCCCGGGGGGGCAGCGTACCGCGCGAGCTCGAGGAGCTTGCCGAGCGGGAACGCCGAGAGGTCCGGGAGGGGCTCTGCCGCGCCGAGATCGAAGATGCGGCGGAGCTCGGCCCGCGTGGCCTGCTGCGCGCGGAAGTGCGCGCGGACGGCCGCCGACGGGAGCGCGCTCAGCCGGACCTCGCGCCCGCCGAGCTCGGAGAGTTGCCGGTGGAGCTCGGGGTCGCCGCTCTCCAGCTCCTCGCCGCCCGGGAGCCGGACGACGACCGGCGGGATCTCGCCGCGCGCCGGCTCGTGCGTGAAGCGCGCACGGCAGCGCAGCAGCGCGGGGAGCCGCTTGGCCCCGGTGATCGTCCCAGCGCGCACGTCGCGTACGGCCCAAAGCCGATCGCCCTCGATCCCCGACGAGCCGACCCGGACGCGCTCGACGCGCTCGCCCTCCATCGACTTCACGGGGAAGCGCCAGAGCTCGCGAACGGATCCTTGGACCTGCATGGCCCCGAGGATGCCACAGAGCCTCGACGCGCGGGCCAGGCCGCCGCGGAGCGCGGGATCCCGAGCGCCGCGTCCGCGCCCGGCGCGCCCCGGAGGCCTCGCTCACTCGAGCAGGCTGCGGAGCATCCACGCCGTCTTTTCGTGGATCTGCATGCGCTGCGTGAGCAGATCGCAGGTGGGCTGATCGCTGGCCGCCTCCGCCGCCTTGAAGGCCTCGCGCGCCGTGCGGGCGACCGTCTCGTGGCCGCTCACCAGGATGCGGATCATCTCCTGCGCCTTCGGCACGCCCTCGGGCTCTCGGATGGCGGAGAGCGCGGAGAACTGCCGGTAGGTCCCGGGGGCCGGCATCCCGAGCGCGCGGATCCGCTCCGCGATCAGATCCACGGCGAGCGCGAGCTCGTTGTAGTGGGTCTCGAACATCAGGTGCAGCGTCTGGAACATCGGCCCCGTCACGTTCCAGTGGAAATTGTGCGTCTCCAGGTACAGCGTGTAGGTGTCCGCCAGCACGCGCGAGAGGCCTCCCGCGATCTTCTCCCGATCACCCGCTTCGATCCCGATGTCGATCTGCATGGGTTGCCCATAGGTCGTCGCCGGAGCGCGCGCAAGCCGGCGGCAGGCGGCGCGCGGCCTCGTCTCTCGCGCGAGTCGTGGCAAGCTCTGCGCGAGCCGCGCATGTCGGAGCCCCTCTCGCCTCTCGCCGCCGGGCTCCTCGGCAGCCTCGTCGCGGGGCTCGGCACGGGCCTCGGCGCCGCCCCCATCTTCGCGCGCGCGACGTGGAGCGCGTCGGCCCGCCGGATGCTCCTCGCGGCGGCCGGCGGCATGATGCTCGGCGCGACGTTCTTCTCGCTGCTCCGACCGGCGCTCGAGCTGGCGCGGACGCGCGTCGGCTCTGGGCTCGGCGCCGCGGGGCTCGTCGCGGCGGGCATGCTCCTCGGCGGGGTCGCGCTGTGGGGCTTGCACGGCCTGGTCCCGCACGAGCACTTCACGAAGGGCCGCGAGGGCGCGCGCGCCGCGCTCGGCAGGTACTGGATGGTGGTGCTCGCGATCGCGCTCCACAACCTCCCGGAGGGGCTGAGCGTCGGCGTGGCCTACGGCGAGGGCGCCGGCGGGGCCGGGCACGCCGTCACCCTGGGGATCCTCGCGCAGAATTTGCCGGAGGGGCTCGCTGTCGCCGCGGCGCTCGTCGCCGACGGCGCGAGCCGCACCCGCGCGTTCGTCGTCGCGTTGCTCACCGGGCTGGTCGAGCCGCTCGGGGGGCTCCTCGGGGCGCTGGCGGTCAGCGTGTCGGCGGCGCTGCTGCCGTGGGGCCTGGCCTTCGCTGCCGGCGCGATGCTCTTCGTCGTCTCCGGCGAGGTGCTCCCCGAGACGCACGTGGAGGGCGAGGAGCGGAGCGCGACCTTCGCCATCACCGCGGGGTTCATCGTGATGATGTTGGTGGCCGAGGCGCTGGGCTGAGCGGCGCGCTGCGCGCGGCCGAGGCGCCGGCCGCCAGGGGGCACTTGCATATTCTATTGTTTACTTGAATACTCGCCGCGTGCCGCGCCCCGCACGCAACTACCAGGCCGCCGTCTACGGTCACGTCGCGCGCGTCGCACGCGCGGTCGCGTCGCCCCGGCGGCTCGAGCTGCTCGAGCTGCTCGCCCAGCGTCCCCGCACGGTGGAGGCGCTCGCGCGCCTCGCCGAGCTGTCGGTGGCGAGCGCGTCCCAGCACCTGCAGGTGCTCCGCGCGGCTCGGCTCGTGGAGGCGGAGCGCCACGGCACCTTCGTCGAGTATCGCCTGGCGGGCACGGAGGTCGAGGAGGCGCTGGTCGCGCTGCGCCAGCTCGCCGAGCGGAGGGAGCGCGAGATCGGGGAGCTCACCCGGGACTTCCTCGAGCGCCGCGGCGTCCTCGAGGCGATCGACTCCGAGGAGCTGCTCCAGCGCGTCCGCGCGGGCGCCGTCACGGTGCTCGATGTCCGCCCCGCCGAGGAGTACGCCGCCGGGCACCTGCCGGGCGCCATCTCGGTCCCGCTCGCCGAGCTCGAGGCGAGGCTCCGCGAGCTGCCACGCCGTCGCCCGGTCGTGGCCTACTGCCGCGGTCCGTACTGCATGATGTCCGCGGAGGCCGTCGCGACCCTCCGCAGGCGAGGGTTCACCGCGCACCGCCTGGATCACGGCGTCGTCGAGTGGCGGGCGCGGGGCGAGCGAGTCGAGACGGCGCCAGGAGCCCCCCCCCCATGAGCCGCACCCTCTTCATCCTCCAGGACGCCCCGTACGGCACCGAGCGGAGCTACAACGCGCTCCGGCTCGCCGGGGCGCTCTCGCGCCGCGAGGGCGAGGAGGTCCGGATCTTCCTGATCGGCGACGCCGCGGCGTGCGCCAAGGCCGGGCAGAAGGTACCCGCCGGCCACTACAACCTCGAGGTGATGATCGGGTCGCCGCTGCGCCACGGCGTCGAGGTCGGCGTCTGCGGGACTTGCATGGACGCGCGGGGCCTCACGGACGCCGAGCTCGTCCCGGGTGCCCGCCGCAGCACGCTGGAGGAGCTCACGAACTGGACGCAGTGGTCCGAGCGGGCGCTGGTGTTCTGATGAGCACCGGCAAGACGCTCCTCGTCCTCGGCGGCGGCGTCGGCGGCGTGATCGCTGCGCGCGAGCTCCGCAAGCGCCTCCCTCGCCAGCACCGCGTCGTGCTCATCGAGCGCGAAGAGCACCACGTCTTCGCGCCCTCTTTGCTCTGGCTCCTGGTCGGCGATCGGCGCCCGGAGGAGCTCCGCCGCCCGCTCGCCCACCTGTCGGCGAGAGGGATCGAGGTGCTGCGCGGCGAGATCACCGCGATCGACCCGGCGCGGCGCGCCGTGCGGGTCGGCGACGAGGAGCTCGTCGGCGATCACGTGATCGTCAGCCTGGGTGCGGAGCTCGCGCCAGAGCTCGTGCCGGGCCTCGCCGAGGCCGGGCACGGCTTCTACACGACGCCGGGCGCCGAGTCGCTGCGCGACGCCGTCGCGACGCTCGAGCGAGGGCGCGTGGTCGTGCTCACGGCGGCGCCCGCCTACAAGTGCCCGGCCGCCCCGTACGAGGCCGCGTTGCTGCTCGAGGCGAAGCTCCGGAAGCGGGGCGTGCGGGCCCAGATCGAGATCGAGGTCCACGCCGCCGAGCCGGCGCCGATGGGCGTCGCCGGGCCGGAGATGTCGGCCGCGGTCCGAGGCCTCCTCGCGGCGAAGGGCATCGCGTACCACCCGGGCCGTCAGGTGGAGTCGGCGGACGCAGCGGCGCGGACGCTCACCTTCACCGGGGGCGAGTCGACCCAGTTCGACGTGCTCGCCTACGTGCCGCCGCACCGCGCGCCGCGGGTGATCCGCGAGAGCGCGCTCGCGGGGCCGAGCGGCTGGGTCGCGGTCGACCGCCACACCCTGGAGACACCGTTCCCCGGCGTGTACGCCCTGGGCGACGTGGTCTCGATCCCGCTCGCGCTCGGGAAGCCGCTGCCCAAGGCCGGGGTCTTCGCGCACGGGCAGGCGGAGGTCGTCGCGCGCAACGTGGCGGCCGTCGTGCTCGGTCATGAGCCGGCGGATCGCTTCGGCGGGCACGGGGAGTGCTTCATCGAAATCGGAGACGGCAAGGCAGGCTTCGGCGCGGGGAACTTCTACGCGGAGCCCACCCCGGAGGTGAAGCTCCACGCCCCGAGCTGGCGCTGGCACGTGGGCAAGGTGCTGTTCGAGAAGACGTGGCTCGCCTTCAAGGCGTGAGCCAGGTCACCGCTCGGGCACGCGCGGGCGGCCGCGGCCCGCCCGGCTCGCGCCGGGAGCCCGTTCAGCCGCGCTCCGCCAGCGCCAGCCGCCGGCCGACCCCGAGGAGCACCGGCACGCTCGCGAGCTGCGTCACGACGGAGAACACGACGAGCGCCACCAGCGAGCGCTCGTAGAGGTAGCCCATCGCCGTGCTCCCGATCCACCAGGCGAACCCGAAGCAGGCGAAGAACACGCCGTACGCCCGCGCGCGCTCCGCCCGCGGGACGAGCCGGGCGATGGCCGCCTTGAACACGGAGTCCTGGGCGCCCATCCCGACAGCCCAACACGCGGCCCCCGCCGCCAGCGCCGCGCCGCTCGGTACGAGGAAGACGAGCGGCGCGAAGAGCGCAGAGGCGCCAGCGGCAGCCGCGAGCACCGCGAGCCCCCGTCGATCGAACCAGGTGCCGAACGCGAGCGCCGCCACCGCGTCGACCCCCATCGCGCCCGCGTAGAGGACGGGCAGGAGCGCGGGCTCGAGCAGCCCGGTGCGCCCGGCGTGGTACGCCACGAGCGCCCAATCGGCGAACCCCAGCGCCAGCAGCATGGCGCCGCCGATGTACCAGCGGAACACCCCGCCGAGCCTCGCGGGCTCCGCGCTCGGGGGCGGCTCGAGCTCCTCGGGGCGCGGGAACCTCCGCCGCGCGAACGACACGAACGCGAGGTTCGCCAGTACGGGCAGCAGCAGCACCGCGAACGCGTACCGGTATCGAGCCTCCACGGGCTCCCCCCGCGCTCCCCAGATGACGGCCGCCGTGAGCAGCGGTCCGCTCACGGCCCCCACCTGGTCGAGCGCCTCCTCGATGCCGAAGCTCGTCCCCGCGCCGACGCGGTTCGCGGCGTGGGACACCAACGTGCTGCGCGCGGGGCTGCGCACCGCCTTGCCGACCCTCTCGAGCACGACGAGCGCGACGGCCGCTTCCCAGCTCCCGACGAGCGCCAGGCCGGGCACCGCGACGAGGTTCAACGAGTACCCCACGATCACGAGCGGCCAGTACGCGCGCGTGCGATCGCCGAGCCAGCCGGTCACCAGCCGGAGCGAGTAGCCGAGGAACTCCCCGAGACCCGCCGCGAACCCGACGGCGGTCGCGCTCGCGCCGAGGAGCGCGAGGTACGGCCCGACGAGCCCGCGCGCGCCTTCGTACGTCATGTCGCCGAACAGCGCGACGACCCCCATCAACACGATGAAGGTCCGCGCGCGGCGGGACGGGTCGGCGGCGGCGGGAGGTGCGGGCACCGGCTGCCCCTACCACGAGGGCGATCGCCGGAGGGTGGAGGCCGGCGCGCGGACGCTCCGCCTAGCGCGGATCTCGCGCTCCGGCGCGCGCGCCGAAGCGCGCCACGGCGCGACCGACCGCCGCGGTCGTCCCGACCAGGTACACGACGTCCCCGGCCAGGAACGGCGCCGCCGGGTCCGGGTCTTCGAGCAGCTCCCCTCCCCTCCGGAGCGCGACGATCAGCGCGCCCGTCTCTCGGCGCAGATCGAGCGTCAGCGCGCTCGCGCCCACGACGGCGCTCTCCCGCGCGATCTGGACGCACTCGATCTTCAGCTCGGCCAGCGCGCGGACGTCGCCGAGGCGGTTGCGCGGCACCGTCGGCCGCCCCTCGCTCTCCTGCGTGCTGCCGCGAACGACCTCGATCTGCTCGTCGATGACGTTGCGGGGGAGCTGCGCGTTGCGGAGCATGCGCACGATCACCTCGATGGCGCCCTCCACCTCCTCGGCGACGACCTGGTCTGCGCCGAGCGCCGCCATCGGCGCGCGCTCCGCGAGGTAGCGGGTCCGAACCAGCACCGGCACGCCGGGGGCGACTCGCTTCACGGTATCCACCACCCGCACCGCCGCCTGCGGGTCGTTGATGAGGACGACGAGCATGGCCGCACGCGCGACCTGGGCGTGGTGGAGCGCCTCCTCGCTCGTCGCGTCGCCGTAGTACACCGGCATACCGTGGTCGCGCCCGTGCCTCACGTTGTCGAGGTTCAGCTCGAGCGCCACGAAGGGCAGCTCGCACGCGCGGAGCGCGCCCGCCGCCAGGCGGCCCGCGAGGCCGAAGCCGACCAGGACGACGTGCCCCGCGAGCGTCGAGTCCTTCGCCTCCGGCTCGTCGATGCCGCGCTGCCCGAGCAGGCGCTCGAGCGGAGCCAGCAGGCGCTCCCCCGCGGTGACGTGGGGCGCGGCGCGCGCCAGCAGCGGCGTGACGAACATCGAGGCGATGCCGGCCGCGAGCAACGGCGCGACCTCCGCCGGTTCCACGACGCCGCTCGACTGCGCGAGGCGGGTGAGGACGAAGCCGAACTCCCCGAACTGCGCGAGCCCGACCCCCGCCAGCCAGGCGACGCGCGGCGGGAAACGCATGGCGGCCGCCGCCAGCGTGGCGATGAGCCCCTTCGCGACCAGGAACCCGAGGAGGAGCGCGCCGACCAGCAGCGGCCGCTCCAGCACGACGCGCGGATCGAACAGCATGCCCAGCGACACGAAGAAGACGCTCACGAAGGCGTCCCGCAGGGGCAGGATGTCCCCCATCGCGCGGTGTCCGAACTCGGTGTCGGCGACCACCATCCCCCCGAGGAAGGCGCCGAGCGCGAGCGAGAGCCCCGCGAGCGACGTGAGCCACGCCGTCCCGATGCACAGCCCGAGGATGGCGAGGAGGAACACCTCGCGGCTCCGGCTCGCGTCGACCCACCCGAGGACCCGCGGCACGACGTACTTCGACACCGCGAGGACCGCGGCGACGACCGCCGTCGCGCGCACCAGCGCCAGCGCGATCTGGGCCGCTGCGTCGCCAGCGTGACCTCCAGCGCCGAGCAGCGGGACGACGAGCACCATCGGGACGACGCACAGGTCCTGGAAGATCAGCGTCCCCACGACGAACCGCCCGTGCGGGGCGTCGAGCTCCCCCCGCTCGGCGAGCGCGCGCAGCACGATGGCCGTGGAGGAGAGCGCGAAGACGAAGCCGTAGAACACCCCACGCCCGAGGGGCTCACCGAGCGCCACGGCCACCCCCGCGGTCACCGCCGTGGTCACGCCCACCTGGAGGGCGCCGCCGAGCGCGACCCGGCGGAGGATGTCGCGCAGCTTGGCGAGCGAGAACTCGAGCCCGATCGAGAACAGCAGCAGCACCACCCCGACCTCGGCGAGCACCTCGATCGAGTCCACCGACCTCGCGAGCCGCGAGCCGTGGGGGCCGAGGAGCGCGCCCGCCGCGAGCAGCCCGGCGACGGTCGGGAGGTGGAGCTTGGAGAGCGTCACCGTCACCGCGACAGCGAGGGCCGCCACGATGGCGAGCTCGTCGAGCAGCGGGACGTGATTCATCGGAGGAGGAGCCCGGCGGCTCACTGGCGCAGCGAGCCTGGCCCCCGAGGCTAGCGCGCCCGCGTCACGAGCGCAGCAGCCGAGCACGTCTCCGAGCGCCGCGCACGCCTCACCGTACCCGCGGTAGCACGCGGTGGAGAGCGCGGCGCGCGCGGCCGCCGGATCGGGCGTGACGCCGTTGCCGTGAAGCAACACCAGGCCGTAGAGGTAGCAGCCGAGCACCGGGTCGAGCCTGCACGCCTTCGCGTACAGTGAGAGACCGAGCGCGGGGTTCCTCTGCACACCGGTGCCCACCCGGTGGAGTCGACCCATGCCGGCGCAGCCGAGAGCGACGTCGGCGTCGCACGCGCGGCGGTGGAGGCCGGCCACGCGCGGAGCTACGTCCGGCGGCGCTTCGTCGTTGCCCGGCGCTACGGCCAGGTTGGCGCACGCCGCGGGGGACCCCGCCTCGCAGGATCGCTCGAAGAGCGCGGTCGCCCTCGCCACGTCCCGCTGCGCGCCGTTCCCCGACCAGAGTAGGTTCCCGAGCGCGTTGCACGCGAACGGCGCCTCGGCCCGGCACGCCCGCTCGTAGATCTGCGCTGCGCCGGCCACGTCCACTGCCCCGCCCAACCCGTGCTCGAGCGCGTGGCCCAGGTTGGCGCACGCCATCGGCAATCCCAGCTCGCACGCGTTGCGGAAGAGCACGACCGCCCTCGCCGGGTCTCGGGGGACGCCGTCGCCGTCGAGCAGCATCACGCCGAGATCGTTGCAGCCCCGCGGCGACCCGAGGTCACATGCGCGCTGATAGGCGGATGCTGCCTCGGCCTTGGGCGCGGCGTGGGGCGGCGGGGCCGCGGGCGCAGGCGCGGGCGGCAAGGCCGCGGCCGGGGGCGGCGACGCGGCGACCCTCGGCCTGCACGTGGCGCCGGCGCCGCCGAGGAGCGCGAGCGCGAGCGCCACGGTCCCGCGCCTCACGGGCGCTCCGCCGCGCGCGGGAGCCACCAGGAGAAGGCCGACGAGATCGCGGCAGGAGTAAACGTCGCGATGAGGCGCAGCGTCACCCGCCCTCCGTCACCCTGCACGGATGCACCTTGAAGCAGGATCGGCGTCAGCCCGCGGTCGGGCAGGGCTCGCAGCCGCTCGAGCCGCGCCCGCACCTCCGCCGCGGTCGACACCCGGGACGCTCCCGTCCGCGTGTTGACCAGCTCAGTGAGCGTGACGAATCCCACCGTGTGGCCGGCGGAGCGCCGCAGCGCTGCGAGATCGCCCCGGCCAGCGAGAGTCTGCGACTCTGGGAGCGACGACAGGCGCCGCGCGGTCGCGATCGCCACGGCCGGGTCGTCCGCGAGCGCCACCCAGCTGTGGCCGCCGTCCGGCACGAATACGAATTGCGTCGCCGTGGTCTCGCGAGGCGCGCGCGCCGTCGGCTTCGGCTCCGCGGATCAGTAGGCCGGGTCGGCGACCTCCCGGTACGCCACGCGAAACGCGCCAGCCGGCAGGGCGTCCGCCGCGACGACCCGCGGGAACCACCACTCGCCGAGCACCGGCGGCTCCTCCCGCGCCGGCGCGGAGCCCGCGCCGTGGCCTCGCGGGGCTGAACCCGGCGCCGGCCTCGCGGCGTGGAGGCTGTCGGCGGTCGCCTGGGCCGCCGCGGCGAGGCGGCTCACGGCGCCCGCCACGTGCTCGATGGGCTCCTGCAGGTGCAGGAGCGTCCACCTCCGGTACGCACTACGGATCGCTCGGCTCTGGGGCTCACCGCTCAGCCGAGGGTCCGAGGCCGCCGCGAGGGCGGCGTCGACGTCCGCTCCGGACGCCATCAGGAAGGGACCGCCGGTGAGCACGACCCCGAACGTCGCGGCAGCGAGCTTGTCAGCGTCCGCGTCCGCGATCGCTCCGTGCCGTGCGTACTGGTCGCCCCAGGCGGCGCGCACGAGCGCGGCAGCCTTCCCTCGGTAGGCGCCCGGCGGCGCGCCGCGACCCGCGATCACCACCGTCGCGTCGGCAGGTACCTTCCAGAACGCCACGGGCGGCGGCGACGAGTCGCCGACGCGGGACGCGAGCGCCGTGCCCAGCAGCGAGTTCGCGGCTCCGAGGCCGATCTCGACGCCGAGATCCACCGTCCCGGTCCCCAGCGTCACGTCGGCGGAGAGGGCGTCGATCTCGCGGAGGAGGTCGAGGGCCGCCTCCCGCACGGCGCGCTCACCGGGGGTGGACGCCGGCGGCAGGTTGGCGGTCAGCGTCGTGTTGAACTTCTCCAGAGACGCATCGACGCGCAGTGTCCCTGGGAATTGCGCAGCGGCGAGCGTGCGGGCCAGGTAGGGCGCGTAGGTGGCGAGCGTGCGGGCCGACTCTGTGCACACGACGCGCCAGGCCGGAGCCGGTGCGCTCGCGATCGGCGGCGGTACCGGACGCGACTGGGTGCGCGGCGCGCACCCGAGCGCCGCCAGCGTCAGGCACGCAACCGCTCTCACCACGCGGGCGATGGTCGCCCGAGCGGCGGGCAGGCGCGAGGCGCCCGAGGCCGCCCGGTCGCGCCCGCATCCCCGGACGCGGGCGCCGGCCACGCCGGCGGGGGTTTCGGTCCCCGGGGGCCTCGGCCCCGCGCGTCGTCAAGGGTCGACGGTCACCGGCTGGGAGATCGACACGCTCGCCAGGCTCGCGTGGATCGACGTCGAACCAGGCTGGCGGAGCTCGACGGTCGCCGAGCTGCCGCCGCCGAAATCGAACCAGGATGAGCTCTCCGCCACGCCGACGATCGACGGGTCGTCGCTGGTCCACGAGATGCCTTCCGTCGTGAGCAGCGTATGCCCGCGAGCATCGCGGAACTCGACGTCGAGCTCGATCTCGCCTCCAGGCCGCCCGTGCAGGCCGCGGTGGCGGAAGGGCGAGTCGTCGGTGTACACGCGGAGTTCGGCGCTCTTCGGCTCGCGGACGCGAAGCAGCACCTGATCGACGAGCTCGCCCGCGTTGTCCCGGACGACCAGCCACGCCTCGCCCTCACCCACGCCGCGCACGCCGATGCCGGCGTCGCAACGCAGGTCGTAGCCGTCGTTGCAGCCGTAGCTGCCATCGTAGACGTAGACGGACTCGCGCTTGCCACCGGAGTCGCGCTCACAGTGACAGTCCACCTGCGCCTCAACGACCTCGAAGATGCGCGGATCGGTCGACGCAGGGTGGACCCCCTCCGAAGGGTACGGGCGCACGGTCTTCGCGGTGACCGTCTCGCCCGCGCCGACGGCCAGCAAGCAGTCCAGGGAGCGCTCGGACGAGCACTCGCCTCGGTACTCGAACGATAGCTGCCCCTCGGTCCCCAACGTAGGGTCGGGGCGCCCGAAGCACGCGGCGAGCGTCGTCAGGGGCAGCGCGGCGGCGAGGATGCGGTGGAGCGGGTTCGTCTTCATGGGCTGGGCCTCCGACTGGTTGAACCAGCAAGCGCGATGCCAACCCCGTTCACGCCGAGACGGCCGCGATCCGCGCCGTTGGCCACCGGCCGCCGGGCGCCCACGGCACGGGTGACGCAAGCGAAGCACAGGCGGTGTGACCTCGCGTCCGCGGCCCCACGCGGCCGCGACCCCCGCTCGCTTCACTCCGCTTCCGGCTCGTACTCGTCGCTGAGCGTCATCAGGTAGCCGAGGCCGACGGACCACCCGGAAGTGCCGCGGAGCTCAGCGTAGCCGGCGCGGAGGAGGAACGCGTGGAACGTCGGGTCGACGAAGGCTCCCTCCCCGCCGAGCGCGAGGTCGGCTCCGGCGTAGAGCTCGTCGCCGAACGGGGCGTGCGCGGCGCCGCCGTCGCGGGTGGGCTCGTCCGTCACCCACTGCACCCTCGCCCACGCCGACGCGACGAGCCACGGCGCGACCCGCGCACCCGCTGCGATCTCGACCGGCACGTACCACCCGGCGCGGAGCACGCGGCCGCTGATCCCGCCCCCTCCGAACCCGACGGTCGCACGCACCCAGTCGCTCTCGCCCGGCCGCCAGGCGGGGCCGAGCGAGAACGTCCCCTCGCCGGCGATGCCGCCGCTCGACGCCCACGCCGTCCGGAGCTCCTCGGCGATGGCGACCGCCCACCGGCGCCCGAAGAGGAACGCCACGCTCGCCCCGAGGTCGTACAGGCGATCGGTCTCCGCGAAGCGCTCGGGCTGCCCGAGCGTCTGGACGCCGGTGAAGACGGCGACACGCGCGTACGAGTCCGAGCCGAGGCCCTCCGTCCCGGGCTCCCAGCCCGCCGCCTCGCACGCCGCCGCCGACTCGACCCCGAGCGCTCCCCACCGCCCGCACGGCTCCCGGAGCTGCTGGCACGCGCCGCCCGCGCACCGTCGCTCGAGCTGCGCGTGGGGCTCCTCGGCCCGAGCGCCCGCCGCGCCGAGGATCGCGGCCAGCGAGGCGACCAGGGCGCGCCCCCAACCGGCGGGCCTCCGGCCCGACCACGGACCGGCGCCCCACGAGCGCGGCGCCGAGTCCGGGCGCTCACGCGGGCGAGCGTGCTCCTCGCGGGACGTCATCGGGCTAGTACTCCTTGTACCCGTAGGGGCAGAAGGTGCGGTTGCCGCTCGTGCCGGCGACGTACGCGTGCTTGCAGTAGCCGTACGCGCGGCTGAACTCCGACTGGCAGCAGAGCAGCTCACCGCCTGCCGAGCCGCCCGCGACGGCGCAGCAAGTGCTCCCGCAGGCCTTCTCGGTCGTCTTGCACTCCGCGAGCGGCCCCGTCTCCTCTTGCGCAGAGGCGCCGGCGGGCTCGGCGTCGAGGCGCTCGACGTGGACGAGCTTGCCGTGGTCGTAGACGACGCTGAAGCTCCCCTCGTCCGTATCCAAGTAGCCCTCCCCGTGCTCGCGGTCGTCGACGTAGTCGATGGTGAGCGTGCCGCTGGCCGAGCGGAGCTCACCCGGACCGTGGCGCAGATCGTCGCGGAAGTAGCCGCGGAACCAGGCCGAGCGCGTCGCCCACGTGCCGTGGCCGTGCTTGCGACCGTCGCGATACGTCCCCACGAAGTGTTCGCCGCCGGGGAAGTTCACCTCGCCAGCCCCCTCGAACCGCCCGCGCAGGTAGCCTCCGCGGTACCTCCCGCCGTCCGGCTCCACGCAGTCGGCGTACCCGATCGTCTGGTTGCAGAGCCGCATCCCCTCGCACTTGAAGCCCCCTTCGGTCATCCATGCGCCCCACCCCGTCTCGCAGTTGCCCGCCCGGCAGCCGGGCTGGCGAGTGTCGTCACTCCACCCGTCGGGGGCCGACGGATCGCGCCGCGAGGACGCGAAGGCGACCCGCTTGGCCCGCCCGCGCTCCCACTCGGCGAGGTACGTGTCGCCGCCCACCACCCGGCCGACCTCGAGCCCGGACTGGCGGCCCCGGTCGTAGTACCGCTCGATGATCAGCGTGTGGTCCTTGCCTCCGCACGAGGCGCTGGCCGCGAACACCGACGGCCCGTCGAGGCGTCCGTAGAGTTCGTCGAAGTCCTCGTCCGGCGCGACGCAGTAGGTCAAGTTCGCCCCCCCCCCGAGGGCGGCGGTCTTCGCCACGCGCCCCATCGGGCACCTCGCGCCGTTGGCGAGGCGGGTTTCCCCGGAGGGCCCACAGCTCCACGCCGAGCCGAGCGCGGCGACGGCGAGCACGGAGAGGATGCGCCGATCCACGATCCTCCAGCCTAGGCGAGGCCACGTCGCCCGATCTTGACGTCGATCAACGCCCTGCCGCTCGCGCGAACCGCGCTGCTGGGTTCGTGCTGGGTTCGTGCTGGGTTCGTGCTGGGTTCGTGCTGGGGCAACTGATCGCTCGACTGAATGCGCAACTGGTCGCTCGCTCGGGTCGAACCCGGAAGCGT
Source organism: Polyangiaceae bacterium (assembly GCA_020846005.1). GTDB lineage: Bacteria > Myxococcota_A > Polyangia > Polyangiales > Polyangiaceae > JADLEQ01. The sequence continues at coordinate 35,830 of JADLEQ010000079.1, forward strand.
GATGTACGCCCGGCGCGGCGTCGTCTGCCCGGCTGCCCGGGCGCGCAGCGCCGGCTCGACCCGGGAGACCTCGACCATGGCCAGCGAAATCTTCGGTACCGTGCTTCCGTTCGCCCTCTTCGCCTGCTGGCTCTCGGGGCTCGTGGTGTGGGTGCGCCTGCTCTCGCACGTGAAGCGCGGTGTCCGCCTCTGGTACCTCGCCTTCAACGGGCTCGCCTGGTTCGACGCGCGCAACTTCGATCGCGGCGGCGCGCCGCTCGTGCGGCGGCTCCGCTGGTCGGTCGGCGCGTTCGCCGCCCTGGTGACGGCCGCGATCGTGGTCGGCCACGTGACCCGGTCCGGACGGCTCACGAGCACCGTACAGGTCGGCGAGATGAGCGTCACGGTGGGCGGCGGAGACGCGCTGACGCCACGCCGAGAGACGAGGGCGCGGCGGTCGGACCTCGAGCCGTAGTCGGACCCCTCCCGGCCGATCCCCGCGCCCAGCGCAGGCCCCGTCCCGCCGCCGCGGCTCAGCGCGCCTGCGCCAGGACCGGAACCCGGACGGGCACCTCGCAGGGATCCGACTCGGCCCGCGCCCACTCCTCCAGGTGCCGCAGGACGGCCAGCAGCGTGGGCTCGGCGTACGGGCGCCCCACGAGCTGGACGGCCACCGGGAGCCCGCGGCTCGCCGCGTCGACCCGGGCGAGGACCCGCTCGATGCGGTCCCCCCGTTGGGGGCGCAGTGCGTCCGAAGCGCGCACTCGCGACGTGCTGACCACGCCGGCGGGGAAGCCGGAGAGGTTGTGCCGAGCCGTGTAGCTGAACGCCCAGGCGAGGCCTCGGCTCATCCCGATGGGGACCGCGGGCGTCGCGCCGACCGGCGAGAGCACCACGTCGATCCGGGCCGCGTTCCACCGATCGAGCTCCCGCTGCGCGAACGCGCGACGTTGCTCCGCGAGCGCCCAGTAGCCCGCGACGTCCCGGCGGCGCGAGGCGCCGATCAGCCCAGCCAGTCGCCGCTCGCCGGCGGCGCGCAGCGCGAGCGCCCCCGCGCGCCGGAGCGGCTCGGGGACGCTCGACGCCCACCACAGCTCGCGCATCGTGTCCGCGATGCTGGGCTCTCGCGCCAGCGCGCCCCGGGCCGTGACGAGCCCGTCGCTGGACACCGCGGCGACGTACAGCGCCAGCATCTCCGGCTGCGCCTCGGGCGGGAAGTCCACGAGAGACGCGCCGCGCGCGGCGAGCGCCGCCGCCGCGTCGCGTACCGCGCGCCGGATCGCGGCGGCGGGCTCGAGGAAGCCGTCGTGGTCGAACACGCCCACGCGCAGCCCGTCGAGCCCCGCGAGCCGGACGGAGTCGTGCGGCACGGGCGCCACGAGCGGATCCTCGGCCGCCTGCTCGGCGACGCTCAGGGAGCAGAAGAAGAGCTCCAGCTCGGCCACCGTGCGCGCCATCGGGCCGACGGTGCTCCGCACGATCTCCTGCCCCGGGAGGAACGACCGCACGCCGCGCGTCGACCAGCGCCCGAGCGTCGGCTTCAGGCCCGTCACGCCGCAGTACGCCGCGGGCGAGCGGATCGATCCGCCGAGATCGGTGCCGAGGCCGAGCACGCTCGCGCCCGTGGCGAGCAGCGCCGCCTCGCCACCGCTGCTCCCGCCCGGGCCGTGGCTCGCACGGTGTGGGTTGCGCGTCACGCCGAAGAGCGGGTTGTCGCACTCCATCCCCGAGACGAGCGCCTGCGGCAGGTTGGACTTCCCGAGCACGATCATCCCGGCCCGCTTGGCCACCGAGACGATCAGCGCGTCCGCGCTCGCGCGTTCACCTCGCCGCGCGGCGAGGCCGAGCGTCGTCGGCTGCCCCTCCAGGTCGAGGTTCTCCTTCACCGTGAGCGGGAGCCCGTGGAGCGGGCCACGGACGCGACCAGCGCGCCGCTCGGCGTCGCGGGCCGCCGCCTCCCGGAGCGCCTCCTCACGGCGCTGGATCGCATAGCCGCCGACGACCGGCTCGGTAGCGTCGGCCCGCGCGAAGAGCGCCTCCACGAGCTCCACCGATCGGAGCGACCCCGCCGCGAGCTCCGCCGCCAGCTCCACCGCGGAGCGCCGCCACGATGGCGTGCCGCTCACCGCGCGGCACCGCCCGCGGCAACGGCCGCGCGGAGCTGCTCGTCGAGGAAGCGCACGACGTCGTCGAGGAACACCTCGACATGGTCGACGATGAGGTAGTGCGGCAGGCCCTCGTAGAGGGCGAGACGCTTCGGGCAGCGCAGGCGATCGTAGAGGCGCTCGATGTAGTCGCGTGGGAAGATGGAGTCCTCGCCGCCGTGCAGGAGCAGGATGGGGACGGCGATCTGCTCGACCGGGCGCGCCAGCGGCTCGCGCGACAAGGAGGCCAGCGTCTTCAGCCGCACGAAGGGCACGATCGCGCGATCCGTGTAGAGCGCGCGGCGCGAGTCTCCCAGACCTCGCACGGGCTCGCGCGCGAGGTCGAGGTACGCGGTGACCGGCACGGGGAGCTCCGGCGCGATCCGAGCGAGCGCGCGCAGCGCGGGCGCCGCGCGCCGGGACAGCCGGGGCGGGATGCGCGTCAGCCGAAAGCTCTCGGGGTCGGCGAGATCGGCGGCGTTGTGGCAGATCGCCGCCGCCACCTCCGCGCCTCGCGCTGCGTAGTAGAAGCACGCGATCCCCCCCTGGCTCGAGCCGGCGACGACGATCGGGCCGCCGATGCTTCGGCTCACGTGGCGCACGACGCGATCGAGATCGTCGACCAGCTCGGGCAGGGTGTAGCTGCCGCGCGCACCCCCGCTGCGGCCGTGGCCGCGCGGGTCGTAACCGACCACCCGGAATCCTCGCCCAGCGAGCGCCACGAGGAAGTCGGCGTAGAGGAGCGCGTACGCGTTCGTGCCGGGGGAGAACACCACGGTCGCGCGCGCGTCTCCCGGATCGAGGTGCTCGAGCGCGAGGCTCGGCCCTCCCACCTCGAGGCGCTCGGGCTCGAAGCGCCTCGCGTGGTTCGGGCGCCCGCGCTGGGCCTGGGACCGGTCGAGCTCGGCGAGGAGCTCGGCGCGCCCGAGCGTGGACGCCCGCGCCTGCCGCGCGTACGCCCGCGCTACGGTCGACCAGCGGACGGGCGCGCCGCGCTCAGGCACGGCGCCCCGCCCCGGGGAGGCGATGCGCGCGTAGCCGCCGCAGGTACAGCTTGCCGACCGCCTCCACCAGCCCGGGGCTCAGCCGCTCGAGCCACCAGAGGAGCTTCGCCGTCCCGGTGACGACGACGATCGCGCGGTTCGCGAGCACCGCGTCCAGCACCTCCTCCGCGCAGCGCTCCGGCGTCACGCCCTTCGGCCAGAGCGCGAGCACCGCGTCGCGGTCGAAGCCCAGGATGCGGCTCGTCTCGTAGATGGGAGTCTCCACCTTCCCCGGGCACACCAGCGTCACGTTCACCCCGAGGGCGGCCGCCTCGATGCGCAGCGTCTGCGTGAGGCCCACCACCGCCCACTTGCTGGCCGTGTACGAGATCTCGCCCGGGAAGGGGACCAGCCCGGCCACCGAGGCCACGTTGACGAGGTGCCCTCGCCCTCGCGCGACCATCCCCGGATAGGCGGCCAGCACGCCGTGGATCACGCCTCCGAGGTTCACGTCGACGACGGAGTCCCACTCGACGGGCCCGAAGTCCCGCGCCTCGCCGCCCACCCCGATGCCCGCGTTGTTGAAGAGGTACTCCAGGCTCCCCTCGCGCTCCTCGATCTCTCGGACGGCGCGCGCGAAGTCCTCCCGGTCGCAGACATCGAGCCGCCGGGCGACTGCGCTGAGGCCGCGCCGCCGCAGCGCCTCCGCGCGCCGCTCCGCGCCCTCGCCGTCACGGTCCGCGAGCACGACGCGCGCGCCGGCCTCGGCGAGCCGCGTCGCGAGCGCGAGCCCGATCCCGGACGCAGCGCCCGTCACCAGCGCCGGAGCATCCCGGAGCCTCTGGGTGAGATCCTTCGTCATCGCGCAAACACTACCCTGCGCGGGCGACGGAGCGCGAGCGTGGCGCACGCCGGCGCGCCGGCGTCAGGCGGCGCCCGCCGCCCCGCAGCGCCTGGACGAGCCGGCGGTCGCCGAGCACGGTGACGCTCGGCCCCCACTGTCGCGCCCAGGCCAGCGCCTCGCCGAGATCCGCGGGACCGAACTCGAGCTCCAGCTCGCCGCTCCGGAGCACGCGCTCGCGCTGCCGGCGGTGCCAGACGCGGCCCCGCACGTGGCGCGCCTGCTCCGCCGTGAAGCGGACGCGGACGTGCACGGCGGCCCGACCCTCGGCGGGGAAGAGGCTGAACGGCAGATCGACCGCGTGCTCGATCACGGCTCGCTCGATCCCGCGCGGCGGAGCGCCTGCGGCGCCCGGCGGCACCCGCTCGACCCCCGCCCCTCGGGCGGGGAGCACGAGCCGCTCGAGCGCGTACGTGCGCACGTCCCGGGCGCTCGCGGCGCCCTCCGGCACACCGGCGACGTAGACGCGCGCGAGGTCGCGGACCACGACGCCGAGGGGCCACACGATCCGCTCCCCTCGCTCCGTGCCGTCGTAGTCGAACCGCACCGCCACGCGCGGCCGGTCTGCGGCGGCCACCAGCCACGCGCGCAGCGCCGAGAGCTGCCGCTCGCCGTAGCGGTGGGCGCCACGCACGGCCACGACCACCTGCGCCCGCCCGGGCTGCGCGCGCGCACCGAGGCTCGTGCCGGCGACGGGGAAGATGCGCCGGAGCAGCGTACGCGCCAGCGCCTGTGCCAGCTGCTCGACCGTCTCGCGCCCGTCCGGCTCGACGACGCGCACCCGGACGACCCCGCGAGGCCCGCGCTCGCGCCGCACCGAGCAGCCGAGCGCCTCGGGCGCCGCGTCGAGCAGGTTCCGCACCGTCCGCTGGCTGCACCCGAGCTCCCCGGCGAGCTCGCCGTAGGTGAGCGCTCGCCCGGAGAGGAGCGCTTCGCGGAGCCCCAGCGCGACCCGAGCCCGGGCTGCACGCGCCGGCGACCGCACCATCCCGATAGCCTAGCGCGCCGCCGGCCCGCATGGAACGAACGCTCCACGTTTGAGACGCGCCGGGCCACGGCGTGCCAGCGTCCGGCCATGGCGACCGCCAACGGCCCCCGCGACCTCGGCCCCCGCGACCTCGGCCCCCGCGATCTCCACCCGGGCCCCGTGGTGGCGCTCGTCGGCGTCGGCGACTGGGGCGCCCGCGCGGTGCACGAGCGGACCGTGCGCCAGCTGCCGGAACGACCTCCGCACGTCGTGATGCGCGTGTGCGTCGCCTCGCGCGCGGCGCCGCGCTCGACCTGGGACGCGGTGGTGATGGCGGACGCCCCCCGAGCGGCCGGCTTCGGCGGAGCCGATCTGCGCGCGTTCGACGCCGGGCTCGTCAGAGCGCCCGTCGCCATCCTGGTGGACGACGCCGCGCCCTCGCGCGCGGGGCTCCTCGGGCGGCTCGTCGCGATGGCCCGCGCTCGGGGCGCGCTGACGCTCGTCTGCGTGCCCGACGATCGGCCGCTCCCCGAGTGCGAGGAGCAGGCGGACGCCGTGGTGGCGCTCGGCGTGGCGTCCCGCCCGGGGACGCTCGTCGACGCCGGCGTCGCGCTCGACACGCTGCTCGCGGGGTACGAGGACCACGGCATCATCGGGTGGGACACCGAGGACTGGCACCCGCTCGTCGCGTGCTCGGGGCGCGCGACGTTTCGCTGGGCGGAGGTCGCTGGACGGCCGCGCGGCGCTCGCGCCTCGCGCGCCGCGTGCCAGGCGCTCGCGTCGTTCGACGCCCAGGCGATCGCCGAGGCCGGGGCGCTCGGGATCCTGGTCGACGGCGGCGCCGACCTCCAGATCGGCGAGGTGGCGATGGCCGTCGAGGCGCTCACCCGCGACCTCCACGACACCGTCTCGGTGATCTTCCAGGCGCGCCCCGCCCAGCCGGTGGACGGGGTCCGCGTCGGCGTGGTCGTGCTCGGGCGAGCGCGCGCCGGCGCGCGCGCCGCAGGCGGGATCGACGACGGGGCGCTCAGCGCCGGCTCGGCCGGAGCGACGGCGTCGCCTCTCGCGCGGGGAACAGCTGGCGGAGCTGCCACGCTTGAACGATGAGACGGCGCTGCACCTCGACCCGCTCATCGTGCGCCCAGCCGGTGAAGAGCGCGGGCAACACGACGGACGTCACCGTCGCGTAGCAGAGCGCGAGCACCATCGGCACGGCAGGGAACTCGACCCCGCGAGCGTAGAGCAGGATCCGATCCGGCTCGAAGCTGTAGGCCGGCGGGAACCACCCGAGCCACTCGACCGCGAACGGCGCGACGGTGCCCAGCGCGATGAGCGTGGTCGCGACCCGCCGCTCCTCCGCGGTCACGTGCACGGCGAAGAACGCCGCGATGCCCGCGGCCAGCGCCGGCACAGCGACGAACGGCCCGGCCACGGCGCTCGTCGCGGCCATGAGGAGCCCCGTGAGGAGGGCCAGCACGGCAGAGTGCCACCGCTGGCCGCCGACTCGCGAGCCGTAGTACGCGAAGGCAGCGCAGGCGCAGGTGAGCGACGCCATCGCGCCCACCGCGGGCCAGCTCTTCACTCCGATCCAGATCGCGAACGGCACCGACGCCAGCATGGTCGAGTAGCCGACGGCCCCGAGCCGGCTCCCACGGACACGCAGGGCGTCGAGGTAAGCCGTCACCTCCGCCTCGGCCTCGACCGGGGGCGGGCCCTTCGGATCGAGCAGCGAGTCGACGAGCAAGGCCTGCGCCTCGGCCGCCTCGGGATCCAGCGCGAGGGCGCGCACCACCTTCCGCATCGCCTCGACGCGATCGCCGGAGCTCACCCCCTCGCTCGCGAGCACGCACCGCGCCTCTCGCGTCAGCGCGTGGGCGCTCGCGCGGCGCGCCTCGCGATCGCGATCACCCTCGAGGTGACCTTCGAGCGCGAGCGCCAGCGCTCCCGCGCTCGCGAGGCGCTCGGCCGCCGACAGCGCGGTGCAGCGCAGGCAGAGGTCGTCGAGCTCCGGCGGCACGTCGGGCCGCGCCTCGCTCGCGCGGCGCGCCTCGCCACGGCGCATCCGCTCCACCATCGCGGGCACCGGCGCGACGGGTCGGAACTTCGCCAGCGTCAGGATCTCGTACAGCACGACGCCGAGCGCGAAGACATCGGAGTGCGCACCGACCAGACGCGGATCGCCGAGCGTCTGCTCGGGCGCCATGTACCCCAGGCTGCCCACGATGTCGCCCTGTCGCGTGAGTCCAGCGCCGCCCTCGGCGGACACCGCCAGGCGGTGCTCTGGCGACACGTCGGCTTCCCGGAGGAGCTGCGCCACGCCCCAATCGAGCAGGTACACCTCGCCGTGATCGCCGAGCATGATGTTGCCGGGCTTGATGTCCCGGTGGACGACGCCGCGCTCGTGCGCGTACTCGACGGCGTGGCACACTTGGACGAACGCGGCGAGCAGGCGCCGGCGCGTGTGGCGCCGCTCCGTCTCGGGATCACGCTCGGCGAGGCGCTCCAGGATCTTGCCGAGCGTCTGGCCGCGGACTCGCTTCATCGTGAAGAGCGGCGCGCCGTCCGCGCGCTCGTCGAGGTCGTACACGGGGACGATCGCCGGATGCTCGAGCTGCCCCTGGACACACGCCTCCCGCAGGAAGCGCTGGCGAGCGCCCGGATCGCCGGTGTCGTGCAGCGTCTTGCCCGCCACGTGGCGACCGATGTTCCGGTCGTGGAGCAGCCGCACCTCCCCCATCCCCCCCGCCCCCAGCACGGGGCCGTCCTCGTACCTGGCGCCGGGCGCCACGCGCGACGCGTCCCACGCCACCGTCACGGGGACGATCGCTTGTTCCCCGGTGGCGAGGTCGAAGGCGGGCGCGCTCGAGTCGCCGAGCACGGAGAGCGTCGCCGCCGCAGAGTCCGGGGCGCTCGCCGACGCGCCGAGCAGCGTGTCGGCCATCGCGGGATCGGCGTCGGCGACGGGGCCGGGGCGGTCGGGGGGCACCATGCGCCGCATCCTAACGGACCCCGGGGGTCGGGGCGCCGCGCGCGCGCCGAGCCGGGTCGCGGGCGCGATCGGTGATGTCGAACGCGCGGTCCGCGGCGACGCCGCTCGCGGCGATCCGGGCCGAGGCGCTCGGCCGCCTCGAGTCCTACCTGGCGCGCGCCGGGCGCCGGCGAGCGCGGAGCCGGTACCAGGCGCGCCTGGACGCCGAGCTCGCGCGCCTCGATGCGGCCGCCCTCGCGCCGCGCCTCTTCGCCCTCGCCAGCATCACGGCCGCGGCGCGCGCTCGCGGCGTCCAGCTCGGCCCCGCGCCCGGCGCGTGGGCGAGCTCGCTCACGGCGTTCCTCCTCGGCGCGTCCTCGCTCGATCCGCTCCGCCACGGCCTGCACTTCCTCCCGCGCCCGTCGCGAGGACCGAGTTACCTTTGGGTGGAGCCGGAGGGGCTCGAGCGGGTCGCCGAGCTGGTGGCGGAGCAGCTCGGCCCGCTCGCCTCGGGCGGCCCGGGGCTCGACCTCCACCCGGCCCCGTCGCTCCGGGCGCTCCGTCGTGCGGCGATCGCCAGCGGTCGGATCGCGCCGGGGTCGACGCTGCCGCTCGGCGCTGCGGTGACGGATCCCGCGCCGATGCCCCCCGTGCTGGTGGGGAGCCGGGGGATCGCGCTGCTGTTCGGCGATCGTCCCTGCCTCGTGGAGGCGGTCACGCACGTCGGCGCGCGGACCTTCGACGAGCTGGTCGCCGCTGTGAGTCTCGGCAGGTGGTCCGCGGTAGCTCGAGGGCTGCTCCGAGACTACCTCTCCGGGCTCACCCACGCCGCCCCCTCGGTGCTCCGCGCCGCGGCCCGCGACACCCGCGGAGTGCTCCTCTACGATCAGCAGCTCGGAGTCGCGACGGCGCGCTTCGCTGGGCTCGACCTCTGCGACGGCGCGGACCTCACCGCGTGGGCGGGGCCGGACGAGCGCCGCACCGCCGCGTGGCGCGCGCGCTTCCTGGCGGCGGCGCTCGCGCGCGGCGCCTCGTCCGCGCGCGCCGAGCGTGTCTTCGATCGGCTCGCCGAGGCGGCGCCCGCGACCGCGCGCAAGACCGAGCACGTGGCGTTCGCGCTGTCACTCGACGCGATGGCCCGCCTGCACGCGCGCGCCCCGCGCGCGTGGGCACGGGCGGCCGAGGAGACGCTCGACCGCTTCGGCGACGATCGTCACCCGCGGGGGTCGCTAGCGCCGCTCGCGCGGGGGGTGTTCTCCCCGAACCGGTGACCAGCTCACCCCTCACCAGGGGATGCGTACCCCGTCCCGGTGGAAGCCGCCTGTGACGCCCGTCGGCTCCGTCGCGGCCCAGACGATCGACGCCGCGCCCTCCTCGACGCCGCGCGGCGCGCCCGGCCCCCCCATGTCGGTGCGCACCCAGCCGGGGCACACCGCGTTGACGCGGATCCCCCGCCCGCGCAGCTCCGCCGCGAGCTGGCGCGTGAGCGCGTTCAGCCCGACCTTGGAGACGCGGTAGGCGGACGACGGCCACCCCTCCGCCTGATGCCGCCCGTCCGCCACGTCACGGACGAACGCCTCGAGCAGCTCGCCGAGCTGCGCGCGGGTGAGCCTGGGGTCGAGGAAGCGCCGGCGCAGCGCGGCGCCCAGGCAAGACGCCTCGCCCATCCCGCTGGAGACCATGACGATGGCGCCGCCGTCGCGCAGGCGCTCGAGCAGCGCGTCCGTCACCCGCAGCGCGCCGAGGTAGTTTACGTCGATCGTGCGCCGCGCGACGGCGGAGTCGAAGCCGTCGAGCGCGACTCCCGCGTTGTTCACCACCACGTCGAGCCGGACACCGTCGAGCCGGAGGGACTCCGCGAGCCGCGTGACGCTGGCGGGATCTTCCACGTCCAGCGGGCGGTGCTCGACGCGCAGCCCGCCCCCCGCGAGCGCGGCCGCTACCTTCTCCCCCTCCCCGCCCCGGCTCGTCACCACGACACGGTAGCCCCGCCGCGCCAGCTGGCGACACGTCTCGGCGCCGAGCCCGCGGCTCGCGCCGGTGACGAGGACGGTGCGCTCAGGGTCGGTCAAATAGGGCCTACCTTTCCGGACGCATGAGCCTCGATTTCGCTCAGCCCCGCCGTGCAACGCGGAGGTGGCCGTTTGGAGCCCGGCGAGGCGCCTGCGGGGACGGGTTGATGGTGGCCAGTTGAATTCTGCATACACCGCCCCCTTTCCCCCACGCTCGAACTCGATTGTGAGGGTGTCAATTGAGCAGCCGCCGCGGCGCCAGGCGCAGCATCCAGCGACCGCCGGA